>NZ_JBFTKQ010000009.1:0-212507 GCF_056396025.1 Allobosea sp. 05T438
CTGCTTTCCACCGAAGGCAACCGCTTCTGGCAGAACGTTGCGGATGCTGAAGGCCGCCAACGCATGGTCTGGGTCCAGCGCGCCTTTCAGGGCATCCCGATGGGTGAAGCCGGGCCGCAACCGCCTGCCGTCCTGTCCGAACTCGGCGCGCTGACCGCGCGGCTCGACCTCGCGCTGCGCGATTTCAAGGTCACCGCCGCGCCGGATGCCGCGAAATGGGACCTGACCCAGGCCGGCTGGATCAAGCCGCATCTCGATGTGCTGGAAGGCTCGCGCCGCAAGCTCGTGGCCGAGATCGTCGCGGCCTTCGAGGCCCTCAAGCCCGCGCTCGACAAGCTGCCGCGCCAGACCCTCCATAACGACCTCAACGACTTCAACATCCTCGTCGAGCCCCGTCTCGGCGAACCCGCCCGGATCAGCGGCCTGATCGATTTCGGCGACATGACCAATGGCCCGCGGGTCTGCGAGATCGCCATCGCCGCGGCCTATGCCATCCTCGACCACGAGACGCCCGAGGCCGCGCTCGCCGCTTTCGTCGCCGGCTATCATGGCGTCTCGCCGCTGAGTTCCGAGGAGATCGGCCTGATCTGGCCGCTTGTCCGGATGCGCCTCGCCGTCAGCGTCGTGAACTCGACGATCGAAGCCAAGGACCGCCCGAACGACCCCTATGTCACGATCTCGCAAGGCCCCGCCTGGCGGCTGCTGGAGAACCCCGCCATCGACGGCGAATTGATGGGCGCGCGCCTGCGCAATGCCTGCGGCCTGCTCGTCACCGACGCCGCCGGCCGTATCGCGAGCTGGATCGCCGGGCAGCGCGGCAATTTCGCGCCGGTGCTCGGCCGTTCGCTCGAAGGCCTGCCCGTCGGTTCGCTCGGCGTCGCCGAGGCGACGATCCCGCAGAACCCGTTCGAACTGCGCGCCGACGAAGCACGCAATCTCGGCACCGGGCTCGGCATCACCTCGCAGTGGTGGCTCGGCCAATATGGCGAGCCGCGGCTGGTCTATACCGACAAGGCTTTCCGCAAGGGCCGCTGGCTCGCCTCGAACCGTCGCACCATCCATATGGCGGTCGATGTCTTCGGCCCCGCCGGCGAGCCGGTCCGCGCGCCGCTGGCCGGCCGCGTCGCGCTGGCCGAGAACCGCAAGGGCCATCTCGACTATGGCGGCGTCGTCATCCTCGAGCACCGCACGCCCGCGGGCGATGTCTTCCACACGCTCTACGGCCATCTCGCCGCCGATGGTGCGGCCAAGCTGAAGCCAGGCCAGGAGATCGCGGCGGGCGAGGTCTTCGCGAAGCTCGGCCCGGCCGAGGAGAATGGCGGCTGGGAGCCGCATCTGCACTTCCAGCTCGCGCTGACGCTGGACGGCATGGGCCATGACTGGCCCGGCGTCGCCGATCCCGACGACTGGGCACTCTGGCAGGCGATCTGCCCGAACCCCGCCGCCCTGCTGAACCTGCCGGACGATGTCGTCGCCTATCAGGCGATCGACGAGGCCGCATTGCTGGCCGAGCGCAAGGCCCGTTTCGGTGCCAATCTCAAGCTGAGCTACAAGCGCCCGGTCACCTTCCTGCGCGGCTGGCGCCACCATCTCTTCGACGCGATGGGCCGGCCCTATCTCGACGCCTACAACAACGTGCCGCATGTCGGGCATGCCCATCCGCGCATCCGGGCCGTCGCGATGGACCAGCTCGCGCGGATGAACTCAAACACGCGCTATCTGCATCCGGCGCCGATGGCGCTGGCCGAACGCCTGACTGCCAAGCTGCCAGGGGAGCTGGAGGTCTGCTTCTTCGTCAATTCCGGGTCGGAGGCGAACGAGCTGGCGCTGCGCCTCGCCCGCGCCGCCAGCGGCGGCTACGACATCGTCACGCCCGATCACGGCTATCACGGCAACACCACCGGCGCGATCGACATCTCCGCTTACAAGTTCAACAAGCCGAACATGGGCGGCCGCAAGCCCTGGGTGCAACTCGTCGACGTCGCCGACGATTATCGCGGCCGCTTCCGCCGCGACGATCCCGACCGGGCGCTGCACTATGCCAAGCAGGTCGACGGCGCGCTCAACGCCATCGCGGAGCGCGGTGGCAAGGTCGCCGGCTTCATCGCCGAGACCTTCCCGAGCGTCGGCGGCCAGATCATCCCGCCGCCGGGCTATCTCGCGGCTGTCTACGAGCGCATCCGCGCCGCCGGCGGCATCTGCATCGCCGACGAGGTGCAGACCGGGCTCGGGCGCCTCGGCGACTACTATTTCGGCTTCGAGCAGCAAGCGGTGCAACCGGACATCGTCGTGCTCGGCAAGCCGCTCGGCAACGGCCACCCGATCGGCGCGGTCATCACCACCCGCGCCATCGCCGAGCGCTTCGCCGAAGGCCCGGAGTATTTCTCCACCTTCGGCGGCTCGAACCTGTCCTGCCGCATTGCCTCGGAAGTGCTCGACATCGTCGAGGACGAAGGTCTCTCGGCCAATGCCAAGGCGATGGGAGACAAGCTGCTCGCCGGCATGCGCGAGCTGATGGCGGACTATCCTTGCGTCGGCGACGTCCGCGGCATCGGCCTCTTCCTCGGCCTCGAGCTGGTCACGGATCGCGAGACGCTGGAGCCCGCGACCGATGCGGTCGCCCATGTCATGAACCGCCTGCGCGACATGCGCATCCTCGTCGGGCGCGAAGGCCCGGCCGACAACATCCTCAAGATCCGCCCGCCGCTCACGGTCGGCGCGGATGACGTCGAGATGATCCTCGACCGCCTCAGGATCTGCCTGAGCGAGGTCGAGGCCGCGCGCTGAAGGCGGCTCAGCCGGCAGGTCTGCATCATTATCGCCGGCGGCCGGAGCTCTTGGCCGCCAGCCGCCTGCCGACCCAGGACAGATAGGAACAGGACAACAGGAACCAGGCGCCGACGAAGACATAGGCTTCCAGCGCCTGGTGGCCCCAGGCCACATCGCTGAACGCCATCTTGGCGGTGGCGTTGAGATCGTGCAGCCCCAGCACGACGACGAGCGACGTGTCCTTGTAGGCGCCGATCGTGCTGTTCACCAGGGCCGGCATCGAGCGCTCGATCGCCTGCGGCAGCAGCACCCGGCGGGCGGTCGCCCAGAAGCCGAGGCCCAGCGAGGACGCCGCTTCATGCTGCCCTGCGGGCAAGGCGAGCAGCCCGCTGCGCACATCCTCGGCCAGGTAGGCGCCGTGAAACAGGACCAGCGCCACCAGCACCGCCGCGATCGGGCCGATGACCATGGTCTTGGGCAAGGTCAGCGGAAGGACGAAGACACCGACGAAGAGAAGCGTGACCATCGGCACGCCGCGCATGGACTCGACGAAAAGGCCGGCCATCCGCTTCAGCAGGCGATGCCGCGTCTGGTAGCGTGCAAGCGCGAGCAGGATGCCGAGTGGGAACGCCAGCGCCAGCGCGATCGCAGACAGCATCAGGAGCAGCGGCAACCCGTTCCAGCGCGTGGCGTCGACAGGGGCTAGCCGGAGCACTCCTCCGCCCATCAGCAGGAAACTCGCCAGAATGCCGGCGCCCCAGAGGCCGGCCAGGGTGGTCGCCTTCGGCCAGCGCCCGCTCACTGCCATCCAGCCCGTCCCGCCCGATAGCGCCAGCAGGATCGCCGAGACGAGGGCAGGGCGCCATTGCTCGTCGAACGGATAGGTCCCGAAGAGCATGAAGCGTGTCTTCTCGGCCCAGAACGGCCAGCACGCGCCGGTGGCCGCAGCGCATCGGGCGGCCTCGCCCCAGGGAGGAACCGCGGCGAGGATGAGCCAGCGCAGCATAGTCCAGCCGAGCCACAGAGCCAGCCCGGCGCTCGCCGCCGAAAGCAGCGCGGCGCCCGGCCTTGCGATCACGCCGGCGATCCATCGGGCCGGCCGCGGGGGCGCCGATCTGGGTGTCGCTGCCGGAAGGGTGATGCTCATCGGGCCCCCCGTCCTTCGCGGGCACGGATCCGGTCGCTCCACCGGTTCAGGACTCCGGTGAGGCCGAGGCAAAGCAGCAGATAGAGCGCCATGGTGATCAGCATGAGCTCCAGCGGCCGGAACGTCTGGTTGATGGCGGTGCCGCTGACGGACATCAGGTCCGAATAGCCGACGGCGATCGAGATCGACGTGTTCTTGAGCAGGTTGGCGAACTGGCTGTTCAGCGGCGGGATGACGGTCCGCAGCACCTGCGGGACGACCACAAGGCGGATGGTGCGGCCGCGTGTCAGGCCGAGGGCCGCGGCGGCTTCCATCTGGCCCGTCGGCACCGCCTCGATGCCGCCGCGCAGGACCTCGGCGATCTGTGCGCCATGGTAGAGCGCCAAAGTGACGACCACCGCGCAGAACTGGATGGAAATGCCGACGCCACCCTCCACCGCGAAGCCGGCAAGCACTGGCCGGCTAAGCTGCAGCGGCGCCTGCAACAGCAGCGCGAGGCCGGCCGGAACCACGAGGAAGAGTGCAAGCAGAACCGGCATGACCGGCGGCCGCTTCCCGGTCGCGGCCTGTCGCCGCCCCGCACGGCGCATCCAGAGCGTCGCCATCGTCGCGGCAAGCAGGAGCGACAGAACGAGCCAGATGCCGTTGCGCGGATCAGCGGCCAGCCAGGGGAAATAGATCGCCCTGTTGGAGATGAGCACAGGCCCCAGCGCGATCGCGCGCCGGAGCGTCGGCAGTCCGTTGACCGCGACGACGAACAGAACCAGCAGGATGAGGATCTTCGGCAGGTTGCGGAAGAGCTCGACATAGGCGAGCGCCAACAGCCGCGCGAGCGGGCTCGGCCCGACGGAAACCAGGCCGACCGCCAACCCCACCACGCAGGCGAGGATGAGGCTGACCGCCGAGACGAATAGCGTGTTGACAAGCCCGGCGAGGATGGCCCGGAGATAGCTGTCCTCGGCGTTGTAGGGGATCAGGCTTTCGCTGAGATCGAAGCCGGCCTGCTGCCAGAGAAAGCCGAAGCCCGGCTGCATGCCGGCAGCCGTCATGTTGGCGCGGACATTGATGGCGATGAAGGCGAGGACGAGAAGCAGTCCGCCTCCAATGAGGCAGTCGACCACGGGAAACGGGCGTTTCACCCGGGGAGGGCCGAGTGCGGGCGACGCGCCGCCAATGCTGGCGGAGCTCATGGTCGGCCCGTCCTGTCGATGCCGGAGAGTGCGGGATGCCGCATGCCTGCGGCAAGGCGGCAGACCAACTCCCTCTGGATCTCCGTTTCCGGCCCCGAGCCGGCCGCGGCGATGGCCGCCTTCGCTTCTTCCAGTCCCAGGCCGAGCGCGACGAGGATGCAGATGCCGACCATGCCGGTTCGCCCGATCCCGGCAGCGCAATGCAGGAACAGGCTCTGCCCCTGCAACAGGTCGCGGGCCGCCCGGTCGACGAGCGAGCGCAGCCCCTCCTCGTCCTCGGGAACGCCGAAATCGCTGATCGGAAACCCCGTCACGGCAATGGCGACGCCAGGCTGGAGAGCTGCGTAGTCCGGCGATTTCCGCGCGACCTCCTCCGGAGGCGCCAGGCAGATGATGCGGCTCACCTTCGCCTCGGCCAGCGCTTCGAGATCCTCGCGCAGCGGCCGTTGCCGGCCGGGCATGGGGCCGAGCCAGAGTGCGCCCGCGACGGCCGGCGGTAATCCTGCGCGGCGCAGGAACTGCGCCTGGGCGATACTCATCTCCTGCTCCGTCAATCCAGCGGTGCCTCGGCGGCGAGGCAATCGAGGACATCCCCCGGCGTCGCCGCCCGCTCCAGCAGAGCCATGGTGCTCTCCAGCCCGGCAAAGGCCGCTGCGGCGTCGTTCCGCACGGCTTGCATCCGCCAGCGGATGACACGCCAATGCATCGCGGCATGAGCTTCCGAGGCGATGGGGTCCCTGATGAGGCCGGACGCCAGTTCGAGCATCTGCGTGCGGATCTCGAAATAGCTTCCTTCCGGATCCGGCCCCGGGCTTCGCGCAAGCCCGGCAATCGTGCCTGCGAGGACACGGGCCGGGACGTCCAGTTTCGGTGCCGCGCAGCGCCGGCATAGCTGGAGCACGTCGGCGAGCATGGCGAAGTGCAGCCTCCGCTCGGCTGGCTGCAGCGGGCTGACCACCGTGCCGATGCCGGAGCGCGTCTCGAGCAGATGTTCGAAGGCCAGCCGCTGCAGGACTTGCCGGATCGGCGTCCGGCTGACGCCGAACTCCTGCGCCAGCTTGCCTTCGTGCAGCATGATGGAGGTCTCCGGGTCTTCGCGGCAGATCCGGAACCGGAGGGTCTGCAGCATCTCCTCGGCGCGCGCCGGAGCGGATCTCGGTGCCAGTTGTAGCGCCACGTTCAGAATTCCTCGTCTTGATCCCGCAGGAACGGGCTTCCGCCGGTCTGCGACTGTACCCAGGCTTCCTGGACCGGGCTTTCGACCGAGTCCGGAAAGGCGTTTCGAAGCCGGCCGAGCGCCTCGGGCGGCGTCAGCCCCTTCCAGCAGAGGATGGCGGCGGCGACCGTCCCGCTCCGCCCCGCGCCGTAGAGACAGCAGAGGGCGAGCGAGTGCCCGGCCACCATCTGGCGGTCCGCCATCGTCTCGATCCGCCGCCACGCCCGCAACCACGGCGCGCCGGGCGCTTCGTAATCGTCGATCGGCAACGCGATCAGAGCGATGCCTGCTTCCCTGGCCCTCTGCTTCAGCAGACTGCGCAGGCCGGCAGGGCATTCGTCGTCGCGAACCAGCAGGACGAAGAGCGCCGTGTCGAGGCGGCCGAGCTCCGCCAGGGTCACCGCGAGCGACTCAGGGTCGACCCAGCCACGGCCGCGATGGTCGATCGAGAGCCCGGGCACGCCGAGCGTGACGAGCCGGCCGCCGCCCGGGCAATCCACGACCGCCCGGATGGAAACGACGGACTCGATGTACTCGTCCGGCATCGTCTCGCTCGGCTGGACCAAGCGCGTTCTCCCTCGTGCGGCCGCCCCGAGCCAGCCGCCTCGGCATGCAGCTTATCGGATCGGATAGGCGTACATCAGGCCGCCATTGCGCACCGATGCGTTCTGGGTGCCTTCCCGCTTCAGCTTGAACGGCGTTGCCGGTCCGAGATTGCGGTCGAAGACCTCGCCGTAGGAGCCGACCTGCTTGACGACCTGATAGGCCCAGTCGGCCGGGAGCTTGAGCTTGGCGGCCATGTCCGCCGCCGCGCCATCCTTCGCGAACAGGCGCTGTACTGCCTTGGGCTGCTTGGCGAGATCGGCGACCGCCTTGTCGACGTTCCCGGAATTGATGCCGAGCTCGTCGGCGTTGAGCATGGCGGCGAAAGCCCAGCGCACCGCCTTCTGCAGCTCGTCATCGGGCTGGGTCGCGAGCGTCAGCGGCTCGGCCGAGATCACCTCGGGCAGGATCTCGTAGCTGTCCGGGTCCTTGGCGAGCTGGCGGTCGGCCGCGAGCGCCGTCAGGTCGGAAGCATAGGCATCGCACTTGCCGGCATAGAACGCCTGCAGGCGCGCAGTCTTATCGGCGATGTTCTCGATCTTGTAGGCCATGCCCTGCGCGGCATACCAATCGGCGATGTTGAGCAGCGTCGTCGAGCCGTCCTCGGCGCAGATGGTCGCGCCCTTCAGCTCCTTGGCGGACTTCACGCCGAGCGACTTCGAGACCATGAAGCCCTGCCCGTCGTAGAAGGTCGTCGCCACGAAGGCGAGGCCGGGATCGGCCGAGCGCGTGCCGGTCTCGGTGATCGAGCGTGAAGCCATATGGGCCTGCCGCGAGACGAGGCTCTTCAGAGCATCCGAAAAGCCGACTCCGCGGATATCGGCCTTGCTCGCGTCACCGAGGATCGCCGCCGCCGCCATCCGGCAGAAATCGGCGTTGAAGCCGCGGAACACGCCCTTGCTGTCGGGGATCGAGAAACCCGGTGCGCTCGGGCTGACGAGGCAGATCAGCTTGCCGCTCGACTTGATCTCGTCGAGCACCGGGCCGGCCTTGGCCGTCGAAAGCTGGAGCAGCGACGCGGCGCAAACCAACGCTGCCGCGAGTGAAGGGCGGATCATGGCGTTCCTCCGGTGACGATTATCGTTATACTTGTATACAGGTAGACACTAAGGCAGCCAGCTGCGCCTCTGTCAAGCAGTGGAAGGCGCGGTCTGCGCGCCGGGCCGGCGCCAAACGCGTCTATTGGCAGACACGCGAAGCAACACGCCCCAGCGCAAGCTCTATGGCGACGTTGCCCTGTGCCCGGGCTGCATCGTCTATCGCAAGGATCTGGCCTGATCACGGGGCCGTGCCCCTCCCGGGAGAGAGCGACCTCATCGGGCCGCTCTCTCCCGAGGCTCCGCAGTGCGCTTCTCGATCGCGAAATATCCTCGCCCTGACCGACGCGAGGAACGTCACCGGTTCCGGCGCGGGGCAGGCGGGTGGGCGGTCGTCACTTTGCGGCAGCCTTGCTCCCGGTCGGCCCGTTCCGTTGACTGCGCAGCAGGCCGCCGTTCAGAACGAGATGGGCGACGAGCCCGGCGACCAGGCCCCAGAACGCCCCGCCGATCCCGAGCAGTTTGATGTTCGCGGCCGAGGCGAGGAACGTGATGAGCGCGGCTTCGCGGGACGCCGGATCGGCCATCGCTCCCGCGAGGCTGCCACCGATCGTGCCGAGCAGCGCGAGGCCGGCCAGCGTGGTAATGAAGGTCGCCGGGAAGGCCATGAAGACGGCGGCGAGCGTGACGCCGAACACCCCGACGAGCACATAGAAGCAGCCGGCCGCGATGCCCGCGATCCAACGCTTCGACGGGTCTTCGTGAGCCTCCTTACCCGTGGCGATCGCGGCCGTGATCGCCGCAATGTTGAAGGCGTGGGAACCGAACGGGGCCATGACCAGTGAGCCGAGACCCGTCACGGTGACGATCGGATTGGCGCTGGTCTTGAAGCCGTCGTTTCGCAGCACCAGCATCCCCGGCATGTATTGGCCGGTCAGCGTGATGACGAACAGCGGCAGCGCGACGGACAGCAGCGTGTCCAGCGAGAACGCCGGCATGGTAAAGACGGGAGCTGCGAACGCCAGCTTGAGTCCGGACAGATCCACCCGACCCTGCATGAGCAAGAAGGTCAGCCCGATAAGCAGGATGCCGACCACGGCATAGCGCGCGGAGAAGCGCTTCAGCACGACATAGGCGATGACCAGCAAGCCGACGAGCAGCGGATCGACGCTCGCGCCACCGAACGCACCGATGCCGAATTGGAGCAAGATGCCGGCCAGCAGGCCCGAGGCGATGCCCGGCGGAATCAGCCGGATGACCTTCTCGAAATAGCCGGATAGCCCGAGCGCGACGAAGGCCGCCGCCGAGAGCATATAGGCGCCGACGGCCTCGGCGTAGGGTGTGGTGCCGAGCGCTGCGACGAGGAAAGCCGCTGCAGGCGTCGACCAGGCCGTGATGATCGGCTCGCGATAGCGCCAGCTCAGGAAGAGACCCGTCAGCCCCACGCCGATCGAAACCGACCAGACCCAAGAGGCCGTCAGCTCAGGACTCAGCCCCGCAACCTTCGCCGCCTGGAAGACCAGGATGAAGGTGCCGCCATAGTTGACGATGACGGAGATCAGGCCGGCGACGACAGGATGGGGCAGGTCGTTCAAGCGAATGGGTGAAGATGCGACACGGGACGACATGATCCTGAAAAATCTCCTGAAGCTCGGGACGCAGGGCCAACAAGTCGGATTGACACATAGTCAAACAATGGCTCGATGTTCCCATCCATTTTATTCGAGGGGATCAGACCATTTGTTCAGGCACTCTCAACTGGAAACGGTGAAGGCGGGGATGGCCCACCCCGCTCATGCGGCGATGCCGCTCCATGCGCGGATCCAGCGGGCCATCCGGCAATTGATTATCGATGGCGCGCTTGGACCGGGAAAACCCCTTCCGGCCTCGCGTGGGCTCGCCAAATCGCTGGGGGTGTCGCGCGATACGATCGAAGCAGCCTACGTCCGGCTCCATGCCGAAGGCTTCATCGATCGCCGCGTCGGGAGCGGCAGCTTCGTGGCAGAGATCACGGAGTTCACGCCCGGCCATCGCCTGTCCCAGCGGGATGCGCTGCTGCGCCACCAGGCTCCGAACCTCAGCAAGCGCGGCAATGCCATGTTCCGCAGCGGCGGGGTGCACGATACGCTGTCGCCCCGGCCCTTCTCGCCCGGCGTGCCGGAAACCCGCACCTTTCCTCTTCAGCTCTGGGAGAGGCTGGAACGGCAGGTGCGCAGGGAGGTCGGCACCCAGGCGCTGGCGCACGGTGATCCGCAGGGAACCGAACCGCTGCGCCGCGCCATCGCTGATTACGTGAACCTGGAGCGCGGCGCGCGCGCGACGGCCGACCGGGTGCTTGTCCTCACCAGTTCGCAGCAGGCCATGATGTTGTGCGCGAGCATGTTGCTCGATCCCGGCGACGGGATCTTCATCGAGAACCCGGCTTATCACGGCGCGCGCAAGGCGTTCGATGCGGCGGGCCTCGAATGCGTCCCAATCCGGGTCGACCGGCAAGGGATCGTCGTCGAGCAGATTCTGGCCCAGCCGCGCAAGGCGAAAGCCGTTTCCCTGACGCCTTCCCACCAGTTTCCGACCGGTGCGACGCTGGCGCTGGACCGCCGTCTGGCCCTGATCGAATGGGCGGCCAGGCATCAGGCATGGATTATCGAGGACGACTACGACAGCGAATTCCACTATGCCGGCAAGCCGACGGCCTGCGTGCAGGGGCTCGATCCCCACGACCGGACGATCTACATCGGCACCTTCACCAAGTCGCTCTTTCCGGGCCTGCGGATCGGCTATGTCGTGCTGCCGCCGCAACTCGTGAAGCCGATGACCATCGCGCGCACTCTCCTCGACGGGCATTCCGCCCCGATGGCGCAACTGACGCTGGCCCGCTTCATGGAGGGAGGGCATTTTGGCGCCTATGTCCGCACCATGCGCGGCATCTATGCGCAGCGGCTCGGTGCGCTTGTCGATCTCGTCCAGAAGCACCTGTCGGATTTTGTCGAGCCGCGCATTCCCATCGGCGGGCTGCAAATGCCCTGCCTGCTGACATGCGATCTATCCGAACGTGCTGCCATCGATGCTGGGCGGCGCGCCGGGATCGAGCTTCTGGGATTGTCGGCCCTTCACGCCACGGGTGATGCCGAGGCCGGCTTCCTGATGGGCTTTGCCGCCTCGACGCCCGCCGAGACCGAAATCGCAGTCAAGAAACTGGCGAATGCATTTCGGACAGTGGCGAAACTATAATGGCGGCTCAATCCCGCCCGGTTTCCAGCCGAATGGCAGCATGTCACGCTGCACTGCGGAGGACATTCAAATGAACGACGAGTCGGCGCGGGTTGATCAACGAATTCGGACCAGCTTCGCCAAGCAGGGGCTCATGGGCGCGCTCGGCGCAGTCGTGACGAGTGTCGCACCGGGACAGGTCGTGATCGAACTGGTGCCCAAACCGGAAATCTCGCAACAGCACGGCTTTGTCCATGCAGGTGCAGTCAGCGCCATTGCGGACAGCGCGGCGGGCTATGCCGCCCTCAGCACGATGCCGATGGACCGCGGGGTGCTCACCACCGAGTTCAAGATCAATCTCCTGGCGCCGGCGACCGGCGAGCGCATCATCGAGCGTGGCAAGGTCGTCAAGGCGGGGCGCACGCTGACGCTGGCCCAGACTGAGGTCTTTGCGGCTAAAGACGGAAATGAGCGATTGATTGCCCTGCTCACGGCAACTCTTATGGCCATCGAAGGCCGGGACGGCATCGCCGACTAGAAGGGGCCTCCCGCCCAAGCGAGGTATTCGCAGCGCCGGGGCGCCTTGACTCTTGCTACTCCCGGCCCGCCGAAGCCAGCGTGGCCAAGATCCGTGCGCGACAACTGACCCCGGCCGAATGTCAGATGCCCCTTCCGCCGCGCCGCAACCACGGTACCCAGTCCCACCATTGATTCATTGCCGCAACCGGGTCGTCGGCGGTGTCGATTGGCTGAACAAATGAAGATGCTTCGGGTTGACGGTCGCCTGCATCCGGCTTGGACATGCCGGCTTCCCCGCTCCAAGGCGCCGCGGTCCATCCCTCTGCCGAAAACGCAATGACAACTCCGGCCACAATCAGGCCAAGAGCTGAGACGAATAGAAGGATCATATCAGGTACCGACCTCTCGAAAACGGAACGAATCCAAGCCGGTCGTGTTCCGCGTGATCGGATGATGGCGTTGCGTCGTCATGCTTGGCTTTCGGTCCACGGCGAACTGGCCAGCCCTCCACGCCGTCGCATGCAATGCAATGAGGCGCCCCCTGGGGGGCCCGGCGGGTAGCCAAACGTCGATTGCTTTCATCCCGGAACAGGCGTGTACTTCAGCAATTGTCTGTTGGCGTTCGGCACTGCTACGGGCGCCGCTGAGGCGGGGACAGAGCAATGTATGTCGGGACAGGTTTGCTCATCCTGCGGGACGGGCGGATGCTCCCGCTCTCCTACAAATTTGGCAGCGATTATGACGAAATCCGCGCTGGATACCTGTATTGCGACACCTCGGACATCGATCCCGCCGCGCTTCATTCCAAATTGCGCGTGATATGCGAGGACGGCACCCAGATAGACGTGGCAGTGATGCATTCCAGCGACAGGTATCTCGCGGTCACGGGGCGGGTAATGCCCGTGAGGCAACCTGAACAGCAAAATGGCCCCGCCAGCCAGAGCTGACGGGGCCTGAGCAACGGGAGCAGCCTACTTGCTCCAGCGGCCTTCGTACTTGAACTCGGGCGCCGCTTTCAGCGCATCCTTCGTCGTATCCATGGTCGCCGACCACTTCTTGTCGTTCTCGGAATAAACCACCTTCACGGCGGCTGGCGCGACCACGACATAGCGCTCACCCATGCCCAGGAAGCCGCCGACAGACAGGATAAGTCCGGACAGCCTCCCATTGGACACGACGAGGTCCTTGATCTCGCCTACGTTGTCCTTGGCATTGTTCTGGACCTTGAGGTTGATCAGGTTACTGCTGAGCACATCGGTCGGCTCCGCTTTGATATAGACTTCGCGCGTTGAGGTCGTCGCAGTCTGAGCATGCAGAGCAGTCGCTCCAGCGAACGACGTGGCAACGGCAAGAGCGACGAGCAATTTGCGCATCATGAATTCTCCAAACTTAATTTCCCAGCCGCGGAAACAACGTTAAAGGGCGGTGGATGTTCCTCTCTCGACACCGTTGAAAACGAAAAACCCGCCGACCCGAGCCGACGGGGCTAATCCTCTACCTGTGAGCGCGCCTCCGTCAGGCCGCGACCGGAGTGTAGCCGGCCTTGGTCACGAGGGCCTTGATGGACGCCAGGTCGGCGCTACCGCGGACGGACACCAGCTTGGAGGCCGGATCGGCTTCAACCTGCGTGCCGGGCAGCCCAGTCTCGATCGCCTTCTTGATCGTGCCTGCGCAGTGGCCGCAGGTCATGTCCTCGACCCGCAGGGTCAAGGCGTTCGGATCCCGCTCGACCGCTTGACCCGGCCGGGAGGAGTGGCTGCTGCATCCGCACATGGAATGATCTCCGCTTCTGACGATGAGCGCACCATGCACCTTCCCACGATGGTAAGGTCAAGCGGCAACTTCGTCTGAACGCGTCGTTGGAGGTCTCGCACGGGCCGTCGCGGCCCCCCGTGCCTTCCAAAGTGACATTGCGGGGCGGGCAAGCTTGCGCCTGCCCGCTTTCATCCCCCCACGACCGGATGGCTCCGAGCGCGGAGGTCACCGCGTTCCATGGCCGACGTCATCCGGGCTGGAGTGTCAGCGGCTTTCCTGACTGTCGTCGTCATCGTCCCCGGCTCCGCCGGGCATCATGGCGCCACCGGGACCCATCGTTCCCCACCCCGTCATCATCCCCCGCCCCATCATGCCGCGGTCGCCCATCCGGACGAGCACTTGCAGCCGCCGCTTCTGAGCTCCGTCGAGGGCCGCATAGAGCGGCGACGCGGCGTCCGCGAGCTTGCGCACGGCGTCCGCTCCCTGGCTCATATGGTCGGCCATGATGCGGAGCCGACCGACCGGATCGCTCGCCATCATTCCCCGGGTCTGGCGCATGGCCTGCATATGGCCAAGGTGAAGGGTTGCCAGGTTGCGGATCGCAGCTTCGACGGGGGGCCACGCCTTCTCCTGGTCGGCGGACAGCTTCAGCCCGGCATGGATTGCCGCGATATGGGCGTCGATGAAGGCGCTCATGTCCTCGGCCGAGAACCGGCCCATCATCCTTCCGCTCATCATGCCCCTGTCCATCATCTGGCCTTGCACCATCTGACCCATGGGCATTGGCATCCCGGATTGACCGGGCGCTGCCTGAGGCTTTGCCGGGGCCGTGGATTGGGCCTGTGCTGCAGCGGCACCACCGGGATTGTGCTGGTCATGGGAGGTTGGCGCCTGGGCCAGGGTGGGTCCGGCTAGAGCAATCAGAACGGTGGTGAGAACAAGCGTTTTCATGGCGGGCCCTCCTTTGCGAGTCTGTCGACCAAGGGAAAAAGCGGTCTCAGCGCATCTTTCGCTCCATGGGTGCGGCCACGATGTGGGCCATGTGGCTCGCGAAGAGGTGAATGCCGAGAGCCCTCAGGGCGAGCATGCGGACACAGCCCAAGGGTGTGTCGACCAGAAAGGGTCCCCCGGGTCTTTGGCGACCCCGGGGCGGCATTCGGTGCGGTGCTCATGCCGAGGTTTCCGTAAGCGGAGCGTCGTGATCTTGGACCTCCCCCGCGGATGATACTTTGAGCGAGATCAAGGCGAGGCGTGGCTGCCCGCAGAAGCGATCGGGTGAAAAGGCCGGCTTTGGCCGGCCTGAAGCGTACCGCCGAGCACAGCCGGCGTCCGGTGCCTGCGACCAGATCAGTCAGCGCCCCTTGTCCAGGAAGGCGCGGACTATCGCGATGGTGGCCGTGGGGTTCTCTTCCATGATCCAATGACCGGAATCGGGGACGACGCCTTCTGTTACGTCGGTCGCAGCGTCACGCATGACGACCGCCATCGTCGTGCCGAACGACTTTTCTCCACCGATTGCCAGAACCGGCATGGTGAGCTTGCCGCCGGCCTTCAGATAAGCGCGGTTGTCGATCGCGTCCTGATCGAAGGCCGCGAACTGGGCAAAGCCAGAATGCATGGCGCCAGGCAGTGCGTAGAGCTTGGCGTAGTGCTCGCGCGAAGCCTCGGTGAAGCGCGCCGGTGTTGCCGAGAACTCGTTCCAGAAGCGGTCGAGATAGATGCGCTCGCGGCCGGCCACGAGCCGCTCCATGTCCGGCCCGCCGAAGCGGAAATGCCAGAGTAGCGGGTTCTTGAGGATCTCCTCCCATGGACCGACGCCGGGCACAGGTGCGTCGATGAGAGCGAAGCGGCCGACGCGCTGCGGATGTTGTGCGGCGAACGCGAAGCCGACCATGTTGCCGATGTCATGCGTGACGATATCGGCGCGCTCGATCTTGAGGGCATCGAGCACGCCCGCAACGTCCCCGGCCTGGGTCTTCTTGTCGAAGCCGGAGGCCGGCTTGGACGACAGGCCGAGCCCCCGCAGATCAGGCACGATCACCGTGTAGTCCCGCGCCAGATCGGCTGCCATCGGTGCCCACATATCGCCGGTCTCGCCATAGCCGTGCAGCAGCACCACTGCCGGTCCCCGCCCGCCGAGGCGAACGTGGATGGTCGCGCCGTTGGTCGCGATCTCCTGCGTCTTGAAGGACGCCGGAAAGTCGGGGACCTGGGCGGCCGCCGGGGCGGCCAAGGCAAGCGCCCCAAGTGCGAGTGCGAACTTCAACATCGAGTATCTCCCGCCTGTCGGGAGGGCGGTCCGTGCGACCGTCGCTATCTGCCCCGTTGGCGAGACGGAACGTAGCATTCGAGCCCCGTTCGGATTAGCATCGCATGGGCGAAACTTATGTCCGGGAAAGCCGAACGATGCTGAAGCTCGACGGCATCGCGACCTTCGTCGCGATCGCAGAGGCCGGCTCACTGAGCGAGGCGGCCCGCCGGCTGCATCTATCGAAATCGGTGGTGAGCGACCGCCTCGCGGAGCTGGAGCGCGGCTTGGGAGCGAACCTCCTGCATCGCAGCGCCCGCCGGCTCACGCTCACCGAGGACGGAACCGCTTTCCTTGCGCGCGCGATTCGTATCACGCGGGAGGTCGAGGAGGCTGCCGCCGACATGGCGGAGCGACGCGGCGCCCTTGTCGGACCGTTGCGGATTTCGGCACCAGTAACCTTCGGCCGGATGCATCTCGGCCCGGCGATCTACCCTTTCCTTGCCCGGCATCCCCGGATCGAGTTGACGCTCGACCTCGATGACCGCCGTGTCGATGCCGGCTCCGACAGCTACGATGCCGTGCTGCGCCATGGGCCGATCGTGGATTCGCGCCTCGTCGCCTGGACGCTTGCGCCGAGCCGGCGGGTTCTCGTTGCGTCGCCGGACTATCTCGCGCGGCGCGGGACGCCCGGCTCAATGGCCGAGCTCGATGGGCATGACGGCGTCTTCTACACCAATCGGGGAGCCGGCGACTGGCGGTTCCGCGGGCCGCAGGGCACGACCAGCGTGCGCGCGCGCCCCGCGCTGCGCGTGAACAACGGCGACATGATGCGGGATGCCGCGCTGGCCGGTCTCGGCATCGCATTGCTGCCGCTGTTCATCGCCAGCGCCGAAATCCGGAGCGGCCGTCTGCGCATCGTCGACATCGGCGTTCAGCCTGAAACCGAGTTCATTCACCTGGCCCATCCCGAAGGTCGCCGCCCCTCGGCGAAGCTGCGCGCCTTCGCCGATTGCCTTCGCCGCGCCTTTGGCCATCCTCCCCCTTGGGAGCGCTGAACGCCCCAAGCACCGCCCGGGCCGAGGAGCGCGTCCGCATTGCGAGCAGGTTGGGTCACGAAGAGCCGTGCGAAGACGGCCGGCGAGGAAACGCGTTTCGCGGCTGGACCGAGGATCGGGAACGGGTAAAGTCCGGCTCCGGGGTAGACATGACAGGGGCATAGCGATGCGCCTATGGGCGTTGGCGGTTCTTTGCGTGGCCGCATTTCCATTGAGCGCTATCAGCGCCGAGCCGCGCAAAGGCGAATTCCTGCAGGACTACGTCACCTGCGAACTCTGGATGAAGCGCGCGTCGACTGACGAGCAGATGCACACCGCGATCAGCCAATGGGTCGTTGACGCGTTGCGTCAGCATTCCCCCTCACGCTTGTCGCAATATGGCGACGGCGAAATCATCATCGCGGTTGAGCGCCACTGCCAGGCGCAGCCCAAGCATACGCTCGCGGTCGCCACGTTCCTGGCGGGCCTGAGACTGCCGGAATAGGGCCGGGATCGGTGGGCTACTTGGAACAGATCGGGCGGGATAACGAGATAGAGCGCGACGGGCGAGCGATGCGCCCAAGGGCGTGAGCTTTTGGCAAGGCCACACCGCGCCAACAACTGCAGCCTGGCTGGTTGCCGTTTTGGTCGTGAACCAAGCGTTTGGAAGGCGCCTAAGCGAGCTACGGCTTCGGCGGGGCTGGCTGTCCTTCGTGCAATTCCTTCCCCGTCGGCGTCGTGTCCTTTCCATAGTCGCGATTTAGCTGCGAATCCGCGCCGCCTTTGCTTTGCGCATTCTCTCGTCGGTTCGCATCGGGAGACTGTTCAGCGGCCCCGCCGCCGGCACCTTGCTGAGGCGCCGCCCCTGGCTTAGCGCCCGCGCCTTCACTTGTGGGCGGATGAAATTGGGCTTGGGCGGCTGTACCAATATTCAGCACGAGCACGGCGGCAATGACCAAGAGCTTATGACCCATGGAACGCTCCTCCTTTTGGAGAGCGAACGCGCGCGCTGGATGCGGTGTTCCCGGCGTGAAGCCCCGGTCAATCCGCCACCGTCAAGCCCTGTGAGCCGCTCCCGATCCCTGCGAACACCCGTCAGCGCAAGGCGCCAACCGATCTTCGGGGTTATCGCTCTTCGGTGCAGCCGGCTTGCAGGCGATGCGCGATGAGTGTGACAAGCTCGCGAACGACCAGCGGCCCGGGCCCGCCATGCCTAACCGCCGATTTGCCGCTAACGACGGGGCTTTCGAGCAAGTCGAACTCGACCTGCCAGACGATTAGGCTGCTTCGCGCGAAGCCGGGGGTGGCGAATGATGCAAGCGAGTGCCATTAG
Source organism: Allobosea sp. 05T438 (assembly GCF_056396025.1). Taxonomy (NCBI): domain Bacteria; kingdom Pseudomonadati; phylum Pseudomonadota; class Alphaproteobacteria; order Hyphomicrobiales; family Alloboseaceae; genus Allobosea; species Allobosea sp. 05T438. The sequence goes on from NZ_JBFTKQ010000009.1 coordinate 18,065, forward strand.
GACGAGCTCGGTTAATGCGCGCATCGCGGCAAGGAAGCTAAAGTGGCTAAGCGGACAAAATCCAAAGCTCTCGATACCGAGTTCACGATGTTCGATGTCGTTTATCAAGACGGATCGAGAACCTCCAATCGGCGCGTTCCCACCTCCTTGCTCGGCGGCCTGGATGGCGACGAGCCCGCGCGAGCGACAATCATGGAGCAGGATCGCGTAATATCCGAGAAATCCGGCAATCCGCCCTTGGCAATTGCGACCATTGTGCGCTCGGCAAGCGCGGCGGTTGAGCAGGACAAGCGCAAGGATGATCGAAAGAAGCGCTCCACCTGAAGGAGCTCGCCATCGTCGCTCGTCGTGAGGGAACGATCGACAAGAGCGCAGGAAGGGCACCGACGGACTAACGCATCCAGCCGGTCGTGGCGAGGGCGGCGACCACGTCGATATTGTAGAGCACGTGGCCCCGCTGACTTCGGCTGGCGGAGCCTTTTCGCGTTCTCGGGGGTTAGACCGACGCACCGGCCACGGCCCCGCTTCAAAGGTCTTTCCGCTATTTTCGGATCAAGGCGCGGTCGATCGCAAAGGCTTCGAACCAGGGCCTTTCCTCGCCGCGGATCAGCATGCCGATGATGCGGGACGCCAAGAAGCTGAAGGTTATGCCATTGCCACCGTAGCCATAGGCCGCCAGCAGGCGTTTGTGTCCGGGGACGTGGCCAATCAGGGGCAAACCATCCGCCGTCTTGCCGAAGGCTCCGGACCAGGCGCGATCGAGATCTAGGCAAGCCAGGGGAAGCAGGGCGTGAAGCTTGGCGCGAAGAGCTTCGGTCTTGTCTCTATCGAGCCCCTCGCGGAGCTTCGGATCTGCGAAGCTCTCGTCTTCCCCACCAAAGATGATCCGTCCTTCCGGTGTGGTCCGAAAATAGGAATAATCCTGCGATGCCTCCCATACGAGAGCACGGTTAAGCCAGAGCGCTTGTGCTGGCTGCGGCACAGTCGCAATGGCCCAGCTCGATGCAACCTGGTGGAGCGCATCCCGAACGATCGCCGGCATGACGTAGCCAGTGGCCAGTACGAGGTGAGCGGCCTCAACGACATGCCCGCTGGCAAGACTCACGGCCGCAGCCAAGTTGGTGCCGTCAAACCCAACTGCCTCGTCCCGGATCAAACGCGCCCCTCGGCGTGTTGCGGTCATCAGAAGGCCGTGACAGAGCGCTACCGGATCCGCCTCAGCTGAACCGGGAGAGATAATTGCTCCCGGGCGATCCAAGCCCAAGGCGCCGCGCAGGCCTCCGCCGTCGACGACCTCACCGGGAAGCCCGGCGCGTCGACGCTGCAAGGCTTCATCTTGCAATTCCCGCAAGCCGATCTCGCCTGCTGCCAGATACACCGTCTGACGCGGTGCGAAGCTGCACGGCAAAGCAAGCTCCTCTATCAGGCGCCGCAAGCCTGCGACTGACCTCCAGCTCAGTCGATAGGCCTCGGCGGCACGCTCGAAGCCATAGAGGCCGGCGAGTTCGCGCAAAGGCAGATCAATTTCCCATTGCAGCATCGCGGTTGACGCCGCCGTACTCCCGAATCCCTCCCGCTCTCGGTCGATAACCGCGACATCAAGGCCCATCGCGGTCAAATGCTCGGCAATAAATGCACCGGTAATGCCAGCACCCACGATCGCAACATCGCAGCGAGTGTCGCGCGCGAGTTGCTGGCCGCGCGGGCGCTGCGGGGCAGGGCGCCACGGGCCAGCTCCACTCCGCAGATCATCGTGGCGCGTGGTTTCGGGATCAAGCATCACTTTGACCGGAGGGAAACACAATGAGAGCCCGGAATTTCGGTGCCATCGTCAGCAGCGGGAGCGTCGCATCGTTGCGACGGGGCTCGCTCCGCGCGCGGAGCGAGCCAACGGACGAAGCCGATCGGAAGCGGAAGCCGCTCATCGGCCACGCGAACGAGACCTTTCGCCAAATATTCGACGCGGGGACTGCTGCGCCTTGCGATCGTCCTGGCAATCTGTCGATCGATCGAGAGGGCTCTGAGCTGCCGCCGTTTCATCGCGCCTAGCCTGCTGGAGATCAGGCTGAAACGAGGCAGACCATAGATTGTTCAGAGCAATCTTGCGAAGTTCACCGAAGAATCTCGAGAATCCTTGAAAACCGACGCGCCCCTGCCGAGATCGGGCGACTATCGCGGGCTCAAAAAGGTCTGCACACACAGTCGGGAAAGGGCCGCCAGAGGCATGGCCGCGCGCCGGAACATTCGAGAGCCGGCTGGGTTTTCACCGCGCAACGTGAAGCAAGCCAAGACACTGGACGACGAGGCGAAGCATTCAACCGCTCGTCGGGCAGCAACAAACCGACGGCGTGGCTTGGCGGCGTTCGGCCTCGGAGCGCCTTTCCGGGATGACCTCAATGAGCACTTCGATCGAGCATCTGATCCACAAGAACAACAAGGCTTCGCTCTTCACGCGTCTGGCTCAAGCGGTTGCTAGCTGGACCGGCAAGCCGGTGACGTTCTTCATCGCGGTCATTCTGATCGTTGTCTGGGCGGCATCGGGACCCATCTTCGGCTTCAACGATACATGGCAGCTCGTCATCAACACCTCGACGACCATCATCACCTTCCTGATGGTCTTCATCATCCAGAACAGTCAGAACCGCGACACGGCTGCGATGCAGATCAAGCTCGACGAGCTGATCATTCGGCTCGAAGGTGCACGGGAAGAATTGCTTGATCTCGAAGAGCTCGACGAAGCCGACCTGTCCGAGATCCGCAAAGATTTTTGCGGGCGGGCTTCAACGGCCCGAGAAAAGGCCGCTGGCCTGAAGCCGCAGCAAAAGAAGCCGATCAGCCCGTGAAATTGGGCCCTCCTTCCCGCCAAGCTTCACGAGGGTGGGCGAAAGTTACCCCAACGACGAATTTCGTCCCGGCATCGGCGCCCGCTTGGAGCAGCCGCGTTGAGCGTATGGAGGGGGCGAATCGCTTGTAAGCGCCGAGAGCACAGGCCTGAAGGCGGCCCGGCATGTGCTCAGTGTGGGAAGTTTGTGCGGGAAGATACTGAGCCTGGATCTAGATCTCCGAAAAAGATCCAGATTTTCACCGCTTTAAATGGCGCGCCATTCAGGATAAAACTGCGAACACCTATGTGTTTGACATTGCGCTATAAGGTTTCCGATCCGGAGCCGTCAAAGCAAGGTTGAGCTATTTGTCGTCCTCTCGACCATTCAATAGATTGGACGATGTTGCTTGTGCTCGGCGCAGCGGTGCGAATGCACCCGTTGCCAAGGAAGCGTTTCAGGTCCTCCCGCTTATCGTCGCATCCGATTTCAATTCGCGGACGCTCTCGATTACGGGAACTGGCCGAGTTGGGCGCGCAGCGCGACCGCGCTCACGCCAAAGGCCGCCTCGAACTGAGCGTTGAAGCGGGTGAAATTGGAGAAGCGCCAGCGGCGGGCAATCTCTCCGACGGATTCACCGGAATTGCCTTCGATCTCGCGTCGGACACCCTCCAGCCGCACAGACCGTTCGTACTCCGAGATCGACACCCCCAGAAACTTCTGAAAGCCGTATTGCAGAGCCCGCAAGCTCACGCCGGCGACCACGACGCGCGTAGTCGCGACATGCCGCTGCACTGGTTCACGCCTCCGGTTTACGTCGAGTCGACTAAGGTCGGCGAGCGCTACGCCGTGAGCAGCGTAGAGCGTGCGGCTGAGTTCCTGCTGTCGTGGCGGGAGCCATCCGGTGCGGAAACGTGGCGTTTTGCGATCGCAACATGCATGGCCGCGCTCAAGGGCGAAGTTCCGGCAATGCACGCGAGGAAAGCGTTTGAGGCGGCAGCCCGCGAATGCGGCAAGCTCGTATGATCACCGCCAAGCCATCCGTAGACCGCGACGAAGAAGCGCTGACTCTGCCTGGCACGTCGTGTTCGAACTCCGCTAGGAGCCGATGAGCCAGCAGACGCCGTATCCAATCGCGGCGAACCAGGCTGATTGCCTTAGCGCGAGCGCCGTAAACAGTACCGAAACCAGAGCACGGTCGGATAGGACGGAACGCTTTCTCTCCGGGGCGGTTGAGCCCCCTTCCGAAAAGTCAATTTCAGACATCGGAACGCACTCGATAAGCCGCGCTTAGGTGATAGCAATCGCAACTATCCCTGAAACCCTCCATTTGGAGGGTGCGCGGCAGTGCGTGTCGGTGAAGCCAGGGCGCGGGCAAGGCTTCCATCATTATCCGCATTGCTCGAATACGAGGACTTGAATTACGCTAGGTCATGCGGTTCGTCGTCATCATAGAAAAGGAGCCGCAGTCGCTCTACGGCGGCTGGTTTCCCGACGCCCCTGGTGCCGCGGCCGCCGGCGCCACCTTTGACGAATGCGTCATGTCTGCACGCGCCAGTTTGCGCGTTTGGGCGGCTGAAACTCTGGCCAGCGGCGGGAGTTTGCCAGAGGTCCGCACGCTCGAGGCCATCCAACGGGACCCTGACGTTAGAGCCGCGCGCAGCCGCGGCGCAGTGGTCGTGGTTGTTCCTTTGAATGCATGGGGCTAGGGACTGCGTGAACAAGTGGCCTGCGGCGTCACTACCGATTGCCTCGCGGCCTCCCAAAGAGCGCGAATATCGTCCTCGTTGAACCGAATGGCCTCGCCAAACACGGCCCCGATTCCATTTTCCCGCGCCAGCGCCGCAACATCATCCGCGGGCACCCGCAAATAAGCAGCCGCTTCATCCAAGTCATAAATCCGCCCTAGCGGTCCGGCAGGGGCGGGCACCTCGGCCCGTGCTGCACCTCGAGCTACCAACCGCTGATCGATGTGCTTGCTGTAGTGCATCACTTTCTGAATCGACATTCCGACCATCGCCGCAATCTGCTGGTGCGTCTAGCCCGTGGCGTGCGTCACATTCAGCATCGCCAACGTCTGAGCAATCCACAACCAGCTGCGGCTCCCTTGACTCCATGGTGGCTTTTGTTCCTATTTTGTTCTCATCATAGGAATGGAGGCCGCCATGGTTCGCAGGTCAGTTCGCTCATTGCACCCCGCCGACGCCGGGGAGATGCGCAAAGAGACGCTTGCCTTCCAGCAGCGCGTTCGAAGCTGGTGTGCCTCTATACCGATCGACACACCAACCATGGTCGCGCTTGAGGCGTTGAATGACGTGGCGGGCTTGACCGCGCGATGCCTGCAGACCGTCATCGACGGCAAGAGGCAGAGCACGGGTCGCGGCGGAATTGACGATTTTGAGTGAGGCGGCACTACTAGCGCGCAACCTGCCCGTCGGCGCACCTCGCGCGTCGAGCGGCTACGCCACCAACCTGAGGAAGCGGTGATCGCGTCGGGCCAAGTTGTGCGCCGATATTTCTCGCAATGCGTCCGCGCGAAGCTGCGCCTGCTCTCGCGTCCTTTGCTTATCTTCGCGCGGCAGGGTCACCACGCTGGCCGGCGGGGCGCGATTTAGAGATGTCGCGGCAGGGGGCAACCGAGCGCCGATCACAGTCTGCACCAATGCTGGGCGCCCATTCGCCTTGGACGCAATCACCCGATCAATCACGACCGACCAAAAGAGCGCCGCAGCGTCGCCAAGGCCTGCCCATTTTGTCAGCCCGAAGGAAGCAGTGACGGATGCGATGCAGAGCGCCAGCGATCGACGGCTGAACGCATCCTTGTCCCAACCCTGCATCGGCTGCTCCTGTGACCTGCTTCGTCATCACCACCGTCACTCAGCAAGCTAGGTCCGGTCAAGGGACGAAGTACCCCGCCTCTCTCAGATACCATTCCATATGGAGGGCTTTGACGTCCTCCATCTGCCTGCCGAGAACGCCGAGCACGCCGCCCGTCCACGTGTCAAAGGCACGACTTCCGTCAGGACGGCGCAGTTTTTCTGGCATTGTGCGGATCGTGTAGACCGGGTTCTGCGGCCCGTATTCCTCGCCCATCTGCTTGAAGTCGCTCCCCGGCAATATGAAGCGGCTACGACCCCGATAGGCCAGGTGAACTTCCGAAAAGGTCCGGTCCTTCAGAGCATGCGCTGATTGAAGAAGCGCGCGCGTAACGTCCAGCATGCTCGAGCCGTCGCCGATGGACACGAGATCCACGACCGCTGTGTTTGGATCCACGCCATATCTGAGGTGCGTCACCATCGTCAGATTGGCGTTTCGCTCATCGGCCCTCACCGCGTTCCAGGCCGGCATGGTGACGTAGAAGGCATTGCCGCCCGTGATCACCAGCAAGCCGCAGAGCAACCAGACTGCGAGCTTCTTCATATTCCCCCCGCTCGGCGCTTGTCAGCGCGCGCCGTTGGCCTTTCGTAGCTTGGCCGTCACTTCGCGCAAAGATCGACCTTCGCGCGAGGCCTCCTGATAGTCCGACACGGCTAGGGCGTTCGTCGCCACCTGCGTGAACTGGGAACACGCCTCGGCAGCCTTGACCACCAGCAGCCAATAGATCGATCGGCTCGCAGCTTCGGTAACAAAATAGCGCCGCTGGACCGAAACCGTCTCGTAGTCGTCCGCTGTACGGACAAGCATGAAATGGTCACCGACATTCGGCAGGACGCCGCCGAAATGGTCCATGGTGTAGACATCCGCGCCCACCACCTCCCCGTCCACCAGCACCTTTCCAACGCGGACCTGCATCGGCGGAATTTTGATCATCTCAACGTTTGCCACCTGAATCCCCTCTTTGTGCTGATCGTTGACGAACGCGCTCTTCGCGCTGCGCTTGAGCTAGTTTGCGGAGGCTCACGTAGGATGCTCTCACCGCCACCGGATTAGGCTCTTCCCCGCGGATCTTCATGGCCTCGAGCACGGCTTTCAGATCGTCCTCCGTAAACCGGTGGTGGCGTCCGAAGACCGCGCCGATCCCGTAGCGCCTAGCGGCTCGGGCCAGTGCCTGCTTGGTAATCCGCAGATGGTCCGCGGCCTCCTGCAGGCTGTAAATCGTGCCAAGCGGGCCGGTCACTGCGCCACCTTTCGGCGACGCTTCGGGCGAACATACGGCCCCTCGGGCATCACGAAGGCTGGCTTCTCCATCTCGGGAGGCGGCGCCAGCTTTTGTTCAACGCTAGGCCAGTGCCACCGCACAATTTGGCCACGGTTGATATGGGCAGGCGGGATGAAGCCCTGCTGCAGCCACATGTTGAACGTGTCTGTGCTGATCTCCATCAGCTTGGCAGCCGTCTTTCGCGTTACGAAGACGGGGCGGAGTGTTTCGTCTGGTAGCATGCGATTGCCTCAAGTTGAGGCGGTGTCGTCGCGCAAATCAGAAAGGGAGTCCATAGGACTCACCTGTCATTCTTTCGTATGAGAACGACCGCTTTGAGTAATGGTTGTCAACCAAAGCAGTAGCGAATTCAAATTAGATTTCACTATACTTTTTATGTCAGAAGTCACCGTCGCAGCTTCACGACGCCTTCGCCGCGCTCGTCGTCGATGAATTCGACGCCGGCGGCTTGAATGGCTTCGATGATTCTGATTGCCGTCTCCGTGCGCCCGCCCAAGCTGCCCCCATCAGCCGCCTCGAGCCGTTTGATAGTCGGCAGGGACACACCGCAGCGCTCAGCCATAGTTGCTTGCGACCATTCCAAGAGGGCACGCGCTGCCTTTACCTGGGGTATCGATACTTTTAGTATTGACATTGATCCACCTCATATCGATACTGAAAGTATCAGATTCAAGCTAAGGAGCAATGCCATGCCCAGCAACACAGTTAACGAGACCATCACCCTCGAGATCGTTGAATCCTCTTACGAGGCGAACCACACCGGCACGGGCATGGTCCTGCGGTGCTTTGCGCAGGTCGTTGGCGGCCCCGACGAAGGTCGCCTGGGTTACCTGTTTTTCGACCTTGAGAACGATGACGAGCGCGTTCAGGAGCGCGGCCAGCGCGCCTTCGCGGCCCTGCGCAGGGCGGTTGACGTACTCAGCCCGCAGGACAGCGCCGAGCTGCATTGGAAGCCGTTCCAGTTCCCGTTCAGCATTGAGCCCGTCGAGATGCGGAGGGCGGCCTAATGGGCGCCAGGCCGCGGGGCTGGGGGGCTTTGTTGCGGCCTGGCGTCCGCCGACCTAGCCAAGGCTAGATGGCGCGCCAATGGTGTCGGCTGTGAACGGCCAGAATGTGGCGCTTAGATCGCAGCTGGCGCTGTCTCTGCATGCAACTACCGCTTTAGGTCTTGCCCCATCGCAAGATAGCGCGACACAGCCAGTTCCAATCTGGCCCGTTCTTGGGCCATTGGGCTGTTCGCGGGAGCGTTCTCTATCACCCGCAGCCGCGCCAGTGCCGCTCTATATTGAGCGGCGTTTGATACCTGAAAAATCAAGAAGGCAATGCGGTCGGCAGTTGGGTCATTCATGGGGAACCGCCCTTGTGAGGACAGCTAATTTAGAGCGTATCCAAGGTGGCGCTACGTCAAATGTTAAGGTTGCAGCCGCGGAGAGCCCGCGATCGGAAACGGGGGCGGGTGGGCGCGAATATAGCCGCGACGATGCTGGGGTTTCCTCGTGATTCCACCGCTCGTGGCGACTCGGTGGCGACTCGAGCGCGCTGCGTCAGAGGGGGGATTTGCCTAAGTGATTAATTTTATTGGCGCGCCCGACACGATTCGAACGTGTGACCTTTGCCTTCGGAGGGCAACGCTCTATCCAGCTGAGCTACGGGCGCAAACCGTGAAGGCTGGATAGCCGATCCCCGCGGCTTCGGCAATGCGGGATTTTGCGAAGGAGCAAATGCCCGAACAGGCAAAGGTCACACGTTCGAATCGTGTCGGGCGCGCCGCGAGTGCGTGGCGGGTCCTAGAGAGTGGCTCGGTCGAACTCGGCCGCAATGTCTTGGCGCTCGGCCGGCCGGCAGCCAGCTTCGCCGAGCGACTGATGGTCCCGGTCAGCAGCGACTTGCTGCTGCGTGGGAGGCGCAGGTCTCATTGGAAACGTTGACCACGATCGGCATCGGCCACTTCGCGCTGCTCGCAATCAGCACTACGCACGTTCGTCTACGCCCTCGAACGACGGTGCATTGTGACGCTTCTGCCCGACAAGTAACCTGTGACCTCAGAGACAAGGCTGCTGCACCATCCGTCGGTTAACGACCTGGCGACGGGTCTCCACCGGGGCAGTGCTCCACGAGATCGGCGAGCGCGCGCCGGCTCCCCGTGAGATCGAAAGTGGCGGAAACGGTGTTTCCATTCGAGGCCGGAGCGGAAATGACCAGCCGCGCCGTAGCGAGGACCAGCTTCACCAGCGGCGCCGGAGACGGCACGTGGATGGCATGATCGTCGCCGACCACGCCATCTACGTCGCTCGGCCCCAGGGCATCGGGCTGCAGCAACAGAGCCGCGTTGCGCGGTGCAGCACCGAAAAGCCCTTCATCGTTCAGTGGGACAAGCGCTACGGATAGATTGGCGTCGATGCAGCGAATCGCTAGGCCGAAGGGCGAGCCCTTGCCGGAAACGATGGCGGCGACGTCCTTGCGGCCATCCTCCTTGTCGTGGGTTACCACGGCCCAGGGGCCGATTGTCTTGACACCGCTCGCCTGAGCGAAGCCGGAAAGCTGGATCAGCGCCACCCCGATCCCCGAGACCCCTGCGATACAGCGCAAGATCGGCCTGACACCCGCCCGCCTCATCGCGACGCTGCCCCCGTTGGTTTGCTGATCGGCATCAGCATCTGGCGCCATTCCGGCGGAGCAGGTTGACCTATCTCGGCTGGGAAGGTGGGCAGCAGCGAAAAGGCGAGCGGCTGGTCGAGCCTGTCGCTCTGGAGCACGAGCGTGTCAGATCTGAAAAGCCGGGCCGAATAACGCGGAACGACCGCCCCGGCCGCGACGACTACGCCGCGGACCGCCAGCACGAAGCAGGAATCGAACGGATTCCACATGCTGCCCGCCGGGGCGCCGGTTCCGCCTTCGCGATTCGATTGCTCGAGGTGGCCGCCCTGCCAGGTGATGGTCAAAGGCTGATCCAGCCGCAGAGGCGCTTCCACGGGCACGACCGTTGAAGGTGGTGGCCATGGCATTCCTTTCGGCAATGGACAGCTGGTCAGCAGGCCAGGCCCGCTGGGGCGGGCGACCCATAGCTCCCAGGTCTGCGGCGGTTCGGCTGCGGCGAGGCTCGTCGCGAGGCACAAGGCCAAGAGCGCTCCCATCGACCGCAAGCACTTCGACATCCGATCCCCCGCGGCGATGTTACGGACGACTTGCCTATGACTGCAAGCGGCTCGGCGCAAAAGCGCGAGCCAGAAGCTCGTAGTTTCGCAAGCGCAGCCGCGGATCGGCCAAGAAGTCCTGGATCATGAATTCATCGATGCCCGTCTCGGCCGCCATGCGCGAAAGCGTCGCCTTCACGCGCTCTGGCGTGCCGACGACATAGGCGGGCCAGTCCGCGGTCTCGGCGGGGACCATTCCGCCCATGACGGCGATCGCTTCGTCGAGATCGGGCAGATGCGACACCATGATCCGCTCCGGCGACCGCCGCAGCTTGAATACCGCACGCACGGGCATGGCGAGCCGCTCTGCCTCATCCTGGGTCTCGCCGACGATGACGCGCACTGCGATGAAGGCTTGCGGCGCGCTTATGCCTGCGGCGTAGCGCGAAGGGGTGAAGCGCTCGGCATAGGCCGCGGCTGCGTGCGGGGCCTGTTCGGGCTTGTGGAAGGCGCTGCAGGCGAGACCGAGGCCCAGCGTCGCCGCGCGCCGGGCGCTTTCCTCGCTGACCGCCAGGATCCAGGGCAGCGGGCCGGCAGGCTCGTCCGGCATGATCCTTATGCCGTGGAACGGCGAGCTGGCCGGCAGGTCGTTGCCGAGCCAGCCGATCAATTCCTCGACCTGAGCGGCATGATCGTCCGGAAGCGCGACATCGCGCAGGCGCTGCAGTGCCCGGTCGGCGACAGGTCCCGCCGTGGCGCGGCCGATGCCGACATCGATGCGGCCGGGAAACAGCGCGTTCAGGGTGCGCATCGCCTCGGCGATCTTGTAGGGGCTGTAATGGTTCAGCAGCACGCCGCCGACCCCGATCCTGATCCGCGACGTCGCGCCGGCCAGCGCCGCGGCGAAGACCTCCGGCGCGGGATTGGCCTCGAAGGCGACGTCGTGATGCTCGACGATCCAGTAGCGCGTGAAGCCGAGCTTCTCGGCGGCCTGTGCCATGCCGACAGCCGTCCGCAGGGCTTCGCCGGAAGAGCCGCCTTTCGGCAGGACGAGGGGATCGAGAATCGAAAGACGCATGATGTCGAACCGGCAGGCGACGGCACCGGCCTGAGCCGGCCGGTGCCGCGCGGATTTATTTCAGAGTGAAGGCAGAGGGGGCGACGAGGCTCGCCTTGATATCAATCGCCTTGGCCTTGGGCAGCATGCCCGCCTGGACCATGAAGTCCTGATCGTCCGACAGATTGGCGATGTCGGCCTCGGTCATCGCAGGCGTGAAGTCGTAGAGCGGCATTTGCGCCCGAGCATCCTCGATCGAGATCTTCTGCTCCTTGGCTGCGATCGCCAGCGCTTCCTCGGGATTCTTCGCCATGAAATCGAGCGCCTTGCGATGGGCGTCGAAATAGGCCGCCAGCAGATCGGGATGCTGCTCGGCGAAGGCGGTGCGGGCGCCGATCACTGTCGTCGGCTTGATCAGCCCCTCGCCGCTCGTCAGCGCCTTGCCGCCCGCCCGTTCAACCAGCGTGACGTTGGCGCCGGCGAGCGTCGCGACGTCGACCTGGCCGGCGAGGAGGGCGGCACGAGCGGCCGGCAGATCCATGTTGATGTATTCGACGTCGTTCAGCGTCAATTTTTGCGAGGCGAGCGCCGCGACAAGGAGCTGGTTCAGCACCGTGCCTTTCGGCCCCGCGATCTTCTTGCCCCTGAGGTCCGCGAGCTTGGCGGGGCCGTCCGCGCGGGTCATCAGGAAATAAGCCTTGGGGGAGCGTGCGTAGGCCGCGACCACCTTCAGGTCGACCCCGTTGGCGCGGGCCAGGATCGCCGATGTGCCGCCGAGCACGCTGGCGATGTCGATCTCACCGGCTGCGAGGGCCTGGGTCTGCTGAGCGCCCGAGGTGATCTCGGGATTTTCGACCTTGATGCCGAACTTGGCGAAGGCCTCGTCGAGATAGCCTTTCTCGCGCATCACGATGGAAGGCACGTTGAAGGGCGCGGTCACATAGGTCACGCGGACCGTCTTCGGCTTGTCCGCGGCCGAGGCGGGGCCGAGCAGCAGCGTGAGCGCGAGGCCCAGGGAAGCGAGGCGTTTCACGAAGATGGCTCCTTGTCGATGGCGGGGGAAGCCACTCTGGAATCGTGGTCCCGCGCCGGTGCGGTCAGATTGGCGAGGATGCGCCGGCGGTGATCGTTGACGGCTGCTGCCGTCGGGTCACGCGGGAAAGGCAGGTCGATCGGCTCGTGGCCGACGACACGGCCGCCCTCGAGTTCGAGCACGCGCTGGCCGAGCAGCACCGCCTCCTCGACATCATGAGTGACGAAAACGATGGTCGGATGCTTCTTCTGCCAGATCGCGATCAGCTCATTCTGCATGGCGCGACGGGTGAAAGCGTCGAGCGCCGCAAAGGGCTCGTCGAGCAGCAGCAGGTCCGGCTCGGTGACGAGCGCCCGCGCGATGGCGACGCGCTGGGCCATGCCGCCGGAAAGCTGGCTCGGCATGGCGTCGGTGAAAGCCGAAAGGCCAACGGTTTCCAGAGCCGCCCGGCTGCGCTCCTCGGCGATCCCGGCCGGAACCCGCCTGCGCAGGCCGAAGGCGACGTTCCCGAGCGTGTCGAGCCACGGCATCAGCCGGGCTTCCTGGAAGACGACGCCGGTCTGCGACGGGCCGCCATCCGTGCGCCGGAGCTCGCCCCTGCTCGGCTGTTCGAGGCCGGCGAGAATGCGCAGCAGGGTCGTCTTGCCGCAGCCGCTGCGCCCGACCACGGTCGTGATCGAGCCGCGCGGAAAGGCAAGGCTGACATCGGTGAGAGCGGCAACCTCGACGTCGCCGAGTCGATAGCTCTTGCCGAGGTGATGCGCCTCAAGCACGCGCCATCTCCAGATCGCCGGCGAGCCAGGGCGCCTTGCGGCGGATGACGGAGCGGAGCAGCTGATCGCTCGCCAGGCCGAGAACGCCGATCACGAGGATGCCGGCCAGCACGATGTCGGTGCGGGCGAGATTTTCCGCGTCGACGATCATGTAGCCAAGGCCCGCCGAGGAGGCGATGAGCTCGGCGCCGACAAGGGCGCGCCAGCTATAGCCGAGCCCGATGCGCAGTCCGACGACGATCGCGGGCAGGGCAGAAGGCAGGACGATCCGCAGCAGGTTCTCGGCGGGGGTGAAGCCGTAGACCGTGCCGACATCGATCAGCTTCCGGTCGACGGCCGCAATGCCGCCGCGCACCCCGAGGAAGATCGGGAAGAAGCAGGACAGCACGATGATCCCGATCTTCTGCGCCTCGCCGATGCCGAGCCACAGGATCAGCAGCGGCATCATCGCCAGGGGCGGAATCTGGCGCAGGAATTCCAGAAGCGGCTCGATTGTGCGACGCAACGTTCTGCTCAGGCTGAACAGCAGGGCAAAGGGCACGGCCGCCGCAATCGCCAGCGCGTAGCCGACGGCGACGCGCTGCACGCTGATCAGCGTGTGCTTGGCGAGGACGCCGGAACCGGCCAGCTCGATCAACGTCTCGCAGACGGTGCCCGGCGCCGGCAGCAAGAAGGAGTTGATCCAGCCGGACGCGCTCCCGACGTGCCAGATCGCCAGCGCAATGAAGAATACTGCCAATGTCTGAAGGCGTGGCATCCGGCGCGGCCGCAATTGCAAGGTGCTGCGCGCTGTAATCTACTTGAAGATAATAGCAAGTGCTCGGTGTCAAAGTAGAATTATTCTAAATATTAGCCTTCATTGAGCCCGCTGGCCGCGATCTCGCCGAGCGAGGGCAGGAAGCCATCATCCTCTGCGATCGCTTCACCCTGCGTGAAAACGGTCAGGATGAACTCCTGTCCACCGGGCAGGATTGCGCGCAGGGCGTCATGGCGCCGGAAATCGGCGCGCTCGTCGCCGAGCCAGCGCGTGCGCCCGGCCTTCGACCAGATCTGCGTGCCATCCGGCATGCCGCCGGCGAGATATCCCGAGACCTGATAGGCCCCGCGCTTCGCGAAGGGGCTCGTGAGGTCGCGCGCGAGCAATGGTCCGACCGTTCGACGCGTTGTTTCGCTCAGCGCCGAGCCGTGGAAGGTCTCGTGCATCAGCCGGGCCATGGCGATGGGCGTGAGGGCATTGTGTCCGCCCGGCGAACGGTCGAGGCCGATCTTCTCGCGGCCATAGCGTAGATCGTCCATCAGCTTCTGGTTGAGGTTGATGCCGGCGAGCTCTGGCCACCCCAGCTGCGCGAAGAAGCGGTTGACCGCTTCGCGCCGCTCGCCCCATGCGGCCATCTCGGCGGCGGAGAGCAGCGTGTCGCCGGTCGTTCCCGAAAGCAGATCGATGACGTAGTTCGTCGCGCTGTTCGAGGACCAGAGGATCATGTCGCGCATGGCGCGCTCCAGTTCCTCATGCTCGGTGAGCTGCCCCGCTTCCAGCGCGGCCTGCGCCGCGACGAGGAAGAAGACCTTGACCAGCGAGCAGGGGTAGCTGCGCCAATCCGGGCGCAGCGCTGCGCCGCGCGGCCGACCGCCCGGGCCTGCGGGTTGCAGCAGCACGAAGCCGAATTGCTCCTCCGGCACGCTCCGTTCGCGGAATGTGGCCGCGGCCTTCGCGCTCAACAGCGCGCCGATGCGCTGCAGGTTTTCATCCTCGTCGAAAAAGCTCATGGCGCACCTGTCGGAGGCGGGTCGGAAAGAGGCGATCAGCCCTTGGGCCGAAGCGCGGTGTCGAGGCCTTCGCCGATCAGGGCGAAGGTGACGCCGGTGTAGATGATCGCGAGGCCGGGAAAGGTCGCGATCCACCAGGCGTCGAACAGGAACTGCCGGCCGTCCGAGATCATCAGCCCCCATTCCGGCGTTGGCGGCTGGATGCCAAGGCCGAGGAAGCTGAGGGAGGTCACGGCAAGGATCGTCAGCACCACGTCCGCCATGGCGTAGACGATCGCGGGGTTGACCGCGTTCGGCAGGATATGGGCGGTGATGATCCGCGGCGTCGTGCAGCCGAGGCTGCGCGCGGCCTGCACGAATTCGAGGTTGCGCAGCACCAGCACTTCGCCGCGCACGATGCGGGCGAAGGAGATCCAGTTCACCAGGAGGAAGGCGAGGTAGAGATTGGTCTCGCCCGGCCCCAGCACGCCGACGATGGCGATGACGAGGACGTAGAAGGGAAAGGCCCAGAAGATGTCGGTGACGCGCATGATGAAGGTGTCGACGCGCCCGCCGACGAAGCCGGAGATCGCGCCGACCACCGCGCCGAGGAGGGCCGGCGTGACGACGCAGATCAACGCGACCTTCAGGTCGACATAGCCGCCGGCGAGCACGCGCGAGGCGACGTCGCGGCCGAGATCGTCCGTCCCGAACCAGTTGGCCAGGGAAGGCGGCTGCAGCGTGTTGCCGTAATCGACCCCGAAGGGATCCTGCGGCGTCCAGATCTGGCCGAGCGCGACGAAGGCGGCGAGCAGGACCAGCATGGCGAGCCCGATGGCGAGGCTCGGATTGGAGCGGAGGCGGTCCATCGGCTCACTCCAGCCTGATGCGCGGATCGGCGAGCGCATAGGCGAGATCGGTCGCCAGATTGATCAGCACGACGAGGACGGCGAAGACGATGGTGAGCCCCTGGATCAGCGGATAGTCGCGGGCGAAGATCGACTCGACGAACAATGAACCCAGACCCGGCAAGGCGAAGACGGTCTCGATCACCACCGTGCCGCCGATCACCCAGCTGGTATGGGCGCCCAGCACCGAGATCGAGCTGATCAGGGCATTGGGCAGCACATGAATGCCCATCAGCCGGCCGGTGCCCGCGCCCTTGGCCCGCGCCGTGGTGACATAGTCTGAGCCGAGCACTGCCAGAATGGCGCTGCGCAGGCTGCGGATCGTCAGCGATGCCGTAGCGAGCGCGATGACCAGCGCCGGCAGCGTGGTGTGGTGCAGCCGGGAGAGGAAATCCTCGCCATAGCCCGAGGTCGGAAACAGCGGCAGCCAGATCGCGAAGAGGATGACGAAGATCAGCCCGAGCCAGAAGGACGGCATCGCGATGACGATCGTGAAGGCGAGCTTGATCGCGATATCGACCGGCCCGCCGCGCCGCAGCGCCGACCAGAGCGCCAGCGGCACGGTCATCGCGATGGCGAGCGTCGTCGAGTAGGCGACGAGCCACAATGTCGCCGGCAGCCGCTCGAACACGAGCTGCATCACCGGCCGGGCATGCACCACCGAGCGGCCGAGGCTGCCCGAGCCGATATCGGCGAGGAAGAGCAGATACTGCCGCCACAGCGGCAGATCGAGGCCGAGTCGCTGCTTCATCAGCGCGATTTCCTCCGGCCCACCGCGGGCGCCGAGAAGCAATGTCGCGGGGTCGCCCGGAAGCGCACGCAGCAGGAGGAAACAGGCCAGCGTGATGCCGAACAGGACCGGCACCAGCTGCGCGAGACGCTTGATGATGTAGATCAGCATGGCGAGGCGGGACGAGGGGCGCCAAGGCGCCCCTGCATCACTTCAGCTTGACGTCCTCGAGGCGGAAATTCGAGGTCGGGAGCACCTCGAAGCCTTCGACATTGCTGCGATAGGCGTAGGAGGTTCCGGGATAGAACAGGAAGACCGACGGTGCGCCCTCATGGGCGAGCTTGACGATCTCCTGGAACATCTTGCCGCGCTCGGGCCCGTCCGCGGTCACGCGCTCCTTCTCGTAGAGTTCGTTCAGGCGCTCGTTCTTCCACTCGGTGTGATAGGCATTGGCACGCTCCGGATTGACGAGCAGGAAGCCGACGAGCTGGTCCGGATCGATCGTGTCGCTGGTCGCATAGGCGACGGCCATCTCGTAGTCGCCGGCCTTCGTGGTGGTCCAGTGCGTGCCGCCCTCGACGAGGCGGATATCGGCGGTGACACCGATCTGCTTCAGCGCCGCCTGCAGGGCCTGGCCGAGCTGGCGATGCAGCGGCTTGCTGGAATCGACGAGCAGCGAGGTCTTGAAGCCGTCCTTGTAGCCGGCTTCCGTCAGCAGCGCCTTGGCCTTGGCGACGTCATGCGCATAGGGCTTCAGGCCCGGATCGGCATAGGCCATCGGCGGCATCGGCGAGTTCGAGACCTTGCCCGTGCCGTAGAGGAGCGCCTTGAGCAGCCCCTCCTTGTCGATGGCGTAGTTCAGCGCCTGCCGGACGCGAATGTCGTCGAACGGCTTCTTCCTGGTGTTCATCAGCACGAAATCGGTGCGGAAGACGTTTGCCACCGCCGTCTTGATCTTGCTGTCGCGCCCGAGGCCCTGGAGCTGGTTCAGTGGAATGTCGATCGCGGCGTCGACTTCGCCGGCCTGCAGCTTCAGCACGCGACTGTTGCCCTCCGGGATGACCATCAGCTCGGCACCGTCGAGGTCGGGCTTGCCGGCCTGCCAGTAGTTCGCATTCTTTTTCAGCGACAGGCCCTGGCCCTTGTTCCAGGCCGCGACCGTGAAGGGGCCGCTGCCGACCGGCTTCTCGAAGAACTTGTCGCCGGCGGCCTCGAAGGCCTTCTGCGGCAGGATCGCCGAGGAAAACAGGGCGAGGTTGTTGAGGAGCGGCGTGAACACCTTCTTGAGCTTGAGCACGACGGTGCGGTCGTCCGGCGTCTCGATCGTGTCGATGCCGGAGAAGAAGCGCTTCCAGCTCGAAGCGTCGCTGCCGGCGCGCTTCAGGGAGAAGGCGACGTCGGCGGCCGTGACCGGCGTGCCATCCGAGAACTTCGCCTCGCGCAGCTTGAAGCTGTAGGTCATGCCGTCGTCGCTGACCTTCCAGCTCTCGGCGAGGCCGGGCTCGAGCTTCGTGGCGTCCTTGCTCGGCCGCAGCAGCGTGTCGAAGATGAGCAGCTGCGCGTAGATCGAGGCGTTGTCGCTGGTCGCGATCGGATCGAGCGAGACGAGGTCCTGTGTCTGCGCGAGCCGCAGCGTCCCCTTGGCCAAAGCGGTGGAAGGCGCCGTTACCAGAGCGGGGGCGCCGAGTGCGAGCGCGAGCGCGCCAGCCGAGAGCAACGAGCGAAGCTTGGTCATACCGATCCCCTGATTCATTGGCCGCATTGCGGCGGCGGCTTGCATCCTTCCATAACGACAACTAGTCCTTCCAATGAAACCTTCGGCAAGATCATCAACCATCTGGAATACCCTATGAAGCTGGGCTCGCTGCTGGCGGTCGACACCTTCGTGAGGCTCGGCGGAACGGGCGAGGCGGCGCAGGGCCTCGGCATCAGCCAGTCCGCCGTCATCAAGACCCTGCGGCAGGCGGAGGACGAATTCGGGCTCAGCCTCGCCACGACCATCCAGGGCCGGCTGGTGCCGACGCCGGAAGCGCAGTCGCTGGTCAGGCAAGCCCAACCGCTCTTCAACGTGCTGCGCCGCGCGCGGCACGAAGCGGACATGATCCGCGTCGGCATGGCCGACAGGCTGAGGGTGGCGACCGTGCCGGGGCTGGCGCACAGCATCCTGCCGCCGGCAATCACCTCGACGCGGCGCAAGCTCGGCGAGGCCGCCGCCGTGGAGATCATGTTCGACCATGTGCGCGAGCATCTCGGCGCCGGCGAGGCCGATCTCGGCATCTCCTACGGCCCGATGGCGACCGAGGATATCGAGGACGTCGCCTTGGGACGCAGCCCGCTCGTCTGCGTGCTGTCGCGGACGCATCCGCATGCCGGGCGTG
This sequence comes from Allobosea sp. 05T438, assembly GCF_056396025.1. Taxonomy (NCBI): domain Bacteria; kingdom Pseudomonadati; phylum Pseudomonadota; class Alphaproteobacteria; order Hyphomicrobiales; family Alloboseaceae; genus Allobosea; species Allobosea sp. 05T438. Next base: position 36,805 of record NZ_JBFTKQ010000009.1, read on the forward strand.
CGGCGCTGTCGCGGGACGATATCGAGGGCGAGCGGCTGATCAGCTATGGTCCCGACGGCGTGAGCGCCTCCGACAGCTTCCAGGACGCGCTGGTCGGCGCAGGATTGGCCGATCGCGTCGCGATCACCGTCCGCCATACCGACACCGCCTGCCATCTCGCCCGCGAGGGCGTCGGCATCGCGCTGGTCGACGGCTTCGTCATCAGCAGCAATCTCGTCGAAGGCCTCGCCGCCTTGCCGCTGGAGCAGAGCCCGTTGGTCACGGCCTATGCCCATCACCGGCGGGGATCTCTCCTCGATCGCGCCGCCCGGCTGCTCCTCGCGCAGCTTCAGGAGCGCCCGGCGCCATGAGACCGTTCACGCCAGCCCACGCCGCCGTGCTCCGTGCGGTGCACCGCTTCGGCACCACGGTCGAGGCCGCGCGCCAGCTGAATCTGACGCAATCCGCCATCAGCAAGATCATCGCGCGCAGCGAGGCTAGCCTCGGCGTCGAGGTCTTCGAGCGCCGCGAAGGCCGGCTGAGCCTGCGGCCCGCAGCCAGCGCCCTCATGACGGCACTCGACACGGTCGATCAGGAATGGCGCGCCTTGCGGGACGCCGCGGGGCGATTGCGCGCCGGCCGGGAAATGCCGCTGCGCATCGCCTCCACGCCGAGCATCGGCCATGGCATCATCGCCCGCGCCCTGCGCCGCCTGACCGACGAATACCCGCAGGCGCGCGTCGAGCTGATCATGGGCGATGCGCCGACCGAGCTCTCGCAGGGGACAGCCGATATCGGCCTGATGTTTTCCCCTCGCGTCACCGACGATATCGCGCTGACGCCGCTCGTCGGCGGCTCGATCATCGCACTGGTGCGCGAGGACGATCCCCTCGCCGGGCAAGGCAGGGTCAGCCTGCACGAACTCAAGACGCGGAGGATGATCTGCTTCGATCGCGAGAAGTCACCGCTCGGCTGGCTGATCGCTCAAGCCTATGAGCGGGAAGGGCTCGACTATGCGCCGTTCATAACGGTTCCCTACAGCATCTCGGCGGCGCATCTGTTGGCCGAACCTGGCGATGTCACGCTGATCGACAGCCTGCTGACGCAGGCGCAGCGCTTCGATGGGCTGGCGCAGCTTTCGCTCCGGCCTGAGATCCCCACCACGATTTGCCTGATGACGGTGCGCAGCAGACCACTTTCGCGGCTGGCCGCCCGCTTCGTGGAAATCATCCGGCAAGGGTGATCATCTCGGCGATTTCGGTCCCCCCGATCGCGCGCTTCTATCAAGATTGGCGATTAGAAACCTGCTACGCGGCGGCAAAGGTCATTCATTCGCGCCGCGTCGGCACGCCGCGGCTGCTCTTTGCTTGTGATCGATATCCCCCGCATCGATCCTCGCAACGGACACCTCGCCTCCGGCACCCTTGTTGCCGGCATGTCGCGCGCTTGCGGTCCAGAAGGACGATCAAGGCGAGGCCTGGCGAAGCACGCCGACGCCTGAACTGTCGCCATGGCCACGCCGCTGCGTCGAAGACGCACATCCGGCATGCGGCAGCGGGCCCAGCCAATCTCCATTCCGGCGGTATGGTATCGCTGACGCCGTCCAGATGCCGGAGCTTGCTCGAATGAACCGCCACGACGCTATCCGGCTTGCGATGCTGCCGACGCCCTTCGAGCGATTGCCCCGCCTTGCGAGCGCGCTCGGCGGCAATGGCCGGGCGCCGTCGATCTGGATCAAGCGTGACGACTGCACCGGCTTTGCCGGAGGCGGAAACAAGGTCCGCAAGCTCGAATATCTGGTGGCCGACGCTCTGAAGCACGGCGCCGACATGCTGGTGACCATGGGCGCGATCCAGTCGAATCATGCCCGTCAGACCGCGGCGGCGGCCGCACGGAATGGCCTCGGCTGCCTGCTGCTGCTGACCGACTCGGTCGCAAATCGCAGCGAAGCCTATCGAACCAACGGGAATTGGCTGCTCGACGGAATCTTTGGCGCGGAGATTCGTCTCCTCGCCGCGAGCGAAGACGGTTCTGCGATCGCTGCGGAGGCGATGGCAGGGCTGACGGGGCAGGGACGGAAGCCCTACTTCATCCCGGTCGGCGGCTCGAATGCGCTTGGAAGCCTCGCCTATCGCGATGCGCTTCTGGAATTGGCGGCCCAGGCGAAGGATGAAGGCTGCCGTATCGACCGCATCGTTCTGCCGACGGGAAGCGGCGGCACCCATGCCGGCATCCTTGCCGGCGTGGAGCAGGCCGGGTTGCCCTGGCGCGTGCACGGCATCAGCGTCTCGCGCTCATCAGAGCAGGCCGGGGTCATCGTCTCCGGGCTGGTTCAGGATATTTTCGGTCTGGAGGATCGCCAGAGGAGCGCCGTGTCCGCTCTGGATATCGATGATTCCCGGGTTGGGCCGGGATACGGCCAGCCCACCGCTGAGATGATCGAGGCCGTCCAGTTGGTTGCCCGCGAGGAGGGAATTCTCCTCGACCCGGTCTATACCGGAAAGGCGATGGCCGGACTCCTTTCGCTCGTAAGGACAGGCGCCATCGGCCCCGACGAAACCGTCGTCTTCTGGCACACGGGCGGCGCGCCCGGTCTCTTTGCTTATCCGGAAGTGTTTCAGCGCTAGACCTGGTGCCGCACTCCCCCGGCCGTACGGGAAGCGCGATACGCCACGCGTATCGGGGGACTTCGGCGTGCGATTCTCCGACAGGAAGAGGTCGCAAGTTCGGATTGCGCCGGGCACGCCGATGGCGCGCGCGGCTCGGCCCGCGTTCCGAAATTGGCGCCTCATGAGCCGGTCGCGAAGAAGGTCAGCCGGCTGAAGAGCGTGTAGTGCGACTCGAACAGCATGATTCCGACGAAGACGAGGAGCGCCAGCGGCGGGGTGAGGATCGCATAGGTCAGTGCCAGCCGCTCCCAGGCCATATGCATGAAGACCGCGACGATCAGGCCCGCCTTCAACATCATGAAGAGCAGGATCAGCGACCAGCGCAGGTAGCCGACGAGGCCGAAATAGTCGACCAGGTAAGAGCAGGTGCTGAGGATGAACAGCCAGGCCCAGACCACGAGGTAGAGCCTGATCGGGTGCTGTTGCGCGTCGTTATGAGCCGCCGGTTGTGCCATGTCGCCACCTCACCAGAGATAGAACAGCGCGAAGATGAAAACCCAGACGAGATCGACGAAGTGCCAGTAGAGGCCGGTGATCTCGACGATCTCGTAGCGACCCTTCCGGCTCGTGAAGAAGCCGTGCCGGCCTTGGTCGAAATCACCGCGCCAGACCTTGCGGGCGATGATGATCAGGAAGATCACGCCGATCGTGACATGAGTGCCGTGGAAGCCGGTGATCATGAAGAAGCTGGAACCGAACTGCTCCGCACCCCAGGGGTTCCCCCAGGGGCGGACGCCTTCCGCGATCAGCTTCGACCATTCGAAAGCCTGCATGCCGACGAAGGCCGCGCCGAGCACGGCGGTCGCGAGCATCAGGATCGCCGTCTTCCTGCGGTCGCGGCGATAACCGAAATTGACCGCCATCGCCATCGTGCCGCTGCTGCTGATCAGGACGAAGGTCATGATCGCGATCAGGATCAACGGAAGATGGTGGCCGCCGATCTCGAGCGCGAAGACCTCGCTCGGATTGGGCCAGGGCACCACCGTCGACGCTCTGACCGTCATGTAGGAGATGAGGAAGGTGCCGAAGATGAAGGTGTCGCTGAGGAGGAAGACCCACATCATGGCCTTCCCCCAGGAGACGTTCTTGAAGGCCCGCTGATCGGACGACCAATCGGCCGCGATGCCGCGCCAGCCGGCGGGGCGGATGATGTCTGCGTTCACGGCAGTCGGCGCAATCTCATTCATCGGCCCCTCCTCGTCAGGAGCTCTAGGTCAGCAATCCCCGGCAGATCTCGATGAGGTCGTCCGTCCAGCGCATCAGCAGGCTGAACAGGACAAGCCAGACCAGCAGCAGGAAATGCCAGTAGATGGCGCAGAGCTCGACGCTGAGGGTGAGCTCGCGTGGGATCTTCGGCGCGAGGTCCTTCGGGATGGCGAAGGCTCTGGCGTAGGTTCGGCAAAGCGCGACGAGCCCGCCGAGCACATGGGCTCCGTGAACGGCCGTGATCAGATAGAAGAAGGCACTGGCGGGGTTGGCGGCGGCGAAATAGCCGGCTGCGGCAAGCTCGTGCCATGCCAGCGCCTGGGCGGAGAGGAAGGCGAGCGAGCAGACCGCCGCCGCGAGAAGGCTGGAGCGGAGCGCGCCGCGTTCGTCGCAACGCGCGGCGACCACCGCCATGTGCAGGGCGATGCTCGCCAGGATCAGCAGCCCTGTGCTGAACCAGAGCACCGCCGGCATCGGCAGCGCGCGCCAATCGGCCATGCTCATGCGCATCGAATAGGCGCTGATGAGAAGCGCGAAGAGCGAGCTGGCGACGACGAGGAAGCTGCCGAGGCCGAGCTTCGCCGTCGTGGGCGAGGTCGGCTCGGCGGCGTCGCCGATCACGCCGACTTCGAGCCAGGGCTTTGCCGTCAGGCGCTGGCGCGAGAGCCACCAGCCGGCGAAGGCTGCCACGACGACGATGAACCCGAGGACCACGCCCATGGCGGCATCTCCTCATCCGGTCTGCGGAGCCGGCGGCTGGTTCTGCGGCAGGAAGTCCTCCGCGGCGCCGGGCACGCTGTAGTCATAGGGCCAGCGATAGACCACGGGCAGGGTCTTGCCCCAGTTGCCATGGGCGGGCGGCGTCTGCGGCGTCTGCCATTCCAGCGTGGTCGCGCGCCAGGGATTGCCGCCCGCGGGCCGGCCATGCCTGAGGCTCCAGACGAGATTGAACAGGAAGACGAGCTGGGTGGCGCCGACGATCAGCGCGACGACCGTGATGAATTCGTTCAGCGTTGCCGCTGACGGCGGAACGAGGGCTATCCCGCCGATCTCGTGATAACGGCGCGGCACGCCCATCAATCCGATGTAGTGCATCGGGAAGAAGATCAGATAGGCCCCGAGGAAAGTGACCCAGAAATGGAGCTTTCCGAGCCGATCGTCGAGCATGCGCCCGGTGACCTTCGGATACCAATGGTAGATCGCCCCGAAGATCACGAGGATCGGCGCGACGCCCATCACCATGTGGAAATGGGCGACGACGAACATCGTGTCGGAGAGCGGCACGTCGACGACGACATTGCCGAGGAAGAGCCCGGTGAGCCCGCCATTCACGAAGGTGACGATGAAGCCGAGCGCGAACAGCATCGGGACGGTGAAGTGGATGTCGCCCTGCCAGAGGGTCAGCACCCAGTTGTAGACCTTGATCGCGGTGGGGATCGCGATGATCAGCGTCGTGGTGGCGAAGAAGAACCCGAAGGCGGGATACATGCCGCTGACATACATATGGTGCGCCCAGACGACGAAGCTGAGCGCGCCGATCGCTATCAGCGCCCATACCATCATGCGGTAGCCGAAGATGTTCTTGCGCGCATGGGTGCTGATCAGGTCGGAGACGATGCCGAAGGCCGGCAGCGCCACGATGTAGACCTCGGGGTGTCCGAAGAACCAGAACAGGTGCTGGAACAGGATCGGGCTGCCGCCCTTATAGGCCAGCGGCTCGCCCATCGCGATGATGGCCGGCATGAAGAAGCTGGTGCCGATCAGCCGGTCGAGCAGCATCATCACGGCGCCGACGAAGAGCGCGGGAAAGGCGAGCAGCGCCATGACGGTCGCCGTGAAGATGCCCCAGATCGTCAATGGCATGCGCATCAGCGTCATGCCCCGGGCGCGCCCTTGCAGCACCGTCACGACGTAGTTCAGCCCACCCATGGTGAAGCCGATGATGAAGAGGATCAGCGAGGAGAGCATCACGATGATGCCCCATTGCTGGCCGGGTGTGTTGGCGAGGATCGCTTGCGGCGGGTAGAGGGTCCATCCTGCCCCCGTCGGTCCGCCCGGCAGGAAGAAGCCGCCGAGGAGCACGAGCACGGCGAGGAAATAGATCCAGAAGCTCAGCATGTTCACATAGGGGAACACCATATCCCGCGCGCCGAGCATCAGCGGGATGAGATAGTTGCCGAAGCCGCCGAGGAAGAGGGCGGTCAGCAGATAGATCACCATGATCATCCCGTGCATGGTGATGAGCTGGTAGTAGCGATCCGGGTCGATGAAGGGGAGCGCGCCGGGGAAGCCGAGCTGCAGCCGCATCAGCCAGGACAGGACCAGGGCGACCAGCCCGATCGCCAGCGCCACGGTCGAATACTGGACGGCGATGACCTTGGCATCCTGCGAGAAGACGTATTTCGTGATCCAGCTCCTCGGATGATAGAGCTCGACATCGTCGATCTCGGCCGCCGGTAGCGGTTCGGGGACGCCGTGCATCACGTCGACCATCGCGCCATCTCCCACTCCTCGCAGCCCCGTTCGGGAGCTCGCCCCTGTCTCGTCCCTAGTTCCTCGCCTGCGTCCTCGCTGGGCTCCGGAGCTGGGCGAAGGTTTTCTGCTGCTGCAGCCAGTCGCGGTACTGGCTCTCGGGCTCGACCACGACGCCGCCGCGCATGAAGGTGTGGCCGGTGCTGCACAGCTCGGAGCACAGCGCCTCGAAGGTGCCGGCCCGGGTCGGAGTGAGCCAGTAATAGGTGACGGTACCCGGGATCATGTCCATCTTGGCCCGGAATTCCGGGACGTAGAAATCATGCACCACGTCGAGCGAGCGCAGCAGCAGCTTGACCGGCTTGCCGAGCTGCAGATGAAGCTGGTCGCCCTGAATCACGATGTCGTCCTGCCCGTGCGGGTCTTTCGGATCGATGCCGAGCGGGTTCTCCGGCGTGATTTGGGCGATGTCGGCGGTGCCGAGCTTGCCGTCCGCGCCCGGTAGCCGGTAGGCCCATTGCCATTGCTGGCCGACGACCTCGACGACGGTCGCGTCCTTCGGAACCGTGACGAACCGGTGCCAGACGACGAGGCCGGGCGCGAGCATGGCTGCGACGCCGATCCCCGTGCCGATCGCGAGCCACCATTCGAGCCGCTTGTTTTCCGGCTGGTAGGCGGCGCGGCTGCCTTCACGGTGGCGGAACCGGAAGACGCAATAGGCCATGAACAGCACGACCGCCGTGAAGACGGCGCCGGTGATCCAGAACGTGATGATCATGGTGTCGTCGATATAGCGCCAGTTGGAGGCGATCGGCGTCCACCACCACGGGCTCAGGAAGTGGAAGACCACCGAGCCGATCACGACCAGAGCCAGGACGACCGCGATACCCATCCCTTTTCATCCTTGCCGAGGGCGGCGATGAACAGGAGCAAGGCAACGCTGCGGCGCAGGCAAATGCGCCGCGGCGCTAGGCGAACAAACTTATCTTCGACATCAAAACGACGCTGCAGCCCGGGGCCGACCGGATCCCCTGCTTGAAACGAACGAGGCCGACGAGATCGGGAGTGGAGCAAGGCAGTCGGCGGGCGCGAATTCCGCCGGGCGGATGGGGAGGCCTGAGCTTTTGCTTCCTGCTCGTCATCGCCGAACCCTTGGCTCGCCTGGACGACGATGCGCCGCAATCGGGCGCATCCACTTTCGACCGGGCCGCGGGGCAGTCAAGTCGCCGGACCAAAGTCATCGTCATGTTGTCGTCCTGCGCACGGGAGTTGTCAATCGACGCCGCACGGCAGATCAGCTTGACGGGAGCCGCGGCCGGGGGGCGAAGCGGCTATTTTTTCTTCCCGTCAGCATCGAATTGCTTGAGAAACGCGACGACGTCGTCGATTTCCTGGTCGGATTTGAGGCCCGGAAATGTCATCTTGGTGCCTGGGATCTTGGCCTGAGGCGCCTTGATGTAATCCCGGAACGTCGGTTCATCCCACACGATGCCGGAGTTCTTGTTGGCGGCCGAATAGCTGTAGCCTTCGATCGAGCCCGACGGGCGGCCGAAGAGGCCATTCAGCTTTGGCCCGACAGCGTTTCTCGCGGTCTCGCCGATCTGGTGGCAGGCCCGGCATCTCAGGAAGATTTTCTCGCCTGCGGCAGCGTCGCCGGCCGCCATGGCCGAATGCGGCCATCCCGCCAGAATCAACAAGGCTATCACGGCCCTACGTGCCATCGGACACCCTCCTCCGAGATGCAGAGGTGATCCTTCCGCCAGACCGGCGACCACGCCGTTTTTGCAATATGTTTATACTGCCAATACTTGATCGCTCCAAATTGTCTGAAGACGTCTTGTCGGCGAGCTCTGCCGGCTTTGGCGAAACCGCCAGCCCGCGGGCGATCGGCGCCGCAATCCGAAACGGTTTCAGATCAGGTTGCCAGAGCCGCGCGCGACCGCCGTAAGCGCAGGCGAGCGCGAGCTTGCTCGCGCTCTCGCGGCGTCACGCGTCAAACCGCCTCGCGAATGAAGCGGCTCAGGAACAAGCGCGTGCGGCTATGCTTGGGAGAGGCGAGCACCTCGCCCGGCGGCCCCTGCTCGACGACGACACCACCATCCATGAAGACGACTCGGTCGGCCGCCTCGCGCGCGAAGCCGATCTCATGGGTGACGACGATCATCGTCAGCCCCTGCACGGCGAGATCGCGCATCGTTGCCAGCACCTCGCCGACGAGTTCGGGGTCGAGCGCCGAAGTCGGCTCGTCGAACAGCATCAGCTTCGGCCGGATGGCGAGCGCCCGCGCGATGGCGACGCGCTGCTGCTGGCCGCCCGAGAGCTGGCGCGGATAGGCATGTGCCTTCTCGGTCAGGCCGATGCGGCCGAGCAGCTCCATCGCGTAGTCGGTCGCCTCCTTGCGGCTGTGGCCGTGCACGCCGACGGGAGCCTCGATGATGTTCTCCAGCGCCGTCATATGCGGATAGAGGTTGAACTGCTGGAAGACCATGCCGATCTGGCGGCGCTGCGCCGCGATCGCCCGGTTCGACAGCCGGACCAGCCGCTCCCCCGCGAGCCGGTAGCCGATCTGCTCGCCGGCCACCATGATCGAGCCGCGGTCGATCGCCTCGAGATGGTTGATGCAGCGCAGGAAGGTCGATTTGCCCGAGCCGGACGGCCCGAGGATCACCACGACTTCTCCCGGCGCGACATCGAGGTCGATGCCCTTCAGCACCTCGTTGGCGCCGAAGGATTTGTGGACATTGCGGGCGCTGACCAGCGGCGCGGCGCCGGCCTTGATCGCATCGCGGCTCATGGGGTCGCCTCCGCGATGACGGGCTTGGCCTGCGTCGCGCCCCGCTCGCCGCGCGCATAGTAGCGCTCGATGAAGCCTTGGCCGATATTCAGGACCGAGGTGATCGCGAGATACCAGATCACGGCCACCATCAGCATGGGGATGACCTCGAAGGTGCGGTTGTAGACCGCCTGCACCGAATAGAGCAGATCGGCCATGGCAATGACGCTGACCAGCGAGGTCGCCTTGATCATGCTGATGAGCTGGTTGCCGGTGGGCGGCACGATCGAGCGCATCGCCTGCGGGATGATGACCCGGCGCAATGCCCGTGCCCGCGTCATGCCGAAGGCGTCGGTCGCCTCGACCTGCCCTTTGTCGACGGAGATCAGGCCGCCGCGGATGATCTCGGCCATATAGGCGGCCTCGTTCAGCGAAAGCCCGGCGATCGCCGCCGTCATCGGCGTGATCAGGTCATTGGTGTGCCAGCTGACGAGCGTCGGCCCGAAGGGGATGGCGATCGAGATCTCGGGGAACAGCGTCGAGAGATTGTACCAGAAGATGAGCTGCACCAGGAGCGGCGTGCCGCGGAAGAACCAGATGTAGAGGCCGGCGAGGCCGCTGAACAAACGGTCGTCCGAAAGCCGGCCGATGGCGAGCAGCAGCCCGATGGCGACGCCGATCACCATGGCGACGACGGTCAGGCCGAGTGTCACCGTGAGGCCGCGCAGGATCGACTCCGCGGTGAACCATTGCGCCACCACCGGCCACCCGAAATTCGGGTTCCAGGCGACGATCCAGGCGAAGTTGGCTGCGATGAGGAGCACGAAGGCCCAAAGCAGCCAGCGTCCCCATTCGGCCGGGCGATGCGCCGTGGCGACGTCGCGCAGCGCCAGTTCGCGCTCGCCCGCCGCCTGTGTTGCGTTGCTCATCCTGTGCTCAGGCTCAGTTCGTCGACCGGTTGATGCCGGGCTCGTCGATCATGTTGTTCTCGAGCCCCCATTTCTTGAAGATCGCGGCATAGGTGCCGTTGGCCTTCAGCGCCTTGATGCCGCCGACCAGCACCTCGCCGAGCGGCGAGCCCTTCGGCACGACGGCGCCCTGGAACAGATCCTGGAAGCCGTTCGCCTTGCCGATGGCGGCCAGCTCGAGATCGCCCTTCGCCTGCTGAACGAAATAGCTGAGCGGCGCCTGCGACGAGAAGAACGCATCGGCGCGGCGCGAGCGCACCGACAGGATCGAGGTCGGCTGATCGGTGAAGGACATCACCTCCAGCACAGGCTTGCCATCGGCGGCGCATTTCTCGGCCTGCGCCTTGATGACCTTCTCGGCCGAGCCGGCGGACATCACGGCGATCTTCTTGCCGCAGCTGTCCTCCAGGCTGTTGATGGCCTTCGGATTGCCCTTCTGCACGGCGAAGACCACGTATTCGCGGACATAGTCGACGAAGTCGTTTGCCTCCTGGCGCGACTTGAAGTCGCCGATCGGGCCCATCGCGAACTGGAAGCGGCCGGCGGCGATGCCGCTCAGCGACGAGGCGAGGCCGTTGACCGTGGCGTGCTCGATCTTGACGCCGAGCAGTTCGCCGAGCGCCTCGGACAGATCGGCGCTGGCGCCGATCATCTTGTTGGTGTCGGTGACGATTTCGTAGGGGGGGAAGGAGCCGTTATTGACCGAGATCATCTTGCCGGCGGCGCGGATCGTCTCCGGCAGCTTGGCGCGCAGAGCCTCGTCGACCTTCTGCTTCGGGATCTGGATCGACTGGTCCTGCGCCTGCGCCGCGCCCTGCATGAGCGCAACGGAAAACGCGACGGCACCGGCCAGTTTCACGATCATCTTCATGGCGACATTCCCCTGTTCGTTATTTCTAAAACTGGTTCGCGCGCTCAGGCGGCCTGCTCGGCCCCAGCGCCGACGGCCGGAAACAGCGTCTCCGGCGTCAGATCGGTCTCGGCGAGTTCCTGGATCCGCAGCTGTTCCAGGAAGGCCGCGACCATTGCCCGGTTCGGGCCGAGGCCGCTCGCATTCCATTCGGTCGGGAGATCATGCCCGCTGCGCACGAGCTCGTCGATCAGCCAGGGGCTGGTGTCGGCATAGCGGCGGCGCTTCTCCAGCCAGACGCGCTGGCTCTCGTCGAGCAGGTCGCTGAGCGCCTGCGGCAGCCAGGGTTCGCGCGCCACAAGCTCCGGCTTGAGCCCGATGATGTGCATGCCGGGCACGAAGCCGACCTTGCGGAAATAGCCGACCTCCGCCGCGCGGACATCCGGCAGCAGGGCGCGGAATGCCGAGCCCTGCGAGAAGAAGCCCTTGGGCATGAACGGCATCAGCACGGCGTCGATCTCGCCGGCGGCGAGCAGATCGAGCAGCGGCGGCTGGCCGGCCAGCGCCTCGATCCGGCCCGGCCGCGCATAGCGGCCGACGCGGTCGGTGACCGGATGGTCTGCCGCGAGGCGGCTGACCGCCCAGAACGCATCCTCGATACCGATCCCGGCCTCGGCCAGGGCTGCGCGCGTCCAGGTGTTCCCGGAATCCTGCCAGCCGGCGATGCCGATGCGCTTGCCGCGCAGATCCTCGAAGCGCGTCAGCGGGCTGTCCGCCGCCGTGACGACGCAGCGATGCCGGAAGCCGCGCATGATGAAGTTCGGAATGCCGAAGACGCCGGTCTCGCCCCGCGCTTTCCCGGTGGTGTAGCGGCTGAACGAAATCTCCGAGGCGTCGAAGCGCGGGTCGCTGGCGAAATCGTCCGGCAGGGCCGCGAGCCGCTCGATCTTGAGCTCGAATTGGTCGGAGGCGACGTCGCCGAGCAGCAGCGGCGTGATGAAGTCCCAGTCCCGCAGGGCCAGCCGGATGACAGGTTTCAACGCATACCTCGTTCCAAGCCTTGAATATCAGGCAGATTAAATGTTCACTTTGGCTGATCAATCGATATTACGTTCCTGAACATTAATTTCCGAATCGATGAGCACCGAACCCGACGCGACCTGGCTGGCGAGCCGCCTGACGCAACGCACCGCACGCGGAATTGCGCTGGAGGTCAGCGCGCTGATCCGCTCGGGTGCGCTGGCCGTGGGCACGCGGATGCCGACCGTGCGCGACCTCGCCTTCACGCTCGGCGTCAGCCCCGGCACGATCTCGGAAGCCTGGAGCGAGCTGAAGCGGCAGAAGATCGTCTCGGGGCGCGGGCGCGGCGGCGCCTGGGTCAGCGGCGACAGCGCCACGCCCCGCCCGGCCCGCATGGGCAGCGTCGCCCATTTCGGCCCGGGCGTGCTCGATCTGTCGCTTGCCATCCCCGACGCCAGCCTGCTGCCGTCGCTGCACGGAGCGCTGGCCCATGCGGCCTGCGTCGAGGACCTCAACAGCTATGAGCGTGCTTCGATCCTGCCGGCGCTGCGAGAGGCGGTGCTGCCGCAATGGCCCTATGCGCCGGATGCCTTCCTTGCCACCAATGGCGGCTACAACGCGGTCTATTCTGTGCTGAATGCGACGGTGCTGCCGGGCTCCTGCGTCGCGATCGAGGACCCTACGGCGATGCGCCTCCTCGACATCATCGAGAATCTCGGCGCCGAGCTTCTGCCGATCGGCTGCGATGCGGAGGGACCTCTGCCAGACCAGCTCGCAGCCGCATTGTCACGGCGCCCCGCCGCCTTCATGTTCCAGCCGCGCACTCATTCCGTCACAGGCCGGCCCGTCAGCGCGCGACGCCTGCAGGAGCTGGCAACGCTGCTGGCCGCCAGCGAGACACTGGTGATCGAGGATGACGGCGTCGGCGATGTCTCCATCCACCCGCCGATCAGCCTGGGCGCGACCATGCCCGAGCGGGTCGTCCACATCCGCTCCTTCTCCAAATCGCTCGGCCCGGATCTGCGGATCGCCGTGCTCTCGGCACCGGACAAGGTCATCCGGCAGATTCAATCCTACCGCAGCTTCTCCTCCGGCTGGACGAGCCGGCTGCTGCAGGCCGCCACGGCCTGGCTGCTCGAGGATGCGGCGACGATGCGGAGCGTCGCCGACGCGCGCCGGATCTATGCGGAGCGCCGGCGGACCTTGCTGGGGCATTTGGCGGAGCACGGCGTCGCGATGCCGGAGACGGATGGGCTCTGCATCTGGATTCCGGTCGAGTCCGAGCAATATGCGCTGGTGACACTCGCCGCCCACGGCATCGCGGTTCTGCCTGGCAGCAAGTGCTCGCTACGGCCAACCGAGCATGTCCGCCTGGCTACGGCGATCCTGGCGGAAGGGCATGAGCGGGTCGCCGCCGCGGTGGCGCGCGCCGCGCGTCGCAGCGACTGATCCTGGACGCAGACGACAGAAAGCCCCGCATCGGCTGACCGATACGGGGCTCTTTTGCTTGTGCCGTCCTCAGGCGACGAGGGCGAGTTCGGCGTTGGCGTTGCGGATCGCCTCTTCGCGAGCCTCGGTGCCATAGCCCAGCTTCTCGGCGCGGATGAAGGTGACCTCGGTGATGCCGGCGAAGCCGAGCATGGTGCGCAGATGCGGCTCCTGCGAATCCAGCGACTGGGCCGGGCCGCTGCTGTAGAGGCCGCCACGGCTCTCGACGACGATGGCGCGCTTGCCCTTGAGCAGGCCCTCGGGGCCGGCTTCGCTGTAACGGAAGGTGACACCGGCGCGCAGCACGTAGTCGAACCAGCTCTTCAGCGTCGAAGGAATGCCGAAATTATACATCGGCGCGCCGATGACGATGGTGTCGGCGGCCTTCAGCTCTTCGACCAGCGCGTTGGAAAGGGCGAGCGCCTCGCGCTGCGCGGCCGTCTCGGTGATGCCGGCGCGCACGGCGGCCGTGGTCTCCGCGTTGAGATGCGGAATGGGGTTGGCGTCGAGATCGCGCTCGACGACATGCACGCCGGGGTTCTGGGCGCGCAGCCGGGAGACCGTGGCCTGGACCAGCTGCCTGGAGACCGAGTCGGCGCCCGAAGCGCTGCTGTTGAGGACGAGGGCGGTAGCCATGATGAAGCTTCCTATTCGGCAGGAGTGATTTCGATGGCCGAGAAGATAGTGGTTCACGGATCGCACCAGAATTCGCATAATCGGCACCAAGCTGTTGCACCCTGAGGAACACCCATGTCGGAGCTCGATGACATCCGCAGCTTCATCGCCGTGGTCGAGGCCGGTGGCTTCGGCCGGGCGGCGCAGAGCCTCGGCCTGGCGAAGTCGATCGTCAGCCGCCGCGTGAGCCGGCTGGAGGAGGAGCTCGGCACGCGCCTGCTCAGCCGCACCACCCGCGGCGTGAGCGCGACCGAGGCCGGGCTGGAGTTCAAGGCGCGCAGCGAGCGCATCCTGGCCGAGCTCGAAGAGGCGCGGGAGGCCGTGGCGCAGCAGGCGGGCGGCGTCGCCGGGCGGCTGCGGCTCTCGATGCCGCTCACCTTCGGCACCAAGCATGTCGCGCCGCTGCTCGGCGAGCTCGCGCAAATGTACCCGCGGCTCGAGATCGACGTGCAGGCGAGCGACCGCTATGTCGACCTGATCGGCGAGCGCTTCGATGCGGCGATCCGCATCGGCTCGCTGAAGGATTCAAGCCTGATCGCCCGCCGGGTTGCGCCGGTCCATGCCACGGTGATCGGCAGCCCGGCCTATCTCGCGCGGCGCGGCCGCCCCGCCATCCCTGCCGATCTCAACGACCATGACTGCCTGCTCTATAGCGGCACGAATGATCAGGACTGGGTCTTCCGCACCGGCAAGCGTTGGATCACGGTGCGGCCGCCGGGGCGGATGCGCTCCGACAATGGCGACACGCTGCTATCCTGGGCCGTGGCGGGGCTGGGGCTCGCCGTGCTGCCGACCTTCATTGCCTCCGACGCCATCCGGTCCGGCGCGGTCGAACCGATCCTGCTCGATCATCCCATGCCGACGCGGGCGCTCTATGTGGTGCGCCCACCGGGTGCCTATGTCCCCGGCAAGGTTCGGGTGCTGATCGACCTGCTTGTCGAGCGCTTCGGCGGCACGCCTTACTGGGATCCCTGCCAGATGGAGGCGCATCAGCGCGGCATCAGGCTGGACGAACCTCTGAGCGCCCAGCTCACGCCGGCCAAGAAGCGCGAACATCAAGCGGCGTGATCCGCAGCATCACGCGAATTCGCGTGGTTTCTTTCGCGGGCTTCTGCACTGTCGCACCGCTCTTGTCAGGAGGAAGCGATGCTGCTCGTCGGAATGCTCGATAGCCCCTATGTCCGCCGTGCGGCGATCACCGGCAGCTTGCTGGAGGTGCCGTTCGAGCACCGCTCGGTCTCGGTCTTCCGCCACATGGGCGAGTTTCGGGCGATCAACCCGCTGATCAAGGCGCCGACGCTGGTCACAGACGATGGCATCGCCATCAGCGAATCCCTGCTGATCATCCAGCATTTCGAGGACGTCGCGGGCCGCTCGCTGCGCCCGATCGAGGGCGTGGCGCGCCGGCGCGACCTCGCGCTCACCGGCATCGGCATCGTCGCGGCCGACAAGGCAGTGTCGATCGAGTACGAGCGCAAGCGGCCGGAGGCGCAGCGCTATGCGCCCTGGCAGGAGCGCATCGTCAGCCAGCTGCACGTCGCGCTCGACCTGCTCGACACGGCGGCGAAGGAGGGCGAGCTGACCGCAGGGCCGGAGCTGCTGCCGAGCGATATCGCCGCGGCGATCGCCTGGGGCTTCTGCCGTTTCGTGATCCCGGAATTCGCGCCGGAGGAGCGCTGGCCGGCGCTGGCCGAGCAGGCGCGGGCCTGCGAGGCGCTCGACGTCTTCAAGGCGTGGCCGATCGACCGGGAATAGCCGAGCCACCTAAGGCGTGGTTCTCAGGCGACCGCAGGGAGGCCCGAGAACACAAGCCGGCCGAGGCTCTGCGTCGCGAGATGCTCGGAGCAAGCCCGAGCATGACGGGCGCCCGACCACTCAGTTCTGCACGAAGCTCGTCGGCAGCGGGCGCACAGCCGGGCCGCTGAAGGCCCCCGGTTTGGGGGCACCGGAATCGGCATGGCTGAAGCCGAGCGCGGCGGCCGGGCTCGGGCCTGCGATCGGGGCGGCCGAGGGGCCTGCGGTTCTGGCGCGCGCCGTCGCGACATTGACCGGCCTGCCCGGCGATACGCTGGTGCGCGCGACCGTCGCGAACAGCGATTTCAGGCCGGAGCGATCCATGTCCTCAGGTTCTTCAGGCTCGGCTGCGACGGGGACCGAGCGCTGGCTGGCCGGAACGAAGGTGACGCCTCCTTCGCGCGGCCGGACAGGAGGCAGCGCGGCCGTGACGAGGCGGCCTTCCGCTGCCGCGGCGGGCGCCTGATCCGTGGCGCTGCCGCGCAGGGCGGCGATGGCGGCGTCGGCGAGCGCCGTCGGGCGGATCGGCGGCAACGGTGCGTTGGTCGGGCTGCCGGCCGGGCTGGCGGCAAGGGCAAGGGTGGTTGCCGCGACCATCTCGTCAGGCCGCCGTGGCGGCAGCGATGCGAGGATGAGACGCGGGTCGGCGGCGGCGCCCGATTGCGGCGCGAAGGCGAGTGCGCCGCCGGTCGCGGGCAGGGCCGCGACCTGGACCGGATCGTCTCCCGGCGCGGAGAGGCCGCGTGGCCGCGCCAGAGGCAGCGGCGCATCCATGAGCTGAGGCCTGCTCTCAGGCGCGCGCTGCTGCGGCGGCGTGGGCAGGGCGGCTGGCTCCGGAGCCGTGGCTGGGGTGGCCGGCGCAGGAGGCGGCGCTGCGGCTGTCTGCGGAGCGAGTCGCTCGGAGCGTTCGCGCGTGAGCGTCCGCGTCGTCGGCTCCGGCGCCATGGCGACGGCGAACCGGCCGCCGTCGCCGGAGTTGCTGTCGGCATAGCCGGGGCTGGCATAGGCGATGGCGGCCGGCTGCTGGCGCGGCGCAGCGCGGCGGCCACGGGCCGGCCGGGCATCGGCCTCCTCGTCATCGCCGCCGAAGAGCGAGGCCCACAGGCTCTTGCCGCCGGAGGCCGCGACCGCGCCCTCGTCGGCATCGGCTACCGCATAGCCGCCGACGGACCCACCCCCCGACAGGATTTCGGCCCTGGCGAGATCGTAACCAGCAAGGGGCTGGCCGTCGGCCGGGATATGGACGGTCTTCTCGTCCGGGAACAGTCGGACGAGCTGGTCGCGCGTCATGCGCGGCCAGGAGCGGACCGAGCCGACGTCGAGATGGACGAAGGGCGTGTGGGCGTTGGGATAGAAGCCGACGCCGCCGCGCTGGAGCCGCATGCCGATCTCGCGGATGCGCGCCGTGGGGACGTCTGGCAGGTAGAAGTCCATCGCCTTGCCGAGCATATGCTGGCTGTGCTTGGCGACCGCGCGTGAGCGCCGGCGCAGCATGGCGTTGGTGTTGGGCGAGCGATAGGCGGAGACGACGTGGAAGGGCTGGTCGGAGCCGAGCTGGCGCTGCGTCTCCCAGACGACGTCGAACAGGCGCGGATCCATGCGAATCGTCTCGTCGCTGCGCCAGTCGCGCAGGGCCCAGTTCAGCTTCTCCAGCGCCGATGAATCATAACGGCCGTCACGCTTGAAGGTGACGGTCGTCTCCTCCTTGGTGTGCATGTGCCGGATGGTGATCGTGCGGGTATCGCCGTTGGCGACGGCGTCCTGCGTGCTGCGAACGGCCAGGATAGAGGCTGTGCAGGCCATGCCGATGGTCAGGACGCGCCGCATGGCTGACCCCAGGCCGGACGGCAACCATCCTGCAAGCTTGGCGTTGATCCTGCCCAATCTGTCTGACCCGTCTCGGTGCCCCCGCCGAAGCGGTACGATGAACGTGAACGAACAGTTGCGGAGAAGCGTTAACGGCTCGTTAGCGAGCCGGCAATCACTGCGCCAGAAAGTACTGGCACGAGGTGGCTAAAGACGGATCGTGGCAAAAAGGTGCCCGCCTTGCGGCGGGCGCAATTTAGCCACGTTGTTCGAGCGCCTGCCGGACCATGCGATGGAAGCCGTAGACGTCGTCGAAGCGGGTGATGTGACCATCGGCGCCGACCACGATCGTATTGTAGACGAGGTGGATCGCCAGCGGCTGCGGCAGGTTGATTCGCCGTTCTCCCGAGCCGATCAGGCGCTTCAGCCGCTCATGCGTCCATTCCGGCCCGAGGACCTGATCCGCCAGTGCAAACGGGTTCTCGACGCGCACGCAGCCATGGCTGAGCGCCCGCCGCTCGCCGGCGAAGAGCCGGCGGTTCGGCGTGTCGTGCAGATAGACCGCATGCTCGTTCGGGAACATGAACTTGATCCAGCCGAGCGCATTGCGCTCGCCCGGCGGCTGGCGCACCGAGATGCCGCCGCCCTTGGTGCGGGTGACGACGTAGCCGCGCTTGGCGGCATAGTCGGGATCGGCTGCCAGCCCCGGCAGGAACTCCTTCTTCAGGATCGAGGGCGGCACGTACCAGGACGGGTTGACGATGACGTGGTCCATCTTGTGCGAGAAGATGGGCGTCGCCGATTCCGGCTTGCCGATGATGGTGCGGGCCTCGTGCACCACCTTGCCGGAGCGGATGACGCGCACGCGCATCTCCGGCACGTTGACCATGATGTGGTCGGTGCCGAGATCGGGCGGCAGCCAGCGCCAGCGCTCCATCTGGGCGACGATGTCCTCCTCGCCGCGTGCCGTGGCCGGCTTGCCCAGCGCCGCCAGCGTGCGCTCGCTCAGGATGCCGTTGGCCGGCAGCCCGGCCTTCTTCTGGAAGTCGGCCAGCGCCAGCGAGGTCGAGCGGTCGAAGACTTGATCCTCGCTCGGGCCGAGGCCCAGACGCGCGCGCACCAGCGGGACGCGCTCGTCGCGCATGCCGAGCTTGAGCGGCGGGCCGGCGGGGATGCGCACCAGCGGCGTGTCGTCGAGATGCTCGCGCATCTCCACGAGCTTGGCCTTGAGGCGCTGGTAGCCCTCATGCGGCGGGTTGTAGGCGGCGAGCACGGCGCCGGCATCGGTCGCGCCGGCGAGCTCGGAGAGCACCTCGGTGGCCGAGGGCAGGTAGAGGGTCGGCGTGATCAGCTTCGAGAGGCGGCGCGGGTCGATGCGGCCGCCGCGCGCATCGCGGGCATAGAGCACGGCCAGCGCCGAGAGGCGGATATCGGCCTCGGCGAGCTTGGCCTTGTCGCTCGCCTCGAAGGCGGGGAGCGGATAGTCGCTGGGGCGCAGGCCATCCTCGGCCGCACGGCCGAGCTGCGCTACGATGCGCTTGCCCGCCTCGTTCCAGCCCTTTCCGTCGATCCAGAACGGCTTGTTCTCGTTCGCCTGGTAGGCTGCGATGATCTCGTTGCGCTCGCGCTCGGATAGCCGATGCAGCGCAACCGCATCCTGAAGGTGCTCGGCCACGGCCGCCGCGAACTCCAGGCCGGGCGGCACGGTGACGACGACCTTGGGCATCTCGGGCGGCGGCACCAGCGGCTCGATGCTCTGCAGCGGTCCGGTCTGCGGCGCTGGCGGCGCCGGCTCGACGGCCTTGGAGGCCGGCACCAGCGCGGGGTCGGTTGCGGGCATCTCGAGCGCCGGGATGTCAAGCGTGACCGGCTCCTCCTCGGCCTCCGCCGGGGCGGTGGCGTCGAGCTTGGCCGGGTCGCGCAGGCGGCTGCCGGCCGAAACCGTGCCGGTGACGATATCCGGCTCGGAAGCCGCGCCGGAATGAGCGAGCGGGGCAGGCGGGGAGGCGGGTTGCTCCGAATCGAGCAGCTTCAGCTCCGGCTGCTCGGGCAGCGGAACGCCGAGCGTGGCGTCGATCTGGATCGGCGTTTCGGCACGGAGCGGGAGGCATCCCATCATGATGGCCAAGGCGGATGCCGAGGTCAGTTTCGCCCAATGGCGAGGACGCATGGTCGCTTTCCCGATAGCTGCCGAAGTCGCGCCATTCCTGCGTGACTCGGTTGGTTGAGACAAGATGCGGCGGCGCAACACGCCGCTGCATTCGGCTGGAGCCGGAACCGATCAGGTCGAGCTGACCTCATCGGTGAATCCGCCTCCGACTTTCTCAAGAGAACGCGCAACCCGACCAGATTGCTCCGCAATCCGGTCGACGCGTGCTCTTGCGCGGCTCAGGCCGCGTCGGTTTCATCGGGGCCGGTCTCGTTGTCGATCAGCCCGTATTCCTTGAGCTTGCGATAGAGTGTCGAGCGGCCGATGCCGAGCTTGCGCGAGACCTCGGACATGTGCCCGCGGTAATGCGCCAGCGCGAAGGTGATGATCTCGCGCTCGAGATCGTCGAGCTTGCGCATGTCGGAGCCTGAGATGAGATCGAGGGCGTTGGGGTCGCGCACCGGCATCTGGATGATGCGCGGCGGCGGCTCGCCCAGCGCCTCGCTGCGGGCGAACGGGGCCGGCGCCGGCGGAATGCTGACGTCGTAGCCTTCCATCTGCGCGGCGATCTGCGGGAATTCGCTGACGTCGAGTTCGTCGCCATCGGCAAGGACAACGGCCCGGAACACCGCGTTCTCGAGCTGGCGGACATTGCCCGGCCAGTCGTAGCTGCTGATCAGCGCGAGGGCCTCCCGGGTGATGCCGCTGAGCTTGCGCCCCTCTTCGGCGGCGAAGCGGGCCAGGAAGCCGCGGGCCAGATCGGCAATGTCCTCGCGGCGCTGGCGCAGCGGCGGCAGCGTGATCGGGAAGACGTTAAGGCGGTAATAGAGATCCTCGCGGAACTCGCCGCGCTTCACCTGATCCAGCAGGCTCTTGTTGGTCGCGGAAACCAGCCTGATGTCGACGCGCACCGATTTCTTGCCGCCGACCGGATCGACCTCGCCCTCCTGGATGGCGCGCAGCAGCTTGACCTGGGCGTCGAGCGGCAATTCGCCGACCTCGTCGAGGAACAGCGTGCCGCCATTGGCTTCGACGAACTTGCCGAGATGGCGCTCGGTCGCGCCGGTGAAGGCGCCCTTCTCATGGCCGAACAGGATCGACTCGACGAGATTATGCGGGATCGCGCCGCAATTGACCGTGACGAAGGGCTTGCCCCGGCGGTCGCTGGAGCCCTGGATGGCGCGGGCCAGAACTTCCTTGCCGACGCCGGATTCGCCTTCGATCAGGACCGGGATATTGGACTTCGCCGCGCGCTCGGCGAGGCGGACGACGCGCCCCATGTCGGGGCTCTTGGTCGCAAGATCGCGGAAGCCCAGCGTATTCAAGGCGCGGTGCTTGATGTGGCGCAGCTCATGCTCGAGAGCGCCGAGCTTGAGCGCGTTTTTGAGCGAGACCTGCAGGCGCTCGGCACCTACCGGCTTCACCACGAAATCGGTCGCGCCGGCACGCATCGCCGAGACGACGGTCTCGATCGATCCGTTTGCGGTCTGGACGATGACGGGGGTCTCGATGCCGCGCTCGCGCAGATTGGCCAGCACGCCCAGGCCGTCGAGGCCCGGCATCTGCAAGTCCAGCACGATGGCATCGACCCGTTCGCCGTCCGGCCCGCCAAAGAGGGCGACCGCTGCCTTGCCGTCCTCGGCCACGATCACCTCGTAGCCGAAGCGCTTCAACATCGCGTCGAGCAGGCGGCGTTGGACGGGATCGTCGTCGACGACGAGGACGGTGGCGGTCATGACACCTCGAAAGACGCTGCAATATGAAAGAAATGCTTTGTGCCGACGGAATCATTTGTTCCGTTCTGGGTCATCGTCGGCCAGAAGGGTTAAGCGGGATTTAAACCCCGGCGCGCACCGGCGTTGATCCGCGGGCGGAGCCCGGCCTATGGAGGGAGCGCAAGTCAGTGCGGCGAGGTGTCGAGCGAATGAGCTTCCAACAGACGATCTGGCAGACGATCCGGCGCTCCGGCGCCAAGGCGGGGGCGGCCAAGCCGGCGAGCACGCTCGGCGAACTCCCGGAATGGGATCTCAGCCACCTCTATCCGGGTGTCGGTTCGCCCGAGCTCAAGAGCGATCTCGAACGGGCGCTCGCCGAGGCACAGGCGCTTGCCGAGCGCTATCGCGGCAAGCTGGCCGACCTCGCCGCCCAGCCGGACGGCAGCGAGACGCTCGCCGAGGCGGTCCAGCGCTATGAGGGGCTGAGCGATCTGCTCGGGCGGATCGGCGCCTATGCCGGCCTCGTCTATTCCGGCGACACCACCGACCCGCAGCGCGCCAAGTTCTATGGCGATACGCAGGACAAGGTGAACGCGGCGATCACCGAGCTGCTGTTCTTCGAGCTCGAGCTCAACCGCATCGCGCCCGAGCTTATGGCCAAGGTCGCGGGCGAAGCTCCTCTTGCGCATTGGAAGCCCTGGATCGACGATCTCGCCAGGGACAAGCCGCACCAGCTCGACGACCAGATCGAGGCGCTGTTCCACGAGAAGTCGATGACGGGCGCGGCCGCCTGGAACCGGCTCTTCGACGAGACGATCGCCTCGCTGCGCTTCACCGTCGACGGCGAGGAGCTGACTCTCGAACTGACGCTGAACAAGCTGCAGGACAGCAATGGTGAGGTGCGCCGCAAGGCGGCCGAGGCGCTGAGCACAGTGTTCCGCAAGGAGCTGCGTACCTTCGCGCTGATCACCAACACCCTCGCCAAGGACAAGGAAATCTCCGACCGCTGGCGCAAGTTCGAGGATGTCGCGGATTCCCGCCATCTCGCCAACCGGGTCGAGCGCGAGGTGGTCGATGCGCTGGTCGCGGCGGTGCGGGAGGCCTATCCGCGCCTGTCGCATCGCTACTATCGCCTCAAGGCCAAATGGTTCGGCCGTGACGCGCTGGATTTCTGGGACCGCAATGCGCCTCTGCCGCAGGTCGAGCAGCGCAGCATTCCCTGGAGTGAGGCGCGCGACACGGTGCTCTCGGCCTATGGCGCTTTCTCGCCGAGGATGGCGGCGATCGCGCAGCGCTTCTTCGACGAGCGCTGGATCGACGCCCCGCCGCGGCCCGGCAAGGCGCCCGGCGCCTTCGCGCATCCCACCGTGCCGTCGGCGCACCCCTATGTGCTGCTCAACTACCAGGGCAAGCCGCGCGACGTGATGACGCTGGCGCATGAGCTGGGCCACGGCGTGCATCAGGTGCTGGCGGCGCCGAACGGGGCGCTGATGGCGCCGACGCCGCTGACGCTGGCCGAGACGGCGAGCGTCTTCGGCGAGATGCTGACGTTCCGCCGGCTGCTCGATTCGACCACCGATCGCAAGCAGCGCAAGGCGATGCTGGCGGCCAAGGTCGAGGACATGATCAACACAGTCGTGCGCCAGATCGCCTTCTATTCCTTCGAGCGCAAGGTCCATCAGGCCCGCCGCGAGGGCGAGCTGACGCCGGAAGCGCTGTGCGAGATCTGGATGAGCGTGCAGGCGGAGAGCCTTGGCCCGGCGATCCGGCTGACGGCGGGATACGAGCCGTATTGGTGCTACATCCCGCACTTCATTCATTCGCCTTTCTACGTCTACGCCTACGCCTTCGGGGACTGCCTGGTAAACTCGCTCTACGGCGTCTACCAGAACGCCGCGGAAGGCTTCCAGGAGCGCTACTTCGCGCTGCTCTCGGCCGGCGGCAGCAAGCCCTATGGCGAACTGCTCGCGCCCTTCGGCCTTGATGCCAAGGACCCCGGCTTCTGGCAGATCGGCCTCAGGATGATCGAGGGCATGATCATCGAGCTTGAAGGCATGGAGTGAGGCGGAACGTCATTCCCGGGCGAAGCGAAGCGCAGACCCGGGAATTTCCCGCAGGAACGGCCGGTCATGAGATGCTCGGGCCCGGCCCGAGCATGACGGCGCGGTTCAGAACTGCACCCTGAGTCCGACCATCGAGACGTTCGCGGTGTAATCATTGCCCGGCGACGTCGAGTTCAGACGCTCATGGGTGAAGCTGGCGCGGATCGCGAAGGTGCGTGTCAGCCTGTATTCGATCCGCGCGCCGACATTCATCTGGTCCTCGCGCAGGTTCTGCCCCTCATAGTCGGTGCGGGTGAAGCCGGTGAAGCCGGTGACCGTGAGGTTGCGGCGCAGTGCGTGTGCGATTTCGAGCGCCACCGTGCGCACTGTCGTGCCCGAGGAGCCGGCGACGGTGGTATCGCCGAGCGTGGCCGAGCCGCGCAGCGTCACCGTCGTGAGCGGCGTCGGCGACCACAGCACCGCCGCATCGCCGACCAAGCCGCGCAGGTTCTTCAGGCGGGGGTCCTCGTAGCTGCGGTTCTGATAGCCGCCTGAGATCTCGCCGGTGAGCTGGCGGCTGATCTCGAAGGTCGAGCCGATGCGGCCGCTCAGGCCGTTCGACGAGCGCATATAGCCGCTCGAATCGATCTTGTCGTCGAATTCGCGCTGGTCGATGTCGCCCTGGATGAACGGCCTGAAGCCCGGCGTGACCTCATAAGCGGCACGCAGGCGCAGGCCGTATTGCGTCTGGTTGCGGTCTTGCTGCGAGAGGATGGCGCCGTTGGTGAGCTGCGCGTTCTCATAGTCGCTGCGATCGACCGAGCCGCGCAGGGTCAGCTGCAACCGGTTGAAGTCATGGCTGACGCCGGCCGAGCCGCCATATTGCCAGACCAGCGGCCGGCCCTCGACGGCGGAGGTGAGATCGGGCGAGCCGGGGCGCTGCGTATCGAGCCGCAGACGCGATTCCAGCAGGATGCGGGTGTCGCGCGTGGCATCCAGGCGCAGGTCGAGATTGCCTTCGGCATCGGGGCGCGAGGCCTGGCTATCCCTGAAATACTGGAAATAGCCGCCGCGCAGCCGGCCGCTGAGCTGATGCACGTTCCAGTCGGACTGGATGTCGAGATCGCCCTCGTAACGGGCGAAGGGCGAGCCCTTCACGCCGGGCGGGGCAATGCGCTGCGGGTTGGTGTCGTAGCCGATCGAGTTGGTGAAGCCCGGCCGTAGCGTCACCGAGCCGATACGCACCCCCAGCGCGGCATAAGGGTCCTCCTCCGCGGCGGTGCGGCGCCGGGGTGGCGGAGGCGGGAGAGGCGGGGCCGGCTGCGGCAGCGTCGCCACCACGGGCGGGGGAGGGCGGAATTGGCGCTGCGTAACGCCGCGCAGGGCCGGCGCCTGGACAGGCTGGC
The DNA here is from genome assembly GCF_056396025.1 of Allobosea sp. 05T438. Taxonomy (NCBI): domain Bacteria; kingdom Pseudomonadati; phylum Pseudomonadota; class Alphaproteobacteria; order Hyphomicrobiales; family Alloboseaceae; genus Allobosea; species Allobosea sp. 05T438. The sequence continues at coordinate 61,817 of NZ_JBFTKQ010000009.1, forward strand.
TGGCGCGGGAAGGCTGGCGCGCCGAGACGGCCGAGCCCTGGTTCCGGGCCGGGGCGGCCGGATCGCGCAGGGCATCGGGGTCGGCGGAGGTCGATGCGGGCGGCGTCTCCGGCTGGGCCGGCTGCTGCGCGATATAGGCCGGCGTGCCCGTCCTGAGCGCGGTTGCCCGCTGCGCCACGGCCGTCGTCCAGCCGAACGCGAGTCCGGCTAGGGCGGTGCCGGACAGAAGCAGGATCGTCGTGCGACCGGACACGGGGTTCGCCAGGCTCCAGGCAACAGCTCACGCGCCCTGGAGGGGCGCGCATGGTTAACGGAGTTAGAACGAACAGGGTTAAGGACCCGTCAACGAAGCTGCCTGGCCAGGCAGCTTCCGGAAAACTGTCTCACGATTTTCCGACAGGAATCTGCGATAAAACAAAAGGCCAAGCAGACCATTCGGTGGCTTGCCAAGGAATATCTGCTTAGCCTCGGCGGTGGCAATCGCGGGCCTCCCCGTGCTACAGCGCCGGCCATGATCGCCGATATCCGCGCCTCCGCCCTTCGCACCGTCGCCACCGAGCGCGCGGGGCTCGACACGCTCCATGACGCGCTCGCCAACGGGCTCGGCCAGCCCTTTGCCGATGCCGTCGCGATGATCCGGGCTGCGACCGGGCGCGTGATCGTCTCGGGCATGGGCAAGTCCGGCCATGTCGGGCGCAAGCTCGCCGCGACCCTGGCCTCTACCGGCACGCCCGCCCATTTCGTCCATCCGGCCGAGGCGAGCCATGGCGACCTCGGCATGGTGCAGCCCGAGGACGTGGTGATTGCGCTCTCATGGTCGGGCGAGACGGTGGAGCTCGCCGCGCTCGTCGGTTACACCCGGCGATTCCGGGTCGGCCTGATCGCCTTCACGTCGAACCCCGAGAGCACGCTCGGCAAGGAAGCTGACGTCGCGCTGGTCCTGCCCAAGGCGACGGAAGCCTGCCCGAACGGGCTCGCTCCCACCACCTCGACAACGATGCAGATCGCGCTCGGCGACGCGCTGGCGGTGGCGCTGCTGGAAGCGCGCGGCTTCTCGCGGCAGGACTTTTTCGTCTATCACCCCGGCGGCAAGCTCGGCGCCCAGCTCAAGACCGTCGAGAGCATCATGCATCGCGGCGCCGATCTGCCGCTGATCGGGCTCGACACGCTGCTGCCGGACGTCATCGCGATGATCTCGGCGAAGAGTTTCGGCTGCGCCGTGGTGATGGATCTGGACGGCAAGCTCGCCGGCGTCGTCACCGATGGCGATCTGCGCCGCAAGGCCGCGATGGGCGGCGGCGGCTCGCTGCGCGCACGCGATATCATGACCGCCAACCCGCGGCGCATCGGGCTCGATACGCTCGCCGTCGAGGCGCTGGAGCTGGTCAACCGCATGCGGATCACCGCGCTGATCGTGGTCGATGAGCAGGAGCGGCCGGTCGGGCTGGTCCACGTCCACGACCTGCTGGCGATGGGCGTGGCGTAGTCCCCGCGCGGGGACTGCGGAGCTTTGTCCTGTCCGCGATTCTCGGGTCCTGCGCTTCGTTCCGCCCGGGAATGACGGTGCGGTTCGTTTCGCGCGAAATGCTCTTGCCACGGGCACGCTGCGACCTATCTAAAGCTGTAGAGACTACAGCTTTAGAGGTGACGCCATGGCCGTGACGGACAAGCTCGAACGCGTGATGCCGATCGGCATGTTGGCGGAACGCACCGGGGTCAAGGTCGAGACGATCCGCTATTACGAGCAGGTCGGACTCCTGCCGCCGCCGGAGCGGTCCGAGGGCAATCAGCGCCGCTACGGCCGGCGCCATGCCGAACGGCTTGCCTTCATCAAGCATGCGCGGGATCTCGGCTTCGCCGTCGACAATATCCGCACGCTGCTCAGACTCTCCGATACGCCCGGCATCGCCTGCGACGAGGCGCATGCGATCTCGGTTTCGCACCTTGAAGAGGTGCGGGACAAGATTGCGAAATTGCGTTCGCTGGAGAAGGAGCTGGAACGGATCGCGACCACCTGCTCTGGTGGCGTCGCCGCCAGCGACTGCGCGATCATCGAGGCGCTGGCCGATCATGGGCAGTGTAGCCACGCGCGCCATTGAAGTGGGGCAGCGGGCGAAAATGTCGATTGCCTCTCGTTTCAGGGGCGGAAGGACTTAAATAGGAATCGTGCCGAGCGGCCTTTCGCGCCGCCGCCACGACGGTTCTGCAGGAGGGCGCGCTATGCCGGGATGGCCCATGCCGAAGGGAGGACAGCCCCGAAAGGGGAACAAATCCCGATTCTGCCGGCGTCCGCGATTCGGCCTCGCTTCGTTCCAGAGTCGTTCTCGCCAGGCTCGTTCCTGATTCCCGTCCACGCTCCCGCCCGCATGGGCGGGCGAGATGATCGGCTCCGTCGCCTTGCTTCCGTTTCGTTCGCTGCCGCCCGCCGTCCGCGCCCATGGTGTGACGGCGGTGCTCGGCCCCACCAATACCGGCAAGACCCATCTCGCCATCGAGCGCATGGTCGCTCACCCGACGGGAATGATCGGGCTGCCGCTGCGATTGCTGGCGCGCGAGGTCTACCAGCGCGTGGTCGACAAGGTCGGCCCCGAGGCTGTCGCCCTCGTCACCGGTGAGGAGAAGATCAAGCCGGAGCGGCCGCGCTTCTGGGTCTGCACGGTCGAGGCGATGCCGCGCGACCTCGCGGTCGATTTCGTCGCGATCGACGAAGTCCAGCTCGCTTCCGACCTCGACCGCGGTCATGTCTTCACCGATCGGCTGCTCAACCGCCGCGGCCGGGCCGAGACCATGCTGATCGGCGCGGGCACGGTGCGCCCGCTGATCGAGCAGCTCATCCCCGGCGTCAACGTCGTCTCGCGCCCGCGCCTGTCCAGCCTGACCTTCGCCGGCGACCGCAAGATCACCCGGCTGCCGCCGCGCTCGGCCATCGTCGCCTTCTCGGTCGAGGAGGTCTACGCCATCGCCGAGCTGATTCGCCGGCAGAAGGGCGGGGCGGCCGTCGTGCTCGGCGCGCTCAGCCCACGCACCCGCAACGCGCAGGTCGAGATCTACCAGTCCGGCGACGTCGATTATCTCGTCGCCACCGACGCGATCGGCATGGGGCTCAATCTCGACGTCAATCACATCGCCTTCGCGGCGGACAGAAAGTTCGACGGGCATCACTACCGCAAGCTCAATCCGGCCGAATTCGGCCAGATCGCCGGTCGCGCCGGGCGGCATCTGCGCGACGGCACCTTCGGCACCAGCGGGCGCTGCCCGCCCTTCGACGCGGAATTGGTCGAGGCGATCGAGAATCATCGCTTCGAGCCGGTGCGCCAGATGCAGTGGCGCAATTCCGACCTGGACCTGCGCTCGATCGCCGGCCTCACCGGCACGCTCAACATCCAGCCCTCGGAACCCGGCCTGACCAGGGCGCTGATCGCCGAGGACATGACGACGCTGGAGGTGCTGTCGAGGGACCCGGATGTCGCGTCGCTGGCGCATGGGCGTGCTGCGGTCGAGCGGCTCTGGGAGGTCTGCGGCCTCCCCGATTATCGCAAGATCTCGCCGATGCAGCACGCCGATCTCGCGACGACGCTGTATCTCAGGCTGATGCGCCATGGCCGGCTCGATGCCGACTGGTATGCGGTGCAACTCGCCTCGCTCGACCGCACCGATGGCGAGATCGATACGCTCTCCGCCAGGATCGCGCAGGTGAGGACTTGGACCTATGTTGCCAATCGTCCTGACTGGTTGCCTGATCCAGAGCATTGGCAGGGGATGGCTCGTCTTGTAGAGGACAAGCTGTCGGACGCTCTGCACGAGCGTCTCGCTAGCCGATTTGTCGATCGGCGCACCAGCGTGCTGATGCGCCGCTTGCGGGAGAATGCGATGTTGGAGGCTGAGGTCACCGCGACGGGCGACGTGCTCGTTGAGGGCCAGCACGTGGGAATGCTGCAGGGCTTCCGCTTCACAGCGGACCCGAAAGCGGGTGGGGCCGAGGTCAAGGCTCTGAACCTGGCGGCGATGAAGGCGCTAGGCGCCGAGATCGAATCGCGAGCGGCGCGCGTCGTGCTGGCGGGCGACGATGCCTTCGTGCTGTCGCATGACGGGCTGGTGCGCTGGACCGGCGAGCCGGTGGCGCGCCTGGTTGCCGGCGAGAAGGTGCTGGAGCCGCGCCTGCGCCTGCTGGTTGAGGAGCATCTGTCCGGTCCTGCGCGTGAGCAGGTCGAAGGCCGGCTCAGTCTCTGGCTGAAGAATCACATCACCCGCCTGCTCGGCGCGATCCAGATTCTCGAAGCGGCCGAGAGCGTCACCGGCATTGCGCGCGGCATCGCCTATCAGACGGCCGAGTCGCTCGGCGTGCTCGAGCGCTCCAAGGTCGGCGAGGAGATGAAGGCGCTGGATCAGGAGGGCCGTGCCGCGCTGCGCCAGCTCGGCATTCGCTTCGGTGCCTTCCACATCTACATGCCGGCGCTGCTGAAGCCGGCGCCGCGTGCGCTTGCCGCCCAGCTCTGGGCGCTGAAGCATGGCGGGCCGGAGACGGCCGGGCTCGACGACATCGCCCATCTGGCCGCGTCGGGCCGGACCTCCTTCCCGGTCGACAAGGCCGTGCCGAAGGGGCTTTATCGCGCGGCGGGCTACCGCGTCTGCGGCGAGCGGGCCGTGCGCGTCGACATTCTGGAACGCCTCGCCGATCTCATTCGCCCGGCGATCGCCTATCGTCCGGGCGTTACGCAGGGCACCCCGCCCGCCGGCGCCGCCGATCAGGACGGCTTCGTCGCCACTGGCGCGATGACCTCGCTCGTCGGCTGTGCGGGCGAGGATTTCGCCTCGATCCTGCGCTCGCTCGGCTATGTCTCGGTGAAGCGCCCGGGTCCGGCGATAACCGTGCCGCTGGCGCCGCCGCCGGCCGCGACCGAGCCGGCACAGCCCGTTGTCGCTGCTGAAGCTGCCTCCGAAACCACATCCGCCGCGGGCGAGACTGCGGAGGTTCCCGCAGAGGCTGAAGGCACGAGCGAGCCTGCCGCGGCGCTGAACGAGGATGCGCTGGCGGAGGGCGAGGCCCCCGCCGTCGAAGCGCCGGCTGTCGAGACGGCCGATACGCCGGTCCTGACCGAGACCGAGCTGGAGCAGGTGCACGAGCCGGTCCCGGCCGATGCGCTCGCGGTCCTCCCGGTAGCCGCCGAAGAGGCTGAAGCTGCCGAGGTTCTCGCGATCGATGCTCCCGCGGCCGAAGTTTCGGTGGCCGAAGCCGTGCCTGCCGAGCCCGAACTCGTCGAGGTCTGGCGGCCGCATCGCCATCAGGGCGGGCGCCGGCCCGAGCATGCCCAGCGCGGGCGCCGCGACGGCGACCAGCACCGCGGCGAACGGCCGCAGCGCGAAGGCCGTCCGGAAGGTCAGCGTCGGGATCAGCGCCCCGGCCAGCAGCGGCCGGCTGCCGCACGCGCCGAGGGCGAGGGGGCGCAGGCTCAGCGCCAGGAGCGTCCCCGCCGCGAGGATCAGCGTCCGCGTCGCGATGACCAGCCGCCGCGGCAGGGGCGTCCCGAGGGCGGTCGTGGCCCGCGGCCGGACTTCAAGCGCGAAGGCCGCCCTGGCGGTCCGCGGCGCGAGGAGCGCGGCAATGAGCGCTTCCAGCAGCCGCCGCGTCCGCGTCCCGCCAATCGCGAGCCGGACCCGGATTCGCCCTTCGCGAAGCTGGCCGCGCTTAAGGCACAGCTCGAAGGCAGCAAGAACTGACGGGATCGGGGAGGCGCTGACCGCTTGCAGGAGCATCGCCAACGCCTCGACAAATGGCTCTGGTTCGCGCGCTTCGCGCGGACGCGGCCTTCCGCTGTGCGTCTGGTGGAGGACGGTCATGTCCGAATCGAGGGGCGGCGTGCCGAGAATCCGGCGCAGGGCATTCGGGTCGGGGCGGTGCTGACACTCGCGCTGCCGCACGCCACCATGGTCGTGAGGGTTCTGGGCTTCGCCGAGCGGCGCGGCCCTTTCGAGACCGCGCGGCAGCTCTATGAGCGGCTCGACGGCGGCAGCGGCGATGCGCCGCTTGCGGAGGCGGACGGCGAGGACTAAATCCGCGCCCTGCCATCGGCGGGCGCCGAAATCGGGCCGGGGATGGAAATCGTCTCCGCGGCGCCTTCGAAATGAAAAAACGTTCTGCCGAAGATCACCAAAACAGCCTTGAAACCTGCGTCGGGCAAGGGTTTATGGGGTTGTTTAGAAGCGTTGGAAGGGCCGACCCATGACCTATGTGGTCACCGAGAACTGCATCAAGTGCAAGTACATGGATTGCGTCGAGGTCTGCCCGGTCGACTGCTTCTATGAAGGCGAGAACATGCTCGTCATCCATCCGGACGAGTGCATCGACTGCGGCGTCTGCGAGCCGGAATGCCCGGCCGAGGCGATCAAGCCCGACACCGAGCCCGGCCTCGAAAGCTGGCTGCAGCTCAATGGGAAATACGCGTCGAGCTGGCCCAATATCACCCAGAAGAAGGAGGCGCCGGCGGACGCAAAGGAGTTCGACGGCGTGCCTGGAAAGCTCGAGATGTTCTCCGCCGAACCAGGCGAAGGCGACTGATTTAGACCCTCTCGCGCCCCCCGCGCTGCGTTAACCACGGCTTTGCCATGCCCTCACGGGAGAACGCCTCTCGGCGTTTACCTTTGATTCGGCGTGTTTTTTGTGCTACAAGCTAGCCCTAGTCGAATTGGTTCCGCATGCCCCTGCGAGATTCCCACAAATGGGGTGCCCCCAAAAGATCGGACGACATGATGACCGGCCTCCGTGCCGGATTTTAATTGTCGTTCTTATCCAGGGTGAAATGAAACGATCGACTAAGGGAGCGTGAAGCGGTGCCTTTCCAGCGTCGCGTCAGGCGGAAAGTCTCCGGCCAGCCGGACGGAGACAGATCATCTCGTGCTCGCGTTGAGCGGGCCGGTCAGGAGTCGTAACGGCATGTCCACTGCGAAGAAAGCTGTTGTGCGCCAGGGTTTCAAGACGGGCGAGTACGTCGTCTATCCGTCCCATGGCGTCGGCCAGATCACGGCGATCGAGGAACAGGAAGTCGCAGGCTTCAAACTCGAACTGTTCGTGGTCAGCTTCGCCAAGGACAAGATGACGTTGCGAGTCCCCACCGCGAAGGCCGCCAGCGTCGGCCTGCGCAAGCTCGCCGACGCCGAATCCGTCGCCAAGGCGCTGACCACGCTCACCGGCCGCGCCCGCATCAAGCGCACCATGTGGTCGCGCCGCGCGCAGGAATACGAAGCCAAGATCAATTCGGGCGATCTCGTCGCCATTGCCGAGGTCGTGCGCGATCTCTACCGCTCCGAGGCGCAGCCCGAGCAGTCCTACTCCGAGCGCCAGCTTTATGAGGCCGCTCTCGACCGCATGACCCGTGAGATCGCGGTGGTCGACGACGTCACCGAGACCGAGGCGCTCAAGAAGATCGAAGGGCAGCTCGCCAAGTCGCCGCGCCGCGCCAGCAAGGCCGAGGCCGACGCCGCCGACGGGGAGCTCGAGAACGACAACGAAGACCTGCAGGAAGAGGCTGCCTGAGCGGCGTCTTTCCTTCCAGGATGCGAAACCCGGCGGGCGACCGCCGGGTTTTTTGTTGCCTGCTCGCCCGCGGGCTCAGGTTGTGCCCGTTCCCGCCTTGAGGAAAGCGATGGTCCGGGCCCAAGCCTGCTTGGCCGTCGCCGCGTTGTAGCGCTCGGCGCTGGTGTCGTTCATGAAGGCGTGGTCGACATCCGGATAGACGACCGCATCGTAGTGAATGCCGGCGGCTTTCAGCGCCTTCTCGTAGTCGGGCAGCATCTGGACGAGGCGCGTATCGCGTCCGGCCTGCTGGATCAGGAGGCGGGACTTGATCAGCGGTACTTTGGCGAGATCGGGCGAGCGTCCGTAGAAGACGACGCCCGCGGCAAGCTCCGGCGCGGAGACGGCGAGGTCGTTGACCGCGCCACCGCCCCAGCAGAAGCCGACGGCCCCGACCTTGCCGTTCGCGTCCGGGCGGGTGGCGAGGTACTTCAGGGCGGCGCGGCCCTGTCTGACGACGGCGTCGGTGGATAGTTGCGGAAAGAGCGCGCGGGCGGCGTCCGCGTCGCTCGGCGTGCCTCCGAGCGGGGTGAGGAAATCGAGGCCGAGCGCGGTGAAGCCTTCCAACGCCATGCGCCGGGTGATGTCCTCGGTGTGCGGGTTGAGCCCACGGTTCTCATGGATGATGAGCACCCCGCCGCGCTTTGCCTCGGCCTTCGGTGTGGCGAGATAGCCTTTGATGGCGACGCCATCGACAATGGTGTCGAGGCGCGACGTCGTGATCCGGGCATCGCCCGGCGCGATCTGCTGTGCCCGCGCGTAGTTCGGCTCGAGCAAGGCGAGCGCCGCTTCCGCAGCGGCGGCGGAGCCGGCGATGGCCAGCAACCGGTTCATGAAGATGCGTCGGTCGAGCGGCTTGTGGGTGTATTCGTCGTAGAGGTCGACGATCCTGCGATCGAGCGCCATTCCTGTCTCCCTTTGGGCGGTGGCGGCCGATCATAGCGGCAGATTGGCCAATAGCGCGATGGCTCTCAGCCTCGTGAAGGAAAGTTACTCGGCGACGATCTTGTAACGTTGGCCCGGCGTCAGCGCGGTGTTGCGGTCGAGCCCGTTCAGGAGCTGGAAGAGCTCGCCGGGACGGTCCTGTTCCGGCATGCGCTCGGCCATGCTCGCCACATTGTCGCCGGGCTCGGCCGCGACCAGCCGAACGACCATCGGCCGGACGGCCTGGGCCTCGGCCGGGGTCAGGACGCGGAAGCTGTCGGCGATGGCGCGCATCGCCCGCTCGGGGTCGCTCGCGCCGCGTGCGGCGAGGATGAAGCGGTAGACGCGCTCGCCGACCTGCACGGCGGCGAGGCGGAACATCCAGTCCGTGCCCTTGCCATGGGCGATCACGGCCGGCTGCCCGGCGATCTCGATCTTCTCGATGCCGGTCGTCACGACCCCCTCGATCCAGCCGGCGGCGACGTAGGATTCCAGCGTCTGGCCGCTCTTCAACGTCACCGAGTCGAAGCGCAGCGCCTGGGAGCCGCTGGCGCTGACGCCGATCACCATGTCCTGCGCCGCTTCCAGGCTGAAGCCCTCGGGCGCGGTGAAGCCGATGCGCAGGGTGCTGTTGAGGTAGCGCCGGCCGCGCACCACGCCGTCGCGCGGGTCGTCGCCATAGGCCAGGCCCTCGATCGCGTTGAGCCAGCGATTGGCATCGTGCTCGCCGATGCCGGGGGCGCCGATCTGGCGCGCCGCATTGGTCACGGCGGCGATGCGCTCGGGCGTCTGCGGGTGGCTGGAGAGGATGTCGAGCCGCTTGTCGTCGGCGCTCTGGTTCTGGCCGCTGTTGCGGAAGGCGGTGTTGCGGCCGAGCGTCGCCAGGAAGCGGCTGGCGCCATAGGGATCGTAGCCGGCCCGCGCGATGTTGCGCACGCTGATCTGGTCGGCGGTGAGCTCCTGCTGGCGCGAGAACCGGGCGAGCGAGAGCTTCGAGCCGGCCTTCACGGCAGCACCCTGGGAAGGGTCCTTGAGGACCTGTGAGACGACCTGGCTCACCAGCGCCGATTCCGCCTCCTTCTCGGCGCGCTCGACGGCGTGCTGGGCGGTGACATGGGCGATCTCATGCGCCAGCACCGACGCGATCTCGGAGGTGTCGTTGGCGAGCACGAGCAGGCCGCGTGTGACGTAGAGCCGGCCATTGGGCAGGGCGAAGGCATTGACCACCGGCGAGTTCAGGATGGTGATCTCGTAGTGGCCGATCTGGCCCTCGCCGGCCTTGGCGAGTCTCTGGACGACCTCGTCCAGCGCCGCGCGGGCCTTGGGCGCGCGATATTCGCCGCCGAAGGCGGAGAGCAGGCGCTGATGCTCCTGATCCGAAGCGCGCTGGATGGTGTTGATGCGCGGGGCGATCTCGTCGCTCGAGCTCGTGCCCGCCGGCATGAGCGGGCTCTGGTCGCCCAGGCAGCCGACGAGCAGCAGGCCGGGCAGCACGATGGCCGCCAGCCGCTTCGAATGCCGCGAGAGCGATGTCCGCCAGAGCTTCAGCATATCCTCAGTCGATCAATTCCAGCGCCGCACGGGATGTCGCCTCCAGCAGGAGGCCGTCGGGTCCCGACAGGACGCCATAGGCGCGCACGCGTTTACCGCTGAGGCTGGCTGCGGTCCAGCCGGCGCCCTTCAATTCCCGCCACAGGACCCGCGAGACGACGATCGAAGCAGCCTCCCCAGGGCGGCGAGAGAAGTTCAGATAGGTCCGCTGGGAGCGTTCGCCGACCGAGGCGATCCGGCCTTCCAGCATGACGTAGCGTCCTTCCTGCGCCTTTACAGCGGCGAGATCATGGCCGTCGGTGGCCACTGGCCGGGAGGGTGAGGGGGTGGAACTTAACGTTGCCTGAACGGGGGCGGCGCGGCAGGGCGACGCCAGTGGCTCGGGCAGCGGGAGGGCCGCGCCATTGCGCTGGAGGATGAGGACCAACTCCTGCGGCTCGCCGCCCGGGCTATCCGCGGGGACGAAGAGCTTCGACGGCCAGCGCCCCCAGCGGTCCGGCTCGCCGAGGATGGCGAGATCGAGCGAGCGACCGCGGAAGGGTTCCAGGCCGGCACGAAAGCGGGCGGCCTCCTCGCCGTTCTGACGCGGCGCCAGCCCGACCAGGCGCAGCGCCCTGCCATCGCTCAGGACGGGATCGCCGGCAGGGTTGAGATCGGCGAGCCGAACAGCCGCGGTTGCCACCGGCGGTGCCGCCGTGCAGTTCGACGCTGCGGCGGCCGGCACGCCGGGCAGGGTCGCGATCATGACAGTTGCAAGAAGGGACTTCACCCGCATCGCGATTATGCTACACGAAGTTCCGTGCGTCCCGGTAGCTCAGCAGGATAGAGCAACGGTTTCCTAAACCGTAGGTCAGGGGTTCGAATCCCTTCCGGGACGCCATTTCGGCGTCGGGCCCGAACGTCGAAGCGCCTCTGCTCCGAAACCTCTTGAAAACCGCGTTTAGGGCGATGGATTCCCCTTTCCGGCGCGGTGTCCTAAGCAGATCTCATGGAGACGATTTCGCCGCATGAGCTCTTCCCCCATGTCCGCATCGTCATGGGCATGGTCATCGGTCTCGGCATCACCCGGATGCTGACGGGCATCGCCAGCTTCATCCAGCATCCCGACCGCTATCGCCTGTCGCTGCTCCATATGCTCTGGGTCGGCTCGATCCTGCTGGAGCTGGTGCTGTTCTGGTGGTGGGAATTGGGCCTCTCGCGCATCCCCTCCTGGAGCTTCGGGATCTATCTCTTCCTGATCGCCTATGCCGTCGTGCTCTATCTGCTCGCGGCGCTGCTCTTCCCGGACAACATCTCCGAATATGCGGGTTACGAGGACTTCTTCATCAAGCGTCGGCGCTGGTTCTTCGGCCTGCTGGCGTCGGCCTTCCTGCTCGATATCGTCGATACGCTGATCAAGGGCACCGAGCGCTGGAGCCAGCTCAGCGGCGATTATCTCGTGCAGGTACCGATCGGGCTTCTGCTCTGCCTCGTGGCCTTTTTTTCGGCGCGGCGCAGCGTCCATCTCGCGCTGGCGTCCGTGCACATCGCCTACCAGCTCTACTGGATCGTGCGCGTCGTCTACATGATGGGCTGACGCGGCGCCGGCTGGCTCAGCCGCCCGCAAAGGGCGCGAAATGCCTGGCGACCTGCCGGTAGACGCCCTGTTTGAAGGGAATGATCAACTCCGGCGTCTCGTCGAGCCGCGCCCAGCGCCAGGCGTCGAACTCGGCCTTGTGCCCTCCCGCCGGCGTCAGGATGTTGATCTCCGCCTCGGAGCCGACGAAGCGGAAGGCGAACCATTTCTGCGCCTGCCCGCGCCAGCGGCCTTTCCAGGCTTCCTTGCCGATATCGTCAGGCAGGTCGTAGCTCAGCCAGCCCGGGGCTTCGGCGAGCAGCTCGACCGAGGTGACGTTGGTTTCCTCGGCCAGCTCGCGGCGAGCCGCCTCCAGCGGCGTCTCGCCCTTGTCGATACCACCCTGCGGCATCTGCCATGCATGGCCCGGCGCAACATGCTCGCGCTGGGTCTTGTTGGCGCGCCGGCCGATGAAGACGAGCCCTTCGGCATTGAACAGGGCAAGTCCGACGCAGGGGCGGTAGCCTTCGGGAGCTTTCTCGGTCATCGCAGCGGTCCGGCGGAAACTGATCCGGTGGTCTTGGGATTGCGGAAACCGCGGGCGGCGCTCACGGGAACGAGCGCGATCTTCTTGGCTTCCAGCGACTGGGCCCAGCGATTGATCCGCTCGATCGAGACCGGCAGGGCGCTGGCAGCGGCGACGACGACGCCCTGATCGCGCGCCAGCGCCTCCAGCGCCGCGAGTTCCTTGTCGATGGCATCGGGGCGAGTGACGCCGTCGATGACCCGATCGATCTTGATGGCCGGGATCTGGGCACGCGTGGCGGAGCTGGCGAGAAGGCTGCGCGGCGATGAGCCGTCATCGACGACCATGAGGCCACGCCCGGCAAGCTCGCGCAGGAGCGGCGACAGCGCGTTCTCGTCCGAGGTCAGGCGGCCGCCGAGAAAGTTGACGATGCCGACATAGCCCGTGAAGCGGCCGAGCGACCAGTGCAGCTTGTCGATATTGTCCGAGGCCTTCGGACCGGTCAGCAGCGTATGCGGGCCGGGATCGTTGTCGGGATAGTCGAAGGGCTCCATCGGCAGCTGCAGGAATACCTCATGCCCCTCGCCGCGGGCGCGCTGGACGGTGCGTTCGAGCTCGGTGCCATAGGGGGCGAAGGCCAGCGAGACCGGCCCCGGCAGTTTGGCGATGGCATCGGCCGTGCCGGTCTGGCTGATGCCGAGGCCGCCGACGAGCAGGGCGATGCGCCCGGCCGGTTTGACCGAGGGCTCCGGTCCGAGCGGGCGAGCATAGATCTTGGCCGGGGTCGCGCCATCCGGGCCGAGCTTCGGCAGCAGGCCGTAGCGGCTGCGCTCCACCAGCCGATTGTCGGGGGCTGGCGTGAGCTTGATTGCGCCCGCTTCGTCCGGGACGGTGATGACGATCGCGCCCGGCGCATCCTCGCCCGCGCGCACGACGGTCACGCCGGCGCTGTTCTCGAGCTGGGCGGCGCTTGCCGGGCCGCGCGCGGCGGATAGGGCCGCATCGGCGCTGGGCGGGAGGGAGGAAACGGGAGCGGCGCGTTTTTCGATCGCCGCATAGGCGACCGGCTCGCCGCCATCGGGATCGCGGCGTATCGCGGCGACGAGCACGAGACCGAATATCACGCTGCCGACGCAGCCGGCGGCAGCAATCGCAAGCCAACGGCCCCACGGCTTGCCGGAGGGCATGGCTCTATCCTGGCCGAGCGGCCGATTGAGCTCCGTCAGCGGCGTTCCGGCCAAGGTCAGCCGTCCTCAAGGTTGCGTCGCGGGCCCGAATCAGTGGCCCGCGCGCTAGTCTTGTCGCCTAAGCAGCCCGACGTCGAGCCCGAAGGCTCTCCTGCGGGCTCAGTTCGGCTGCTTCGGGGCTTCCGGGGTGGCCGGCGCCGCCGGTGCCGGGGCGGGCTCGGCGGCTGGCTTCTCGGTGGGCTTTTCGACCAGCTGGGCGGAATCCTTCTTGATGCCGCGGAGCTGGTTGAAGGCCGCGATCAGCTGGGTGTCCTTCGCCGGATCGTTCGGGACGTAGGAAGCGGAGCCGGACTGCTCCTCGCCCTCGCCGGCCTTGAGGTGGCCCTTGAGCGCGGCCTCGCCCTTGTTGTCGACGAGCTTGTCCTTGATCTCCTGCGGGATGTCCTGCTGGACTTCGATGTCCGGCGTGATGCCCTTGGCCTGGATCGAGTTGCCCGACGGCGTGTAGTAGCGCGCCGTGGTCAGGCGCAGGCCGCCATTCGAGCCGAGCGGGATCACGGTCTGCACCGAGCCCTTGCCGAAGGAGCGCGTGCCCATCACGACCGCACGCTTGTGGTCCTGCAGCGCACCGGCGACGATCTCCGCCGCCGAGGCGGAGGAGCCGTTGATCAGCACGACGAGCGGCTTGCCCTTGGTCAGATCGCCCGACTTGGCGTTGAAGACCTGGGTCTCCTCGGCGTTGCGGCCGCGGGTCGAGACGATCTTGCCGCGCTCGAGGAAGGCGTCGGAGACCAGCACGGACTGGTCGAGGCGCCCGCCGCGATTGTTGCGCAGGTCGATGACATAGCCCTTGAGCTTGTCCTGGCCGATCTCGGTCGAGAGCTTGTCGATGGCCTTGCGCAGGCCGTCATAGGTCTGCTCGGAGAAGGTGCCGATGCGGATATAGCCGATATCGCCCTCGGCGCGCTCCTCGACCGCCGGCACGACGATGGTCGAGCGGGTCAGGGTGAACTCCAGCGGGTCGGTCTTGCCTGGGCGCTCGATCTTGAGCGTGACCTGGGTGTTGATCAGCCCGCGCATCTTCTCGACCGCCTGGGTGAGGGAAAGGCCCTTCACCTCGGTGCCGTCGATCTGGCGGATGATGTCGTTGGCCAGGATGCCGGCCTTGGAGGCGGGCGTGTCCCGAATCGGCTTGGCCACCTTGAGGACGCCGTCCTCCATCGTCACCTCGATGCCGAGCCCGCCGAACTGGCCGCGCATGTCGGTGTCCATATCGCGGAACGCCTTGGCGTCGAGATAGGAGGAATGCGGGTCGAGCGAGGAGACCATGCCGTTGATGGCGGCCTCGATCAGCTTCTGCTCGTCGGGCTTGTCGACATAATCGGTGCGGATCTTCTCGAAGATGTCACCGAAGAGGTTCAGGCTGCGATAGACCTCGGCCGAAGCGGCCACAGCGCTGGTCGAGCTGAGCAGCCTGGTCTGAGTGGCGAGTCCGGTCAGGCCCGCGCCCATGATGGCGCCGGCGAGAACGAGGGAAACCTTGCGCATCATCCGCGAACCTTTTCGCCTTGCCATTTCGTCCACCACGGCGTCGGGTCGACCGAGACACCGTCTTTCCTGAATTCGATATAGAGGACCGGCTGCCCGGTTCCCACCCCTACTGTCGTCGCGGCAGCTTCCGATGTTTCGCCCATCGCCGCAACCGGCTCCCCCGCCAGGACGAACTGATTGAGCGCGACATCGATCCGCTGCATGCCCGCAAGCAAAATGTAGTATCCACCCCCTGCGTTCAGGATCAAGAGTTGCCCGAACGAACGGAACGGTCCCGCATACACCACCCAAGCGTCAGAAGGCGCCGAAACTAGGGCGCCTGGCCGGGTTTCCAGTGAAATTCCGCGGATTGTGCCGCCGGCGCCGTCAGGGTCGCCAAAACCACGCAATCGTGATCCCGCGGCAGGCAGCGAGAGCAGGCCTTTGGCGTCGGAAAAGGCGATCTTGGGGGCCAGGCGCGCCGGGTCCTTGAAGGCGAGCGCCGTCATGCGCTCGCGCTGCTCGCGCGTTTCCTGCTCGATTGCCTGGCGCGCCGCCTCCGCTGCCCTGTTGGTGACGGAAATCTCCTTCTCGATCTTCTCGACGAAGTCGCGCATCGAGCGGGCCTGGCCGGCGAGCTCGTTGCCGAGTGCGCGCTGGGCTTCGACATCCTTGGCGGCGCTGGCTTCGCGGTCCCGCCGGGCCTCGATCAGCGACGCCAGGCGCTGGCGCTCGCCGACGAACTGCTCCATCTCCGTGCCGATCTTGAGCTTCTCGGTGGCGATGTTGTCGCGCAGCCGCACCAGCTCGCCGAGATCCGTGGCGAGAATTTCGATCTCCTGGCGCAGATCGGGCACGACGGCGCCGAGCAGCATCGAGGCGCGCACGGCTTCGAGGATGTCCTCCGGCCGTACGAGCACCGCAGGAGGCGGGGCCCGGCCGATGCGCTGCAAGGCGGCCAGCACCTCCGCGATCAGGCCGCGCCGGCCCTCGAGCGAGCGGCGGATGGCCGTCTCGCTGGATTGCAGCAGCGCGAGCCGCTTTTCCAACGCGCCCAGCCGCTCCTCGCCGGCCTGTGTCTTCGCGGTGGCGTCGAGCAGGGCCTTGTTGAGCGCGGCACGGTCGGCGCGGATCGCGGCGATTTCTTTTTCAAGGCTGGCGCGGGCTTCTGCGTTTCCGGCGAGGCGCTGCTCGATTGCCTTGAGTTCGGCTTCACGCTCCTGTTTCTCGACGAGCTTCTGCATCGCCTCCCGGGCCAGAGCCTCGGGATCGGCCGGCTTGGGCTGCGCAAGAGCAGCCCCGCCGAGCGAGACCGCCGCAAGCAGGGCGGCAGGGGCCAGACGGCGCAGCCCGGAGCGAATCAGCAGCGCGGCGAAGTTCATGCGCGATGATAGGGGTGCCCGGCGATGATCGTCATCGCCCGATAGAGTTGTTCCAGCACCAGCGCCCGCACGATCTGGTGCGGGATCGTCAGCGCGCCGAAGGCGAGTGTGATGTCGGCCTTGTCGCGAATATCCTCGCTCAAGCCGTCGGCGCCGCCGATGACGAGGCTGGCATGGCCGGTTCCGGCGTCGCGGGCGGCGGCGATGCGGCTGGCGAAGGCTTCGCTGCCGAGCTGGCGACCGCGCTCGTCGAGCGCGATCAGCAGGCCGGGCTGCGCCTTGGCGAGGATMGCCTGCGCTTCTTCGCGCTTGCGCTCCTCGGGGCGGCGGCCCCGGCTTTCGGCGATCTCGACGATGTCGAGCCCGCTCAGCCCGATGCCGCGGCCGAGCGCGACCCCGCGTTCACGATAGCGCTCGCAGAGCTCGCGTTCCGGCCCATCCTTGAGCCGGCCGACGGCGATGACCGCGAGCCGCATCTCTTGGCGTCGTCAGTTCGCGAGGCGTTCGTTCGGCCGGTCCGTGCCCCACATCTTCTCGAGATTGTAGAACTGGCGCACTTCGGGCCGGAAGACATGGACGATGATATCGCCGGTATCGATCAGCACCCAGTCGCAAGCTGGCATGCCCTCGACCTGCGGCGACGGCTTTCCGGCACTCTTGAGTGCCTCGACCAGGGCCTCGCTGATGGCGGCGACGTGGCGGTTGACGTTGCCGGACGCGATGATCATCGCGTCGGCCAGCGACGTCTTGCCAACGAGGTCGATCACCGTGATGTCCTCGGCTTTCATGTCTTCGAGGACATGTCGCGCAAGGGCGATGCTATCGGCGGAGGGATTGTCCGCGATAGCGGCCTGGGGAAGCGGCTTCGGCTCGGCCTCACCAAGGGTTTGACGGTTCAGTGACGTATCCTCTCAATTCAGATGCGCTCTCGGCGCGATGCAGCCAAAATAAGCCGGACGGCCGTGGAATTCAATCGCGGCCGGCCTGACGGCGCAGCATGGTGGAGGATAACGTCGAGCGCTTGCCGTGCAGGAAAACCCAGGCCGGAGGCCGGGTGCGCGGCAGACTCGCGGCCTGATTCTCCGGGATGCGCCAGCGCGACAGCCAGTTGGCGGCGGGCGAGGCCATGGCGCTGTGGGTCGAGCCCGGCCGGTCGATCACCGCAATCGGCATCATTCGGGCGATCGTCCGCCACTCGGCCCAGCGGTGGAAGCCGGCGAGATTGTCGGAGCCCATGATCCAGACGAAGTTGACGCCCGGGCAGCGCCGCTTCAGCGCGCGCAGCGTATCGGCGGTGTAGCGGGTGCGCAGCGTCGCCTCGATGCCGGTGACGTTGATGCGGGCATGGGCGGCGATATCGCGCGCCTGCCGCAGGCGCTCGCCGAGCGGCGGCAGTTTCGCATTGTCCTTCAGCGGGTTGCCGGGGGTGACCAGCCACCAGATGCGGTCGAGCTGCAGGCGGCGCAGCGCCGTCAAGCTCGCCAGCCTGTGGCCGTCATGGGCGGGGTTGAAGCTGCCGCCGAACAGGCCGATACACAGGCCCGGCGCATGGGGCGGCAGGCGCAGATGCTCGCTCGTCATCCGTGCTGCACGGCTCAGGGGCGCGTCTGGCCCGCGCCATGGACGCGGTACTTGAACGAGCAGAGCTGCTCGACCCCAACGGGGCCGCGCGCATGCATCCGGCCGGTGGCGATGCCGATCTCGGCGCCGAAGCCGAACTCGCCGCCATCGGCGAACTGGGTCGAGGCATTGTGGACGACGATCGCGGAATCGACCTCAGCCAGGAAGCGGGCGGCGGCGGCCGCGTCGGCCGTGACGATCGCATCGGTGTGATGCGAGCCGTAGCGCTCGATATGGTCGATTGCGGCGTCGAGCCCCGGCACGACCTTCGCCGCGATGATCGTGTCGAGATATTCCGTCGACCAGTCTTCCTCGCTGGCGGGCGTCACGCGCGCATCGACGGCCTGTACTGCCGCATCGCCGCGCACGGCGCAGCCGGCATCGAGCAGGGCGGCGACAAGCGGGGCGAGATGGGTCGCGGCGCAGGCCTCGTCGACGAGCAGCGTCTCGGCTGCGCCGCAGACGCCGGTACGGCGCAGCTTGGCGTTGAGCAGGATCTCGCGCGCCATGGCGAGATCGGCCTTGGCATCGACATAGACATGGCAGTTGCCGTCGAGATGGGCGAAGACGGGCACGCGCGCCTCGCTCTGGACGCGGGCGACGAGGCTTTTCCCGCCGCGCGGAACGACGACGTCGACATTGCCGCTGAGGCCCGCGAGGATTTCGCCCACGGCGGCGCGGTCACGCGTCGGCACGAGCTGGATCGCATCGCCCGGCAGGCCGGCGGCTTCCAGCCCCTCGCGCATCGCCGCGGCGATCTCGATCGAGGAGCGGAAGGAGTCGGAGCCCGCGCGCAGGATCGCGGCATTGCCGCTCTTCAGGCAGAGCGCGCCGGCATCGGCCGTGACGTTGGGGCGGCTCTCGAAGATCACGGCGATGACGCCGAGCGGCGTGGCGACGCGTTCGAAGCGCAGGCCGTTCGGGCGGGTCCATTCCGCCAGCACGCGGCCGAGCGGGTCGGGCAGGTCGGCAACCTCCGCGACGGCGTCGGCGATGGCGGCGATGCGCTTCTCGTCGAGGGCGAGGCGGTCCATGAATGAGGCGCTGAGACCTGCCGCCTTGCCGTCGGCGAGATCCTGCGCATTGGCGGCGAGAATGCGGGCGCTGCGGGCACGCAGCGCATCGGCCATGGCGATCAAAGCGGCGTTGCGCTGCTCGGTTGGGCTGAGCGCGACCTTGCGTGCGGCGGCGCGGGCACGCCGGCCTACCTCATGCATCACGAGCCGGACATCGCCGTTCTCGTTTGTCGCGATGATGCGCAATGCGCTGTCGCCCGTCATCTCACCCAGCCCAAAAACCCGCCGGCAAAAGCCGGCCCGGAAGAAAGCTTAGCCTAGCCCGAGCGCCATGTCGTCCCGGTGGATCATCTCGGCGCGGCCGGGGTAGCCGAGCACGCTTTCGATGTCGCGCGAGGCCTTGCCGAGAACGAGCGCGGCTTCGCTCGCATCATAGGCGACGAGACCGCGCCCGAGCAGCTGCCCGTCGGGGTCGCGGATCAGCACGGCATCGCCGCGCGCGAACTCGCCTTCGATGCGGCTGACGCCGACCGGCAGCAGACTCGCGCCGCCGCGTAGCGCGCGGGCCGCACCGGCATCGACATGCAGCGTGCCGCGCGGCTCCAGCGTGCCGGCGATCCAGGTCTTGCGCGCGGTGGCGGGTGTCGAGCCGGAGAGGAACCAGGTGCAGCGCCCGCCGGCAGCCACGCTCGCCAGCGGATTCTTGGCTCGCCCATCGGCGATCAGCATGTGTGTGCCGCCGGCGGCGGCGATCTTGCCGGCCTCGATCTTCGTGCGCATGCCGCCGCGCGAGAGTTCGGAAGCCGCCCCGCCGGCCATGGCGTCGATTTCGGGCGTTATCTTCTCGACGACGGGGATATGCTGGGCGGACGGGTCCTTGGCGGGTGGCGCGGTATAGAGTCCGTCGATGTCGGAGAACAGCACCAGCAGGTCGGCGCCGGCCATGGTCGCGACGCGCGCGGCGAGCCGGTCATTGTCGCCATAGCGGATTTCGGTGGTGGCGACGGTGTCGTTCTCGTTGATGACGGGGATGGCGCGCAGGTCGAGCAGGCGCCCGAGCGTCGCGCGCGCGTTGAGATAGCGGCGTCGCTGCTCGGTATCGGCCAGCGTCAGCAGGATCTGTCCGGCGGTGAGCCCATGGGCGGCCAGCGCCTCGGCCCAGTTGCGGGCGAGCGCGATCTGCCCGACGGCGGCGGCGGCCTGGCTTTCCTCCAGCCGCAGCGGGCCCGAGGGCAGGTTGAGCACGGTGCGCCCGAGCGCGATCGCGCCGGAGGAGACGACGAGGACGTCAGCGCCGCGTTGGTGCAGTTCGGCGAGGTCTTCTGCGAGGGCGGCGAGCCAGGCATGGCGCAGCCGGCCGCGAGCCCGGTCGACCAGCAGGCTGGAGCCGACCTTCACGACGATGCGGCGGAAATCGGAAAGCGAAGGCGTCTTCACGGGACACACGATCTGTTGCAGCGAGCCTCCTGCCTGTTGGGGAAAACCGGGCGATTGTAAAGCGGTGGGACTATCGGGGCCGGCGTGCTCCGCGTGCATTGGATCGCCGGGCGCCCTATCGGACGCGATAGCGGTGATCTATCCATTTCGTACTGCATCGGATTTTTCCGACAAGGGGAATCCACTTCTCGGTTCGATGCCGTAGCGGCCGATCCCGTTGAAAAACGGCCCCGTCAGGCCCATATCGAGTGTCTGCCGGCCGCGCCGTCCGTTCCGACCCCTCGTCTCGCGAGCCTTCGGAGACATGCGCGGTTACTGACTCACGACAGGATAGTCCATTCCTGCGGCCCGCCACAGAAATGGACCGGAGCATCGGACCGAGAAGTGGATTCCACTTTTCGGACGAATCCTATGCTTCACCAATGCGATTGATCGCCACTTCGCGCCCGGATCGGCGCGCGGCGATCGATCAACCGCAGAGAGGAGCTTCGATGCAGGTTCTCGTTCGCGACAACAACATCGATCAGGCCTTGCGCGTGCTGAAGCGGAAACTTCAGCGTGAAGGCATCATGCGCGAAGTGAAACGGCATACGGCCTATGAGAAGCCCTCGGAGCGCCGCATCCGCGAGAAGGCCACTGCCGTGCGCCGGGCCCGCAAGGCGGCCCTCAAGCAGGCGCGCCACGAAGGGCTGATCGCGGCGCCACGCCCGAAAAGCCGCCCGCTCCGCGCTGGAAGCGGGGGTGCCGCGCGTTGATTTCGATACCAAATTGGCTCGATCTGGCTTAAGGCGCCCGCGCGGGCCGAGAAACAACCCGTAACAACCCGAGAGAAGATCACCCTTGAAGAACCCGAACGACCGCAGCTTCACCGACCGTCAGGCCAATTCCGCCAAAGCCAAGCAGGCGCTGCTTGAGCGTTTCAAGGCACGGCCCAAGGTCGATGACCCGGTCATGGTGCAGCGACGCGAGGAGCGGGAAGCCATCGCTCAGGCTCGCGCCGAGCGCGAAGCCGAGAAGGCGAAGATCCGGGCCGAGAAGGAGCGCCTCGAGGCGCTCGAGCGCGCGCGGATCGAAGAAGAGAAGCGCCAGGAAGAGATCGCCCGCGAAGCCGCCCGCAAGGCGGAGCAGGCCAAGCGTGATGCCGAGCGTCCGCGCAAGGTGCTGCTGGAAGCGGTCCAGTACATGCAGATGCGCACGGCCGGCAAACGCCGCTAGGTCGCCGCGCGTCCTGCCGGACGCGATAACGGTGATCTGTGGATCTGTCATCGCATCGGATCTTTCCGAAGAGTGGATTCCGCTTTTCGGTCCGGTGCCGTCGTGCACTTTGCGCTTGGCTGATGTCAGCCGGGCGCCAAGAATTCGCGCATGTCATCAATGCGATCTGGGGCGCCGCGGGCGCCCCTTTTCATATCCGCTTAACCGCGACGGCGGTTCGACAGCCCTGTATTGGCTGGTTTACGGGCAAAAAAGCGCGTCCTTTCTCCTGATGACCTATCGGCAAATCCGTTCGCGCAGATTAATGTGCGCCCGGGTTGAACCTTTTCCCCGCTCGCCGCGATGAATGGGTGCGAGCCGGGATGCCTGGCCTTCGAGGGGCAATGCATACGGAATCGGACGAGGATCTCGTCAAACGGATCGCCTCGGGCGATCGGCTCGCGATGAAGGTGCTGTTTTCACGGCATCAGGTGCGGGTCTACCGTTTCGTGCTGCGGCTCGTCCGCGACGAGACGCTTGCCGAGGATGTGATCAGTGACGTGTTCATGGATCTCTGGCGACAGGCGGATCGCTTCGAGGCACGCGCCTCGGTCTCGACCTGGCTGCTCGCCATCGCCCGGAACAAGGCGTGGTCGCTCCTGCGGAAGCGCCGCGATGCCGAACTCGACGAGGATTACGCGGGCAGCATCGAGGACGAATCCGACGGCCCCGAGATCGTGCTCCAGAAGCAGGACAAGGGCCTTGCGATTCGTGCCTGCCTCGAACGCCTTTCTGCCGAGCACCGCGAGGTCGTCGATCTCGTCTATTACCACGAGACCTCCCTCGAGGAGGTCGCGCGGATCGTCGGCATTCCCGAGAACACCGTCAAGACACGGCTTTTCCACGCCCGCAAGAAGCTGGGCGAGATGCTCAAGGCTGCCGGCATCGACCGTGGCTGGCCCTGAGGCGTTGACGTTTATGAAGTGCGGCCGAGCCGCCGGAGGAGTGGCGTGATGACCGACAGCATCGCAAGCGATCCGAAGCGCCGCGAGCTCGAGGAGCTGCTGCCCTTCTTTGCCAATGGCCGCATCTCGGACGCCGACAAGCGCCGCGTCGAAGCCGCGCTCGCCGGCGACGCCGAGCTCGCCGCCCGGCTCGACATCATCCGCGACGACATGGCCGAGACGGTTCTGCTCAACGAGAGCCTCGGCGCCCCGTCGCACCGTGCCCTCGAAAAGCTGATGGCGGAGATCGACACTGCCCCCCATCAGGCGCCGCTGCTGACGCGGGCGACCGACAGCATGGGCCGCGGCTTCCTTGGCTGGCTCGGTGGCCTGTTGGCGGCGCAGCCGCCGCGCCGGCTCGCCTATGCCAGCGCGGCCGCCATCGTGCTGATTGCGCTGCAGGGCGTCGCCATCACCGGGCTTGCGCTGCACGATGGAGGCGCCGGCTACCAGACGGCTTCGGCGCCGGGCTCGCGGGCTTCCGAGCGCTATGTCCTGCTGAGCTTCGCTCCGGAGGCGAAGGCCGGCGAGATCGCCGCCTTCTTCAAGCGCTTCGATGCCTCGGTCGTCGACGGCCCGCGCGCCAACGGCTTCTTCAAGGTGCGCGTGGGAGATGCCTCGCTGTCGGCTGCCCAGGTCGATGCGATCGCGACGCGGATGAAGAGCGAGAGCGCGATCGTCAGCTTCGTCGCGCCCGCGCCGTGATGCTCTGGCGCCTCTCGCGGGCGCCATGGCATGATGTTCTGCGGCAGGAGGGCCAGGCCATGCTGCGATCCGGTTTCACGAGCAGGACGGTGCTGACGCGGTGCCTGGCGGGTGCCGCATTGCTCGCATGGGTGGTCGCGTTGGCTCCCGCCACCGCTCTCGCCCAGGCTCCCGCCACCGCCCCCCAGCAGCCCGCCGCCAATGGGGCCAACCGTTCCATGCGCGTGCCTCCGGGGTCGTGGATGCGCCAGCAGCGCGCCATCGTCCCGGCGCCGGAGGAGACTCGTTTCGTCCCGGACGAGGTGCTGTTCGAGCTCGCGCCCAACGCCGAGGCCGACGTCGTGCTGCGTCGCTACGGCGCGACCCTGATCGCCCGCCAGCGCTTCGAGTTGGCCAACGTCACCATCATCCGCGCCAAGCTCGAAGCCGGCCGCGACCTCCGGGCCGTGCTGACCCAGATGGGCGACGACAGCAGCATCGCCGGCGCCCAGCCCAACTTCCTGTATGAGCTGCAGCAGGGTGCCTCGGCCGGGCCCGGCGCCACGAACGCTTCGACCGCGCCGACGACGGCGTCTTCCGATGCCAGCGGACCGCCGGCTCCGGGCCTGCGGCTCGGGGATCCCGCGACGGCGGCGCGCGGCACTGCCGCGGTCCGGCGCGTGCTGCCGCCGCAATACGTCGTCGACAAGCTGCGCCTCGGCGAAGCCCGCAAGCTTGCGCTCGGGCGCGGCATCCGCGTCGGCATGATCGATTCCGGCGTGGACATGGAGCACCCCGAGATCAGCGGCTCGGTCCTCGCCTATCTCGATGCCGTCGACGGGCTGGCGACCCCGCACGCGCACGGCACCTCCATGGCGACGGCGATCGTCGCGCATGGCGAATTGCAGGGCGTCGCGCCGGCCGCCCGGCTGATCGTGGCCCGCGCCTTCGGCGGCCCGCAGGCGAGCTCGGCCAACGGCAAGTCCTTCCAGATCCTGACGGCGCTGGAATGGGTGGTTCAGCAGCGGGCGAAGGTGGTCAATCTCAGCTTCGCCGGGCCGCAGGACCGCCTGCTGTCCAAGGCGCTCGCCGGGGCGAAGGAGCGCGGCGTCATCACGGTGGCGGCCGCCGGCAACGGCGGCATCCGCTCGGCACCGCTCTATCCCGGCGCCGACCCGAGCGTCATCGCCGTGACCGCGACCGATGCCGACGACAAGGTCTTCATCGATGCCAACCGCGGCAGTTACGTTGCCGTCGCGGCGCCGGGCGTGGACGTGCTGACGGCGGAGCCCGCGGGCCGATACGCCTTCACCTCGGGCACCTCGATCGCGGCCGCCCATGTCTCCGGGCTCATCGCGCTGCTGCTGGAGAAGCAGCCGGAACTCGACCCCGAAAGCGCCCGCCGCATCCTCGGCGAGAGCGCGACCGACCTCGGCTCCAAGGGGCGCGACCCGGTCTTCGGCGCCGGACGGATCGATCCCGCGGCGGCGCTGGCGCGCGTCCTGCCGGTCGCGACGGCGCGGCCCTGATCAGCCTCCTTCCGCTCCCGTGCTCTCGTCTCCAGTCCTCATCCTGAGGAGCCGCGACAGCGGCGTCTCGAAGGATGCTTCAGGAGGCTCCCGTGCCCGTTGGACCATCCTTCGAGACGCAAGCTTCGCTTGCCCCTCAGGATGAAGGCTCGGAAGTGTCCGAAAGGACTCCGGGCCATCGGCGCTCTTGACCTGCGCCGCCGCATCGGCCTGATGGCGCAATGCCGCGCCCCAAACTCCTCTTCGTCGCCACCGAGGACTGGTTCTTCGCCTCGCATTTCCTGCCGATGGCGCGGGCGGCGCGCGAGCTTGGCCTCGACGTTGCCGTCATCGCCCGCGAACGCAGCCATCGGCGCGTGATCGAAGCGACCGGGACGCGGCTGATCGCGTTGGAGGCGGAGCGGCGCAGCCTCGATCCGCGCGCGCTGGTCAAGCAGATTGCCGCGCTGAGGCGACTGATCGCGGCGGAAAAGCCCGACATCCTGCATTGTATCGCGCTGAAGCCGATCGCGCTCGCCGGTCTGGCCGGCAAGCTCGCCGGCATCGACCGACGGGTCTATGCCTTGACCGGCCTTGGCTTCCTCGGCGCAAAGCAAGGGGCCTTGGCCGCTGCGGCGCGATTCGCCGCGATCGCCTGGCTGCGCGGCGCGATCGACGGCCGGCAGGTGCGCTTCCTCTTCGAGAACCCGGACGATCCGGTTACGCTCGGGCTCGATCCGCAGGATGCCGGCAAGGTCGCGATCGTCGGCGGGGCCGGAGTCGATCCGCTGATTCTGATGCCGTCGCCGATGCCGCCTGCGCCGCCGCTCAAGGTCGCGCTGGTGGCGCGCATGCTCTGGTCCAAGGGCGTCGATCTCGCGGTCGAGGCGGTGAGGCTCGCCCGTGCCGAGGGGACGAAGGTCGAGCTCACCATCCATGGGGCGCCAGATCCGTCGAATCCGAAGGCGATCCCCGAGGCGACATTGAAGGAGTGGGCCGCGCGGCCCGGCATCAACTGGGCCGGCCCGACGCGGGATGTCGAGGCGGTCTGGAAGGCGCATCATCTCTGTATCCTGCCCTCGCGTGGCGGCGAAGGCTTGCCACGCACCATTCTTGAAGCCGCATCATGCGGCCGGCCGATCCTGACGACCGATGTGCCGGGCTGCCGCAGCTTCGTCCGCGAGGGACAGGATGGCATGGTCGTGCCGGCCGACGACGCCGCGGCGCTGGCCAAGGCGTTGACTGTCTTCGCTCGTGCGCCGGGCCTCGCGGAGCGGATGGGGGCGAATGCCCGTGCCCGCCTGCTCGACGGCCATACCGAGCGCGACGTGATGAATGCCGTGAAAGCGCTCTACCAGGGGCTTCTCGCCGCGCCTGCAACGGAGAAGGTCGCATGAGCGAGGCAGGGTCGAAGCTCGATCGGGAGGTCTTCATCCGCGCGCATACGCGGCTGCTGCCGGTGCCGCATGCCGCTGAGATCGCCCTGCATGTCGCGCAGGAAGCGACCGAGCTTTGGCAGAAGACCGAGGAGGAGCTTGCCGTCATCGGCCTGCCGCCACCGTTCTGGGCTTTTGCCTGGGCGGGGGGACAGGCGCTGGCACGCTACCTGCTCGATCACCCGCAGATCGTGGCGGGACGGCACGTCCTCGATTTCGCCTCCGGCTCCGGGCTGGTGGCGATCGCTGCCGCAAAGTCGGGGGCGGCGCGGGTCGAAGCCTGCGATATCGATGCCTTCGCGGTCGCCGCGATCGGCATCAATGCAGAGGCCAACGGCGTCCCCGTGACGGCGCGGGCAGACGACCTCGTCGGCCGCGACGAGGGCTGGGAGGTCGTCTGTGCCGGCGACGTCTGCTACGAGCGCGACATGGCCGAGCGCGTCATCGCCTGGCTCTCGGCCCTGTCCGCCCGCGGCGCGACGGTGCTGATCGGTGATCCCGGCCGCAGCTATCTGCCGAAGGGACGTCTGGAGACGGTCGCAACCTACGAAGTGCCGGTGACGCGCGCGCTGGAGGACGCCGAGATCAAGCGCAGCTCGGTCTGGCGCCTCGCGGGCTAGCGCGCATTCCGTTCGGCTGGGATCAGCCGAACGAAGAGAATTCGCGCACAATCAATAAGCGGAGCTTGCGCCGAGGCGCGGCGCTCAGGCCGCGCTGCGCCGCCCAGTTTGAGGCCGCGGCTCCGTCCGGAAGGCGGCGACGAGCCGATTGAGCTGGTCGATCTGGTCGAGCAGCGTGCGCGCGGAGGCGGCGCTCTGCTCGGCCAGCGCCGCGTTCTGCTGCGTGATCTCGTCCATATGGCTGACGGTCTGGCTCATCTCGTCGATGCCGTTGGCCTGTTCGCCGGCGGCGGAGGCGATTTCCTCGACCGTGCTCGACACCTTTGCGGAGGCGGAAACGATCCGGTCGAGTGTCTGGCCGGCCTGCCGCACCAGCTTGACCCCTTCGGCCACCTCCGCGTCGGAGGAGGCGATCAGGCTGGTGATGTCCTTGGCCGCGTCGGCGGAGCGCTGGGCCAGCGCCCGCACCTCGGCGGCGACGACGGCGAAGCCACGGCCGGCCTCGCCGGCACGCGCCGCCTCGACCGCGGCGTTGAGCGCGAGCAGATTGGTCTGGAAAGCGATGCCGTCGATCACGTCGGTGATCTCGGAGATCCGCTTCGAGGCGCCCTCTATCCGCGCCATCGCGTCGACTGCGTCCTTGACGATGTCGCCGCCTGTGCGGGCGACATTGGCGGCCTCGTCGGCGAGCGCGACGGATTCGCGCGAGGCCTGCGAGGAGGTCTTGACCGAAGCCGCGAGCTGCTCGGTCGTCGCGGCGCTTTCCTCGAGCGCGGAAGCCTGCTGCTCGGTGCGCATCGACAGGTCCTGCGCGCCGCTGTTGATTTCCTGCGAGGAGGCCGCGATCGCGACCGAGGTCGCCTTGATCGTCGCGGCCATCTCCTGGAGACGCGCCATCGCCGCATTGAAGTGCTCGCGGATCTGGCCATATTCGGCCGGGATCTCGGTGCTCATGCGATGGGTCAGGTCGCCCTCGGCGAGCGCGGCCATGCTCTTGCTGACGCAGGCGATCGCCAGGTCGCGCTCGGCCGTCTTGGCCTGCTCGATGGCGTGCGCCTCGGCTTCGGCCTTGAGGCGAGCTTCTTCCGAAGCCTCGAGATAGACGGTGATGGCATAGTCCATGTCGAGCAGCGCCGCCTTGACGATGGCGCCGACCTCAGCAGCGCGCTCCTCGGCGCCGGACATGCGCCGGCCGAGCGCGTTCTTCGGCCAGCGCGCTTCCAGGATGCTGGCGAGCATCTTCTCGAGGATCAGCGCGTAGCCACCGATGTACCAGCGTGGTTCGAGGCCGATCCGGGCATGGACCTTGCCGACGCGAGTGACGGCGTTGACGTAGTTCTCGTCGAAACTTCCGGTGGCGATCCCGCCCCAATGCTGAACCTGGCGCTGCTTGGCGGCCTCGATATGCTCTTCGCTGCTGAAGAAGCTCCGGGTCTCGGGAAACTCGCGGAGCTTGGAATAGAAGGCGTCGAGCGCCCCCGGAATCGCTGCCCCCAACGCCTCGCGCGCGTCCCGGATATGGCCCTGCGCTGCGCTGTCGAGGCCGATGAACGCCAGCCGCCTGGCGAGGTGATCCGATGCGGACATGAAGCCGAAATTCCCAACTGTGGCCCGTGACGATCCGAACCTTCCGGCTGTCTCGCCGATCGAGGTTAACAGCCGATGAGGGAGCCCGCTGATCTCGGTCAATCCGGTTGCGGCCGGATGTCTCAGGTGCCTTGCTGCAGGGCTTCGTAGGTGTCGAGGAACGCCTCCACCGGCAGGTGGCGGAAATCGTCCAGCGCGCCGCGCAGCTGCGCATGGTCCCAGTCCCACCAGGCCAGCGCTTGCAGCCGCTCGGCGACATCTTCGGAAAAGCGCTGCCGGACCGGCCGGGCCGGATTGCCGGCGACGATGGTGTAGGGAGCGACGTCCTTGGTGACGACGGCGCCGCCCGCGACCACGGCGCCGGTACCGATGTTACGGCCGGCCAGCACGATCGCGCCATGGCCGATCCAGACGTCGTGGCCGATCGTCACCGCATGCGCCCGGCGCCAGTCGAAGAAAGCGGCGTCGTCCTGCGCGTCCTCGAAATAGGCTGAGGCGCGATAGGTGAAATGCGACTGGCTCGCCCGCTGCATCGGATGGTTGCCCGGATTGATCCGCGTCATCGCCGCGATCGAGCAGAATTTTCCGATCGTCGTGTAAATGACATTCGCGTCGTTCACGACATAGGAGTAGTCACCCATCGTCGACTCGACGAAGACGGTGCGCGCGCCGATCTCGGTGTAGCGCCCGAGCGTCGCCTGCCTCACCTGCGCGGTCGGGTCGATCACCGCCTCGAGTCCCAGCTTCTTCGCAGCCATGTCCTTGCACTCTCCTGATCTTGCGGCACCCGTTTCAGCAGCGGGCGCGCTCGTCCTCGTGGTCGGGCCTTCCGGGGCGGGGAAGGACACCTTGATGGATGCGGGCCGGGCCGGGCTCGCCTGCGACCCGCGCTTCCGCTTCGCCCGCCGGCTGATCACGCGTCAGGCCATGGCCGGCGCCGAGGATCACGATTCCTGTGACGAGGCGGCCTTTCGGGAGGCCGAGGCCAGCGGCAGGCTCGCGTTGAGCTGGCGGGCGCATGGTCTGAGCTACGGCATCCCGGCGGCGGAGCTTGCTGGCATCGCCGAGGGTGCTGTGGTGATCGTCAACATATCCCGCGCGGTCATCGCGGCGGCCGAGCGGCTGGCGGAGCGCGTGGTGGTGCTCAACATCACCGCCCCGGTGCCGGTGCTGGCACAACGGCTCGCTGCGCGCGGGCGCGAGAGCGAGGCCGATATCGCGGCGCGGCTGAAGCGCGAGGCGCCGCTGACGGCGGAACGTGCCGAGATCGTGACGATCATGAACGATCGCAGCGTCGTCGAGGCGGCCGAAGAGCTGCTCGCCGTTTTGCGCGGGCTGGGCCGTCTGCCGGCTTAGCGCCCGAACCGGGACGTCATTGCGAGCGCAGCGAAGCAATCCAGGAGGACAGGGTGACATGTCCAGCCCGGTACCCCTGGATTGCTTCGTCGCTGCCGCTCCTCGCAATGACGGGGAAACGGCATGGCAGAGCGACATGGCGAGCCGAGTGCCTCAGCCGAACGGGTAGGAATCGATCAGGCGGAAGCGGCCGGCGCGGCCGTCCTGCTTGAACAGGGCGAAACGGTCGAGCTTGACCGGTCCGGCCGGAAGGGTCTCCGCATAGGCGGCTTCCAGCGCCTGCTTGACCGGTGCCGCGTGCTCGCCCGGCAGGGAGCCGGTCAGCGTCATGTGGAAGCGGAAGGCGTCGCCCACATAAGGATAGCCATAGGCTTCGAGATAGGCGTGCTGCGCAGGGGTGAGCGGGCTCTTCAGGCGTCGCGCCCGGTCCGCTTCCTCTAGCGGCGCGCGGAAAGGCTCGAAGGCCTGCACCAGCGTGAAGGCGAAGCGCTGCAGCTCTTCGCTCGGCTCGGACGGCGTCAGTGCGACGAAGGAGCCGAGCGCCGTGACGCTCAGGCCCGCCAGCGTCACGCCCTCGCGGCCGGCCGCATAGTTGCGGGCGAAGGCGCGCAGCTGCTCCTCGCTGCGGCCGTCGGCGAGTTCGAAGGGCGCCTTCAGCGTCGCGTGAAAGCCGTAGCGGCGCGGCTCCTCGGTGAAGGCCGGCCACCGCACCGGATCGCAGCCGGGCGGAACGGCAAAGGTCAGCTCCTCGCCGGTGAGCGCGTCATAGCCGAGCGTCGTGCTGCCGAAGCGCCAGAGGGGGCTTTCGGCAGCGGGCGCGTAATAGACGGCGTAGCGCGGCTTGCTCAAAATGCGCGCTCGCCCTTCGACCAGACCGTGCCGATGACCGGCGTGGCGCCGAGCACCTTGAAACGGACGAGATCGGCGCGCAGCCCGGTCTTGAGATGGCCGCGATCCCCGAGGCCGAGAATGTCGGCGACCTTCCAGGTCACCATGCCCATCGCCTCCGGCAGCGCGATGCCATGCTCGGCATTGAGCCTGACGACGGCCTGCAGCAGGCTCGCCGGCACATAGTCGGAAGAGAGGCCGTCGAGCAGGCCCTTCTCGGCGAGTTCCGAGACCGAGACGCCGCCGGAATGCGAGCCGCCGCGCACGACGTTGGGCGCACCCGCGACGGTGGCAAGGCCGTGCTTCTTGGCGGCTGCGGCCGCTTCGATCGTGGTCGGGAACTCGGAGATCACGGCGCCGGAGGCGACGCCTTCCTCGACATGCTCGGGAATCGTGTCGTCATGGGTGGCGAGCGGGATGCCGCGCGACCGGAAGACGTCGACGACGGCGGCCCAGTTCTTCGCGACATTGGCGGCGCCTTCCCGCTGACGGACCTCGACGTCCTCCTCGAACTCCGCGACCGTCTTGCCGTTGCCGACCGCATAGGTCTTGAGATGTTCGAGGTTGCGCCACTGGCGCTGGCCGGGCGTGTGGTCCATCAGCGATACCAGCTGGACCAGCTCGTCGTCCTGATAGGGGGCGATGTCTTCCAGCAATTGCGGGCTCGTCAATTCACAGCGCATGTGGATGCGGTGGTCGATGCGGAAGACGTTCTCGCTCTTGCCATAGGCCAGCGACTTCATCACGTCGGCGAAGATGTCCTTGCGGTAGTCCTTGGCCGAGAAGGGCGTGCCGGCGCAGACGGCGTCATAGACCGTGGTGACGCCGGCCGCGGCCATCTGCGCATCATGGACCAGCGCGGCTGCCAGCCCGTTCGGCCAGAAGACCTTCGGGCGCGGCATGAAGTGCTTTTCCATGTTGTCGGTATGCATCTCGACGAGGCCGGGCGCGACATAGTCGCCGCCGACATCGATGGCGCCGGGCACGGACGACTTGCCCTGATCGACCGCCGTGATTCCGCTGGCGTCGAAGGCGATGGTGCCGGTGACGACCTCGTTCTCGAGGATGAGCTTGGCATTGGTGAGAACGGTTTGCATCGTCAGGCCTTCCGGAAAGCGGTGATGTCGAGATAGCGCGTCGCGACGCGTTCGCGAACCGCCTCGTCATGGAAAATGCCGACGATCGCGGAGCCGGCGGCGCGCGCCTCGGCAATGAGCTCGACGACGACATCGCGGTTGGCGGCGTCGAGCGAGGCGGTGGGCTCGTCGATCAGCATGATCGCGGAGGGGTCGACGAAGGAGCGGGCGATGTTGACGCGCTGCTGCTCGCCGCCGGAGAAGGTGGCCGGCGCGAGGTTCCAGAGGCGCTCGGGCAGGTTGAGCCGGGCGAGCATGGCCTTCGCGCGCTCGGTCGCGGTTTCCGGCGTTGCCCCGCGCGCCAGCAGCGGGTCACGCACGATATCGAGTGTCGAGACGCGCGGGATCACCCGCAGGAACTGCGAGACGAAGCCGAGCGTGCGGCGGCGGATGTCGAGCACGGTGCGCGGCACGGCGGCGACGATATCGACGGGCCGGCCGCCATGGGTGATGCGGATCGCGCCGCTCGTCGGTCTGTAATTGCCGTAGAGGATACGCAGCAGGCTCGACTTGCCGGCACCGGACGCGCCGGCCAGCACCAGCGCCTCGCCGGCCTCGACATGGAAATTGACGTTGTCGAAAACGGGCAGCCGCGCTCCGCCCTGGTTGTGCAGGGTGAAGGTCTTGGCGACGTTCTCGACCTGAATCATCGTGGTCATGGGGTCAGTGCCTTGTGCCGGCGAGGTGACGAGGGTGTGACGGGCGAGGGCTCGTCATGCTCGGGCTTGACCCGAGCATCTCAGGAAAGAGGGGCGCCCGTTCCTGCATGAGATTCTCGGGTCTGCGCTGCGCTCCGCCCGAGAATGACGCTCTACCTTCCTCACACACTCAGCACCGCCGAGGTGAGAAGCTGCGTATAGGCGTGGTGCGGATCGTCGAGGACCTGGTCGGTCAGGCCCTGCTCGACGACGTGGCCGTCCTTCATCACCATCAAACGGTCGGTCAGGAGACGCGCGACGGCGAGGTCATGCGTGACGATGATCGCGGCGAGGCCGAGATCGCGCACCAGCACGCGCAGCAGGTCGAGCAGGCGGGCCTGCACGGAGACGTCGAGGCCGCCGGTCGGCTCGTCCATGAAGACGAGGCGCGGTTCGGAGACCAGCACGCGGGCGATCTGCAGGCGCTGCTGCATGCCGCCGGAGAACTGGCGCGGCCGGTCGTCGATGCGGGCGCCTGCGATCTCGACGCGCTGGAGCCAGTCGAGGGCGCGATCGCGGATCTGGCCGTAATGCCGGTCGCCGCGGTCCATCAGCCGCTCGCCGACATTGCCGCCTGCGGTGACATCCATGCGCAGGCCGTCGCGCGGGTTCTGGTGGACGATGCCCCAGGCCGTGCGCATCAGGCGGCGGCGCTCCTGCTCGGAGACCGAGTAGATGTCGAGCGGCTCGGCGCCGCCCCGGAACAGCACCTCGCCCTCGTCGGGCTTGTCGATGCCGGCGAGGCAGCGCAGCAGGGTCGACTTGCCCGAGCCGGATTCGCCGACGATGCCGAGCACCTCGCCCGGCCAGAGATCGAAGGAGATATCGGCGCAGCCGATGCGCTCGCCATAGAAGCGGCTGACGCCGTCGACGGAGAGCAGGGGGGCGGGTTCGAGGTCGGCTTCGCGGAGCGGAATATGGATGGTCATTGGGCGTCTCCCTGCCCGTCATTGCGAGCGGAGCGAAGCAATCCAGTATCGTAGCGCTCTACGTTCCCCTGGATTGCTTCGTCGGCTTCGCCGCCTCGCAATGACGGCTGATCGACCAGGCCGCTCGCGGCAGCATCGCCCAGCATGGTGCCGCGATGGCCCTCCGCCCGGCGGGTCTCGCAGTAATGGCTGTCGGAGCAGACGAACATGCGCCCGCCCTGGTCGTCGATCACGACCTCGTCGAGATAGCTGTCGCCCGCGCCGCAGAGCCCGCAAGGTTGGGTCCAGCTCTGGATGCGGAAGGGGTGGTCCTCGAAATCGAGGCTCTTCACGCTGGTATAGGGCGGCAGCGCGTAGACGCGCTTCTCGCGACCGGCGCCGAATAATTGGAGCGCGGGCGACATATGCATCTTCGGGTTGTCGAATTTCGGGATGGGCGAGGGCGCCATCACGTAGCGGCCGTTGACCATGACCGGGTAGTCATAGGTCTTGGTGATCTCGCCATAGCGAGCGATGTCCTCGTAGAGCTTGACCTGCATCAGCCCGTACTCGGCCCAGGCGTGCATCTTGCGGGTCTCGGCCTCACGCGGCTCCAGACGTCGCAGTGGCTCGGGCGTCGGGACCTGATAGACCATGACCTGTCCGCTCTTCAGCGGCGCCTCCGGGATGCGGTGGCGGGTCTGGATGATCGTCGCCTCGTCCGTCGCCTCGCTGGTGCGAGCGTCCGCCGTTCGCTCGAAGAACCTCCGGATCGAGACGGCATTGGTGGTGTCGTCGGCGCCCTGGTCGATCACCTTCAGCGTATCGGCCGGGCCGATGATCGCGGCGGTGATCTGGATGCCGCCGGTGCCCCAGCCGCGGGCCAGCGGCATCTCGCGCGAGCCGAAGGGCACCTGATAGCCGGGCACCGCGACGGCCTTGAGCAAGGCACGGCGGATCATCCGCTTGGTCTGCTCGTCGAGATAGGCGTAGTTGTAAGCCGGCTTGGTATCGTCAGCCGGCATCTGATGGATAGTCATTCCGCAGCCTCCGGCATGGCGTTCTGCTCTTTCCCGTCCTGCTCCTGAGCAAGCCGCTCCTCGCGCTCGCGGCGGATGCGGCGGATCAGTTCGAGCTCGCCCTGGAAATCGACATAGTGCGGCAGCTTGAGATGCTCGACGAAGCCGGCCGCCTCGACATTGTCGGCGTGGTAGAGGACGAATTCGTCCTGCTGCGCCGGGTAATTGGTGGCTTCGCCGAAATCGCGCGCCTTCAGGGCGCGGTCGACCAGCGACATCGACATCGCCTTGCGCTCGCTATGGCCGAAGACGAGGCCGTAGCCGCGGGTGAATTGCGGCGGCACCTCTTTCGAGCCCTGGAACTGGTTGACCATCTGGCATTCGGTCAGGGTGACGTCGCCGAGATCGACCGCGAAGCCGAGCTCTTCGGGCACGAACTCCACCGCGACCTCGCCGACACGGACCTCGCCAACGAAGGGATGCGTGCCGCCGAAGCCGCGCTGCACGGAATAGCCGAGGCCGAGCAGGAAGCCCTCGTCGCCGCGCGCCATGGATTGCAGGCGCACGTCGCGGTCGGCCGGGAAGGAGACGGGATCGCGCGTCAGGTCGAAGGGGCGCGGATCGCCCTCGGGCGGTACTTCCGCTTCCATCAGGCCCTCGGCACCGAGGATGTCGGGCACGCGCGGCATGGTCGCGTCGAGCGGAGCTTTCAGGTCGTCATGCTCGGGCTTGACCCGAGCATCTCCGGACACGGAGGTTCCGCCGCCGTCTCGTCCCGTCATGGCCGGGTCAAGCCCGGCCATGACGGCGGGGGAGTCCATCAACCCGAAATCGAACAGCCGGTGCGTGTAGTCATAGGTCGGGCCGAGCACCTGCCCGCCGGGCAGATCCTTGTAGGTCGCCGACACCCGGCGACGGATCGCCATCGCGGCGGTGTCGACCGGCTCGGAAGAGCCGAAGCGCGGCAGCGTGGTGCGATAGGCGCGCATCAGGAAGGCCGCCTCGATCACGTCGCCCTGCGACTGCTTCAGCGCGAGAGCAGCGAGGTCCTGATCGTAGAGCGAACCCTCGTTCATGACGCGGGCGCAGGCCAGCGCCTGCTGCTCGCGGATCTGGGCGACGCTGATTTCCGGCACGGCCGGGTCGCCGCGGCGCGCCTCGGCGACGAGATCATGCGTGGCATGGATGGCGGCCTCGCCGCCTTTGACTGCGACGTACATCAGCGAGCCTCCTCGATTTGCGTCGAGCGCGGCAGGCCGATCATGCCGTCGCCATGGGCGAGCACGACATCGACGCCGAGCGGATAGATGGCGCCGTTCTCTCGCAGCTCGTCGGTGAAGCCGGGGCGCAGGCCTTGTGGCGCGATCGAGCGGGTGCCGGGAATGCCGGGGCCGGAGAGGGTTAAGCCCGCGCCGCCATCCAGCGCTGCGATCTGCACGATCACGGTGGTCGAGCGATCCGGGAACTGGTCGGTGCCGAGATTGAAGGCCGAAAGCTTCGGCTCGCCGGCCGCGCCGTCTAGCACGGCGAAGACGGCTTTCGCGGGATCGTCGACCAGCGCCACGCCGCAATGGAAACGCAGCCAGGCGCCGGCCGCGCCGTTGCGCAGGGCTTCCGGCAGCCAGACCGGCGTCTCGTAGTCGGCGAGCGCCAGCAGCGCTGTGGCCGTCGCGGTCGCCAGGCCTTCCGGCGGCGTGATCTCGGCCGCCACGCGCTGCAGCGTGCCGGGCTCGGAGAGGGCGGCGAGCAGTGCACGGAAGGCGGCCTGTGACTGGAAGACCGGTTCGGAGAAGCCGGGTGCGATCAGGTCCTGTGCCGACATCACGAGCCCCGCACCAGCGTGAAGAAGTCGACCTTGGTCGCCGCGGCCTTGCGCGAGGCGAGGTCGCGGGCGGCCGCCTGCCGGGCGGCGAGCGTGGCGACGTCTCGATGCAATCCGCTGCCCTCGGCTTCGTCCTGGAGGCGGGCGTCGAGCAGGGCGGCGAGGCGCGCCTTCCGGCCGTCGCGGCCGAGCGCATAGGAGAAACCCATCCGTCCGTTGGAAAGGCGCACGACGCAGCGCGTCACGGTGGCTTCGCCAAGGTTGAAGCGGCGGCCGGCGCCACCGGCGCGGCCCTCGACCATCACGGTGCCGGTTTCCGGCGCCTTCAGCACGTCATGGTTGGGTGGATCGCCGAGCAGGCTTTCGATCTCGGCGCGGGAGGCGCGCGCCAGCGTCGCCATCCAGCTTTGTCTCGGGGTCTTCTGGCTCATCGGCTGGGGCTCGCTGGTCAGTTCCGAATGTCTAGACTATGCTAGGGAAGTTGATGGCAAAGGTCTATACTTTTCGGATGAAATTTTGATGACGGACGCAGCACTCGCGGAAAGGGATGGCGGTACGGCCTGGCGACGCATCGCCGACGAACTGGCGGAGGCGATCACGCGTGGCGAGTACAAGCTCGGCGACACGCTGCCGGCCTCGGTCGCGCTGGCCGAGCGCTATGGCGTGCATCGCCACACGGTGCGGCAGGCGTTCCGCCATCTCGCCGAGCAGGGGCTGGTGACGGTTTCGCGCGGCCGCGGCACGCAGGTGATGGCGCCGCGCCTGCCCTATCCGATCGGCCGGCGCGTCAGCATGCGCACCAATATGGGCAAGCTCGGCATCACCGGCACGAGCCGCATGCTCTCGGCCGAGGTGGTGGTGGGGGAGGCGTCGGCTTGCGCGGCACTCAAGCTGAAGACCGGGACGCCGCTCTGGTGTGTACGGGGCGTGAGTCTCGCCGATGGCGTGCCGATGGGCACGGGCACGCATTGGCTCTCGGTCGAGCGCTTTCCGGATTTCGACAAGGTCTATCGCGAAGCGGGCGGTTCGATCACGGCGGCTTTCAAGATTTACGGCATCACGGATTATGTCCGCCTGTCGACGCGACTGACGGCACGGCTTGCCGACGAGCCTGAAGCGGAGTTGCTGGAGATCGCGCCGGAGGCGGCCGTGATGATCTCGACTGCGGTCGATGCCTTGCCGGACCTGACGCCGGTGCATCTCGTAAGCAGCGTCTTCGCCGCCGAGCGCGTGGAAATGGTGATCGAGCCGTTCGGGGATTGAAGGGCTCCGTCGTGCTCGGGCTTGACCCGAGCATCTCAGGACGATGGGGCGCCTCTTCCGGCGAGAGATTCTCGGGTCTTCGCTTCGCTGCGCCCGAGAAGGACGGCAGGGGTTTCACCTCGCCCGGCGGCCGATGATGGCGAAGCGCAGCTTGCTCGACAGGAAGTCGATGGCGGAGACCGCGGCGAGGATCAGCAGGATCAGGAAGGAAACCTGCTGCCATTCCAGCGTCCGGATCGTCTCGGCGAGATAGAGGCCGATGCCGCCGGCGCCGACGATGCCGATGATCGTCGAGGAGCGGGTGTTCGACTCGATGAAATAGAGCACCTGGCTCGCGATCACCGGCAGCACCTGCGGCAGCAGGCCGAAGCGGATCTCATGCGCCTTGCCGCCGCCGACGGAGGCGACGCCCTCGACCGCCTTGCGATCGGCCGCCTCGATCGCTTCCGAATAGAGCTTGCCGAAGGCGCCGAGATCGCTGGTCATGATCGCGAGCATGCCCGCGAAGGGGCCGAGGCCCACGACGTTCACCCAGATCAGCGCCCAGATCAGGGCATCGACGCCGCGCACCGTGTCGAGCGAGCGCCGCGCAAGGAAGTGCACCACGCGGTTGGCGACGACGTTGCGGGCCGCGAGGAAGCCGAAGGGCAAAGCGAGCGTCGCCGCCAGAACGGTGCCGAGAAAGGCGATGGCGATCGTCTCGAACAGCGCCTGCACGAAGATCAGCGCGCGGGTCCAGGAACCGGGATTGGGCGGCAGCATCAGGGCGACGAAGGAGCCGAGATTGCCGAGCCCGGCGAGGATCTTCCAGAGCGAGGTCTCGAGCGTCGTCAGCCCGTAGAGGAAGAGGCCGAGCAGGGCGACGACGGTGCCGATCGTGGCGAGCTTCGTCTTGAGCGAGCCGCGGATCGCAGCCTGGTGGCGGGTGAGGATATCGGCGCGCTCGGCCGGGGTGAAGGCGAGGCTCATCGGCCATGCTCCAGGCTGAGGAGGGCGTGGCGCAGCCGCTCGGTGCCGTAGTCGATCAGCATCACCGTGACGATGATGAGCAGCAGGATGGCGCTGACATCGGTGAAGTAGAATTTGCGGATGGCCTCGATCAGGTCCTGGCCGATGCCGCCGGCGCCGACGAAGCCCATGATCGAGGCGCCGCGGACATTGATCTCGAAGCGCAGCAGCGCATAGCTGGCGAAGTTCGAGAGCACCTGCGGCACCACCGCGAAGCGCACGATCTGCCACCAGCTGCCGCCGGCGGCGGTGACGCCGTCGACCGGCTTCAGATCGATATTCTCGACCACCTCGGAGAAGAGCTTGCCGAGCGCGCCCATGGTGTGGATGGCGATGGCGAGCACGCCGGGCAGCGGGCCGAGGCCGAAGGCGATGACGAAGATCAGCGCGAAGACGATCTCGGGAACGGTGCGGCAGAATTCGAGATAGCGGCGGACCGCGAAGCGCAGCCAGGCGGACCGGCCGAGATTGGCAGCCGCGGCGAAGCAGAACAGGAAGGCGCCGACCACGCCGAGCACGGTGCCGACATAGGCGATCAGGATGGTCTGCCAGAGCAGCTTCAGCCAGCCCTTCAGGCCCCAGTACCATTCGGCGAGGTCGGCGCCGAGGCTGGAGAGGCGCAGCGTCGGCAGCGTCTCGAAGATGTATTTCGGGAAGCGGTGGATGTTCTCGGCGAACTTGCCGAGATCGACTTCCGAGCCCCGCGCTGCGAGCAGGACGCAGACGATGAACACGGCGGCGCCGATCAAGGCCTGCCGGCGCTTGGCCACGGCCGCCTGACGATAGGTCTCGGCATGGGCCCGGATGGCCGGGTCGTTGCGGTCGATCGCGAGGGTCATGAGCGTCCGTTACCGGAGAGGGCGCCAAGTCGCGCCGCAACCGTCATGCTCGCCCTTGTGGCGAGCATCCAAGTCTTGAAAGCTGCAAAAGGCAGGGAAGATGTGGATGGTCGGGACAAGCCCGACCATGACGGCGAGCGTGCGTGCTGCTTACGACGACTTCTTCTTCCGCAGGTCGTCGACGAACTTGTTGAGCTCGATGATCGGGTCGTAGGCCTTGTTGTCGACGGCGACGAGCGGGCCCTGCTTGCCTTCATAGATCTTGTCGAAGGCGGCCTTGTCCTTGGTGGCGAGGTTCAGCACCGCGTCGCGGATCTTCGCCTTGAGGTCATCAGGCAGGTCCGTGAGATAGGCCATCGGCGAGTTCACGATCTGCTCGGACTTGTAGATGATCCGGAAGTCGTCGGCCTTGACCATGTTCTTGCGGGCCATGCGCTGCAGGTTGGATTCCTGCTCGTCGTTCCACCAGTTGGCGGCGATGTCGACGGTGCCCTGCTGCAGCGCGATGACCGCGTTCTCGTGGCTGCCGGTGTAGACGACCTTGGAGAAGAAGGTTTCCGGCTCGATCTTCATCTGGTTGAGGACGAAGCGCGGCACGTTGTTGCCCGAAGTGGAGTTCGGATCGACGAGGCCGAGATTCTTGCCCTTGAGGTCCTCGACCTTCTGGTAGGGCGAGTCCTTCTTCACGTAGAAGACCGAGTGATAGCCCTTGGTGCCGTCGAGATTGGTCTCGATGGCGAAGGCATCGACCTTGGCGCCGGTCATGCGGGCGCGGGCGAAGGAAGCCGGGCCGTACATGCCGATATGGATGTTGCCGGCGCGCTGGCCCTCGATGATCGCGGCGTAGTCATTGGCGATGCGCAGCGTCACCTTGGTGCCGAGTTCCTTCGCGAGGTAGTTCACGAAGGGGGTGTAGCGCTCGACGACGCCCGAGGCATTCTCGGCCGGGATGATCGCGAAGACGAGCTCCGGATACTTCGCCTTCCAGTCCTGGGCGAAGGCCGGGGCAGCGGCGGCCGCGAGGCCGGCGGCCGCGAGCTTGAGGGTATGGCGACGGGTCAGCATTGGGTCTGCTCCTGGTTGCTGTCGGGCTGGTCTTCTCGCAGCGGCGGCCTCCGGCCGCGCCGGCGATCCTTCGCTTGTCAGGCGATCTTCTGGCGCGCGCGCTTCGCTTCGGAGGCGGCGATGGCGTCGAGCGCATCCAGCGCCTCGGCGCCGGCATCCTTGGCCTCGATGCCGTAGAGTTCGGCCGCGACCTCGCGGGTCAGCGCCTGCGGCACGTCGTCGAACACCACCTTGCCGGCCGACATGCCGATCAGCCGGTCGCAATACTTCGCAGCGATGTCGAGGTCGTGCAGGTTGCACATCACGGTGATGCCGTCCTCGCGATTGATGCGGAACAGCGCGTCCATGACGACCTGGGTGTTGCGCGGGTCGAGCGAGGCAATCGGCTCGTCGGCGAGGATGATGCGCGGCTCCTGGACGAGCGCGCGGGCGATGGCGACGCGCTGCTGCTGGCCGCCGGACAGGGTCTCGGCGCGCTGTGCCAACAGATGCCCCATATCGAGACGCTCGAGCGCCGCAATGGCGCGGATCTTGTCGTCTTCCGAGAAGCTCTTGACCAGGGTCAGGGCGGCGGAGCGGTGGTTCAGGCGCCCGAGCAGCACATTGGTCAGCACGTCCAAGCGGCCGACGAGGTTGAACTGCTGGAAGATCATCGCCGTGTCACGGCGCCAGCGCCGCAGCGAGGCCCCCTTCAGCGCCGTGACCTCCTGCTCCTCGCAGGCGATCCGGCCGGAGGTTGGCTCGGCCAGCCGATTCAGCATGCGCAGCAGGGTTGATTTGCCGGCTCCGGACCTGCCGATCACGCCAACCATCTCTCCCTTCGGGATCGACAGCGAGACATTGTCGACAGCGTTCTTGTCGCCAAAGCGCTTGGTCAGACCTTCGATACGCAGCATGTGGTGGGTTCTCGCGCACGATGCGGGCATGAGCGCAGCCCCGTCCGGCCCAAGCCGGGGGGCAACGCGTCTCCATGGCGACGAGAGCTAGCGGCCGCTGATGACAGCGGCGTGACAGTGGCCGAAAGCGCGGTTGGGCGGCCCCGAAGGCCTTGTCAGAGCGAGTTCAGCAGCGCATCGACGCAGGCGCGCACATAGGCTTTCCGTTGGGCGGCCGGCATCGGCTTGACCCCGAGAAGGCCGCGCAATTGATGCAGGCCGCGCAGCATGCCGACGAACTGCTCGGCGAGGAGATCAGCTTCGGCGAGGCCGAGCGGCCGGGCGACGCCGTCGCCGACGCGTGACCGTTCGATGAGCAGCGTCACGATCGCGGCGCTCATTCTCTTGGCGCCAGCCTCATAGGCGACGCGGCCGAGCTCGGGAAAGCGCGGCGAGGCGCTGACCACGAGCCGGTGCAGATCGAGGGAGGCCGGGCGCAGCATGAGCTTGAGCATGTCCTCGCCCAGGCGCGCCAGGGCGCTGCGCAGATCGGCGGCGGGCGACGCCTGCTCGAGCGGCAGAGTCAACGTTTCCGTGAGGCCGGCACAAATCGCCTTGAACAGCGCTTCCTTATCGGCGAAATGGCTGTAGATCGTCTGTTTCGCAACACCGGCCCGATGGGCGATCTGGTCGAGGCTCGCGCGTTCGAACCCCTCCGCGAGGAAGGTTTCGGCGGCAGCGCGGGTGATGGCGTCGTGCTTGTCGGGGCGCCCGCGTTCGGCGGAAGGGGATTTGGCCGGGTTCGTTTCGGTCTGGTTGGAGTCGAGCAGGCGGGTCTTGGTGCCGTTTCGCCGGAGGGGTTTCGGCACGGGTCTTGCCTCGGCGTCTGCCGGTTCGTTGAGAGAGGTCGCCCGGTGACGGCGGAGAGGGGTATCAGCCATGCTCCCCCGCGCAGGTGGCCTCTTATCAAACTAGACTGTCCAGTCTAAGATAGTCGCGCGGTATCGGAGCGTCCAGTCTTATGAAGCGGTTTGTTCTCCTCGTC
Organism: Allobosea sp. 05T438; assembly: GCF_056396025.1. Classification (NCBI taxonomy): domain Bacteria; kingdom Pseudomonadati; phylum Pseudomonadota; class Alphaproteobacteria; order Hyphomicrobiales; family Alloboseaceae; genus Allobosea; species Allobosea sp. 05T438. Next base: position 104,070 of record NZ_JBFTKQ010000009.1, read on the forward strand.
GTGGTCGCGGCGCTCGCCGGCGGCGGCTATTACGCCTACCGCAACCAGCGTGCCGGCACGCAGCAGGCCCAGGCCAGCGCCGTTTCCGGGCCGCGCGCCGTGCCGGTGGAGGTGGCTTCCGTCGAGACGATGACCGTCAACGAGGAGGTCGAGGCGCTCGGCACGCTCGCCGCGGATGAATCCGTGATCATCGCTTCCGAAATCGCCGGCCGCGTCGTCGCTCTCGGCTTCAAGGAGGGCGAGCGGGTCAAGGCCGGTCAGGATCTGGTTAAGCTCGATACCGCCATCCTCGATGCCGAGCTGAAGCAGGCGCTGGCCGATCTCGGGCTGGCGCGCGACACCAACGAGCGGCTGAGGGCGCTGGTGCAGCGCGGCTCGGGCACGCAGGTCGCGCTCGACGAGTCGACGGCGCGGCTCGCCTCCAGCGAGGCGCGCGTCCAGCTTGCCAAGGCCAAGCTCGCGCAATCGACCATCGTCGCGCCGTTCAGCGGCGTCGTCGGCCTGCGCTCGGTCGGCATCGGCGATTATGTCTCCGTCGGCAAGCCGCTGATCGTGCTGACCAGCATCGACCCGATCAAGGTCGATTTCCGGGTGCCGGAGATTTATCTGAGCCGCGTCAAGGTCGGCCAGCCCGTCCAGGTGCGCGTCGATGCCGTTCCGGACCGGACTTTCACGGGCCAGATCTTCGCGATCGACCCGGTCGTCGACGTCAACGGCCGCGCGATCCGCCTGCGCGCCAACGTTCCGAACGGCGACCTCGCCCTGAAGCCCGGCCTTTTCGCCCGGCTGTCGATCACGGTCGACCAGCGCGAGAACGCCATGATCATCCCCGAGATGGCGGTGGTCCCGGACGGTGTCGGCAAGATGATCTACGTGGCCGAGAACGGCAAGGCGCGCCGCGTCGCGGTCGAGCTCGGCAAGCGGCTGCCCGGCAAGGTCGAGGTGGTCAGCGGGCTGAAGCCCGGCATGCAGATCATCACCGCCGGTCAGATGCGGCTGCGTGACGGCAGCACCATCTCCATCAAGGAAAAGCCTGTCCAGACGAGCCAGCTCTGATGAGCCTCTTCGAACTCTTCGTCCGCAGGCCCGTCCTCTCGACGGTGCTGAGCCTGCTGGTGATGCTGATCGGCATCGTCTGCTATGGCCGCCTCACCGTCCGCGAATACCCGAATATCGACGAGCCGATCGTCTCGGTGCAGACGATCTATCGCGGTGCCTCGGCTGAGATCATCGAGACCCAGGTCACGCAGATCCTGGAGAACTCGATCGCCGGCATCGAGGGCATCGAGATCATCTCCTCGGCCAGCCGCCAGGAACGCAGCCAGATCTCGGTGCGCTTCCGCCCGGACATCGACCCCGATGTCGCCGCGTCGGACGTGCGTGACCGCGTCAGCCGTGTGCGCGGGCGCATGCCGGAAGAGATCGACGAACCGATCATCGCCAAGGTCGAGGCGGATTCGCAGCCGGTCCTTTATCTGTCGCTGACCAGCACGCGGCATAGCCCGCTCGAGCTGACCGACTTTGCCGATCGTTTCATCGCCGAGCGCGTCCAGAACATCACGGGCGTCGCCGAGGTCCGCATCCTCGGCCAGCGGCAATATGCGATGCGCATCTGGCTCGATCGCTCGCGCCTCTCGGCCTATGACGTGACCGTCCAGCAGATCGAGGCGGCGGTTCGCGCCCAGAACATCGAGATTCCGTCGGGCCGGATCGAGAGCAGCGACCGCGAGTTCACCGTGCTGTCGCAGACCGGCCTGGTCACGCCGGAGCAGTTCCGAGAGATCGTGGTGAAGGATGCCGCCGGCTTCCCGATCAAGCTGAAGGATCTCGCGCGCGTCGAGCTCGGCGCGCTCGAGGAGCGCAACGCGGCCTGGTTCAAGGGCTCGCCCTCGGTGACGGTCGGCATCGTCAAGCAGGCGACCGCGAACCCGCTCGACGTCTCGTCCGGCGTGCGCGCAGCCCTGCCGGGCATCATCGAGGATCTGCCCGACGGTATGTCGATCGCGGTCTCCTACGACAGCTCGATCTTCATCGACCGCTCGATCAAGGCGGTGTTCCAGACGATCATCGAGGCGATCGTCCTCGTCGTCCTCATTATCTTCGTCTTCCTGCGCTCGCTCAGGGCGACGCTGATTCCGCTGGTGACGATCCCCGTCTCGCTGATCGGCTCCTTCGCGCTGATGTATGCGTTCGGCTTCACCGTCAACACGCTGACGCTGCTCTCGATGGTGCTCGCCATCGGCCTCGTCGTCGACGACGCCATCGTGGTGCTGGAGAACGTCCACCGCCATATCGAGGACGGCATGGAGCCGACCAAGGCGGCGATCCGCGGCATCAACGAGATCGCCTTCGCGGTGGTCGCGATGACGCTGACGCTGGTGGCGGTCTATGCGCCGATGGCGTTCTCGACCGGCCGCACCGGCAAGCTCTTCATCGAGTTCGCGCTCACGCTCGCCGGCGCGGTCTTGGTCTCGGGCTTCGTCGCGCTGACGCTGACGCCGATGATGTGCGCCAAGCTCCTGCGCCACCACGACAAGCATAGCTGGCTGTACAACGTGCTGGAGCGTGGCTTCCAGGGGCTGTCGCGGGGCTACAAGGCTTCGCTGCGCGCCGCCCTGACGGTGCGCCCGCTCATCGTCCTGCTCGCGGTCGGCGTCGCCGGCGGCGGCTATTACTTCTTCACGCATCTGCGCGCGGAGCTGGCGCCGGTCGAGGATCGCGGCACGATCAACGTGATCGGCGTCGCGCCGGAAGGGGCGACCATGTCCTTCACGGCGAGCTACGCCCGGCGGGTCGAGGAGTATTTCAGCAAGCTCCAGGAGGTGGATACCTATCTCGTCATCGTCGGCTTCCCCGACGTGACCCGCGCCATCGCCATTGCCCGGCTCAAGCCCTGGGAGGAGCGCGAGCGCAAGCAGCAGGATCTCGTCGCCGACATTACCCGCGAGCTCGGACAGATCCCCGGCATCCGCCTCTTCGCCAACAACCCGCCCTCGCTCGGCCAGGGCAACGCCAACAGCAAGCCGGTGGAGTTCGTGCTGCGCTCTTCGGAGAGCTATGCGCAGCTCAAGAGCTATGTCGATCAGCTGATGCGGGAGGTCGCCGACTCTCCGGCGCTCTCGAACGTCGAAACGAACCTGATTCTCGACAAGCCGCAGATCCGGGTCACGATCGACCGGCAGCGCGCTGCCGACCTCGGCGTCGGCGTCGATGTCATCGGCCGCACCATGGAGACGCTGCTCGGAGGGCGCCAGGTCACGCGCTTCAACATGAACAGCAAGCAGTACGACGTGATGCTGCAGGTCGCCGGTTCGGAGCGCAACACGCCGCAGGCGCTGCAATCGATCTATCTGATGGGCCGCAGCGGCGCCGTGGTGCAGCTGTCGAGCCTGGTCAGGATCGAGGAGACCGTCGCGCCCAAGGAGCTGGTCCGCTTCAACCAGCTGCGCTCGGCCACGATCACGGCGCTGCCGGCGCCGGGCTACTCGCTCGGCGACGCGCTCAAGGTGCTGGAGGATGCGACGGCCCGCGTGTTGCCGTCCTCGGTCCAGGTCGATTATTCCGGCCAGAGCCGCGAGTTCAAGCAGTCGGGCGCGAGCATCTTCCTCGTCTTCCTGCTGGCGCTGGGCTTCATCTATCTGGTGCTGGCAGCGCAGTTCGAGAGCTTCGTCGATCCGATCGTGATCATGGTCTCGGTGCCACTCTCGCTCACGGGCGCGCTCGCCGCGCTCTACTACACGGGCGGGACGATGAACGTGTACAGCCAGATCGGCCTGATCACGCTGGTCGGCCTGATCACCAAGCACGGCATCCTGATCCTGGAGTTCACCAACCAGCTGCGCKAGGAGGGCAAGGAGATGATCGACGCCCTCGTCGAGGCGGCGGAGCTGCGCCTGCGGCCGATCCTGATGACCACGGGCGCGATGGTGCTCGGCGCGGTGCCGCTCGCCATCGCCCATGGCGCGGGTGCCGAAAGCCGCTCGCAGATCGGCTGGGTCATCGTCGGCGGCATGACCTTCGGCACGCTGCTGACGCTCTATGTGGTGCCGGTCGCCTACAGCTACCTGGCCCGCAAGGTCCACGGCTCGCGCCACGGCGCGCATGACGAGGCGCACGGGGCGCATCCCGCGCCGGCGGAGTAGGGCACCTACGTCATTCTCGGGCGAAGCGTAGCGGAGACCCGGGAATCGCCGGACGGGACGGCGCAAGAGCCTCTTTCGGCATGAGATGCTCGGGTCAAGCCCGAGCATGACGCTCCCGATTGCAGGCAAACTTATCCCCGCTGCTCCGCCCCATGCCTATTCTCCCCGCGTCCCTTCCGACCGGGGGCTTCGCGAGGCATCGCAGGCCGGAGGGGATTGCGGGTTTCGCGCGCGCCGGACCGTTGCGGGTCCGTCGGGCGTGGAGGTGCCGACTTCGCACAGGCCGAACAGGCAGGCCTCCGCCCTCGCCGGGCGTCCAAGCGAAGCGGACCCCCAGATACCCGTGCGCGGAGCCGGGCAGCGCGAGGTCGTCGCTGTTCGACACCATCGACATCGACTCGACATCGGCACGCAGCCGTCGACTGCGAACGCCGCCAGGCTCCGCGCATCCCCGGATGCTCACAAGCCCGAAACCCCGCAGGCGCGCCTGGACGGGGCTTTCGGCGCGCTACTGCAGCCTGATGGACACGCTCTCGCTCGCGCCGGTGCCGTCGATCACGGAAATCCGCATGAAGCCCTTGCCCGGTGGCTGCCACTGCGTTTCGCGCCGGCGCTGGGGTTCCGTCACCGGCGTGCCGTCGACCAGCCAGGTATAGGGCGGCGAGCCGCCGGCGGCCTTGAGGTTGAGCTGGCCCTTGCCGTCGAGGGCGGCGGCGGAGAGGTCGATGCGCGCGCCATCCGGCGGGAAGGCGAGCTTGAGCGTCGGCGTCGTCATCGCCGTCACGGTTTTGGGCACGTCCTGCCTGAGATGCCTGAGCGGCGGCGGCAGATGGCCTGTGCTGGCAATGATCGCATCCGCCGGCTGCGGGAAAGGACGCGGGTCGATGCCGAGCCGCGCGAAGGCGTCGAACAGGATCGGTGCCGCGACGGTGCGTCCGACGAGGCCGGGCACGGCGCCGTTGTCGGCCCTGCCGACCCAGACGCCGATCGTATGCTTGCGGTCGAAGCCGACAGCCCAGGCGTCGCGATAGCCATAGGAGGTGCCGGTCTTGTAGGCGATGCGTCCGGGCACCGCGTTGAGCGGGGGCGGCGCGCCGAGCAGGGTGTCGGCGACGTACCAGGCCGCGACGGGGTCGACGAGGCGAGCTCCGCCATGCGAGCCCTCATCCTGAGGAGCAAGGCGTGAGCCTTGCGTCTCGAAGGATGCTCCAGAGGGCGCTGGATCATCCTTCGAGACGCCGCGGAGTTCATCCTTGGGCCGGCCAAAGGCCGGACCCGAGGGCGGCTCCTCAGGATGAGGGCCGAGGGAAGTGGCGGATGCGGCCCGGAAGCGCAGCGGCACCAGCTCGCCGCCGCGGGCCAGCCCGACATAGGCGCGGGTCAGGTCCTGCAGGGTGATGCCGAGCCCGCCGAGGCCGACGGCGAGGCCGGGCGCGCCGCTGTCCTTGGGCATGGCGATGGCGATGCCGGCATCGCGCAGCCGCGAGAGGAAGCGTTGCGGGCCGAGCGCCGAAAGCAGCTCCACCGCTGGCACGTTGAGCGAGAGCTGCAAGGCTTTGCGCGCGCTGACCATGCCCTGGAAGGTCATGTCGAAGTTCTCGGGGATATAGATGCCGTAGCGGGCTGGCCGGTCCTCCAGCATCGTCTCGGGATGGGCGATGCCGTTGTCGAAGGCGAGCGCGTAGATGAACGGCTTCAGCGCCGAGCCCGGCGAGCGCAGCGCCCGCGTCAGGTCGAGCGAACCCGCCCGCTCCGTAGCGAAGTAGTCGACGCCGCCGACCGAGGCGCGGATTTCGCCGGTGTCGTTGTCGACGGCAAGGATCGCGATCGAGACCTGCGGCGCCAGCCCCAGGCTGCGCTCGCGGGCAAGACCTTCGAGCGACGCTTGCAGCCGCGCGTCGAGCGAGAGCTTCTGGACCCGCTCGGCCGGCGCCTCCGCCACGGCCTGCTCGGCGACATGCGGGCTCAAGTTCGGGAAGGGGCGACGGGCGGTCGGGATCGGCTCGGCGCGGGCGGTGGCAACCTCGTCGCGGGTGGCTAAGCCGGCCTGCTCGACCCGTTCCAGCACGCGTTCACGCGCCTTGCGGGCGGCCTCGGTGAAGCGGTCCGGCCGGCGCGTCTCCGGCGATTGCGGCAGGGCGACGAGGAGGGCGGCCTCGGCCGTCGAGAGCCGCTTCGGCTCCTTGCCGAAATAGGCGAAGCTCGCGGCGCGCACGCCTTCGAGATTGCCGCCGAAGGGCGCGAGCGTGAGGTAGAGGTCGAGAATGCCAGCCTTGTCGAAGCGCCGCTCCAGCTCGATGGCGCGCACGGCCTGCCGAAGCTTGGCCGCGAGCGTGCGGTCCTCGCGCGGCTCCAGCAGGCGTGCGACCTGCATGGTCAGCGTCGAGCCGCCCGAGACGATGCGGCCATTCGCCAGCATCTGGCCGGCGGCGCGCAGCAGCCCGAGCGGGTCGATGCCGCGATGATCGTCGAAGCGCTTGTCCTCGAAGGCCTTGAGCATGGCGAGGTAGCGCGGGTCCACGTCCTCGGAGGTGACCGGCAGCTTCCAGCGCCCGTCATTGGTGAGGAAGGGGCGGAGAAGCTTGCCTTCGCGGTCGAGAACGACGGTCGAGCGATCGGCTGCGGCCGAGAGGTCGAGCGGGGGCAGCGAGCGGGCGTAGAGGATGAGGGCAGCGGCGCCCGTCATTGCGAGGAGCGCCACCGACGAAGCAATCCAGCGCGCCGCCCTGCCGCCCCTGGATCGCTTCGCTGCGCTCGCGATGACGGGAATGTCAGCCGTCATGCTCGGGCTTGACCCGAGCATCTCCTGATCGAGATTTTCGGGTCTGCGCTTCGCTTCGCCCGAGAATGACGGGCGGTCTGGTCCGGGGCCGGTCATCACCGTGCCGAACTGATCTCCACCGTGCCGAAGCCCGTGCGGCCGAAGCGGTCCGGCCGGTACATGTCTTCGATCACGGCGGCGGGCGAGACGTAGCGGCCGGGCGAGACCGCTCGCGCGATATAGGCGACGGTGTAGGAGAGCTTGTCGCTCTTCGCGCCCGAGCGCTCGAAGGCCGCGACATAGCGGTCGTCGCGCGCTTCGGTATGCACCGGCGAGACCTCCTGCTTCAGCCAGTCGAGCCCGGCGACCGAGGCGCCCTCCGTCAGGTTGGCGTTCTCGATCTCCAGCCCGGCCGGGACGGGATCGACCAGCAGCAGCCGGCCATAGCGCGGCGCGCCTTCCGTCACGGTCAGCGCCACGACATAGCGCTCATTCTGGCGCAGGCGCGCGGGATCGGCCCGCTCGCCCTTCATCGTGTAGATGACGCGCTCCAGCCCGAAACCCTGGTTCAGCGCCGGCTCGGGCGCGGTCGGGATGCCCGCCACGGTGATGACGGCCTGTGCGCTGGCCGCGCCGGGATTGGTGATGGTGAGCGGCTTCGCCTCCAGTGCCCCGGCGGGAATCGTGCGGTAGAGGGCGCCCTTGCGGGCCGCGCCGTCGACGGTCAGCGTCATGCCCTCGGCGTCCTTGGCCATGGCCTGTGCCGCCAGCACCATCCACATCTGCTCCTGCGTCGAGGTGTAGCTGTAGCGGGCGCTGTTGCGGGTGGCGTCGAGGATCGAGACGGCGCGCGTGATGTCGGCGCGCTCGCCATTCGACTCGGCGATCAGCGCGAGCACGCCGGCGCCGTCGCGCAGGCGCGAGCCGTAATCGGGCCGCGACAGCCCGTCATCGCCTGCCTGCTGCAGCAGTGCGAGCGCGCTGCCGAAGGCGGCGCGGCCGCGCCCGCGATCGCCCAGCGCCGAGAGCGCGGCGCCGATCTGGGCGCGGGCGAGCGGCGTCGCGAAATCCCCGAGCTTGTTGTCGGCGAGATAGCGCAAATCGCCCATCACCGGCCGGCCGTTGCGGGCGAGCACATAGAGCGCATAGGCGATGCCGGCCGCCTCTTCCTTGTTGATCTCGCTGGTGTTGACGACCTGGTTGCGCAGGCGGTCGAGCGCGAGATTGAAGGCGATCTGCGGCACGGCGAACTGCTTCTCGCGGGCGCGCGTCAGGAAGTCCGCGACGAAGGCGTCGAGCCAGAGATCGTCGCCGCCGACGCCCCAGAGCCCGAAGGAGCCGTTGCCGCCCTGGCGGGCCAGCACGCGCTCGATCGCGTTGACGACGCGCTCGTCGGCCTTGTCGTCGAGCGCGAGCTGTTCCAGCGAGGCGAGCTGGTTGACCGCCAGCAGCGGCAGCGCGCGCGAGACGGTCTGCTCGGTGCAGCCATAGGGGTAGCGGTCGAGCGCCTTGAGCAAAGCGGGCACGTCGAGCGAGCCGAAGGGCGAGACGCTCACCGAGACCTGGCCGGAATTCGGCACGAGATCGGCCAGCAGGTCCGAGGAGACGGTGATCGCCCCGCCATTGCCGGGGATGGTGCGGACGATGCGGCGCGCGATCGTCGCGGCCGAGGGCTGCACGCGCACGGCGAGGTTCTGCACCGTGCCGATGCCGTTCGGCCCGCTGACCCGGACGTCGAATTCGGCGCGGCCGAGGCCGGCGGCGGTGACCGGGATCGTCATCTGCGTCTTGGCGCCGGCGCCGAGCTGCATCGTGCGGCGCGTCGCGTCGGCGGCGACGAGCACCGGACCCTTCACGTCGAGATCGACGGTATAGGCGCCGGCGGGTCCCTCGACATTGTCAACCTGGAGATGAAAGCGCGACTGGTCGCCGATGGCGAGGAAGCGCGGCAGCGTCGCCTGCGCGACGATCTGGTCGCGCACGATCACGTCGGCGCTGGCCTGGCCGGTGCGCCCGGCCGACCAGGCGACGCCCATGACGCGGACCGAGCCGTTGAAGGCCGGCAGGTCGAAATCGATCTTCGCCGTGCCGTCGGCCCCGACCTTGACCACGCCGGAATAGCGGGCGAGCGGCTCCTGCGTCGGCTTCTCGCCCTCGAGCTGCGGCGCAGCGTCGCCGCCGGTGCGGATCGCGCCGCGGGTGCCCTGCATGCCGTCGATCAGATACCCGTAGAGGTCCCGCAACTCATGGCCGAGCTGGCGCTGGCCGAAGAAGAACTTGCTCGGGTCCGGGCTCTCGTAGCGGGTGAGGTTGAGGATGCCGATATCGACGGCGGCCAGCGTGACGAAGGCATCCTCGCCCGGCTTCATGCCGGTCACTTTGACCGGCAGCGACAGCGTCGAGAGCGGGCGCACCAGCTGCGGGGCGCCGAGATCAACAGACAGCGTGCGCTGTTCCTTGCCGATCTGGAACCAGGCGAGGCCTATGGCGCGGCCGGGCAGGCGCTTGGCAGCGGTGTCCATCGGGCGATGGGCGAGCACGACGAGATAGGCGCTCGCACCCCATTCCGCCTTCACCGGGATCGAGGCGGTGGTGCCGCCATCAGTGATGTCGATAGTGCGGATATCCGCCACCCTGTCGGTGACGACGGCGAGCGTCGCCTTGCCGCCGAAGCGCGGCGAGAGGCGGACCTGAAGGCTCTCGCCATCGGCATAGGCGGCCTTGTCGAGCGCGACGTCGAGCACATCCGGCGTATCCGCCGTCTTGTCGCTCTCATAGCCGACGCTGAAGGAGACCGAGGTCTCGGCGGCCTCGTTGCCGTCGGAGGTCACGTCGAGCCGGTAATTGCCCCACTCGACCGGCGCGGCGATCTTGGCGCCGGCAGCTTCCGCCACCGCGATCTCGCCATCGGCGACGCGGCGGGTGGTCTTGACGCCCTCGTAGTTCCAGCGGCCGTCCTGGAAGAACCACTGGTAGTTGCGGCGTACCTTCGAGAGCACCCATTTCACATTCGCGCGGCTGATGCGCTTGCCGTCGCCGGTGGCCATGATGACTTCGAAATTCGCGGTCTGGCCGTTGCCGAGATCGCCGTCCCTGAACAGCTTCTTGACGCCGATGGCGGCGCCCTTGGGCACGATCGGCAGGGTGACGGAGCGGGCGATGGCGCGCCCGCCGGGCTCGCCGACGCGCACGGTCATCTCGACTTCGAGCGGGCGGTTGGTGTCGGGCTGCTGGACGGGATTGGTGATCACCGCCTTGCCGGCGGCGTCCGTTTCGGCGCTCTCCTCGAACTCGCTCTGGACCGGCTCGAACGCCTCGTCGGTCAGGCCGACCTGATAGTCCTTGAAGCCGGGGATGGCGCTCGCCCCCGCCGCGCGGATCGTCATCGAGCCGGTGACATCGAGCTCGGAGCCCGGCGCGCCGTAGAGATAGCGCGCGGCGACGTCGAGCTCCGCCGGCTCGCCCGCCTGCAGCAGCGGCGTCTTGGGCGAGAGCGTCAGCTCCAGCCGCTCGGGCACATAGTCCTCGACGAGGAAGGAGGTCTCGCCGATCGCCTGCCCCTTCGGGTCGGAATAGGCGAGCACGCGCCAGGTGCCGGTCGCTGCGCCCGAAATCAGCGGGATCGAATGAGCGCGCCCGCCGGCCCCCTGGTCCTCGACCTGGCGGCGGCGATACTCGACGCCATCAGGCCGCCTGACGACGATGGTCAGCGGCAAGCCGGTGATAGCGGCGCCCTTGGCGTCGCGCAGCAGGGAGGTGAGATAGACCGTCTCGCCCGAGCGGTAGACGCCGCGCTCGGTGTAGAGGAAGGCGTCGAGCCCGCTGGGGGCGACGCGGCCTTTCACGCCACGGTCGGAGAGATCGAACGCGGTCTGCTTCAGGTCGAGGAAGCCGTAATCCTCGGCGAACGAGGCGGTGACGAGGCCGGGTGCATTGCCGCCCTGGCCCTTGGCAAGCCCTGCGTCGAAGCGGGCATAGCCGTTGCCATCGGTCTTCGCCGTACCCAGCACCTCGTTGTTGCGGGCGATCAGTCGCAGTTCCGCATTGGCGACGGGCTTGGCATCGGCGAGCGAGCGGGCGAGCACATGCACGCCGTCGGCGCCGGTGAACGAGGTCAGCCCGAGATCGGAAACGACGAACCACTGCGTCGCCCGCGTCGAGCCGTCGTCATAGGAATCGCCGTCGTCGCTGGCAGGCGCTGCGGCCGGCCCGCCCGCGGGCTTGGCGAACATCACATAGACGCCGGGCTTGAGCGCGCCCACGGCCTCGCCGACCGGGAAGGCGGTGACGACGTCCTGGTTGAGCTCGGACTTCACGTCCATCGTGCCGGTCCAGACGCTCTGGCCCTTATCGCCCGAGATCTGCTTTGCGGACCAGGAGCCGAGCTGGCCGAGGAAATCGTCGGAATGGACGGAGTTGATCAGGTTGCGGTCGCCGATCCGCATGACCTCGAGGTCGAGCTTGCCGGTGTTGACCGAGACCACCGGGATGCCCTGCTGGCCGCTGCGCGGCAGCACGTAGTTCTTGCCGGTGAAGCGCACGGAGGGCGTGCGGTCGCGGACATAGATCTCGTAATCGGCCGATTTCAGCAGGGTTTCGTCGGGAATGGCCGAGGGCACGCCCTGGCGGATGACGATGGCATAGCGCTCGCCATGCTTGAGCCCGTCGACGCAGATCTGGCGGTCCTCGGCGCTGACAGCGAAATCGCCCGATCCTTGCGCGTTCCTGCCGCCGGAAATCGCGACATAGGGCGCGAAATCGACGCGGCCGCGCGCCAGGGCTTCCGAGAACTCGAAGCAGGCGCGCGGGCTCGCGGCGTCGGAATCGGTCTTGTTGGAGATCAGACGGAAGCCGCGCTTCTCGCGCAGGCTCTCATAGGCTGTTTGCAGCGAGGCGTTGGCGGCAAGATCGAGGCTGAGGCGATAGGTGGTCAGCGCCGGGCGCCACAACTCGTTCTTTTCGAAGGTCTGGGCGAGCACGCCGAGCGAGGCCGCCTCGTCATTGCGCGTGGTCGCTCGGCTGTAGGCGAGATAGGCCGCGGCGATGGCGCGCTCGCGCAGCTCCCAGCGCTCGCGATAGTCGCGCGGCTCGATCGCGTTGGCGGCGCGCGCCATCAGGCGCCAGCCTGCGGCATTGCCGGCATCCGCGACGATCGCGGCATTGGCCTGGGGCAGCGCGGAGCGGGCATCGCCGCGGGCGAGCGCGATCTCGCCGGCGCGGACGGCGTCAGGGGCAGAACGATTCCCGGCGGCGACCTCGCGCTTCAGCCGCTCCTCCAGTCGCTGCCCGTCGGCGAGCAGGTCGTTGCGGACATAGGCCTTCTGGGCGAAGGCGGGCGCAGCCGAGAAGGTCAGGCAGAGGGCGAGCACGAGACGGGAAAGCAGGGTCATCGTCGTTCCTCTTCGTCGGCCTGTCCGCCAGGATCGGCGGCAAAGGCTTCAGGCCGATGACGGCGTGAGACGGGGCCGGCAGGCTATCACCGCGCCGTCGGCGTTCAAGTCATGCGAATGCAGGTTGCGCCGGCGGGACGCAAGTCGGCACAACTCGTATCGGACCTGCCTTGCCACGGTTGCGGCGCAGCGCGTTCTGACGCTCAATGCAGCTGCTCCGCCCCCGCTCGAGGACGAGATGATGCCCCGCGCCTGCCAGACCCATCTGCGAATCGGACGAGCCCGCGCCGCCGCGCTGGCGCTCGCGCTGCTGGGTGCGCCGCACGCGGGTGCCTGGGCGCAAGCTCCGGGTGCGCAGGCGCAGGCTGCGAATCCGCAGATGGCGGCGGCGCAGGCGAGCTTCGAGGCGATGCCCGAGGCCGAGCGCAAGGCGATCCAGAGCGACCTGATCTGGGCCGGCCAGTTCAACGGCGCGGTCAGCGGCGCCTTCGGCCCTCTGACCTTCCGGGCGATCAATACCTTCAAGGGCGCGCGTGGACTGGCCGACGGCGTGCTTCTTCCGACCGAGCGGGTCGCGCTCGCGAGGACTGCGCAAGCGGCGCGCGACCTGGCCGGCTTCCGCATCCTGGTCGATGAGAAGACCGGCGTGCAGATCGGCATCCCGACGAAGCTCCTCCCGAGACGGGATGCGACGCCTTCCGGCGGCAGTCGCTGGCAGAGCACCGACGAGAAAGTCACGCTCGACACCACCGCCTCGCCGCCGGGCGAAGACCTCGCCGCGCTGTTCGAGAAGGCGACCGCCGTCAATCCGAACAGTCCCCGCAAGGTCACCTACAAGCTGCTCCGCCCGGATTTCTTCGTCGTCACCGGCGAGACGCCGACCGGGCGCTTCTATCGCCGGCTCTCTGCCGGACCGCAGGGGCTGAGGGGGTTCTCGATCGGCTATGACAAGGCGCTGGCACCGACGGTCGACAGGCTGGTGATCGCGATCGCGGCGAGCTTCGAGCCCTTCCCGACCGGGCCGCTCCCGACGGCGCCCTCGGCCGTCGCAGGTGGAGCCGTCGCGCAGCCCGGGGTGTCGTCGCCGTTGCAACCTGCGGCGCGCAGCAACGAGCGCTACGGCGTCGCGCTGGTGCTCGACGAGCGGACGGCGCTGAGCGCAGCGCCGGCCGTCGACGCCTGTCGCAGCCTGCGTGTCGGCAATCGCGCTGCCAAGCTGCGCTTGAGGGACGACGCGAGCGGGCTCGTCCTGCTCGATCTCGACGGCGCTGGCGCCGCGAAGCCGACCGGCCTGCGCGCTGAGGCGCCGCGCGCCGATGAGGTGCTGGTGCTCGTCGCATACGGCAACGATGCCGGCAAAAGGGTTGCCATGGCGCTGCCGGGGCAAAGCGTGCCGGCCGGCGGCAAGCCTGCACTGCGGGCGCCCTTGCAGCCCGGTCAGGCGGGCGCGCCGGCCTTCGACCGGCAGGGGCGCCTGGTGGGGATCGTGATCGACAACCCTTCCGACAAGGTCCTGATCGCCGGCGTCGCGCCGCAGCGCAGCTACGCGCTCGCCGACGCCGCGGCCATTCAGGCAATGCTCGGCAGGGCCGGCGCTTCGCTGCCGCCGGCTGCGGCCGGATCAGACCTCAGCACCGGCGCGGTGGTCGAGCGGGTCTCCAGCGCGGTCCAGCCCATCGTCTGCGGACTGTAGCCAAGCCGTCATTGCGAGGAGCGAAGCGACGAAGCAATCCAGGGAGACTGGGTGAGATGTTTCGCCCAGTCTCCCTGGATTGCTTCGCTGCGCTCGCAATGACGGGTGGTGCAGATCGCAGCAAGGCGTGCCGCATCGGCCAAAATGAGAGGTTGTCACCCGCCGCGTGATCGGCTCAGATGGCCCGTCATATCAAGGGAGCCCCGTCGCGGACGAGGAGCGCCCAGGCACTAAATCGATTTAGCGGGAGGAACTGGGGAATGACCGATTTCATCGACAGGCGTAGTGTGCTCAAGGGCGCGGCCGCAGCCGGCGCCGCCAGCCTGATTGCAGCGCCCGCCATCGCGCAGGCGAATTATCCCTCGCGGCCGATCACCCTGATCTGCCCCTGGGGCGCTGGCGGCGGCACGGACGCCACGGCGCGCATCGTCGCGCAGCTTCTGGAGAAGGACCTCGGCCAGCCGGTGAACGTCGTCAACCGCACGGGCGGTTCCGGCGTGGTCGGCCATTCCGCGATCGCGACGGCGGCGCCGGACGGCTACAATATCGGCATGCTGACGGTCGAGATCGCCATGATGCACCATCAGGGCCTGACCGATCTCAAGTCGACGAGCTACACCTCGCTCGCGCTGATGAACGAGGACCCGCCGGGCGTGCAGGTCTCGGCCTCCGGCCCGTACAAGGACATCAAGGCGCTGGCCGACGCCATCAAGGCGGCGCCTCCCGGCAAGCTCAAGGCCTCCGGCACCGGCCAGGGAGGCATCTGGCATCTCGCTCTGATCGGCTGGCTCGTTTCCATGGGCCTGAAGCCTGACCATGTCGCCTGGGTGCCGTCGAACGGCGCGGCGCCGGCGATGCAGGACCTCGCTGCCGGCGGCCTCGACATCGTCACCTGCTCGGTGCCCGAGGGACGGGCGATGATCGATGCCGGCAAGGCGAAGTCGCTGGCGATCATGTCTGACGCGCGCAACCCGCAGTTCAAGGACGTGCCGACGCTGAACGAGACGCTCGGCGTCAACTACTCGATCGGCGCCTGGCGCGGTATCGGCGCGCCGAAGGGGCTGCCCGCCGAGCTCCAGTCCAAGCTGACGGCCTCGCTGAAGAAGGCCTTCGAGTCGAAGGACTATCAGGACTTCATGAACGCGCGCGGCTTCGGCATGAAGTTCGCGGACGGTCCGGGCTTCGCTTCCTTCATGGCCGAAAGCGACAAGTCGATGGCCTCCGCCATGAAGGCGGCGGGGCTCGCCAAGGGCTGAGCTTACAAGCACAGGTCGTCCCGGGCGACCGAAGGGAGACCCGGGACCCATTCCTGAACCTTGATCGGAAACGCTCCGGCATGGATCCCGGGTCAAGCCCGGGATGACGGAGCGTTTCCGTGCAACCCCGAAAGCGCGAGTTGCGGGACGCTCCAGCATGTTGTTGTCAGACCGTATTTCCGGCTCCGCCCTCGCCGCGCTGGGGGCCGTCGCCTTCGTCTATGGCTCGCGATTGCCGCCCGTTCCGGGCCAGCAGGTCGGCCCGTCCGCCTTTCCCATGGTCGTCGGTGCGGGCCTCGTACTCTGCGGCGGCTTGACCGTCTTCGGCATCGGCCGTCATTTCGAGGAAGTCGCCCAGGCTGATGTCGTCAGCCATGCGACGCCTGAGGAGCTGGCGCCGCTGCCGGCCTGGCGCAACTGGCTGGCCCTGCTGCCGCCCGCGCTGCTCGCCTTCTACGCGCTCGTCTCCGAGACGCTCGGCTTCCTGCCGACGGCCGCGATCATGGTGCTCGTCGCGAGCCTCGCCTTCGGCGCGAAGCCGAAGCTCGCGGTGCCGCTCGCGATCATCGCGCCCTTCGCGATCAACCTGATCTTCCTGAAGCTGCTGCGGGTGCCGCTGCCCGGCGGCATCCTGCCGTTCCCCTGGTGAGAGAGGCCTGACGATGGACACCGTCATCAAGGCCTTCGGGCTTGTCTTCCAGTTCGACGTGATGATCGCTGTCGTCGCCTCGGCCTTCTACGGGCTGACGGTCGGCGCGCTGCCCGGTCTCTCCGCCACCATGGCGACGGCGCTGCTCGTGCCCGTCACCTTCTACCTCTCGCCGATCGCGGCGGTGGCGACGATCATCACGGCTTCGGCGATGGCGATCTTTTCCGGCGACATTCCGGGCTGCCTTTTGCGCATCCCCGGCACGCCGGCCTCGGCCGCCTATACCGACGAGGCCTATGCGATGACGCGCAAGGGCCAGGCGGAGACGGCGCTCGGCATCTGCCTGTGGTTCTCGGCGCTCGGCGGCATCGCCGGCACGCTTTCGCTGATGCTGATCGCGCCGCTGCTCGCCGAGATGGCCTTGTCCTTCTCGACCTACGAGAACTTCTGGCTCGCCATGCTCGGCCTGATGTGCTCGACGCTGGTCGCCCGCTCCTCGCCGATCAAGGCGATCGCGGCGATGCTGCTCGGCCTGCTCATCACCTGCATCGGCATCGACAACCCAGGCGGCGTGCCGCGCTTCACCTTCGGCTCGACCGACCTGCTCGGCGGCATCGAGCCGATCCCGGCGCTGGTCGGCGTCTTCGCGCTGGCCGAAGTGATGCGGGCTTTGACCGAGCGCGAGCCGCCGAAGATCGAGAACCGCCGCCTCGGCTCGATCCTCAAGGGTCAGTGGCAGCTCACCAAGGAATATCCGAAGCAGCAGACGCGCGGGAACATCGTCGGCATCATCATCGGCGTGCTGCCGGGCGCCGGCGCCGACATGGCGGCCTGGGTCAGCTATGCGATGTCGAAGCGCTTCTCGAAGACGCCGGAGAAGTTCGGCACCGGCCACCCGGAAGGGCTGATCGAGGCCGGCGCCTCCAACAACGCCTCGCTCGCCTCGGGCTGGGTGCCGGCGCTGCTCTTCGGCATTCCCGGCGACACCATCACCGCGATCGCCATCGGCGTGCTCTACATGAAGGGGCTGAACCCGGGGCCGACGCTGTTCACCACGCAGGCCGAGAGCATGTATGCGCTCTACATCATCTTCATCCTCGGCAACATCATCATGATCCCCTTCGGCATCATCATGATCCGGCTGGCGAGCAAGGTCGTCGGGGCGCCGCGTTCGGCGGTGATGCCGGTGATCATGATCTTCTGCGCCGTGGGTGCCTTCGCGACGGCGGGCAACAACCTGTTCGCGGTCTGGTGCGTCGCCTTCTTCGGCCTGTTCGGCTTCGTGATGGAGAAGAACGGCTATCCGGTCGCGGCGATGGTGCTCGGCATCGTCATGGGCACGATGGTGGAGCAGAGCTTCGTGACCTCGCTGATCAAGTCCGATGGATCGGTGCTGCCCTTCTTCGACCGGCCGGTCTCGTCGGTGCTGGCGGCGATGACCTTCGCCGCGCTGCTCTGGCCGGTCTTCTCCTGGACGCGCGACTGGCTGAGAGGGCGCGGCCGGACGGTGGCGGCCTGAGGAGGCGGCAGCAAATCATTCGCGGGCGACCGCAGGGTCGACCCGAGAATCTCAGGCCGCGAAAGCTCCCCGGAGCGCTCTTCGGCGGGAGATGCTCGGGTCAAGCCCGAGCATGACGAGCCTTGCGGCTCACTTCTTCAGGAACGCGGCGAAGGCCGTCATCGCCTCCGGCGAGCGCAGGCGTTCGCCGAAATGGCGGGCTTCCGTCGCGATGGTTTCGGCCACGGCCTCGGCCGAGCCGCGCTTCAGCAGCATCTTGGTGAGCGCGAGCGATTCCGGCGGGAGAGCCGCCAGCGCCTTGGCTTTGGCAAGTCCGGCTTCCAGTGCCGTGCCGTCCTCGACCACGGCGTTGACGAGGCCGGCGGCAGCGGCGGCCTCCGCATTGAAGGCCTCGCCCAGCATCAGCAACTCGGCCGCCTTCTTGGAGCCGGCGACGAGCGGCAGCAGGAGGCTCGATCCGCCCTCGGGCGAGAGGCCGAGCGTGACGAAGGGCAGGCGGAAGGTCGCGGAGCGGGCGGCGAAGGCGAGGTCGCAATGCAGCAACATCGTCGTGCCGATGCCGACGGCGAAACCTTCCACTGCCGCGACGATCGGCTTCCGGGCGGTCGAGATCACCTCGAGGAAGTCGATGGCGACGCGCGGGCCTTCGCCGGAGGCGGCGGCTATGGCGAAATCCTTGATGTCGTTGCCGCTGGTGAAGCAGCCGCCGGCGCCCGTCAGCAGGATGGCGCGGATCGAGGCGTCGGCTTCGGCGGCGCCGATCGCCGCGATCAGCCCGGAGTAGCTGGCGCGGTCGAGCGCGTTCTTGCGGTCGGGCCGGTTCATGGTGATCTGCACGACGCCAGCTGCGACGGTTTCGCTCAGCACTTCGCTCATCGGTCCGCTCCTGATGGAGGTGTCGGGATGGCATGGCCTTTCGCAAGGGGTCAAGCGAGGCCGGATGCGTCTTTCGTCACCGCCCCGAGCTTGACATCGCGCTGGCCGGGTTCTCCCTAACCGTATGGACGCTTCGCTGCCTTGCTGCGAGTCGGGGCGCGCGGGACAGGGATTGCGGAGGCCGTCGATGACGAAGGTTCAGCTTGAGGTGCGCGGCCGGGTCGCGGTCGCGACCATCGACAATCCTCCGGTCAACGCACTCGGTGCTGCGGTGCGCGAGGGGCTCGCGGCCGCAATCGAAAAGGCAAATGCCGACGCTTCCGTCGTCGCGATCGTGATGGCGTCCGCTGGCAAGGCTTTCATCGCCGGCGCCGATATCAGCGAGTTCGGCAAGCCGCCGGCGCCGCCGCTCCTGCCCGACCTGCTCGACGCGATCGAGGGCTCGGCCAAGCCCGTCGTCGCGGCGATCCAGGGCGTGGCGCTGGGCGGGGGTCTCGAGGTCGCGCTCGCCTGCCATGGCCGTGTCGCGCTGCCCGCTGCCAAACTCGGCATGCCCGAGATCAAGCTCGGCCTCATCCCCGGCGCCGGCGGCACGCAGCGCCTGCCGCGGCTGATCGGTGCGTCGAAGGCCTTCCCGATCATGCTCTCCGGCGAGCCGATCTCCGCAGGGCAGGGGCTCGAATACGGGCTGCTCGACGAGGTCGTCTCCGCCGATCTCGTCGAGGCGGCGATCAGGCTGGCCGCGGGGCTTGCCGCCGAGGGGCGCCGTCCCGTCACGAGCGCCGATGATGAGACATTGACGGACGCCGATCGCGAAGCCTTCGAAGCACTCGCCAAGGACGCGCTGAAGAAGGCCGACGGCATGCCGAACGTGCCGGCACTGGTTGAGGCGGTGCGGGCCGCCTTCGAGCTGCCCTTCGCCGAGGGCGTGGCCGTCGAGCGCAGGCTCTTCCTCTCGCTGATCGCCGATGAACGCTCGAAGGCGCTGCGCCATGTCTTCTTCGCCGAGCGCGAGGTCGCGAGGGTGCCGGGCATCGGCCCGGAGGTGAAGCCGCGCGAGATCGCCCACGCCGCGGTGATCGGCGCGGGAACGATGGGCGGCGGCATCGCCATGTGCTTCGCCAATGCCGGCATCCCGGTGACGCTGATCGAGACCACGCAAGCTGCACTCGACAACGGCATCAATCGCATCGGTGCGATCTACGACATCTCGGTGTCGCGCGGCTCGCTGGCGCCTGAAGCGAAAGCCCGGCGCATGGCTTTGATCAGGCCGGCCGTCGGCATCGCCGCTGCGGCGGGTGCCGATATCGTCATCGAGGCCGCCTTCGAGGAGATGGGCGTCAAGCAGCAGATTTTCGGCGAGCTCGACAAGGTCGCCAAGCCCGGCGCCATCCTCGCCAGCAACACCTCCTATCTCGACGTGCCCACCATCGCGGCGGCGACCAAGCGGCCGCAGGATGTACTCGGCATGCATTTCTTCAGCCCCGCCAACGTCATGAAGCTGCTGGAAATCGTCAGGCCGAAGGGCGTGGCGGACGATGCGGTCGCGACCGCGGTGGCGCTCGGGCGCAAGCTCGGCAAGGTGCCGGTCGTGGTCGGCAACGGCTTCGGCTTCGTCGGCAACCGCATGCTTGAGCAGCGCACCCGCGCCGCAGAGCGTCTGCTGATTGCGGGCGCACTGCCGCATGAGGTCGATGCGGCCTTGGTGGGCTTCGGCTTCAAGATGGGCCCCTTCGCCATGGCCGATCTCGCCGGCAACGATATCGGCTGGCGCTCGCGCAAGGCGCGCGGCCTCAAGGCCCCCGTGGCGGATGCGATCTGCGAGGCCGGCTGGTTCGGCCAGAAGACCGGGCGCGGCTATTACATCTATCCGCAAGGCGCGCGCGCCGGGCAGCGCTGCCCCGAGGTCGAGGCGCTGATCGCCCGCATCTCGGCCGAGCAGGGCGTGACGCGGCGCTCTTTCACGCAGGAAGAGATCCTGGCGCGGCTGCTCGATCCGATGGTGAACGAGGGTGCGCGCATCCTGGAAGAGGGCATCGCGGCGCGGCCGGGCGACATCGATGTCGTCTGGATCAACGGCTACAACTGGCCGGCCTGGCGCGGCGGGCCGATGTTCTGGGCCGATACGGTGGGGCTCGACGTCATCGCGAAGCGGCTGGAAGCGCAGGCGGCCGAGACCGGCGACAAGGCGCTGCAGCCGGCCCCGCTGCTGAAGCGCCTCGCCGCAGACGGCAAGGGCTTCGCAAGCCTGAAGGGCTGAGTCGGATTGCGGCTCGTCATGCTCGGACTTGATCCGAGCATCTCTCCGACGAGAGGCTCCGGGAGCCTCCTCTGCGTGAGATCCTCGGGTTTGTGCTGGGCTCCGCCCGAGAATGACGGCTCGCGGAAAGCGGGCTAGGGTCGCGACCGTTGGCATCATCTCAGGAGAGGCGATTGGCTTCGGGTCTGTTCGCGCTGCTCGACGACGTCGCCGGCATCGCCAAGGTCGCGGCGGCGTCGGTCGACGATGTCGTGGCCCAGGCCGGAAAGGCGGGGGTCAAGGCGGCGGGCGTCGTCATCGACGATGCGGCGGTGACACCCCGCTATGCCGTGGGCTTCGCGGCCTCGCGCGAGCTGCCGATCATCTGGCGGATCGCGCTGGGCTCGCTGCGCAACAAGCTCATCTTCCTGCTGCCGGGCGCGCTCCTGCTCGCGCTGATCGCGCCCTGGGCGATCACGCCGCTCTTGATGGCCGGCGGCGCCTTTCTGTGCTTCGAGGGCGCCGAGAAGGTGCTGGAGCTGATGCTGCCGCATGGCACGCATGGCGCCGGGAAGGCGGGCGAGTCGGCGGGAGATCCCGCGGCCCTTGAACAACAGAAGGTCGCCGGTGCGATCAAGACAGACTTCATCCTCTCGGCCGAGATCATGGCGATCACGCTCGCCGGCGTCTCCGACCAGTCGTTCTGGATGAAGGCGGCGGTGCTCGCCATCGTCGGCATCGGCATCACCGTTGCCGTCTACGGCGTCGTCGCGCTGATCGTGAAGGCGGATGATGTCGGCGTTGCGCTTGCCGCCAACCAGCGCCCCGGCACGAGCCTGCTGGGCCTCAGGCGGCTGGAGCCGGGCGAAGCGGGCGGGCTCGACCGTGCGCTGCGCTGGCTGACGCAGCCGCTCGGGCGTGGCCTCGTGCGCGGCATGCCCACTTTCCTCAACCTGCTCGGCGCAGTCGGCACGGCGGCGATGCTCTGGGTCGGCGGCGGCATCATCATCCACGGGCTGGAGGGTTACGGCCTCTCAGGCCTCGGCCACGGCGTCCATGACCTTGCCGTGGCTGCCGGCCGTGCCTTGCCACGTGCAATCGCCGCGATTGGCGAATGGCTGTCCGGTGCGGCGCTGGCGGCAGTCTTCGGGCTGGTCGTCGGCGGCATCGCGATCGTTGCGATGCGCTGGCTGGTCGAGCCGCTGCTGAAGCTCTTCCGGAAAGATGCCGATAAGCCCGTGCACGATGGCGGGCACGGCTCGTAGCCCGTCATGCTCGCCCTCGTGGCGAGCATCCACGTCTGAACACCGCCCTCGCCGAAGGAAGGCGTGGATGGTCGGGACAAGCCCGACCATGACGAGCGTTTGACCCAGCCTCAATCCAGCCAACTGGTGAAGGCCTCGACCGGCTCGCGTTCGGGCACCAGCCGGTTGGCCGGGGCATCGGGATCGGCCTTGCCGATGGCGATGCCGCAGACCACGATCTGGTCGTCGGGGATGGCCAGTTCGCGCCGCACGATCGGGTGGAACTGCGCGAAGATCGCCTGCGGGCAGGAATCGAGGCCGTGGCCCTGCGCGGCGATCAGCAGGTTCTGGATGAACATGCCGAGGTCCAGCCAGGAGCCGATCTCGAGATCGCGGTCGATCGTCAGCATCAGCGCCACCGGCGCATCGAAGAAGCGTAGATTGGCGGCGGTCTGCCGCTTCATGCCCTCGGTATCGCCCTTCACCACGCCGAGCAGGCCGTAGAGATCCCAGCCGACCTTGCGGCGGCGCGAGAGATAGGGCTCGCGGAAGCGTTCGGGATAGTAGCGGTACTCCTCGACGCCCGGCCGCTCGCCGGCTTCGAGCGCCGCGAGCAGCGCAGCCTCAAGCCGCGCCCGCGTCTGCGGGCCGATCACCCTGAGCTTCCAGGGCTGCATGTTGGTGCCGGAAGGGGCCTGCGCGGCCAGATCGATCAGGCGGCGCAGCAGTCCGGGGTCGACCGGGTCGGGCAGGAAGGCGCGGATGGCACGGCGTGTGCGGATTGCGTGCTCGACGGCTTCGATAGGCGTCATCTCGTCGATCATGCTCCGCTCCCGGCCCGCGCTCTCCCTTGCGTTCTGCCAGAGCCGTTGGCCGGGCGCCATAGACCGATAGTTGCCGGTCAGGCCGGCAGGATGCGCCCGCGGTTGAGAATGTTGCCCGGGTCGAGCGTCCGCTTCAGCGATGTCATCAGGGCGAGCTCGGCATCCGAGCGGCTCATGCCAAGATAGGGCCGCTTGAGGATGCCGACGCCATGCTCGGCCGAGATGCTGCCCTGTTTCTCGCGGACCAACTCGTAGACGATATCGGCGAAGCCGGAGAGATCCGCAGTCTCGTCATGAATCGAGAGATGCAGGTTGCTGTCGGCGAGATGACCGAAGACGATGGGGAAGGCCGTGCCGCTGCGGGCCTTGACCCGCTGGCGCAGCAGCGCGACCGCATCCGCCATGGCGCCTAGGGGAATGCTGACGTCGAAATGGATGCCCGGCGGCAGGTCGCGGTAGAACTCGTAATTCGCCTCGCGATAGGCCCAGAAGCGCTGCCGGTCGCGGCCGGACTGGGCGATCAGGGCATCGTCCAGCAGGCCTTCCTCCGCCAGTTCGGCAAGCGCCTCGGCGAAGGTCTCCTCGCCGGTGGAGCCGGAGCCCATCGCGGCCTCGACGACGAGCGTGACCTCGGGCTCCCCGGCAAAGGGAGCGGGCAGGCCGCCCTTGTCAATCGCGGCCTTCATGTATTCGGACCACATCGCCTCGAAGGCGAGCAGGCCGCCGCCGAGCCGCGCTTCGAGACGGTTGAGCGCCGCGAGCGCGTTGCCGACGCTGCCGGCGGCGCAGAGCGCGGTCTGCACGCCGGTCACTGCCGGCTGCAGGGCGAGCAGCACGCGCGTGACGACGCCCAGCGTGCCTTCGCTGCCGATGAAGAGCTGCGTCCAGTCATAGCCGGCATTGTTCTTCACCACCTTCTTGAGATGGCCCACGATGCGGCCGTCGGCCATCACCGCTTCGAGGCCGAGCACGCTGCGCCGAGTCATGCCGTAGCGCAGGACCTGCACGCCGCCGGCATTGGTGGCGACATTGCCGCCGATGGTGCAGGTCCCGCGCGCGCCGAGATCGACGCCGTAGAGGAAGCCCGCTTCCGCCGCCTTTTCCTGAACGACCGCGAGCGGCGTTCCGGCGAGCACGGTCATCGTTCGCGTCACCGGATCGATGTCCTCGACGCCGCTCATGCGTTCGAGCGAGAGCGCGACTTCGCCTGCCTGCGGCGTGGCGCCGCCGGCAAGCCCGGTCATGCCGCCCTGCACGACGACGGGCAGCGAGAAACGCGAGCAGATCGCCAGCACCGCGGCGACCTCCTCGGTCGTCCGCGGGGCGACGAGGAGGGCCGGCAGACCCTCCGGCGTGTCGGAGGCGTCCTTGCGGTTGCGGGCGGGGATCGCCTCCCCGCTGCGCAGGTCGCCGGGGCCAACCACCTCCGCCAGCGCCGCGAGCGCGTCGTCGGGAAGGATCATGGCAGGCTCCGTAGGCTCGTCAGTCGGCTTTGCGCGCCGCGAGGAAGGCGGCGTGTTCCTTGACCAGATCGCCGGCCAGCGCCTTGGCGATCAGGGCGCGGGTGTTGGGCAGGCCGTAGATCGCCGCGAAGGAGCCGAAGCGCGGGCCCTGATCCTCGCCGAACATCACCTGGTAGATCGCCTTCCACCAGTCGCCGGAGACGCCCGGACGCTCCGGCGTCGCGTTCTTGGCGGTGAGGTTCTGGTAGCGCGGGATCGCGCGCGCAACGTCGAGCGCCGTGTCCTGCACCATCTCGGGCGTGGGATCGGCCGGCAGGGCTGCCAGCGCGGCGTCGAGCTTGGCGAAGGCGTCGCGCTCGACCTCGTCGGCCGGGCGGTAGTTCTTCGCCGGCTTCACGAAGTCGCGGAAATAGGCGATCGCGTAACCGACCAGCGCATCGAGGCGCGGATGGGTTTCCGGCGACATGCCGGGCGCATAGCGCTGGAGGAAGCCCCAGAGCACGGCCTTGTCCTCGGAGTTCGCGACGGCGACGAGGTTCATCAGCAGGCCGAAGGTGACCTGCGTCCTCACCGCGTTGTCGCCCTCGCCGGAGGCGATGACTTCCGGCGCAGGCGGGTTGCCGTTGTGAATGTGCCAGACCGGGTTGCCCAGGCGGTTCTTCCAGTCCTGCTTCTCATAGCCGTTGAGGAACTGGAGATACTCGTCGACCGCGCGCGGGATCACGTCGAAATGCAGCTTCTTGGCCTCGCGCGGGCGCTGGAACATGTAGAGCGCCAGGCTCTCCGGCGGGCCGTAGGTCAGCCATTCCTCGATCGTCAGGCCGTTGCCCTTCGACTTCGAGATCTTCTGGCCCTGCTCGTCCAGGAAGAGCTCGTAGTTGAAGCCTTCCGGCGGCGTGCCGTCGAGCGCGCGGGCGATCTGCGAGGAGACCTTGACCGAGTCGATCAGGTCCTTGCCGGCCATCTCGTAATCGACGCCGAGCGCGACCCAGCGCATCGCCCAGTCCGGCTTCCACTGCAGCTTGACGTTGCCGCCGGTGACCGGGGTGACGAAGCGTTCGCCGGTTGCCGGATCGGCCCAGGCGATGGTGCCGGCCTCGACATCGACCTCGTCGATCGGCACTTGCATGACGACCCGCGTCTTCGGGTGGATCGGCAGGAAGGGCGAATAGGTCGCGGCCCGCTCCTCGCGCAGCGTCGGCAGCATGATCTTCATCACCGCATCGTAGCGGGCGAGCATCTTGAGCAGCGTCGCGTCGAACTCGCCGGCGCGATACGAGTCGGTCGAGGACTTAAACTCGTAGTCGAAGCCGAAGCTGTCGAGGAAGGCGCAGAGCCGCGCATTGTTGTGGCGGCCGAACGAGCTGTGCGTGCCGAACGGGTCCGGCACCTCGGTCAGCGGCTTGCCGAGATTGGCGGCGAGCACATCCTTGTTCGGCACGTTGTCCGGCACCTTGCGCAAGCCGTCCATATCGTCCGAGAAGGCGATGAGACGCGTCGGGATGGTGTTGCCGGTCAGCACGCGGAAGGCGTGGCGCACCATCGAGGTGCGGGCGACCTCGCCGAAGGTGCCGATATGCGGCAGGCCCGAGGGGCCGTAGCCGGTTTCGAAGATCACCGATTTCTTGCCGGATTTCTCGATGCGGGCCACGAGCTTGCGCGCCTCCTCGAACGGCCAGGAGGCCGAACGCTGGGCGGCGTCAACGAGGGCTGCGTCGAAGGCGGGCATGAGGGGCGGTGTCCTCTCCTGAACGGGAAAACCATATCGCAAAAGCGAAAGAGGGGCTTTCGCAGATTGCGAAGGGCGCCGTCAATGCGCGAACACGGTTGAAATGCGGCAAACGAGGGTGCGGCCCCTCGCCGAAGCGGCTTGCCGGCTTGCCATGGCGGTATAGGGTCGCCGCTGCCATTTTTTACTTTAGACCATGCCTTGAAAGGATGCCGCCTTGGACCGCGACCTGCTCGACAAGCTGACCGCGTGGCGACGACATCTCCACGCCAATCCCGAATTGTCGTTGCAGGAGGCGCAGACCAGCGCCTTCGTGCAGGAGAAGCTGAAGGAGCTCGGCATCCCCTTCACAGCCAATGTCGGCGGCCACGGCGTCGTCGCGACCTTGACCCGCGGCTCCTCCGAGCGCTCGGTCGGCCTGCGTGCCGACATGGATGCGCTGCCGATCCAGGAGGTGAACGAGCTGCCCTACAAATCCGGCAAGACCAACGTCATGCATGCCTGCGGCCATGACGGCCATACGGTCTCGCTGCTCGGTGCCGCGGCGCTGCTGAAGAGCGACGAGAGCTGGAGCGGCACGGTGCAGTTCCTGTTCCAGCCGGCCGAGGAAGGCTATGGCGGCGCCAAGGCGATGATCAAGGACGGCGTCTTCGAGCGCTTCCCGATGGAGCGCGTCTTCGGCCTGCACAACTGGCCGGGGCTGGAGGCCGGGACCGTCGCCGTGCACCGCGGCCCGGTGATGGCCGAGCCCGGCAAGTTCAAGATCACCCTGTCCGGCACGGCCGGCCATGCCGCCAAGCCCGAGCTGACCCATGATCCGATCACGGCGATGGGTCATCTGATCGTGGCGCTGCAGACGATCGTCTCGCGCAATGTCAGCCCGATGGACAACGCCGTCGTCACGATCGGCCAGATCCATGGCGGCCTCGCCTCGAACCAGATCCCGACCAATGTCTGGATCGAGGGCACCTATCGCGTCTTCACCGTGCCGGTGCGCGAGCGTGTCGTGCAGCGCATCCGCGACATCGCCAACAACATCGCCGCCACCTTCGAGATGCAGGCGGATGTCGATTTCTCGCTGGGTGGGCTCGCGACGATCAACACGCCGGCAGAGGAAGACATGGCGGCCAATGCGGGCAAGGCCGCCGGGCTAAAGGTCCGTCGCGATATCTCCGCCAGCACGACCTCCGAGGATTTCTGCTATTTCCTGCAGGACAGGCCCGGCGCCTATGTCTGGGTCGGCAACGGCCCGGCCGTTAATGGCGGCGAATTGCACAACGACCGCTACGACTTCAACGACGCGATCCTACCCGCGACCTCGGGCTGGCTTGCCGCGGTGGCGAAGCAGGCATTGGCCAGCAACGCGCCCTGAGGCTTAGAGTCTGCTGATTTTCCGCGGAACCTCGCGGTCATCCCGGGCTTGACCCGGGATCCATGCCGGGGCCTCACCGATCAAGGTTCGGGCATGGATCCCGGCTCTGCGCTTCGCTGCGGCCGGGATGACTCGCGTTTCGATGAAGACGCGGCATGCTCTCACGGAGAAGTCGAGGCGCTCAGTACGGGCTGACCGGGAAGAAGCGCAGATAGAGACGGGCATAGGTCCCGTCGTCCCACAGGCCCTGGAGCGCGTAGTCGATGGCGCGCTTCAGGGCGGGGTCGTCCTTGCGCAGCAGAAAGGCGACGCCTTCGCCGAAATAGCGGCTTTCCAGATAAGGGCCGCCGGAGAAGGCGAACTCGCCGCCGCTGCCGGCGAGCGTCAGCGACAGCGCCACGCCGTCGGCGAAGACATATTCGGCCTCGCCGCTGCGCAAGGCGGCGATGGCAGCGCCGAGATCGGTGCTCTCGCGCCGCTGCACGAAGGGCATGAGCCTTTCGAGAAAAGCCTGATGCGCGGAGTTGGAGACCACCGCGACCCGGCGGCCCTGCAGAGCGGTGCTGTCGAGCGCCGGGCGGGCATTGCCGCGCGTGGTGGCGAAACGGGCCGGAGCGCGGAAATAGAGATGGCTGGCGGCGAAGCGCTGCCGCAGCGCCGGCGTCAGGTTCATCGCCGCGGCAAGCACGTCGCCGCGGCCCTCGGCCAGCGAATCCGGCAGCGTGTCGAAACGGCGCGGCTGGATCGTGCAGGTCCAGGCCAGCCTGTCGCAGACGGCGCGGGCGAGCTCGACCGAGAAGCCGGTCAGCGCCCCGTCCGGCCCGGCGAAATGGAAGGGTGGATAGTCGTCGTCGGTGAGGAAGCGCACCACGCGCGGCGGGCCGGGCTCCGGCCGGTCGAGCCGGATGCGCGGGTCCCAGAGATTGGGAATCGCGATGCGCGGCGGCTCCTGCGCCACGGCGGTCGCGGCCAGCAGGATCGAGGCGGCAAGGACGGTCAGCGCACGAAGCATCCTGCGCATCTGGCGCCGGATGGGGCGGCGGATCAAGGGGCGGGGGGCATGGTCCTCTTGCTGCGTCATGGTCGGGCTTGTCCCGACCATCCACGTCTTCGTTTCGCGAGAGCGCTGTTCAAGACGTGGATGCCCGCCACAAGGGCGAGCATGACGCGGAGGATGTGTGCCTCGTGCAAGAAGCGCTCGGGTCGAAGCTTTGCTTCGCCCGAGAATGACGGAGCGACCTTAGCCGACGCTTGCCGCCGTCGCCTTCGCGCCCTTGTCGAACAGCGAGGCGAGATGAGCGACCACCGGTTTCCTAAACCGTTGCTCGCCCGGCAGGTCGCTGCCGAAGATCGCCTCGATGCCGACGAGCGCCTCGACCAGCGCCGTCGCGTCGCGCCCGGCCGCCTCGGCGCGGCGCTTGAGTTCGGCTGCCAGCGGATCGCGGACGTCGATGGCGCCGCCCTTCTCGTCGCTGCCGGTGACGTAGCGCATCCAGGCGGCGACGCCGAGCGCGAGATGGTCGATCGGCGCGCCGGCCTTCAGCCGCTCGCGGATGGTGCCGAGCAGGCGCTGCGGCAGCTTCTGCGAGCCGTCCATGGCGATCTGCCAGGTGCGGTGGCGGATCGCCGGGTTCTGGAAGCGGGCGAGCAGGGCCGTGGCATAATCCGCCAGCACGACGCCCTGCGGCGCAGGCACGGTCGGGATGATCTCGGCCCAGAGTCCTTCGAGGAAGCGCGCGAGGACGGGATCGCCGCTGGCCTCGGCGACGGTCTCGTGGCCGGCGAGATAGCCGAGATAGGCGAGCGAGGAATGCGCGCCGTTCAGCATCCTGAGCTTCATGAACTCGAAGGGCGCGACCTCGGAAACCATCTGCGCCCCGACTTCGTGCCAATCCGGGCGGCCGGCGGCGAAGACATCCTCGATCGCCCATTGCCTGAAGGGCTCGCCGATGACCGGGGCGGCATCCTCGGCGCCGATCAGCTTCGCCACCTCGGCGATGTCGGCATCGGTCGTGGCCGGAACGATGCGGTCGACCATCGTCGCCGGGAAGGCGCCGTTGGCCTCGATCCAGGCCGCCAGCTTGTCGTCGGTCAGCGCGGCGAAGTCGCGGACGAGGCCGCGCAGGACATGGCCGTTGGAGGGGAGGTTGTCGCAGCAAAGCGCGGTGAACGGGCCGCGACCTTCGGCCCGGCGGACCCGCAGGCCCGCGACCAGGATGCCGACGGCGGATCGCGGCGCATCGGGGTTTTCGAGGTCGTGCAGAATGTCGGGATGGTCGGCCTTGAGCCGGCCGGTCGCCGGGTCGTGGCAATAGCCCTTCTCCGTCACCGTCAGCGAGACGATGCGGGTTTCCGGCGCAGCCAGCCGCGCAACGAGAGCGGAAGGGCTCTCGGGCGCGACGAGCACATCGAGCACGGAGCCGATGATGCGCAGCTCCGGTCCCGCCGGGGCGCGCTTGAGCAGGGTGTAAAGCCCGTCCTGCGGCTTCAGGCGGTCGCGCTGGTCGGGGCGCTGCAGGCTTGCGCCGACGATGCCCCAGGCCCCGAAGCGCTTCTCCAGCGCGTCCTCGGTATACTCGGCGAGATGGCCGCGGGCGAAGGCGCCGAGGCCGAGATGAACGATTCCGGACTTGAGGCCCGAGCGATCATAGGCCGGCCGGCGGACGGCGGCCGGCAGGCCGGCGAGGGTGGAAGCGGAGAGACGGGTCACAGCTTGTAGGCCTCCTTGGCGAGGCGGTAGGCGAGATCGTGGGCGACTTCCACCGCCTCGTCCTCCTCCAGCCGGTGCTCGGCGACGAGCTTGGCGAGATAGGCGCAGTCGACCCGGCGGGCGACGTCGTGCCGGGCCGGGATCGAAAGATAGGCGCGGGTGTCGTCGTTGAAGCCGACGGTGTTGTAGAAGCCGGCCGTTTCGGTGGTGAGTTCGCGGAAGCGCAGCATCGCTTCCGGCGCATCGAGGAACCACCAGCCCGGCCCAAGGCGAAGCGCCGGATAATGCCCGGCGAGCGGGGCGAGCTCGCGCGAATAGGCGGTCTCGTCGAGAGTGAAGGCAATGACGGTGAGGCCCGGCTCGTTGCCGACGGCGTCGAGCAACGGTTTCAGCGCTTCGACATAGTTGGTCTCGGTCGGGATATCGCAGCCCATGTCGCGCCCGAAATGCGCGAACAGTGCCGCGTTGTGGTTGCGATGGGAGCCCGGGTGGATCTGGAGGACGAGCCCGTCATCGAGGCTCATCTTCGCCATTTCGGTCAGCATCTGGCCACGGAACAGGTCGGCGTCCTTGGCCGAAACCTTGCCCTTCAGGATCTTGGCGTAGAGCTTCTCGGCATCGGTATCCGAGAGATTGGCGGTGCGGGCCGTGGCATGGCCATGGTCGGAGGACGTGGCGCCGCGCTCCTTGAAATAGGCGCGCCGCTGGCGATGGGCGGCGAGATAGCCGGTCCAGCTGCCGATATCCTCGCCGGTCAGCTCGCCGAGTTTTTCGAGATTGTCGGCAAAGCCCTCGAATTCCGGGTCGACGACACTGTCGGGCCGGTAGGCGGTCACGACCTTGCCGCCCCAGCCGGAGCTGCGGATCATGTCGTGCCATTTGAGATCGTCGAGCGCGCCTTCGGTCGTGCTGATCGCCTCGATCTTGAAGCGCTCGAACAGGGCGCGGGGCCGAAGCTCGGGCTCTTCCAGCTTGGCGGCGATCTTGTCGTAGATCTTGTCGGCATTCTCCGGCGTGAGGCGCTCGTTGATGCCGAAGACCGTCGAGGCGGCATGCTCGAACCAGAGCCGGGTCGGCGTGCCCCTGAAGAGATGCCAGTTGTTGGCGAAGAGGCGCCAGATCTTGCGCGGGTCGGTCTCGACCTCGCCACCGTCCTTGCGGGCGATGCCGAGCTCCTCGAGCCGGATGCCCTGCGAATAGAGCATGCGGAAGATGTAGTGGTCCGGCTTGACGAAGAGGGTCGCCGGATCGGGGAAGGCGTTGTCCTCGGCGTACCAGCGCGGATCGGTGTGGCCGTGCGGCGAGATGATCGGCAGGTCGCGGACGGTGGCGAAGATGCGGCGCGCGATGCCGCGCGTCACCGGATCGGCGGGGAAGAGGCGATCGTCGTGCAGCAACATGGGCATCTCCATCGGTCGCGTGATCGATTTCGCAATGTCGGTGTGGGATCGATGTGAAAGACCGCTTCCCACTTTTTCATATCCCGCTCTAGAGCCGGCCGCGACGGGGGTCAATTGTCTGGTATACTAGTGCGCCAGATGCGGCTCGTGCTTCGCCCTCATCGCGAGCGTAGCGAAGCAATTCAGGGGGCTGGGCGGAAGGGCTGACCCAGTCCGCCCTGCATTGCTTGGTCGCTTCGCTCCTCGCAATGACGGAGGTCTGGAAAGAGAGCTGTAATGCGGGCTGAGCGGGCTTGCGCTCGCCGCGCCTCCCGCGTCATCCTCGCGCCGCAACGGCATCGGAGCGATGGATATGACGACGCGGCGTGAACTCCTGGCTGGGGCGGGACTGGCGGCGCTGGCGGCGCAGCTTCCCGTCGTCGCGCTGGCGCAGGCGAAGGACAGCGTCACCATCGCCCAGACTTTGGAGCCGCCGACGCTCGATCCAACCTCGGGCGCCGCCCAGGCGATCCGCGAGGTGACGCTGCAGAACATTTTCGAGGGTCTGGTGAAGATGGACCGGACCGGCAAGCTGCAGCCCTGCCTCGCCGAGAGCTGGGCGATCGGCGAGGACAATGTCACCTACAGCTTCAAGCTCAGGCGGGGCGCGACCTTCCATGACGGCACGCCCTTCACTGCCGAGCAGGTGAAGTTCTCCTTCGAGCGCGCGGTCGCGCCCGATTCCACCAACGCGCAGCGCCAGCTCTTCGCGCCGATCGCCGAGATCGCGACCCCGGACCCGGCGACGGTGGTGATCAAGCTCAAGCAGCCCACCGCGAATTTCCTCTACGGCCTCAGCTGGGGCGATGCCGTGATCGTCGCGCCGGCGACGGCCGCCAACAACAAGACCAATCCGGTCGGCACCGGCCCGTTCAAGTTCGTGCGCTGGAACCGCGGCGACCGGCTCGACCTCGCCCGCTTCGACGGCTACTGGGGCGAGAAGCCGGCGCTGGCCAAGGCGATCTTCCGCTTCATGTCCGATCCGCAGGCGCAGGTCGCGGCGCTCCGGGCCGGCGATGTCGACGCGCATACCAATCTCTCGGCGCCCGAGGCCGTGCCGCAGCTCAGGGCCGACCCGAAGCTCAAGGTCACGATCGGCGGCACCGAGGGCGAGACGATCCTCGCCACCAACAACGCCAAGCCGCCCTTCGACAAGCTCAAGGTGCGGCAGGCCATCGCGCATGCGCTCGACCGCAAGACCATCGCGCTCGGCGTCTACGGCTTCGACGTCAGCCTGATCGGCAGCCATTTCTCGCCGCTGCATCCGGCCTATGTCGACCTCACCGGCACCTATCCGTACGACCCCGCCAAGGCCAAGGCGCTGCTGGCGGAGGCGGGCTTTCCGAACGGCTTCAACTGCACGCTGAAGCTGCCGCCGCCATCCTATGCCCGCCGCTCGGGCGAGATCGTCGCGGCGCTCTTGGCGCAGATCGGTATCAACGCGTCGATCGAGCCGCTCGAATTCCCGCAATGGCTGGAGCGCGTCTTCCGCAACAAGGACTACGACCTCAGCATCATCGCCCATACCGAGCCGCTCGACATCGATATCTACGCGCGTGACGACTACTACTTCCAGTACCGCAATCCCGCGTTCAAGGCGCTGATCGCCAAGATATCCGGGACGCTGGACGAGGGGGCCCGCAACGAGCTCTACAAGCAGGCGCAGCGGATGCTGGCTGATGACGCGGTCAACGGCTTCCTCTTCATCCTGCCGAAGATCACGGTCGCGAACGCCGCGCTCGATGGCATGTGGACCGACTGGCCGCTGCCGGTGACGCCGCTGGCGGAGCTGCGCTGGCGTTGATCCAAGTTCCCCTGTCACGGTCGACGTCATCCCGGACAAGCCGCGTCAGCGGCGCTTATCCGGGATCCATGCCTGAGCCTCGATGGGAAATGCTCCGGCATGGATCCCGGGTCTCCCTTCGGTCGCCCGGGATGACCACGGCGGGACGTTCGAGGTGATCGGCTACATCCTGCGCCGGCTCGTCGCGCTGGCCCTGACCCTGCTCGCCGCGGCGCTGGTCGTCTTCGTCGTGCTGGAGGTGCTGCCGGGCGACCCGGCAGCGGTGACGCTCGGCCTCAACGCCTCGCCCGAGGCGCTGGCGGCGCTGCACGCCGAGATGGGTCTCGACAAGCCGGCGGTGCTGCGCTTCCTCCTCTGGTTAGGAGGGCTCGTCACCGGCGATCTCGGCCTGAGCTACACCTATCGCGTGCCGGTGGCGCAACTCATCGCCGAGCGCATGGCGGTGACGCTGCCGCTCGCGCTGATGGCGATCGGGTTCGCCATGGCGATCGGCATTCCGCTCGGCGTGCTCGCCGCGTCCCGCCATGGCCAACTCGCGGATGCCGGGGTGATGGCCTTCGCACAGGCGGGGCTCGCCATCCCGAATTTCTGGTTCGGCCTGCTGCTCGTGTTGGTCTTCGCGGTCGGGCTTGGCTGGCTGCCCGCCGGTGGCTTTCCGGGCTGGCAGGCAGGCTTCGGCGCGGCGCTGAAGGCGCTCCTCATGCCGGCGCTGGCATTGGCGCTGCCGCAGGCGGCGATCATCGCGCGGGTGACACGCTCGGCCATGCTCGACACGCTGCAGGAGGATTTCGTCCGCACCGCCCGCGCCAAGGGGCTCAGCGAGGGCGTGACGATGCGCCGGCATGCGCTGCGCAATGCGCTGATCCCTGTCGTCACCATTCTGGGGCTGCAATTCTCGGTGCTGATCGCCGGCGCCATCATCATCGAGAACGTCTTCGCCCTCCCGGGGCTGGGGCGGCTCGTCTTCCAGGCCATCGCCCAGCACGATCTCATCGTGGTCAAAGACCTCGTCATGCTCTTCGCGGGGCTGGCGATCCTGATCAATTTCGCGGTCGAACTGCTCTACGGGCTGATCGATCCACGACTGAGGCAGGCATGAGCGCGCTCGCGGACAAGGCGCCGGGTGGCAAGAGGCATTGGTGGCTGGCGCCTTCCTTCGTGATCGGGGCGGTCCTGAGCTTCGCCGTCGTGGCGATGGCGCTCGTCTCCTATGTCTGGACGCCCTATCAGCCGACCCAGATGGCGATCCTGAACCGGCTCAAGGGGCCCTCGGCCGCCAACTGGTTCGGCACCGACCAGTTCGGCCGCGACGTCTTCTCGATGATCATGGTCGGCGCGCGCAATTCGCTCGCTGTGGGGCTGGGCGCTGTCGGCATCGGCATGGTCGCGGGCACGACGCTGGGGCTGATCGCCTCGGTGCGGCGCGACGGCCTCCTCGACCATGTCATCATGCGCACGGCCGATTTCACCCACGCCTTTCCGGCCGTGCTGACGGCGATCATGATGACCGCGATCGCCGGGCCGGGCATGCTCAACGCCGTCGTCGCCATCGGCGTGCTGAACCTGCCCTATTTCGCGCGGCTCGCGCGCGGGGCGGCGCTGCAGATCTGGGCGCAGGACTTCATCCAGGCGGCGCGGGCGGCCGGGCTCAACAACCGGCAGATCACGCTGCGCCATGTCCTGCCCAATATCGCCGGCATTCTGGTGGTGCAGGCGACGATCCAGTTCGCGCTCGCGGTGCTGGCCGAGGCGGGCTTGTCCTATCTCGGGCTGGGCACGCAGCCGCCGAACCCGTCCTGGGGGCGCATGCTCAACGAAGCCCAGACCTTCATGGCGACGCAGCCCTGGCTTGCGATCTTTCCGGGTGCCGCGATCGCGCTGACCGTGCTGGGATTCAACCTGCTGGGCGACGGCCTGCGCGATGCCGTCGATCCGCGCCTGCGCCGTGCTCGGTGAGGGCTGAAGGGAAACGGGGATGTGGGAATGACCGATCTTGCCGATCTGACTGCCACCGAGCTTCTCGCCGCCTACGAGGCGCGCCGGCTCTCGCCGGTGGAGGTCGCGGAAGCGGTGATTGCGCGGATCGGGGCCTGGGAGCCGAAGCTCGATGCGCTCTATGCCTATGATCCGGAGGGTGCGCTCGCGCAGGCCAAGGCTTCCGAGGCGCGCTGGCTGAACGGGCGGGCACTGCCGCTCGACGGCGTGCCCGGCACGATCAAGGAGAACATCAGGACGAAGGGCGTTCCGGTGCCGCTCGGCACGGCCGCGAACGATCTCTCCCCCGCGGCCGACGATGCACCCCCGGCCGCGCGGCTCCGCGAGGCCGGCCTCGTCCTTCTCGGCAAGACGACGATGCCGGATTACGGCATGCTCTCCTCGGGGCTGTCGAGCTTCCACAAGCCCGCGCGCAATCCGTGGGACATCACCAAGAACCCCGGCGGCTCCTCGGCCGGCGCCGGTTCGGCGGGCGCGGCCGGCTACGGACCGCTGCATGTCGGCACCGATATCGGCGGTTCGATCCGCCTGCCTGCCGGCTGGTGCGGACTGGTCGGCCTGAAGCCGAGCTTCGGGCGCGTGCCGATCGACCCGACCTATTACGGCCGCGTCGCCGGGCCGATGACGCGGACCGTCGAGGATGCCGCGCTGATGATGCGGGAAGTGTCGAAGCCCGATGCGCGCGACGGCATGAGCCTGCCGTCGCAGGATATCGACTGGCTGGCGCTTGATATCGACCTGAAGGGGCTGCGCATCGGCCTCCAGCTCGATGCCGGGATCGGGCTCGCCGTCGAGCCGGAGACGAAGGCGGCGATCGAGGCTGCGGCGAAGGCCTTCGCCGCAGCGGGGGCGATTGTCGAGCCGGTGGCGCCTCATATAACCCGCGAAATGCTCGACGGGCTCGATGATTTCTGGCGCCAGCGCGCCTGGGTCGACATCGGCGCGCTGCCGCAGGAGAAGCGGGCGAAGGTGCTGCCCTACATCTTCGCCTGGGCGGAGGGCGGCAGGGATTTGCCGGGCGAACGCGTCTATCGCGGCATGAGCCAGATGATGGCGATGCGCGACGCGGCGCTGAAGGCGATCCTGCCTTACGACTTCATCCTCTCGCCGGTTTCGCCGGTGCCGAGCTTCCCGGCCGAATGGGCTTCGCCGGTCAACGATCCCGCGCAGCCCTTCGAGCATATCTGCTTCACGGTGGCGGCGAACATGTCCGACCAGCCGGCGATCTCGGTTCATGCCGGGCTGACGGCGGGCGGCCTGCCGATCGGCCTGCAGATCACCGGCAAGCGCTTCGACGATCTCGGCGTGCTCAGGATGGCGCGGGCCTGGGAGAAGATGCGCGGCGCGGTCGCCTGGCCTTCTCCGCCGTCGCATTGACACACAGAGTCGTAGAGGAGCATCGCATGGACCTGAAGCTTGAAGGCAAGCGCGCGCTGATCACGGGTGGCAGCAAGGGCATCGGCCGCGCGATCGCGCGGCAGCTCGCGCTGGAAGGCGTCGATGTCGTCATCGCCGCGCGCAATCCGAAGGAGCTTGACGAGGCGGCTGCGGCCCTTGCCGCGGAGAGCGGGCGCAAGGTGGTCGGTCGCACGGTCGACACGAGCGATGATGCGTCGGTGAAGGCGTTGGTTGCCGATACCGTCGCGGTGCTGGGCGGGCTCGACATCCTCGTCAACGCCGCTGCCAAGCCGGGCGGGCAGGCGCCCCCGCCGAAGCTCGCCGAGATCACCGACGCGCTGTTCTGGGACGACGTCAACGTCAAGGTGATGGGCTATCTGCGCATGGCGCGCGAAGCGGCGCCGCATATGGCGGCTAACGGCTGGGGCCGCATCATCAACATCAGCGGGCTCGCCGCGCGCTCGACCGGCTCGACCATCGGCTCGATCCGCAATGTCGCCGTCTCGGCGCTGACCAAGAACCTCGCCGACGAGCTCGGCCCGCAGGGCATCAACGTCACCGTCGTCCATCCCGGACTGACGCGGACTGAAAAGACGGCTTCGGTCGTCGCGGCGCGGGCGGCGGCCGGTGGCAAGAGCGAGGCGCAGGTCGAAGCCGGCATGGCCGCGAACAACACCATCGGGCGGTTGGTCGATGCGGCGGAGATCGCCGACATCGTCGCTTTCCTCGCCTCGCCGCGCAGCGTCGCGATCAATGGCGATGCCATCGCCTGCGGCGGCGGCATTCGCGGCGCGATCCACTATTGAGGGTCGTCCAGACTAGAACAGCGCGGTCGGAGCGAACTGTGCCAGCGCCATCAGCGCAAGACCGGTGAGGCCGAGCAGGCCGCCGGTGACGGCGAGCAGGCCGACGCCGGTGATGATCGCGGCGGACGAGATCACGATCGCGATCTGGATCAGGCCGGAGGCGATGTCGAACTTGTCGTCGCGGGCGGCGGCGATATCGCGCTGTGCCTCGGCCGCCTTGGCGCGGGCGGCGAGTTCCTTGCGGCCCTCATTGGTCTCGGGCTCGGAATCGTAGCGCGCGACCGTCTGCTTCCAGCTCTCGATGCGCTTGCCCAGGCGCTGCCGGGCGGCCTCGTCGGTGATGCCGGCAAGTTCGACCTCCATCGCCTCGGCGGCGGTGCGCACGGTCGTGCCGCGGATCGTCTTGGCCTGGAAGAAAGCCCAGAGATTGGAGGCCTCGATGTTCTTGGCGACGGCCTCCTGCTCGGCATTCTTGCCGCCGATCTCGGAGAAGGCGAGCATCAGCGCCAGCAGCGCGATCAAGAGGGCGATGCGCTTGTTGCCACCCTCGGGCGTTTCGATGGAACCGGACACGAATCACCTCGCAGGCCGCTATCGGCGGGCGCTGTTTAAGGCTTTCCGTTGAGGCAGCAAGATGTCGGTGCTGCTACCGGCCTGCGCGCGGATGGGCGGCGTCATAGGCGGCCATCAGCCGGGCTGAATCGATGCGGGTATAGATCTGCGTCGTCGAGAGCGAGGCGTGGCCGAGCAGCTCCTGGATGGCGCGCAGGTCGCCGCCGCGGCCGAGCAGATGTGTCGCGAAGGAGTGGCGCAGGGAGTGCGGTGTCGCCGAGGAGGGCAGGCCGAGCGCCCCGCGCAGGCCCTCTACAGCGAGCTGGATGATGCGGGGCGACAGCGGCCCGCCCTTGGCGCCGACGAAGAGCGGCCCTTCCGGCGGCAGGCGCCAGGGGCAGAGCTTGAGATATTCCGCAATTGCGGTGACCACGACGGGCAGCACCGGCACCATGCGGGTTTTGCTTCCCTTGCCGATCACGGTGAGCGTGTCGCCGGCCTGTTGCGGCGCTTGGCTGCGCGCGAGCGAGAGGGCCTCCGAGATGCGCAGCCCGCTGCCGTAGAGCAGGCCGAGCACGGCGGCGTCGCGGGCGAGGATCCATTGCTCGCGCTCCTCGCCGGCGCGGGTATCCGCCTGTGTGACGGCTTTGGCGGCGCTCGGTTCGAGCGGGCGCGGCAGGGATTTGCCGAGGCGCGGCCCGCGTGTCGCGGAGAAGGCGGCCGCCGTGAGCTTGCCGTTGCGCTCGCCGAAGCGGGCGAAGGAGCGCAAGCTCGCGAGCTGGCGCATCAGCGTGCGGTTGCCGACGCCATCGCGCCGTCGCTGACCGAGGAAGGCGCGCAGATCGGCGGGCTTGAGCGCGGCGATGTCGGCCAGCGACGGCGCCCCGCCGAGATGCTCGGTCAGGAAGGCCGTGAACTGGCCGAGGTCGCGGCCATAGGCCTCCAGCGTCTTCGGCGAGAGACGCCGCTCGGCCGAGAGGTGGGAAAGCCAGTCCCGTCGGAAGCTGTCGAAATCGCTCATACGGGCACCATGACTCTCCTGCCTTAACAGCAGCCGAATCGATGCTAGACACTGGCGCCATGGACGAGACGGCGGACATGTTGGAAGGCGGCACGGTCGACGTGCTGATCCCGCTCGGGCTCGACCAGGCCTACAGCTATGCCGTGCCGGCCGGGCTCTCGCTGAAGCCGGGCGATGTCGTGCAGGTGCCGCTCGGCCCGCGCGAGACGGTCGGCGTGGTTTGGGACGTCGGCTCGGGACGCGGCGGCAATCTCAAGAAGGTCACCGGCAAATACGACATGCCGCCGCTCGACCCGGCGCTGCGCAAGCTCGTCGACTGGGTCGCCTGGTACACGCTCGCGCCGAAGGGCTCGGTGCTGGCGCTGGCGTTGCGCCGCCAGCCTGACGATACGCCGGAGCGCCCCAAGCTTGGCGTCAGGCTCGCCGGGCCGCCGCCGGGACGGATGACCCCCGCGCGGGCGCGGGCCATCGCGGCGGCCGAGGGCGGATTGCTGATCGCGAAATCGGCGCTGGCCGAGGCCGCCTCGGTCAGCGCTGCCGTGATCGATTCCCTCGTCGATGCCGGCACCTTCGTGGTCGAGCCGCTGCCGCGCGAGGCGATCGCGGCCTTGCCCGATCCCGAACACGCCGTGCCGGAATTGTCCGAGGGGCAGGCGGAGGTTGCGCAGGCGCTCGTGGCGTCCGTGCAGGCGAAGAGCTTCGGTGTCTCGCTGCTGGAGGGAGTCACTGGCTCGGGCAAGACCGAGGTCTATTTCGAGGCGGTGGCCGAGGCGATCCGGCAGGGCCGGCAGAGCCTGATCCTGATGCCGGAGATCGCACTCACCGCGCAGTTCATCGACCGCTTCGAGGCGCGCTTCGGCGTCAAGCCGGGGCTCTGGCATTCGGCGGTAAGCGGGCGGCGGCGCGAGCGGCTGCAGGCGGCGATCGCGGGGGGCGAGGCGAGGGTGGTGGCCGGCGCCCGCTCGGCCCTGTTCCTGCCCTACAGCGATCTCGGCCTCATCGTCGTCGATGAGGAGCACGAGAGCGCCTACAAGCAGGAGGACGGCGTCTCCTACCATGCCCGCGACATGGCGGTGGTGCGGGGCAGGATCGAGAACGCACCTGTCGTGCTGGCCTCGGCGACACCCTCCCTCGAAACCCGCGTCAATGCCGAGCGCGGTCGGTATACGCATCTCAAGCTGCCCGAACGCTTTGGCGGGCGTGAATTGCCGCAACTCGGCCTTGTCGATCTGCGCCGCGACAAGCCGGAACGGGGGCGCTGGCTTTCCGGCGCGCTGATCAAGGCGGTCGAAGCCAATCTCGAGGCGAAGGAGCAGTCACTGCTCTTCCTCAACCGGCGCGGCTATGCGCCGCTGACGCTCTGCCGTGATTGCGGGCACCGCTTCCAATGTCCGAACTGCTCGGCCTGGCTGGTCGATCATCGCTTCCGGCGGGCGCTGGTCTGCCACCATTGCGGCCATGTCGAGCGTCGGCCGCATGAATGCCCCGCCTGCCACAAGCCCGAGAGCCTCGTCGCCTGCGGGCCGGGCGTCGAACGGCTGGCGGAGGAGGTTGCGGCGCTTTTTCCACAGGCACGTTCGATCGTGCTCTCCAGCGATTT
This sequence comes from Allobosea sp. 05T438, assembly GCF_056396025.1. Taxonomy (NCBI): domain Bacteria; kingdom Pseudomonadati; phylum Pseudomonadota; class Alphaproteobacteria; order Hyphomicrobiales; family Alloboseaceae; genus Allobosea; species Allobosea sp. 05T438. The sequence goes on from NZ_JBFTKQ010000009.1 coordinate 144,552, forward strand.
TCCGGGCGGCACCGAGCGGCTGAAGCAGGAGCTGATGGCAGTGGCCGAAGGCGCGTTCGACATCGTCATCGGCACGCAGCTCGTGGCCAAGGGCCATAATTTCCCCGGCATGACGCTGGTCGGGGTGATCGATGCCGATCTCGGCCTCACCTCCGGCGATCCGCGCGCAGCCGAACGGACCTTCCAGGCGCTGCGGCAGGTCACGGGTCGCGCAGGGCGGGGCGAGAAGCCGGGCCGCGCCCTGCTTCAGACGCATGACCCGGAGCATCCCGTGCTCAAGGCGCTGATCTCGGGCGACCCGGAGCGGTTTTATGCCGCAGAGGAGGCGTCGCGGGAGGCGGCGGGCCTGCCGCCCTTCGGCCGTCTGGCGGCGCTGATCGTCTCGGCGAACACGCAAGGAGAGGCCGAAAACCATGCCCGCGCCCTGGCGCGCTGCGCTGACGCTGGCGACGGAATCATGGTGCTGGGACCGGCGGAAGCGCCGCTTGCGGTGTTGCGGGGGCGTCATCGCATGCGTCTGATCGTCAAGACGGCCCGCGAGGTCAATCTGCAGGATTACCTGCGCGGCTGGCTGAAACGGGCGCCGCGGACCAAGGGCTCGGTCAGGGTCGCGGTCGACGTCGATCCACAGAGCTTCCTTTGAATTGCTGAAAGCCGTGGCGAAATCGCCGCTTATGATGGCGAACTAGCGATTGCGTGGCCCGGAACCGCATGCTAGTGCACCGCCACATTTCGGTCGCGAAGTCGTCTTGCCGACTTCGGGCCTTTGATACTCGCAGCGTCGGGACCATGCACTCCACCTTCTCCGGAAGGTCGCCGGTGTGGTCCCTTGAAACGAGAGACGGGAAGCGTGGCTGAAGGCGGATCGCAGGGGACATTGGTGTCGGGCGTAGCTCAGCGCTATGCCACCGCTCTGTTCGAGTTGGCTGAGGAGACGGGCGCGATCGACACCGTCGCCGCCGCTCTGGACGCCTTCAACGGCCTGCTCGCCGAGAGCGCCGATCTCACGCGCCTGATCGAGAGCCCGGCTTTCACTGCCGAGGAGCAGGTCGCGGCGATCAAGGCCGTGCTCGAGAAGGCCGGCATCACCGGCATCGCCGCCAATTTCATCGGTCTGGTCGCCAGCAAGCGCCGTCTCTTCGCGCTGCCTGGCATGATCACCGGTTACAAGCGCCTGGTCGCCGAGGCCAAGGGCATCGTCTCCGCTGAGGTGACGGTCGCCGAGCAGCCCACGGCCAAGCGCGTCGACGAAATCCGCGCGGCGCTGAAGGGCGTCGCCGGCAAGGATGTCGACGTTTCGATCAAGGTCGATCCGACGCTGATCGGCGGGCTCATCGTCAAGATGGCCTCGCGGATGGTCGACGCCTCGCTGAAAACCAAGCTCAATTCAATTCGTCTTGCTATGAAAGAGGTCGGCTGATGGACATCCGCCCCGCTGAAATCTCCGCCATCCTGAAGGCCCAGATCTCCAATTTCGGGTCGGAAGCTTCGGTCACCGAAGTCGGCCAGGTTCTCTCCGTCGGTGACGGCATCGCCCGCGTCTACGGCCTCGACAAGGTCCAGGCCGGTGAGATGGTCGAGTTCGAGTCCGGTGTGCGCGGCATGGCGCTCAACCTCGAGAGCGACAATGTCGGCGTCGTGATCTTCGGTTCCGACCGCGAGATCAAGGAAGGCCAGACCGTCAAGCGCACCGGCGCCATCGTCGACGTTCCCGTCGGCAAGGAGCTGCTCGGCCGCGTCGTCGACGCGCTCGGCAACCCGATCGACGGCAAGGGCCCGATCAAGGCCAAGACCCGCGCCCGCGTCGACGTCAAGGCGCCCGGCATCATCCCGCGCAAGTCGGTGCACGAGCCGATGGCGACCGGCCTCAAGGCGATCGACGCCCTGATCCCGATCGGCCGCGGCCAGCGCGAGCTCATCATCGGCGACCGCCAGACCGGCAAGACCGCCGTCGCGCTCGACACGATCCTGAACCAGAAGTCGCTGAACGTCGAAGGCGCCCCGGAGAGCCAGAAGCTCTATTGCGTCTACGTCGCCGTCGGCCAGAAGCGCTCGACCGTCGCCCAGTTCGTGAAGGTGCTCGAAGAGCGCGGCGCGCTGGAGTACTCGATCGTCGTGGCGGCCACCGCCTCGGACGCCGCCCCGATGCAGTTCCTGGCGCCCTTCGCCGGCTGCGCCATGGGCGAGTTCTTCCGCGACAACGGCATGCACGCCGTCATCATCTATGACGACCTCTCCAAGCAGGCCGTCGCCTACCGCCAGATGTCGCTGCTGCTGCGCCGCCCGCCGGGCCGCGAGGCCTATCCGGGCGACGTGTTCTATCTCCACTCCCGCCTGCTCGAGCGCGCGGCGAAGATGGGCGAGGCCGCCGGCCTCGGCTCGCTGACGGCGCTGCCGGTCATCGAGACCCAGGCGAACGACGTCTCGGCCTACATCCCGACCAACGTGATCTCGATCACCGACGGCCAGATCTTCCTCGAGACGGACCTCTTCTACCAGGGCATCCGCCCGGCCGTGAACGTCGGTCTCTCGGTGTCGCGCGTCGGCTCCTCAGCGCAGACCAAGGCGACCAAGAAGGTCGCCGGCAAGATCAAGGGCGAGCTCGCCCAGTATCGCGAGATGGCCGCGTTCGCCCAGTTCGGTTCGGACCTCGACGCGGTCACGCAGCGCCTGCTCAACCGCGGCGCCCGCCTGACCGAACTCCTGAAGCAGCCGCAGTTCTCGCCGCTGAAGATGGAAGAGCAGGTCGTCGTGATCTATGCCGGCGTGAACGGCTATCTCGACGCGCTGCCGGTCAACAAGGTTCGCGCCTTCGAGGACGGCCTGCTGTCGCTGGTTCGCTCGAAGCATGCTGATTTCCTCAACGAGGTCGGTACGAGCAAGGACTTGTCGGACGCCAACGCCGCCAAGCTCAAGGACATCGTGACGAACTTCGCGAAGTCCTTCGCCTGATCGTGACCGCGGGCGCGGCGAGCCGACGAGGCTCCGCCGCGCCGCCTCTCTGGATTGCTTCGTCGCCGTTTGCGGCTGACGGGTAGGGGATAGAGACCGGATGCCGTCCCTTAAGGACCTACGTAATCGCATCGCCTCCGTGAAGGCGACGCAGAAGATCACCAAGGCCATGCAGATGGTCGCGGCAGCCAAGCTGCGCCGCGCGCAGACTGCCGCCGAGGCCGCGCGCCCCTATGCCGAGCGCATGGAGACGGTGCTGGCGAACCTCGCTTCCGGCGTGACCGGGTCGAGCGCGCCGCGCCTGATCGCGGGCACGGGCTCGGACAAGGTGCATCTGCTGCTGGTCTTGACCGCCGAGCGCGGCCTGTGCGGCGCCTTCAATTCCTCGATCGCGCGCCTCGCCCGCGACAAGGCGAATGCGCTCAAGGCCGAGGGCAAGACGGTCAAGATCATCTGCGTCGGCAAGAAGGGCTACGACATTCTGCGTCGTCAGTTCGCCAGCGAGATCATCGAGTTCATCGATCTGCGTGAGTTCAAGCAGGTCGGCTTCGTCAACGCCGAGGCGATCGCCCAGAACGTTCTGGCCCGCTTCAACGAGGGCGAGTTCGACGTCGCGACGCTGTTCTTCTCGAAGTTCCGCTCGGTGATCGCCCAGATCCCGACGGCGCAGCGCATCATCCCGGCCGAGATCCCGGAAGGGACGAAGCAGACCGACGCCGTCTACGACTACGAGCCGGACGAGGGCGAGATTCTCGAGGCGCTGCTGCCGCGCAATCTGGTCGTCCAGATCCTGCGCGGGCTGCTCGAGAATGCCGCTTCCGAACAGGGCGCGCGCATGTCGGCGATGGATTCCGCCACGCGCAACGCCGGCGAGATGATCAAGAAGCAGACGCAGCTCTACAACCGCTCGCGCCAGGCGATGATCACGAAGGAACTGATCGAGATCATCTCCGGCGCGGAAGCGCTCTAACCGCCTAGACTCTTGCCGGCGGTGCTCTCCGCCGGCTGCCGAAACATCCGAATGCGCTAGTCCCGAGGTTCCGCCATGGCCAAAGCCGCTACCAAGACCACCAAGAAGACCGCCGACGAGAAGCCCGCCAACACCGGCACCGGCCGCGTTGTCCAGGTCATCGGTGCGGTCGTCGACGTGCAGTTCGACGGCGCCCTGCCGGAGATCCTGAACGCTCTGGAGACCGACAACCTCGGCAATCGCCTCGTTCTCGAAGTCGCGCAGCACCTCGGCGAGAACACGGTCCGCACCATCGCGATGGACTCGACCGAGGGTCTCGTCCGCGGCCAGTCGGTCACCGACACCGGCGGCCCGATCGCCGTCCCGGTCGGCGACGAGTGCCTCGGCCGCATCATGAACGTCATCGGCGAGCCGGTGGACGAAGCCGGTCCGATCCTGACCAGCCATACCCGCGGCATCCATCAGCCCGCTCCGTCCTATGCCGAGCAGGCGACCGAGGCGCAGATCCTCGTCACCGGCATCAAGGTCGTCGACCTGCTGGCTCCCTATGCCAAGGGCGGCAAGATCGGCCTGTTCGGCGGCGCCGGCGTCGGCAAGACCGTGCTGATCATGGAGCTGATCAACAACGTCGCGAAGGCCCACGGCGGCTACTCCGTGTTCGCCGGCGTCGGCGAGCGCACCCGCGAAGGCAACGACCTCTATCACGAGATGATCGAGTCCAACGTCAACAAGGACCCGAAGGAAAACGGTGGCTCGACCGCTGGTTCCAAGTGCGCGCTGGTGTACGGCCAGATGAACGAGCCCCCGGGTGCCCGCATGCGCGTCGCTCTCGCCGGCCTGACCGTCGCCGAGGACTTCCGCGACAAGGGTCAGGACGTGCTGTTCTTCGTCGACAACATCTTCCGCTTCACGCAGGCCGGCTCGGAAGTGTCCGCGCTGCTCGGCCGCATCCCCTCGGCGGTGGGCTATCAGCCGACGCTCGCCACCGACATGGGTAACCTGCAGGAGCGCATCACCACCACCAACAAGGGCTCGATCACCTCGGTGCAGGCGATCTACGTGCCGGCGGACGACCTGACCGACCCGGCGCCCGCGACCTCCTTCGCCCACTTGGACGCCACGACCGTGCTCTCGCGCTCGATCGCGGAAAAGGGCATCTACCCGGCGGTCGACCCGCTCGACTCGACCTCGCGCATGCTCTCGGCCGACATCGTCGGCGAGGAGCACTACGGCGTTGCCCGTCAGGTGCAGCAGGTGCTCCAGCGCTACAAGGCGCTGCAGGACATCATCGCGATCCTGGGCATGGACGAGCTCTCGGAAGACGACAAGATGACGGTGGCGCGCGCCCGTAAGATCGAGCGCTTCCTGTCGCAGCCCTTCCACGTCGCTGAAGTCTTCACCGGCTCGCCCGGCAAGCTCGTCTCGCTCGAAGACACGATCAAGGGCTTCAAGGGCCTGGTCGAGGGCAAGTACGATCACCTGCCGGAAGCGGCCTTCTACATGGTCGGCTCGATCGAGGAAGCCGTCGAGAAGGCGCAGCGCCTGGCCGCCGAGGCCGCGTAACTCACCGCCTCAGCGGGTCATCCCGGGCGGCCACCAGCCGGCCCGGGATCCATGCCTGAGCATGGACGTTAGAGGTTCTGGCATGGATCCCGGCTCTCCGCTTCGCTGCGGCCGGGATGACGTCGGAGGAAAGTAAGGGCGATGGCCACCTTCAATTTCGAACTCGTCTCGCCGGAGCGCATCCTGTTCTCGGGCGAGGTCATCAGCGTCATCATCCCCTCGGTCGAGGGCGAGATGACCGTGCTTGCCGGTCACGTTCCGACCGTCGCCGGGCTTAAGCCGGGCATCGTGCTGGCCCAGACCAGCGCGGATAATGGCAAGGAATTCTTCGTCGGAGGCGGCCTCGTCGAGGTCAACCAGACCTCTGTCACGATCCTGGCCGAACGTGCGAATTTCCTCGAGGACGTCAATAACGAGGTCCTCGAGGCGGCGATCCTCTCGGCCGAGACCCGCCTTGCCGCGGCGCCGAGCGAGGTCGAGGAGCGCCGCCTGCGTGAGATGCTGGTGCAATTGCACGAGTTCAAGCACGTCTTCGAGCAGCGCAAGGCGGCGTGACGCGCCGTCAGGGGCTGGAGTTTCGAAGGGCCGCGAGAGCGGCCCTTTTTCATGCGTAGCTGATGAACTCCAGCAGCGATCCGTCGGGATCGCGGAAATAGACGCTGGTGCCATGGCCGCTCCGGCCGAAACGCTGCACCGGCCCCAGCTCGATCGCGACCTTCTGCCGTTCGAGATGGCTGATAGCCTCTGCGATCGGTCCCGGCCAGACGAAGCAGAGATCGCTGCCACCCGGCGGCACCGGCAGGCGCGCCACCGGTGTCGGATCGAGACCTGGCCCATGGCAGTTCAGCTGCGCCCGCCCGATGCGGTAGACGAAGCCTTCCCCGTTGGGCAAGATCTCGGCCCCGATGACGTCGTGGTAGAAGGCGTTCGAGCGCTCCCAGTCGGAGACATGGATCACGCAATGATCGAGCTCGACGATGCTCATCCGGCTGCTCCCTCTGCCATGACAGGCAACGCGAAGGCCGCGAAAGCCGCAGCCACGCGCGCGTAGACCGGTCGTTTGAAGGGAACGACGATCTCCGGCATCTGGTTCAGTGGTCGCCAGCGCCATTCGCTGAACTCGGGCGGCTCGTCGCCGTTCGGCTTGCCGATATCGATCTCGTCTTCGCGCCCGGTGAAGCGGAAGGCGACCCAGCGCTGGCGCTGGCCCCGGAAGGCGGTCAGCTTGTGCGGCGGTCCGTCATAGGGCGGGAAATCGTAGCTCCACCACTCGTCGGTTACCGCAAGCAGTTCGGCCTGCGTGACGCCGGTCTCCTCGTCCAGCTCACGGCGGGCGGCGGCGACGATGTCCTCATCCGGGTCGATGCCGCCCTGCGGCATTTGCCAGTCGAAGCCGGGGAGCACGACCTCCGGCCCGGCACTATGCGAATGGCCGGCGAAGACCAGCCCTTCGGCGTTGAACAGGGCTATCCCGACATTGGGGCGGTAGGGGAGACTCATCGTCAGAGCATAGGACGCAGCAGCATGTCGCGAAACCAGCCGGCTGGCCGAAAACGGCGTTACGCGAATCGGCGGCTGTCAGCCGGCAAAGAAAGCTCAGTCCTCGCCTTTGGCGAGCACGCAGGAGAGCAGCCCGGGAAAGCGGCGTTCGATGTCCTCCCGGCGCAGCGCGTTCATCCGGGTCACGCCCTCGTTGCGGGTCCGGATCAACCCGGCTTCGCGCAGGACGCGGAAATGATGGGAGACGCTGGACTTCGGCCGGTCGCCTTCGAGCGCCTGGCAGCTCGCCTCGCCCTCGACCGCTAGCCGACGCACGATTTCCAGGCGAAACGGGTCGCTCAGTGCGTGAAAGACGTCCTCGAGCGCGATCTCTTCCGAAGCGGGCAGGCGGGCATGTCGCATGATGAGCAGCCTATCACAGGGTTTTGATGTTGCCAAAGTTCGAAAAATATCGAACTATCGAACAATCAAATCCCGTCCCAGTTCCCTATAGTTCGGAGCCGCTCAATGCCCGGTCTGTTCGACCCCTTCAGCCTGAAGAACGTCACACTTCGCAACCGCATCGTGACCTCGCCGATGTGCCAGTATTCGGCGGATGAGGGCGTCGCCAATGAATGGCACCGCGCCCATCTCGCCGGTCTGGCGCGTGGCGGTGCCGGCCTCGTAGTCATCGAAGCGACCGGCGTCTCGCCGGAGGGCCGGATCACGCCGGCCTGCCTCGGCCTGTGGAACGACGGCCAGGCCGAGGCGCTGGCGCCGATTGTCGCCGAGATGCGCAAGGCCGGCGCCGTCACCGGCATTCAGATCGGCCATGCCGGCCGCAAGGCCAGCGCCAACCGCCCCTGGGAAGGCGACGACCATATCCCGGCGGACGACCCGCGCGGCTGGGAGACGATCGCGCCGTCGGCGATCGCCCAGGGCGGCGGTCTCTCGCGCGTGCCGCGAGCAATGACGCAGGCCGATATCGCGCGCGTTCGTGCCGATTTCGTTGCGGCCGCCGAGCGCGCCCGTGACATCGGCATCGAGTGGCTGAAGCTGCATTTCGCCCATGGCTATCTCGCGCAGAGCTTCCTGTCGCGCCACGCCAACCGGCGCGACGACGCCTATGGCGGCAGCTTCGAGAACCGCAGCCGCTTCCTCATCGAGACACTGGCCGCCGTGCGCAAGGTCTGGCCTGAGGATCGCCCGCTGTCCGCCCGGCTCGGCGTGATCGAATATGACGGCCAGGACGAGGAGACGCTGGCTGAGGCGATCGAGCTGGTGAAGCGCCTGAAGGCCGAGGGGCTGGACTTCATCGATGTCAGCGTCGGCTTCTCCACCAACGAGGCGAAGATTCCGTGGGGGCCGGCCTTCCTGGCGCCGGTGGCCGAGCGGGTGCGCCGCGAGGCCGGCCTGCCGGCCTCGACGAGCTGGTACATCAGCCAGCCCGAGCAGGCCGATGCGCTGGTGCGCGAGGGCAAGGTCGATCTCGTAACGCTGGGCCGGCCGTTGCTGGCCGACCCGCACTGGCCCTACGCGGCGGCAAAGGCCCTGGGCGTCGAGGACGCCGCCTGGAAGACCCTGCCGGCGCCTTACGCCCACTGGCTGTCGCGCTACCGCGCGGCGTGAAGCAGAGCATTTTCGAGCGAAGTCGACACCGGTTCGCGTGGAGAAAATGCTCAGGAGGGGCCGAATGGCCCCTCGCTTCACTCGCCCATCGCGATCAGGCTGGCATTGCCGCCGGCCGCCGCGGTGTTGATCGTCACCGTCTGCTCCGTGGCGAAGCGGGCGAGGTAGTGCGGGCCGCCGGCCTTGGGGCCGGTGCCCGACAGCCCGTGGCCGCCGAAGGGCTGCACGCCGACCACCGCGCCGATGATGTTGCGGTTCACATAGATGTTGCCGGTCGAGAGGCGCTCCGCCACGCGCTCGACCGTCGTCTCGATGCGCGAGTGGACGCCGAGCGTCAGCCCGTAACCGGTGGCGTCGATCTCGTCGATCACCTTGTCGAGCTCGCCCGCCTTCCAGCGCACGACATGCAGGATCGGGCCGAAATGCTCGGCGGTGAGGTCGCTTACGCGGTCGAGCTTGATGACATGCGGCGCGATGAAGGTGCCGCCGAGATCGGGCGCCTGCCCGGACCAGGCGACGCGGCCCTGCTGGCGCATCGCGGCGACATGGGCGTCGAGGCGCTGCTTGGCGGCGGCATCGATCACCGGGCCGATATGGATGTCGAGCTTGCGGGGATCGCCGAGTTTGAGCTCCTTGGTGGCGCCCTCGATCATCTCGATCATCTTGTCGGCGACATCGTCCTGCACCACGAGCAGGCGCAGCGCGGAGCAGCGCTGGCCGGCCGAGCGGAAGGCCGACATCACGACGTCGTCGCTGACCTGCTCGGGCAGGGCGGTGGCGTCGACGATCATGGCGTTGAGGCCGCCGGTCTCGGCGATCAGCGGCACGATCGGGCCGTCTTTGGCAGCGAGCGCCCGGTTGATGCCCCGCGCAGTGGCGGTCGAGCCGGTGAAGGCGACGCCGGCGACATCCTTATGCGCGACCAGCGCCGCACCGGCCTCCGTGCCGCCCGGCACGAGATGCAGCGCGCTGACCGGAACGCCGGCCTCGTACAGGATCTTCACCGCGACGGTCGCGATGATCGGCGTCTGCGGCGCCGGCTTGGCCACGACGCTGTTGCCGGCAACGAGCGCGGCGACGACCTGGCCGGTGAAGATCGCAAGCGGGAAGTTCCAGGGCGCGATGCAGACGAAGGCGCCGCGTCCGCGCAGGATCAGCCGGTTCTCCTCGCCGGTCGGGCCGGGCAGCATCGTCGGGGTGGCGAACTGCTCCTCGGCCTGCGCGGCATAGTAGCGGCAGAAATCGACGGTCTCGCGCACCTCGGAAATGGCGTCGTCGATGGTCTTGCCGGCCTCGCACTGCAGCAGCGCGATCAGCAGGCCGCGGCGGGCCTCCATGATGTCGGCGGCCTTGCGCAGGGCGGCGGCACGGATGCGGGCGGGCGTCTCGCTCCAGGCGCGGAAGCCGGCCTTCGCGGCCAGCAGGGCGCGCTCGGCCGTCGCCGCGTCGGCTTCGGTGACCTTGCCGATCGGCTTGTTGTCGATCGGCGAGCGCACGTCGCGGGTCGCGCCCGGTTGCGGCTTGCCGTCGATGATCGGCGCGGCGTCCGGGAAGCTCTTCGCGGCCGCGATCTCCTTCACCAGCGCGTCGAGGCTGGCCTCATGGCCGAGCTCGGTGCCGGCCGAGTTCTTGCGCGACGGGCCATAGAGATCGGCCGGAAGCGGGATGCGGCGGTGACGCGCGGCACCCGGCGTGCCGATGATATCGGCCGGCGGTAGCAGGAGCTGCGAGACCGGAACGTCGGGGTCGCCGGAGGCGCTGACGAAGGAGGAGTTGGCGCCATTCTCGAGCAGGCGGCGGACGAGATAGGCGAGCAAATCCTGATGCCCGCCGACCGGCGCATAGGTGCGGCAGGCATAGCCCTCGTTCTCGCGCAGCAGCTTCTCGTAGAGCGCTTCGCCCATGCCGTGGAGGCGCTGAAACTCGAAGCCCTCGGCATCTCCAGCCATCTCCGCGACGGCCGCGACGGTGAGCGCGTTATGCGTGGCGAATTGCGGGATGATGCGGGGCCTGAGCTTCAGGAGCTGCGCGGCGCAGGCCTCGTAGTTCAGGTCCGTCATCGCCTTGCGGGTGAAGACGGGGTAGTCGGCCAGGCCGCGCTCCTGGGCGCGCTTCAGCTCGGTGTCCCAATAGGCGCCCTTGACCAGCCGCACCATCATGCGCCGGTTATAGGTCTCCGCCAGCCGGCCGATATGGTCGATCACGGCCGAGGCGCGCTTCTGGTAGGCCTGGATGGCGAGGCCGAAACCGTCCCAGCCATCGAGCGACGGATCGGCGAAGATCGCGTCGATGACATCGAGCGAGAGTTCGAGCCGGTCGGCCTCCTCGGCATCGATGGTGAAGTTGAGGTCATAGCCCTTGGCCTGGCGGGCGAGGTCGACGACCTTCGGCACGAGCTCGGAAAGCACGCGCTCGTGGTTGGTGGCGTCATAGCGCGGATGCAGCGCCGAGAGCTTGACCGAGATGCCGGGGCGATTGGGCAGCTTGTCGTTGCCGGCCGAGCGGCCGATGGCGTCGATCGCGGCAGCGTAGGAGGCGAAATAGCGGTCGGCATCGGCCTGAGTGCGCGCGCCCTCGCCGAGCATATCGAAGGAATAGCGGTAGAGTTTGCCGGTGCCGGAGCGGGCGCGCTTCAGCGCCTCCTCGATCGTCTGGCCGAGCACGAAATGGTTGCCCATGACGCGCATCGCCTGGCGGGTTGCGGTACGCACGGTCGGTACGCCCAGGCGCTTGGCGAGGCTGCTGACGATGCCCGTCGGCGTCTCGCCCGGCTGGATGACGCGGGCGGTGATTCCGAGCGCCCAGGCCGAAGCGGAGACCAGGAAGGCGTCTGACTTCGATTCGTGATGGGCGAAATCGCCCTGGCCGAGCTTGTCCTCGATCAGCCGGTCGGCGGTGGCGGCGTCCGGCACGCGCAGCAGCGCCTCCGCCAGCACCATCAGCGCGAGGCCCTCCTTGGTGGAGAGCGAATACTCGCGCAGCAATTCCTCGATGCCGCCGAGCCCGACCTTGCGGGTGCGGATCGCCTCGATCAGCCCGGTCGCACGCGCGTCGATCCGCGCCTTGGCCGCGGGGTCGCGGCGCGCGGCGGCAAGCAGCCGGCCGGCGATGGCACCATCATCCTCGGCGAAGGGTGCGCGGAAAGGCGGCATGGCGGTACGCGGGGCAGAGGCGGCCATGGAGGGCTCCGGAATGGATCAGGCTGGATTATCTGAAGGATGATGGATCATAGACCGCATATCAATTGGCATTTCCTCTCCCGTTCCAGTATCAATCTCAGTCAAAGGGCGACTTAATAGAGATTTATCATGCTCGACAGGACGGACCGCCGTATCCTCGCTTTGCTGCAGGGCGATGGTCGCATCGCCGGCGTCGAGCTTGCGGAGAAGGTCGGGCTTTCTCCCACCGCCACGGGCGAGCGCCTGAAGCGGCTGACGCGCGACGGCTACATCACCGGCTATCGCGCCACGCTCGATCCGATGAAGCTCGGCCTGCACCTGCTCGTCTTCGTCGAGGTCTATCTCGACAAGACGACGCCCGACGCCTTCGAACGCTTCGCCGCAGCGGTGAAGCGGGCGCCGGAGGTTCTCGAATGCCACATGGTCGCGGGCGGCTTCGACTATCTGGTCAAGACGCGCGTCGCCGACATGAACGCCTATCGCCGCTTCCTCGGCGAGGTGCTGCTGGCGCTGCCGGCGGTGCGCGAGACGCGGACTTATGCGGTGATGGAGGAGGTCAAGACCGACGGCGCGCTGCCGTTGTGACGAAACTTGTGCCGCGTTGACGCCATTTCAACATCTTATGATGTCAAGAAGCGTGGACGATACGGAGATGCCGTATCGCGGTCAGCAAGGCGCCCGGAGGCCTGCCATGCCCATCGTTCCGCCCCCTCGTTCCCCAGTCCTGTGTCGGCGCGGGTTCGGGCAGCTGGCGGTGGGCGCTGTGGCGGCCTGTATCGCTGGCGGCGGCGCTGCCCGGGCGCAGGGCAATACCCCGATACGCTTCGCTCTGGACCGGCGTTTCGATGGGCTGTCGGCACCCTTCCTGGTCGCGCAGGACAAGGGCTATTTCGGCGCCGAGGGGCTCGATGTCACCATCGAGCCGGGCAGCGGCTCGCGTCCCATGCTGCAGCGACTGGCGACCGGCGCGCAGGATGCTGGCTTCGGCGACGTCAACGCGCTGATCCGCTTCCGCGACGAGAATCCGAGTGCCGATCTGACGGCGGTGATGATCATGCACGATCGGCCGGGCTTCGCACTCGTCGGCCGCAAGAGCCGGGGCATCACGGCTGAGCCGGTGAGCCTGGAGGGCCGCAAGCTGGGCACGGCGAGCACCGATGCCAGCTTTGCGCAGTGGCCGATCTTCAAGAGCCTGAACAAGATCGACGACAGCAAGATCAAGCTGGAGATCGTGGGTCTTCCGGTGCGGGAGCCGATGCTGGCCTCCGGGGAACTCGATGCCGCCTTTGGCTTCGGCGCGTCGACCTATGTTTCCCTCAAGGGGCGCGGCGTGCCGGCCGAAGATATCGTGCTGATGGACATGGCCGACCACGGCCTCGTGCTCTACGGCAGCGCGGTCATCGTGGCCGCCAAGTTCGCCGCCAGCAAGCCGGATGCGGTGCGCGGTCTTGTGCGCGCGGTCATGCACGGGGTCCGCGATACCGTCACGAACCCCGGCGCCAGCGCGCAGCTGGTGGTTCGCCGCAACGAGGACGCTCAGCTCGAGATCGAGCGCGAGAAGCTCGGCATGGTCAACGAGCGGAACGTGTTGACGCCCTATGTGCGGGCGCACGGCCTGGGCGGGATCGATGGCGAGCGCTGGTCGCGGGCGCTGGATCAGCTCACCCTGGCGGGAAGCTTCCGGGACAAGGCGCGCGCGGGCGATGCATTTTCGGAGGCATTCCTGCCGCCGGCCGGCGAACGCATGTTCTGAGCGCATCATGACGCACGGAAAGGCCGCGCCGAGGGGAGGTGACAGGGGCTGAGCGCCTGCCTATCGTGCCGCGCCTCCCACCGGACCTCTATCTCTTGATTTTGTCAGACCTGACCGACTACGCCGCATCGCGTGACGCTTTCCGCTGGCGCATTCCGGATCGCTACAACATCGCCGTCGACGTCTGCGACCGCTGGGCGGCGAGCGCGCCGGAGCGGTCCGCCATCATCGAGGTTTCGCAGGACTGGCGCGTGACGCCGGTCAGCTTCGGCTGGTTCCGCGAGCATTCCAACCGTCTCGCCAATGCCCTGCGCGCCCGCGGCGTCGGCCGTGGCGACCGGGTCGCGATCCTGCTGCCGCAGGGGCGGGAGGTGCTGACCGCCCATCTCGCCGCCTACAAGCTCGGCGCCATCGCCGTGCCGCTGGCCGCGCTGTTCGGTGTCGATGCGCTGGCCTACCGGCTGGAGGATTCCGGCGCGAAGGTCGTGATGACCAACGAAGCCGGCCTCGCCAAGCTCAGCCAGATCGCGCAGCCTCTGCCTGAACTCGCTTTGCGGGTTTCGACCGACGGGCCGGATCGCGGCGCGGAGGGTTGGAACGATCTCCTCGCCGAGGGTAGTCCCGATTTCACGCCGGTCGAGACCACTCCGGACGATCCGGCGCTGATGATCTATACCTCCGGCACGACGGGCAATCCGAAGGGCGCGCTGCATGGCCACCGCGTCCTGCCCGGCCATCTGCCGGGCGTGCAGATGCCGCACGAATTCATGCCGCAGCCCGGCGACCTCGCCTGGACGCCGGCCGACTGGGCCTGGGCAGGCGGGTTGCTCAACATGCTGCTGCCGGCGCTGCATTTCGGCGTGGCGGTGGTCGCCCGGCCGGTGACGCGCTTCGAGCCGGACGAGGCCTATCGCCTGATCCAGGACCTCGGCATCCGCAACGCCTTCGTGCCGCCGACGGCGCTGAGGATGCTGCGCGGCGCCGGCAGTCCGCGTGGGCGTTACCAGCTGAATCTGCGCACGGTCGCGGCGGCCGGCGAGGCGCTCGGCTCTGAGACCCTGGCCTGGGGGCGCGAGGCGCTGGGTCTTACGATCAACGAGGCCTATGGCCAGACCGAATGCAATCTCGTGCTCGCCTCCAGCGCCGCCATCGGCGTGAGCCGGCCCGGCTCGATCGGCAAGGCGGTTCCCGGTCATGACGTCGCGATCATCCGGCCGGACGGCTCGGTCTGCGCGCCGGGAGAGGAGGGGCAGATCGCCGTGCGCCGCCCCGACCCGGTGATGTTCCTCGAATATTGGCGCAACCCGGAGGCGACGGCGGCTAAGTTCGTCGGCGACTGGATGATCACCGGCGACGAGGGCGTGCAGGATGCCGATGGCTATGTCCGGTTCATCGGCCGCGACGACGATGTCATCACCTCTTCCGGCTATCGTATCGGGCCGGGCGAGATTGAGGATTGCCTGCTGAAGCATCCTGCGGTTTCGCTCGCTGCGGTGGTCGGCAAGCCCGACGTGCTGCGCACCGAGATCGTCAAGGCCTTCATCGTGCTGAAACCGGGTCGGGACGGCTCGCCGTCGCTGGTCTCCGAGCTTCAGAACTTCGTGCGCTCACGGCTCTCGGCACATGAATATCCGCGCGAGATCGCGTTTCGCGGCGAATTGCCCCTGACCACGACGGGCAAGATCATCCGCCGTGTGCTGCGGGCCGAGGCTTAGAGCCGGATCCGATCAGGTTGAGGCAACCTGATCGGCGAATCTGTCTCTCACTTCAAACCGCGGGCCGCTTTACCGATCAGCTTGCGGCGCAGGCTGATCGGAACGGGTTCTGAACAGCGACTGGCCGATCCGGCGCTGGATGCGGGCTGCCAGATCGGCCGGAGTGCCGGCCCGGCGATGGCTGAGACGAAGCGTGCCGAAGCCGTCGCTCTCGGCTCCGAAGATCGGCAAGCCGCCGGCCAGCCTGATCTGTCGTGCGGGAGCCGCCTTGTTCATCATCGCCAGGAGCAGCGCCAGCGGCTCGGCCGGAGCCAGGCTGTCGTCGCCAGCCGCCAGATAGAGCCAGTTCGTCGGAGCGCGGCCGAGCGTCAGTGCTGCCGCGATCGGTCTTTCGTCCAGCATCAGCAGCGCGATCCGGCATAGTTTCTGCCGGCTGAGGCTGCGGGTCATGCTGCGCAGGAAGGCGGCCTCACGGATGTCCTGAAGGGTTGCGCGGCCTGTCTGCCCGCGCCGGCCCGAGGCTTCGAGCGCAAGGAGCATCTCGACGGCGTCGCGCCGGTCGGCGAGGGTCGACGGTTCCTCCAGGCGCAGCGTTCCCTGCGCCTCCAAAGCCGTCCGTGCTTCCGCGACGACGGCCATGTCCGCCAGCTGCGGACCAGGCATGCCGAGACCTTGCCAGTCCGCCACGAAGCCGTGCCGGCGGGCGATGCGTATGAGTGCCGCCGCGAACGGTCCGGCCGGATCGACGGCCGGGAAGGTCAGGCCGGCGGTCGGCCCCGCTTCCCGGCGCCAGGCGCGGAGCAGCGCCGACAGGGCCGGCGCCATGAAGGTGCTGTCGATCAGGGGCGTGCCGTTGAACAGGCGGGGATCGGCGAATTCGTCGAGAGCCTCGGCTGCGAACAAGCGCTGGCGTCGGCGGAACGGCACGAGGCCGATCAGCCGGCGCGGTTGCCGTCCGGCCTCGCCCTGCCAGAGCAGCATGAGCGCGACGTCGCGGAACGAGACGAGATGCTGGGCGGCCGTGAGCGCGAATCCGGGATCGAGAAAGGGGTTGGGCTCGATCGCGCGCGCCGCGAGATCTGCCCATTCCGCGGCGATCCCGTCACAGGAGGCGAGCGGGCGGATTTCGCAGTGGACGGCAGTGCCGGGGTGCGATCGCCGGCCGGCGGGCACCATCGACGCCGTGCCGCCCATGCCAGCCAGGGCTATGAACTCGCTCATCCGGTCCCGCTCCCGATGTATCGTTCCGGTGCAAGGCTGTACCGGAACGGCGAGACACAGGCTTGTGCCTCGCCATGCAGGAGGGCGGGTTCAAGAAGCGGGCCGCAGCGGACGTGTCAGAACATTCTCGAGCGAGGTGGATACCGGTCCGCGTGAAGAAAATACGATCTAGGAGCGCGCAGTTCCGGCGCGCTCCGCCTGTTGACCGAGGAAGGCCGACCACAGGCGCTGAACGGTCTCCTCCTCGATGTCCTTGACGATCAGGACGAGGCGAGAGTGCCGGTCGGCATCAGGCCAGGAGTCGAGCGTGACGGGCGGATGCAGGATCTGCTGCACGGCGTGCACGAGCAGCGGACGCCCCGGCTGCTCGGCCACGTCGACCAGACCTTTCAGCCGTAGCAGGCGCGGCCCATGGATCGAGCGCAGCAGGGTCCAGAACAGATCGAAGGTGCTTCGGGCGACAGGTCGGTCGGCCGTCAGCGCGAATGCACGGATCGCCTCGTCGTGACGATTGACGTCATGCGGGTCCTCTCCGTGATGGTGATGCCCGTGCCCATGACCATGGTGGTGATGGCCATGGTCGTGATGATGGCCGTGGCGGTGATCCGGAACTTCGGTTTCCGCCAGCCAGCGGCGTAGCGCCGCCGGGCGCCGCGCCAGATCGTAGAGGCCCGCACCGATCAGCGCGCTTGCCGCCGCATCCGGAAGGAGGATCTCGACACCCGGATTCAGAGCGGCGAGGCGTGCTCGCAGCGCATTGGCCGAGCCTGCGAGGTCGGTCTTGGTCAGGATAAGCCTGTCGGCGGCGACGACCTGCCGGCGCGCCTCCTCATGGGCATCGAGCGTCGCCATGCCGTTGACGGCGTCGACGAGTGTGACGACGCCGTCGAGCTGGAAGCGCATGGCGAGATACGGGTGGTTGATCAGCACGTTGAGGATGGGCGCCGGGTCCGCGAGGCCGGTCGTCTCGATGACCAGGCGCGAAAAGGCGCCGATCCGGCCATTGTCGCGCCGGCGCAGCAGATCCTCGAGCGTCACGATGAGGTCGTCCCGGATGGTGCAGCACAGGCAGCCGGATTCGAGGAGGATCATGTTCTCCTCGACGCCTTCCACCATCAGGTGGTCGAGCCCGACCTCGCCGAACTCGTTGACGAGCACAACGGTGTCCGCGAGCGCCGGGTCCTTCAGCAGCCGGTTGAGCAGCGTCGTCTTGCCGGCGCCGAGGAAGCCGGTGAGCAGCGACAGCGGAATGGGAGCGGGGCGGGCGTTGGCGCCGGTCATGATCAGTCGTCCGGTCTCAGGGCATCGGACCGAAAGATGGAACCCACCCTCCGGGAAAATCCGATGCTTCGTCAAAGGGCTGGATCGCCACGATGCGTTTCGGGACGCAGGGCGCTCCAGCTTCTAGGCAGGCACCACGGCCCGCCTCGAATGTTCTACTATTACATTAATGACCAGCGCGATGATGACAAGGGCGCCGCCGGCATATTGCAGCGGACCGAGCCGCTCGGCGAGCACGATGGCGGCGATGGCCACGGCGAAGACCGGTTCGGCGCAGAAGGCAAGGCCGGCCGGCCCGGGCGCAATGCGGGCGAGCGCCAGGATCTGGAAGAGGAAGCCGATGATGTAGCCGCCATAGGTGACGGCGACGGCGATCGGCGCGAGCAGGAAGGTCTGCGGCGGCAGCAAGCCGCCGGTGATCAGCAGGATCGCCAGCGTCACCGGCAGGATGACGATATGCGACCAGAACAGCTTCGGCAGCGTCGCGACCTGGGCGCAGCGTGCGGCGGCGAAGAACTGCGCGGTGGCGCTGAGGCTGGCGATGAAGGCGAGGGCCAGCCCGCGCGGATCGAGCCCCTGCAGATCGGGGCCCACGACCAGCGCGACGCCGAGGAAGGCCAGGAGCGCGACAGCGAACCGGTCGACCCGGAAGGGCGCTGGCGTGAACAGCGGCTCGGTCAGCACGATCAGGATCGGAAAGGTGTAGAACACCACGGCCGCGACCGAGACGGGCACGAAGCTGACCGAGGAGAGATAGGCGGTGCCGACCAGCGCGGTCGCGAGACCGAAGAGCAGGACGGGCTGCCGTTCGTCGCGGGTGAGACTGAGGGAACTGCGCCAGGCCAGCGCCGCACCGCCGACCAGGATCAGCATCAGCAGGACGCGGTAGAAGACGAGCAACGGGCCGCTGAGGCCGGCCTGCCCGGCGATCTGCGCGCTGACGATATTGGTACCGAAGGCGGCTGCCGAGGCAAAAGCCAGCAGCAAACCCTGGCGTGCGCTGGCCGGCCCCGCGTCCAATCAGGCCTCAGGCGTCGCTGGCCGGCTTGGCCTTCGCCTTCGCCGCGGGCTTGTCGGCCTGCGGCTTCGCGGCGGCCTGCGATGGCCGCGGCTTGGGCAATGCGCTCGTGCTGGCGGGCGCCTTGCCGGACTGGGGCTTGGCTGCCGGGGTCTTTGCGGGCTGGGGCTTGGCCGCCTGCGCCTTGGCGTTGCGGGGAGCGGGCTTGATGCCGGCGGCAGCGCCCGCACGCAGGCTCGCGGCATTCGCCGCACCGCGCTGGACCGCGCCCTGAAGCCGCAGCGGGCCGGCCTCGAACGCATCGGAGGACGGCTGGATCGGGGCGTCGGCCGGGGCGAAGGCCGTGGTGCCACGCGGGATCGCGCCATTGCTCGACGCCGTGCGGCGCGGCGGCATGGCGAGCCCGGCGGTAACGGGTGCGCCCGGCTCGATCGTCGGGGCGGTGCCGCGCGCGACGCGCGACTCCGGCTGGGCCGTGGCGTTGGCGGCCAGCGGAGCAGCAGCGGAGCCCGCGGTGCGGCCGAAGGAGACCTGAATCGGCGCGACCTGCGCGCGCTGGCCGAGAACGATACGCCCACGCGGCGAGCGTGTCGCGACCGGGCCTGCCGACTGGGTCGCGAAGGTGCCGAACCGGCCGCCATCGGAATCATTGCCACCGGCGGCTGCGGACGCGGTGAGCGGACCGGAGATATCGGCATCGTCGGCCAGCGCCACGCCGCCGCCGCGATGGCGAACATCGTCGCAGATGTTGGGCGCGCGCGTGCCGCTGGGCGACATGGAAGCGACAGTGAGGCCTCCTCCACCCCAACGGCTGAAGCCGTCGTCGAGGAGCTGTGCGGCCTTGACGGTGCGCTCGACGCCGGAAACCGAGCCGAGCACCACGGCGATCAGGGTCTTGCCGCCGCGGCTGGCCGTCGCGACGACGTTGAAGCCCGAGGCGCAGGTGAACCCGGTCTTCATGCCTTCGATGCCGGCATAGCGGCCCACCAGGCCATTGGTGTTCTGCATCACCTGCTTGCCGAGCTGGACGGCCGAGGTGTTCCAGTAGTCCGAATACTGCGGGAAGTCGTGAATCAGCGCCATGGCGAGCACGGCGAGGTCACGCGCGCTGGTCTGCTGGTCGGGATGGTCCCAGCCATTGGGATTGACGAAATTGCTGTCCCGCATGCCGAGGCGCTGGGCCTCGGCATTCATCATGCCGACGAAGGTCGGGACATCGCCGCCGACGCCCTCGGCCACGACATAGGCGATGTCGTTGGCCGACTTCACCATCATGATGCGCAGCGCGTTGTCGAGCGTGATCTCCTGCCCGGGCCGGGCATAGACCTTCACGCGCGGCTGGCTGGCGGCGAGCTTCGAAACCGGGATCGCGGTCTCCAGTCCGAGGCGCCCCTCCCGCACCGCCTTCAGCGCGAGATAGATCGTCATCATCTTCGTGGTGGAGGCCGGCCGCCAGGCCTGCGTCGCGTTCTCGCTGGAGAGCACTGCACCGCTCGCGGCATCGACGACCAGACTCGCGCCGGCGAGGGCGGGGCCCGTTGCGACGAAGCTGAGGGCGAGGGCGGCGGCAAAGCGGGAGGGGGTCATCGGGCGGGCTTTGAACCTGTCTGGATGAAACTGGCGGGACGAAGAGGAGGCGGGCAGTCTGGACCAAGCGGGACGCGCAGCTTTCAACGCGACGCATGCGGCATTTTCGAGACGGCCGACGCAGTCGCCAGCCAGCAGATGCATACCTACCCTCTGCCGAGCGATTTGCCTAGACGGGGGCGTCGGTTCAAAAGCTGCAAGCAACCCTAGGCGCTCATTCTTTCCCGGAGTTTACCGTGGCTTTCGGCCTTCTCTGGATTCCGGCGACGATTCTCGCCTCGCTGCTGCAGACTGCCCGCAATCTGGCGCAACGTTCCCTCACCGACATCATCGGCGTCGTTGGTGCTACGCAGGTGCGCTTCCTCTTCGGCCTGCCTTTCGCGGTACTTTTCCTGATCCTGGCCTGCATTGGCCTCGAGCGCCTGCCGCCGGCCATCGGCACGGCTTCCCTCGGCTATACGCTCTGGGGCGCGCTCGCACAGATCGCGGCGACGGCGCTGATGCTGGCGGCGATGCGCGAGCGCTCTTTCGCAGTGACGACCGCCTACACCAAGACCGAGCCGGTGCAGGTGGCGCTGTTCGGCGCGGCTCTGCTCGGCGATGCGCTGACGCCGCTGAAATTCCTCGCCATCGCGATCGCGACGGCCGGTGTGATCGTCGTCTCATGGAAGCCCGGCGAGAAGCTGACCCGCGCCGGCCTGCGCCCGGCCGTGCTCGGCATCGTCTCGGGCGCCTTCTTCGCACTGTCGGCGATCGGCTTCCGTGGCGGCATCCAGGCACTGCCGGAGGGCGGCTTCCTGATCCGCGCCTCGACCATTCTCGTGCTCGGCCTCGGCCTGCAGACGCTGATCCTCACGGTCTACCTGCTCGCCGCCAATCGCGAGGCCCTGTTCCGGAGCCTCAAGAACTGGCGCCGCTCACTCTCCGCCGGCTTCCTCGGAGCCGCCGCTTCGCAGTTCTGGTTCATCGGCTTCTCGCTGACCACGGCCGCCAATGTCCGCACCCTGGCGCTGATCGAGGTGCCGCTGGCGCAGATTGCCTCGCGCCGCCTCTTTTCCGAAGGCACCAGCTGGCGCGAGATGCTGGGCATGGCGATGATCGTCGGCGGCGTGGGGCTGCTGCTCTCGGTGGCATTGCAGTGAGTGTTGGGGGCGGCTAGTGCTGGAGGCAGAGCTAGCCAGCCGATCCGCGCACGGCGATCATGCAAGGATACGGGCTTGCCGGACGGCGCAAGGCTGCCAAGATAACGTGTAGCTACACATTATAGGGAGAACCGTCATGAGCGCTGCAATCGTCGGCTGGGCGCATACGCCGTTCGGCAAGCAGGATGCCGAAACCGTCGAAAGCCTGATCGTGCGGGTTGCGACCGACGCGCTGGTCGATGCCGGCATCACCGCCGACCAGGTCGATGAGATCGTGCTCGGCCACTACAACGCCGGCTTCTCGGCCCAGGACTTCACCGCCTCGCTGGTGCTCCAGGCCGATCCGGCCCTTCGCTTCAAGCCCGCGACCCGTGTCGAGAACGCCTGTGCCACCGGCTCCGCCGCCGTGCATCAGGGCGTGCGCGCGATCAAGACCGGTGCCGCCAAGATCGTCCTCGTCGTCGGCGTCGAGCAGATGACCAAGACGCCCGGTCCCGAGATCGGCAAGAACCTGCTGAAAGCCTCCTATCTGCCCGAGGAGGGCGAGACGCAGGGCGGCTTCGCCGGCGTCTTCGGCAAGATCGCCGCCGGTTATTTCCAGCGTCACGGCGACCAGTCCGACGCGCTCGCGATGATCGCGGCCAAGAACCACAAGAACGGCGTCGAGAACCCCTATGCGCAGATGCGCAAGGATCTCGGCTACGCGTTCTGCCGCGAGGAAAGCGAGAAGAACCCCTATGTCGCCGGGCCGCTGAAGCGCACCGACTGCTCGCTGGTCTCGGACGGCGCCGCCGCGCTCGTGCTGGCCGATGAGGAGACCGCGCTGCAGCTGCGCCGTGCCGTCGGCTTCCGCGGCATGGCCCATGTCCAGGACTTCCTGCCGATGTCGAAGCGCGACATCCTGAAGTTCGAAGGCGGGGCGCTCGCCTGGCAGAAGGCACTGGCTCAGGCCGGCGTCACGCTGGACGACCTCTCCTTCGTCGAGACGCATGACTGCTTCACCATCGCCGAGCTGATCGAATACGAGGCGATGGGCCTGACCAAGGAAGGCGACGGCGCCCGCGCCATCAAGGAAGGCTGGACGCAGAAGGACGGCAAGCTGCCGGTCAACGTCTCCGGCGGTCTCAAGGCCAAGGGCCATCCGATCGGCGCGACCGGCGTCTCGATGCATGTGCTCTCGGCCATGCAGCTCACTGGCGAGGCACCGGAAGGCATGCAGCTCAGCGATCCCCGCCTCGGCGGCATCTTCAACATGGGCGGGGCGGCAGTCGCGAACTACGTCTCCGTGCTCGAACGGATCAAGTGAGTCACCTCGGGCAGGTGCTTGTTCGGTCTGCCCGGAAGTTTGCGTCATCCCGGCCGTAGCGAAGCGAAGAGCCGGGATCCATGCCTGAACCTGCTTCGGCGGTGCTCCGGCATGGATACCGGGTCGAACCGGGGATGGCGTGTGGTTCCGGGCGAGCCGGGCGTCACCGGCTTAGCAGCCAAAGCGGATACCCCAACGTGACCGTCTTCATCGCGCTTCTGCCGGCCTACATCCTCTCGATCTTCTACCGCTCCTTCCTGAGCGTGATCGCCGGGCCGGTGATGGGCGATCTCGGCATCGGCCCGGCTGCCTTCGGCCAGCTCGGCGCCGCCTGGTTCATCGCCTTTGCGCTGGCGCAGTTCCCCGT
This sequence comes from Allobosea sp. 05T438, assembly GCF_056396025.1. Lineage (NCBI taxonomy): Bacteria > Pseudomonadati > Pseudomonadota > Alphaproteobacteria > Hyphomicrobiales > Alloboseaceae > Allobosea > Allobosea sp. 05T438. Next base: position 167,714 of record NZ_JBFTKQ010000009.1, read on the forward strand.
CGGCTGGGCGCTCGACCGGGTCGGGCCGCGCCGGACGGTGGCGTTTGCGATGGCGATCGGCTCGGCGGGAGCCTTTCTGTTCGCCCAGGCGGGCGGCGCGATGTCGGCTGGCATCGCAATGGCGCTGATCGGAATAGGCTGCTCGCCGATCTTCATGTCGTCGCTCTTCCTTTTCGCCCGCACGGCCGCGCCTACCCGCTTCGGGCTGCTGACCTCGCTGTTCATCGCGCTGGGCTCGCTCGGCAATATCGTCGGGGCCGGGCCGCTCGCGATCGCCGCGGCGCATTTCGGCTGGCGGGCGTCGATGATGGCGATGGCCGCGGCTTTCCTGGCCGCGACCGTTCTGGCCGTGATGCTCGTGCGTGACCCGCCGCCACGCCCGGCCTCCGCCGCGCCGGACGAAGGGCTGTTGCAGGGACTCGCCAGTATCCTGGCGCTCAGGCCGCTCTGGCTGCTCGCGCCGCTGACCATCACCGGCTACGCCATCGTCGCCACGGCGCGCGGGCTGTGGATTGCTCCCTTCATGACGCAGGTCCACGGCTTCGACGCCGTCTCGGCCGGCCATGCCGCGACGATCATGGCGGTGGCGATGATCGTCGGCGCCTTCATCTATGGCTGGCTGGAAAGCCGCACCGGCCGAGCCAAGGCGATCGTCGCCTGGGGAACGGTCGTGACCGCACTCGGTTTCGTCCTGCTGGCGCTGAGCGGGCAGAGTTCGCATCTGACGGCGGTGGCGCTGTTCTCGCTGATCGGCGCGGCAGGCTTCACCTATGCGATCCTGATGGCGCATGCGCGGCAGTTCTTCCCCGAGCATCTGATCGGGCGCGGCATGACCTTCGTGAACTTCCTCTTCATCGCCGGCGCCGCGGCGGTGCAGTCGGCCTCCGGCTGGTTCATCGCCGAGCAGCGCGCGGCCGGGCTCGATGCCGCCGCGACCTTCGCCAATCTGCACTGGGCCTTCGCCGTCCTGCTGCTGGTCTCGGTCGCGATCTACGCGCTCGCGCCGCCCAAGCCGGCAAAGGCATGAGTGCTCAGGCCTCGCCCGGCGCCTTCGCGGCGATGGCAAGCGCGTGGACACGGTCTTCCAGCTCCTGCGCCAGCGCCGCATTGACGAGGCGGTGGCGCTCGAGCCGGCTCTTGCCGGCGAAGGCCTCTGACACGATATTGACGCGGAAGTGAGTCTCGCCGCCCTCGCGCCAGCCGCCATGCCCCTGATGCTGGTGCGACTCGTCGATCACCTTCAATTCCTGTGGCGCAAAGGCCTCGGTCAGCTTTCGCGTGATTCTTTCAGCGATTGCGGTCATGATCGTGCCACCGTTGCGATGATTGTCCTGTCGGTTCGGCGGTGCGCTGCATCGCACTTGCCGGCCCGAACCCTGCGTCTCATAAACCGTCGACGATGAACATCAACTCGCGCCTTTTCGACAGCATCAGGATCGGCTCTTCCGAGGCCGAAGCGACCGTGGACGGCGATGCGCCACGCTGTGACCATCCGGGCTGCGCGCGCGGCGGCGAGTTCCGTGCGCCGAAGGGGCGCGGCCGCGAGGGCCAGTTCTTCCTGTTCTGCATGGAGCATGTGAAGGCCTACAACGCGACCTACAACTACTTCGCCGGCATGGACGACGACGCGCTCGCTGCCTACCAGAAGCAGGAGGAGATCGGCCACCGGCCGACCTGGAAGCTCGGCGTCAACTCCAAGGCGGCGCGGATGTCGCAGCGCGGCCGTGCGGCGAACGGCGAGGCAGGCGCCGACATGAACGACGCCTTCAACCTCTTCGGCGCCCGCAACAAGCAGCAGGCCGCGCAACCGGAATCGCGCGTTGGCATCGTCGCGCGCAAGGCGCTCGATACGCTCGGCCTCGACGACACCGCCGATTCAGCCGCGATCAAGGCGCGTTACAAGGAGCTGGTGAAGCGCTTCCACCCGGATGCCAATGGCGGCGACCGTTCGCGCGAAGGCACGCTTCAGGAGATCCTGAAGGCCTATCAGCAGTTGAAGAGCGTGGGGATGGTTTGACCCCCTCGCGTCATGCCCGGGCTTGACCCCGCCATCTCGCGAGACGGAGGTTCTGAAGCGTTCTTAGGCAAGAGATTCTCGGGTCTGCGCTGTGCTTCGCCCCAGAATGAAGCCGCCTAGTTTTTCGGCTTCGCCGCCAGCCCCGCCACATCGGCGATGATGCCGTCCAGCGCGAAATCCTTCGGCGTATAGACCCGTGCCACGCCCATGTTGCGCAGGGCGTTCTCGTCGTCGGGCGGGATGATGCCGCCGACCACGACCGGCACGTTCATGCCGGCAACGCGCAGGCGCGCCGTAACGTCGCGCACCAGGGGCAGATGCGAGCCGGAGAGGATCGAGAGCCCGATGATGTCGGCCTGCTGCTCCCTGGCCTCGCTGACGATCTCCTCCGGCGTCTGGCGGATGCCGCCATAGCTGACGCTCATCCCGGCGTCGCGGGCGCGCACGGCGATCTGCTCGGCGCCGTTCGAGTGCCCGTCGAGGCCGGGCTTGCCGACGAGGAAGCGCGGCGGGCGGCCGAGCCGCTCGGTCGCCTTCTCCACAGCCGCCTTCGCGGTGGCGAGGCCGGTGGCGTCGCCGAGCTTCGTGGTGTCGACGCCGGTCGGCGCACGGTACTCACCGAAGATCTCGCGCAGGGTCTGCGCCCATTCGCCGGTCGTGACGCCGGCCTTGGCGCAGGCGATCGAGGCCGGCATGACGTTGCGGCCCTCCCGTGCGCTCGCCGCCAGCTCGGTCAGCGCCGTCTCGGCAGCCCTGGCATCGCGCGCCGAGCGCCAGGCCTTTAGCCGGGCAACCGCCTCGCTCTCGACCGAATCCGGCACGGTGACGACGGCGCCGTCGCCGGCCGAGAGCGGGGAGGGTTCGCTGTTGGTGAACTTGTTGACGCCGACGACGACCTGCTCGCCGCGCTCGATCGCCTCGATGCGGCGCGCACCGTTCTCCACCAGCGCCTGCTTCATGTAGCCGGTCTCGACGGCGGCGAGCGCGCCGCCCATGTCGTCGATCTTGGCGAGTTCCTCCAGCGCCGCTTCCTTGAGTTCGCGGACCTTGGCGTCGATCGCGGTCGAACCATCGAAGATGTCGCCGAATTCCAGCAGGTCGGTCTCATAGGCCAGAACCTGCTGCATGCGCAGCGACCATTGCTGGTCGAAGGGGCGGGGCAGGCCGAGCGCCTCGTTCCAGGCGGGCAGCTGCACGGCCCGCGCGCGCGCCTTCTTCGACAGCGTCACGGCGAGCATCTCGATCAGAATGCGGTAGACGTTGTTCTCCGGCTGCGGCTCGGTCAGCCCCAGCGAATTGACCTGCACGCCATAGCGGAACCTCCGCATCGCCTCGTCGGCGACGCCGTAGCGGCCAAGCGTGATCTCGTCCCAGAGCTCGACGAAAGCCCGCATCTTGCAGAGCTCGGTGACGAAGCGCATCCCCGCATTCACGAAGAAGGAGATGCGCCCGACGGTGCCGGGGAATTCCTCCGCCGAGACCTCGGGCCGGGCACGGATGGAATCGAGCAGGGCGATGGCCGTCGCCAGCGCGAATGACAACTCCTGCACCGGCGAGGCGCCGGCCTCCTGCAGATGGTAGGAGCAGACATTCGTCGGGTTCCACTTCGGCAGCTCGCTGGCCGTGAAGACGACGATGTCGGTGGTGAGTTGCATCGAGGGGCGCGGCGGGAAGACATAGGTGCCGCGCGAGAGATACTCTTTCACGAGGTCGTTCTGGGTCGTGCCCTGCAGCAGCTTGCGGTCGGCCCCCTGCTCGTCGGCGACGGCGATGTAGAGCGAGAGCAGCCAGGCGGCCGTCGCATTGATCGTCATCGAGGTGTTCATCTGCGCCAGCGGGATCTGGTCGAACAGAGCCCGCATGTCGCCGAGATGGCTCACGGGCACGCCGACCTTGCCGACCTCGCCACGCGCCAGCACGTGGTCCGGATCGTAGCCCGTCTGCGTCGGCAGGTCGAAGGCCACGGAAAGGCCGGTCTGGCCCTTGGCGAGATTGGTCCGGTAGAGCCGGTTGGATTCAGCCGCGTCGGAATGGCCCGCATAGGTGCGGAAGATCCAGGGCTTGTCGCGTTGGCCCGTCTGGTGGCCGCCAAGCTTGGTCGCGGTCATGGCGTCTCCCCGTATTGCAGAGCAATCTGAATGTTGCACTGCGGCGAAGATAACGCCAGAGCCTCGACGATGTCCTCTTCGACGTTAGGCGGACGCAATCCGGGCGTCCGAACGGGGGCGCACAGGGGTGCGCTGGTCCCGATGCCTATCGCGAGGAAAGGCTGCCCCTGATCTCGGAATCCGGCAGCAGCGCCAGGCGATTGTCGGCCTTGGGAGGCACGACGAAGGCGCGGACGGAGGCTTTCGGCAGATCGAGATCGAGCGGCCGGCCCGGCGGCAGCGGCGCGTTCTTGACGAGCATGACAGCCGGTGTCTGGAACGTAACGAGCTTGGGTGCCGCCGTCTCGGGAGCGAAGGCAAGCGGCGCCGATGCGAAGGACGTGGAGACCGTCGAGGAAGAGGTCGCGAGGGGCGCGGAGGTGGACGCCGATGCGAGCTGGATCGTCGGCTCCTCGATACGCCTGCGCTCGGGGCGCTCGCCCTTGAGATAGAAGGCGTTGCCGCCGGCCACGGTCACGTAGCGCATGTTGGCGTAGCCGAAGCGCATGCCAGCCATATGGAAGTGCTTGGCAGACCCGACCGACTCGTTCCGGCGGCCGTTGAGGATGTCTTCCGCGATCGCCTCGATCTTCGGCAGGGTTTTTTCCGGCATCGGGCGCGTCAGGACGCCGGACGCGAACTGGCGGGGCGCCCCGACCACGCCGCAGATCGTCTCAGGGTAGCGCGCCGATTCGACCCGGTTCATCACCACCGTCCCGACGCCGAGCAGGCCGGCTTCGCTCGACCGGTTCGATTCGAAATACATCGCGCGGACGAGGCATTCCTTCTCGCGCGGGTCGGCCTTGGCCAGAGCGACGGCGCGCTTGCGCGCGGCGGTCGGCTCCTTCGTCGCCGGCGCGGAGACCGCGGCGGTCTCGACCGGCGACATGCTGCAGGCGCCCAGCGCCGGCGCGAGGAGAGCCATCAGAATCGGGATGGATCCACGTCCGCCGTACCGGAAAACCCCGTCGGAACGGAGACCATGCGCAGCGATCGCGGCCCGCTTCATGCGGCAACCTCCTGAGTTCGGGATCATGGGCAGCCGGGGGGCGCACCGGGATCACCGGCAAAGAAACCCGAAACACTTAACAGAAAGTTAATCCGGGAAGGAAGGGCCGAGGCGCGCAAAGCTGCCGCCGACGGATGCATCCTTCCGCCGGCCGATGATTTAACGCTTTGCCATAGAACGCAAAACCGGGCGTCCCGGGTCCCGAATTTTTATTCGTGGCGCGCTTGTGGCGGGAACGAGGCGCGTGTCGCGCCGGCTGGAGGCTTCAGTTCCGCGTGCCGGGCAAGCGCGGCAGCGGCAGGAAGTCGACGCCCTCCTCATGCAGCGCGCGGGCGTCTTCGGCCGTCGCCTCGCCATAGATGGCGCGGGATTCCGCCTCGCCATGATGGATCTTCAGCGCCTCGTCGGCGAAGCGCTCTCCGACATGCTCGGCATTCTCATGCACATGCTGGTGCAGCGCCGTCAGCATCTCGCGGAAAGCCTTCTCCTTGTCGCTCATCAGCGCGACCGGGGCTGGCGGCGCGGCCGCGGGCGCAGAAGCTTCCGGTGCAGGCTCGGCCGCGCGTGCGTCGAGATCGGTGCGCGCGACACTGGGCGCCATGATCGCGCGCTCGACCTTGGTGCTGTTGCAGATCGGGCAGCTGACGAAGCCGCGCCTCGCCTGGTCCTCGAAACCGGCCGAGGACGGAAACCAGCTGTCGAATTCGTGGCCGTTGTCGCAGATGAGGGTGTAGCGGATCATGTCGTCTTAGATGGTGGTGTCGCGCCACCAAGGCAAATTGGCACGCAAGGGGCGCCGCAGGCTGGCTTGGCAGGGCCGTCGAGGCCCTGTGCTTCAGGCCGCCAGCAGCTTGTCGAGTTCGCCGCGGGCATCGAGCGCGTGGATGTCGTCGGAGCCGCCGACATGGCGCTCGCCGATGAAAATCTGCGGCACCGAAGTGCGCCCGCCGGCCCGGGCAGTCATTGCCTGCCGCAGTTCCGGCTGGCCGTCGACATCGATCTCCGAGAAGGCGACGCCCTTTCGGGTCAGCAGGGTCTTGGCCGCCTTGCAATAGGGGCACCAGGAGGTGGTGTAGATCGTGACCGGCGGCATGGGCTGAGGACTCTCGATAAGATGCTGAGCCCTCATGTAGTGCCTTCCCGGCCATCCGTCACGACCCGCGCGAAGGTCAGGATGTCGACTTCGCGGGCGCCGGCCCGCAACAATGCCCGGGCTGCGGCATTGGCGGTCGCGCCTGTGGTCAGCACGTCGTCGATGAGGAGGACGCGCCGGCCCTCGACCTGCGGGCGCATCCCGGCCGGCACCCTGAACGCGCCCTGCAGGTTGTCGGCGCGCTGCGCACGGGTGAGCCCGACCTGCTGGCGCGTGCGCTTGACGCGGGCGAGCAGCTCTGGCGCGAGCGGAAGCTTCCCCTGGCGCGCGACGATGCCGGCCAGCGTGGCTGCCTGGTTGAAGCGCCGGTTCCAGAGTCGCGTGCGGTGGAGCGGGATGGGCGCGACGATCTCGGCCTCGCCGAGGAGCTCGCGGCCTGCCTGCGCCATCATGCGCCCGAGTGTCAGGGACAATTCGATGCGGTCGCCATATTTCAAGCGATGCACCAGTTCGCGCGCCGCACCGTCGAAGCGGCAGACGGCGCGGGCCCGCGTGAAGACCGGCGGGTCGGCGATCGCGGCCGGTGAAAGCAGGCCGGGACCGAGATCGACGGCGAAGGGCGTGCCGAGCCGCTCGCAATAGGGCCGCTCGATGAAGCCGATGCTGCCCCAGCAGGCCGCGCAGAGCGCCTGCGCCTCGCCGGTCGCGGCCTGGCAGGCGATGCAGACCGGAGGATACACGATCGAGATGAGGCCACGGAGCCCGGCCCGAAAGGCCAGGCGGCTGCGCTGGAGCGCGGCGAAGGGCAGGTGTCGTCGCTGCTCGCTCCCGTCCACCGAAACGCTCCCCCAAGCTCCTCCGGGGCAGTCTTCAGCTTCATCGGCAGGCTTGCAAGACCTGTCTGGCCGCTTCCCGCGCGGCCCGCGCCGTCTTTTCGTCGGTGGAGCGCATCGGTCGCGCCGGCAACCGAGCGGGATGTTCCGATCGTCTCCACCTTGGCCACAATCCGCATGGAAAGGTCCGGATTATCGCCGCGGCTGTCGAACCCGCCGGGCAGGCTCAATGATTTTTGTCGGGACAGCTGAAAAAAAGCAGTTGCGGCGCCGCGGTGCTCCGACTACAGAACGCCCACGACCGGCGCTGCTCCCTTCGTCTAGCGGTCTAGGACGTCGCCCTCTCACGGCGAAAACAGGGGTTCGAGTCCCCTAGGGAGCGCCATAGCCAAGTCGCTGAATTTTTTCCGATCAGCCCTATGATGCCGATGTCCTCTAGGACACGCGCAGGGCTGATTCAGATGCCGTCATTTTTTGATCGGCCAGCCCTTCGGCAGGGTCCAACCTTTCGTTGTCCTCGTCGTTGCCGGCACGACCTCTCGCGAACCGTTCTCTCGATAACGGAAGGGAGCTGCAGCAAGCTGCCGCTGCACCTTGCCGTGCTCGTCCTTGGGTTTGCGTATCCAAATTTCTATCGGATACGCGCTTCAATCCCAAGTATCTTCTCTATGGGAGCTGCTGGTTTTCGAAAAAGCCATCCAACGGTATTTGCGTCGTCTTCTCGAAATCATCCATCGCGTCGAGGAGACGCTGGCGATAGTTCAGCAGGGCCAGCAGGAGCTGCGCCGCATCCCTTGAAAGCCCGTATCGCGCCCAGCTTTCGGCTGTCCGCTGTTCCAGGCCGATCCGATCTCCGAACGCTTCGACCGTTTCAAAGCCCAGGCCACGAACAACCTCGAGCAGCTCCTCCGGTGTCATGCGCGGCTTGACGACATGAGAATGCACGCGCTCCAGAACGAGGCGGATATCGGACGGCCGAAACTGGAGGGAATTTCGCGCGAATTGCTCGAAATTGGTTGCCATATCGTGTTCTCCCTATGCCTGAATTCGCTCTTTGGCGGTATTGCTCGCCGTGCTCTTGGCCAGAAGCGCTTCTGCGGCGCTCTCATCGGTGATGAGGACCTTGGCATTGCTGGCCCGCAGAGCCGCGCGAATCGCTTCCTGCTTGTCGGCGCCGCCCGCCGCGATGGCCACCAGGCCGATCCCCCTCAGATCGGCAGGGCTCACCGCCATGACCCGCCGGTTAACGGGGTGATCGACCAACTGCCCCTCGGCATCGATGAAATGGCAGACAAGGTCGCCCACCGCTCCGGTCGCTTTTAGAGATGCCAGGTCCGATTGCGGCAACAGGCCCTCGCGAAACAGCGTCGACCCGGCAGCGACATCGCCAACGCTGACCAATGCGATATCGGCCGCTTTGGCCCGGTCGCGCAATTCGCGCAATGTCGGCTCGCGCCACAGTGCATCCCGCAATTTGGCATCTGACACGAAGACCGGTGCGGTGAGCTGAAAGCAATCGGCCCCGAAGAGATCGGCGACGCGCCGCGCCACCGCTGAAGGATTGATGCTGCGGGAATGGGTCAGCCCGCCGAGCAGGGACACCACTGACATCGCCTCGATCTGACGGGGTTGAATGCCGCGGAGCGCTTGGCTCAGTGTTCGTCCCCAGCCCACGGCGAGCGACATGCCGTCGACAATCCGGTCTGAAAGCCAAAGACCAGCAGCGTAGCCAACGAGAGAGGACACGCTCGCCGGGTCGCGCGCCGCAGGTACGACGACTGCCTCCTGGAGCCCGAGCGCGGTCACCAATCCGCGTTCCAACGCGGCTTGCCGGGCCGAGCGCGCGTCGATTCTGATCTTGACGATACCGTCGTTTCGGGCCGCGGCCAGCATCCTGATGACCTTGACCCGGCTCAGGCCCAGCGCTTCGGCGATCTGCTCCTGGGTCAAGCCCTCGACATAATACAGCCAGGCAGCGCGGACCTTGGTTTCCGCGACCGGTCCTTCGCCCTGAGCAGATCCCCCGTCGAATGCGTCTTGCACTGCTAATCCGCCATACCGTCCACCGCGCCCACACAGCATCGCAGCATCGGCGCATCAAAGGCAACTGCCCCGAACATAAGTGCTCTTGACAGAATAGATGTCCCGTCCTTTTGTTCCGGCAAAAGAACATATGTCCAAGGGAGCACTCGAGGAACATGGCCGCCATTCAACCGCCGCCGCCATTTGGCGCGCCAGCAGTCGGGCTCTCCTTGGCCGAAGCCCTGGACCTGCGCGAGAAAGCCGGGAAGCGCGTTCGCGTCGGCCTGATCGGCGCCGGCCAGATGGGTACCGACATTGTCGTGCAGATCTCTCAGATGCCCGGAATCGAGATCGCGGCCGTGGCCGACATTGCGCCGGACAGGATTTCGGACGCCGCGGCGCTGGCCGGGCGCAAGGGCGAGGTTGCTTCGGTCTCTGACGAGGCGGGGCTCGACGCCGCCCGGCGCAGAGGCCACATCGCCGCCACGTCCTCCCTCGATCTGATCTGCCGCTCGTCATCGGTCGACGTCATCATCGACGCCACCGGCAATCCGGAAGCCGGCTCGCGGGTGGCGTTGACGGCGATTGCCGCGCGCAAGCACATCGTGATGATGAATGTCGAGGCCGACATCACCATCGGCTCGTATCTCGCTGCCGAGGCGGCGAAGGCTGGCGTGGTCTACACCCTGGGTGCCGGCGACGAGCCCGCCGCCGCGATGGAGCTGATCAACTTCATCCGGGCCATGGGCTATCCGGTCGTCGCCGCCGGCAAGGGCAAGAACAACCCCTTCCGGATCGACGCGGTGCCGGCCGATTATGTCGACGAGGCCAAGCGCCGAAACATGAACCCGCGCATGCTGGTCGAGTTCGTCGACGGCTCGAAGACGATGGTCGAGATGGTCGCCATCGCCAATGCCTGCGGCTTCATCCCCGACATCCCCGGCATGCACGGCCCCGCCGCGCCGAAGGACGAACTGCAGAACTATTTCTGCCCGAAGGAAGAAGGCGGCCTCCTCTCGCACAAGGGCGTGGTCGATTTCTCCGTGGCCAAGGGCGTGGCGCCCGGCGTCTTCGCCATCGCCGAGATGCGCCATCCCCGCGTCCGCGAGCGGATGAGCGACCTGCATCTCGGCCCCGGCCCCTACTACTCCTTCTTCCGGCCCTATCACCTGACGAGCCTGGAAGTGCCGCTTTCGGCCGCTGCCGCCGTCATCTTCAACCAGAGCCATATGCGCCCGCTGCCGGTGCCGACCTCCGAGGTCGGCTGCGTCGCCAAGCGCGATCTCGCGGCCGGCGAAACGCTCGATGCCATCGGCGAATACGGCTATCGCGGCTTCGCCCTTTCCCGCGTCGACGCGCAGGCCCGCAAGGCCCTGCCGATCGGCCTCGCTCAGGGCGCGACGATGACGCGCGCCGTCGCCAAGGGCGAATTGATCACGCTCGCCGACGCCGCCCCCGACGAGCGCTTGAAGATCGTCGAGGTGCGCCGCGCTCAGGACGCGATGATCGCCGCGCTGACCTCCGGAGCCCAGGCATGAGCGCGCGCAAGACGGACGACATGGCAAGCGCCGCGCCGAGGCCCAACCAGCGGCCCGAACTCGCCGCGCTCGACGACGAGACGGTGGCGCGCGCGCTGACCCGGATGCACCTCATCCGCAAGTTCGAGGAGGCGGCCGAGGCGAGCTATATGCGCGGCCTGATCCACGGCACGATGCATCTCTCGATAGGCCAGGAGGCGAGCGCCGTCGGCACGACGTTGCCGCTCGAAGCGCACGATTACATCCTCTCGACCCACCGCGGCCATGGCCACTGCATCGCGCGCGGCGCCGAGCCGAAGCTGATGTTCGCCGAGTTCTTCGGCAAGGAGACCGGCTACTGCAAGGGCCGCGGCGGCTCGATGCATATCGCCGATGTCGAGGGCGGCAATCTCGGCGCCAACGGCATCGTCGGCGGCGGCCTCCCGATCGCGGTCGGCGTCGGCATGAGCATCAAGGCCCAGAAGAATGGCCGGGTCTGCATGGTCTTCTTCGGCGACGGCGCCTCGAACGAGGGCGCCTTCCACGAGGCGCTCAACATGGCTTCGATCTGGAAGCTGCCGGTCGTCTTCGTCTGCGAGAACAACAAATACGGCATGTCGATGGACATCTCGCGCGCCATGGCGGTGGCGAATGTCGCAGACCGTGCCGCCGCCTACGCCATGCCGGGCCACAGCCTCGACGGAAACGACCTTGCCGGCGTCGCGGCCGTGGCGCGCGAAGCGATTGCGCGGGCCCGCTCCGGCGAAGGCCCTTCGCTGATCGAGTGCAAGACCTATCGCTGGCGCGGCCACTCCAAGAGCGACCGCAATCTCTACCGGACCAAGGAGGAGATCGAGGAGTGGCGGGCGCAGGACCCGATCCGGCGCCTGGAGGACGAGCTCAAGGCGCATGACCGGTTCGACGCTGCGGCGCTGATGAAGCTGGAAGAGGATGCCCAGCGCGACATCGACGCCGCCGTCGAATTCGCCCGCGCCTGCCCGGACCCCGATCCGAAAGACCTGACCCGTGACGTCTATGCCCTCTGACACCCTCGAGGCCGCGGCCGAGATTCGCGAACTCTCCTATGCCGAGGCGGTGCGCGAGGCGCTCGGTCAGGCGATGGAAGCCGACGAACGCGTCTTCCTCTTCGGCGAAGACGTCGGAATCTATGGCGGCGCCTTCGGCGTCTCCGGCGATCTCGTCCACCGCTTCGGCAAGGAACGCGTGATCGACACCCCGATCAGCGAACTCGGCATTGCCGGCGCCGCGGTCGGCGCCGCGATCACCGGCATGCGGCCGGTGCTGGAGATCCAGTTCTCGGATTTCGTCACGCTTGCCATGGAGCAGCTCGTCAACCAGGCGGCCAAGATCCGCTTCATGTTCGGCGGCAAGGCGAGCGTGCCGATGGTGGTGCGTCTGCCCGGCGGCTCCGGCACCGGCGCCGCCGCTCAGCACAGCCAGAGCCTGGAGGCCTGGTTCGCGCATGTGCCGGGCCTCAAGGTCCTGCAACCGAGCACCCCGCATGACGCCAAGGGCATGCTGCTCGCCGCCATCGACGACCCCAACCCGGTCCTGATCTTCGAGCACAAGCTGCTCTACAAGACCAAGGGCCATGTCCCGGCTGAGGCCTATCGCGTGCCGATCGGCAAAGCGGCGATCCGCCGCGAGGGCACGGACGTCACCATCGTCGGCTCCTCGATCATGGCCCGCAAGGCGGAGGCTGCAGCCGAGCGCCTCGCAGCGGACGGCATCTCGGCCGAGGTCATCGATCTGCGCTCGATCCGCCCGATCGACTTCACCACCATTGCCGAGAGCGTGCGCAAGACGCACCGCTTGCTGGTCGTCTACGAGGGCGTCAAGACCATGGGCATCGGCGCCGAGATCTCGGCGATGATCGCCGAGAGCGAGGTCTTCGACTTCCTCGACGCGCCGATTATCAGGCTCGGCGGTGCCGATGCGCCGATCCCCTACAATCCGGTGCTGGAGAAGGCCGCCGTCCCGCAGGAGGACGACATCGTTGCCGCCGCCACCAATCTCGTGCGCCGCGGGGAAGCCTGATGCCGGTCGAGGTCATCCTTCCCAAGGTCGACATGGACATGGAGACGGGCACGATCGAGGCCTGGCATGTCAAGGAAGGCGATCTTGTCCGCCAGGGCGACACGATCTTCGAAATCGGCACCAACAAGGCCGTGATGGAGGTCGAGGCGCCGGCCAGCGGCGCGATCCGCGGCATCAAGCTCGAGACCGGCGTGCCGATCACGGTGGGGACGCCCGTCGCCTGGATCTACCTCGACGGCGAGGCCGCCACCACGCCGTCCGAGCCGGCAGCCGCTGCGGCTTCCGTGGCGGCTGCCACCTCCAACCCTGAAGGCGCGGCTCCGGCGTCAGGCGCCTCTGCGGCTCAATCTGTGGCGCCGGGCCTGCGCGCCACGCCGCTCGCCCGCCGTATCGCGCGCCAGAATGGCATCGATCTCAAGGCAGTGGCCGGCACTGGACCACGCGGACGCATCGGAGAAGCCGATGTGAAGCGCCATCTGGAGCAACGCCCGCGTTGCGCCCCCGCGCAGGAGACACGTCCCGCGCCGGTCCCGGCCGCGAGCAATTCCGAGGGCCGGCTGCAGCCCTTCTCGGCGATCCGCCGCATCGTCGCGAACCGGCTCTCCGAGAGCATGCGCACGGCGCCGCATTTCTATCTCACCTCCGAGATCGAGATGAGCGCGTCCCGCGATCTGCTGCGCCGCCTCGCTGCCCGTCACGAGCGCATCGGCGCCCCCAAGCCCAGCATCACCGTGCTGATCGCCCGCATCGCTGCCCGCATCCTGCGCGACCACCCGGTCATCAACGCATCCGCCGAGGGCGAGGCGACGCGCTTCCACGAGCGCATCGACATCGGCATCGCCATGGAGCGCGACGGCGATCTCGTCGTGCCGGTGCTGCGCGATGCCGGCAACATGGATATGCCGGCGATGACGCGCGAATTCGCCAGATTGCGCGACGGCATGGCCAGGCGCACGCTGACACCGGCCGAGCTCGGCGGCGGCACCTTCACCATCTCCAATCTCGGCATGTACGGCGTCGACAGCTTCACCGCGATCATCAATCCGCCGCAGGGCGCGATCCTCGCGGTCGGCCGAACCGTCGACAAGCCTGTTGGCCGAGACGGCCAGATCGTGCTGAGGCCGATGGCGAATTTCACGTTGTCCTCGGACCACCGGATCGTGGACGGCGTCGCCGCCGCCCGCTTCATGGCCGATCTGCGCGAGGCGCTGGAAAGCCCCGAGATACTTTTGTGATTGAAGGGCGGTCGCGGCCGCGCAAGGCCGCGAATTGCCAGCTATAGACCATCAGAATGCAAGATCGGCCACCGCAACGGGCGCAAAGGTCGACGGCGAATAACGGAGGAGACGAAATGATGACCCAGACGAGACGCAAATTCGTGATGGCCGCGGCCTTCGGCGCTCTGCTCGCCGCCGGCCCGGCCTTCGCGCAGGCCCCCTCGGGCAAGCTCGTGCTCTACACCTCGCAGCCGGAGAAGGATGCGGCCCAGACCATTGCCGCCTTCAAGAAGGCTTATCCCAGCGTCGACGTCGACATCTTCCGCTCCGGCACGACCGAGGTGATGGGCAAGCTCGCCGCCGAGATATCGGCCGGCCAGCCCGGCGCCGACGTGCTGCTGATCGCCGATGCCGCGAGCATGGAGATCCTGAAGGCGCAGAAGCAGCTTCTCGCCTATCCCGGCGCCAAGACCGACGGCCTGCAGCCCGGCTCCTTCGACGCCGACAAGACCTATTTCGGCTCGAAGCTGATCACCACCGGCATCGCCTACAACACCGCCGCGAAGGAGAAGCCGAGCTCCTGGACCGATCTCGACAAGCCCGGCTACAAGGGCCAGATCTCGATGCCGAGCCCGCTCTATTCGGGCGCCGCAGCGATCATGCTCTCGACCATGACGGCGCGTCCCGATCTCGGCTGGAAGCTTTTCGAGGGGCTGAAGGCCAACGAAGCGGTCGCCGTGCGCGGCAATGGGGCCGTGCTGCGCTCGGTCGCCACCGGCGAGAAGGCCTATGGCGTGCTCGTCGACTTCATGGCCTACAATGCCAAGAAGCAGGGCTCGCCGATCGACTTCGTCTTCCCGAAGGAAGGCGCCCCGGCGGTGACCGAGCCGGTCGCGATCGTGAAGACGACCAAGAACGAGGCCGCCGCCAAGGCCTTCGTCGACTTCATCCTCTCCGATGACGGCCAGAAGCTTGCGCTCGCCATGGGGTATATCCCGGCCAAGCCCAGCGTCGGCTCGCCGTCCTGGCTGCCGGAGGGCACCAAGATCAACGTCATGCCTTCCGACATCGCAGCCGTGGTCAAGGTGACGGAAGCCGACAAGGCCCGCTTCGCCACCATGTTCGGCAACTGAGCCCGGACGGGTGCGCATGTCACTCGCTGATACCGCGACGCTGCGCACGCGCGTCGAGGAGACGGGGCTCCTCTGGGGCCTCGTCGGTCTCGTCGCGCTGCTCTCGCTGCTGCCGATCGGGCGGCTGGTCGTCGAAGGGCTGGCCCCCGGTGGTCAGCTCTCGGCGACGGCGCTCGGCAAGGTGTTCGCCAGCCCGGCGACCTGGACGGCCACCGCCAACAGCCTGGTCACCGCGATATCCGGCACCGTGCTCGCGGTGCTGATCGGCGGTACCGTCGCGCTGCTGGCGACGCTGACCGACATCCGCGCCCGCAACGCCTTCACCTTCTGCTTCGTGCTGCCGTTGATGATCGCACCGCAGGTGACGGCACTGGCCTGGCTCCAGCTTTTCGGCCCGTCGAGCACGCTGCTGAAGCTGATCGGCATGGCCCCGCCGCTCGGCAGCCGCAATCCGCTCTATTCGCGCGAGGGCATCATCCTGCTGCTCGGCCTGCAATATGCGCCGCTGGTCTTCCTGACGCTGCGTGCCGGCCTGCGCGCCCTGCCCAAGGAATTGATCGAGGCCGGCCTTGCCGCCGGCGCCAGCCCGCTCACCGTGCTGCGCACCGTCGTGCTGCCGTTGATGACCCCGCCGCTCGTCGCCGGCATCGCGCTCTGCTTCGTCTCCTGCCTCGGCAATTTCGGCATCCCGGCCTTCCTTGGCATCCCCGGCAACTTCCTCGTCCTGCCGACGCTGATCTACCAGCGCCTCGCGGGCCTCGGGCCGGGCGTGCTCTCGGAAGTCGCAATCCTGTCGCTGCTGATCGGCGTCATCGCCATGGCCGGCATCCTGCTGCAGGATTTCATGATGCGCCGTCGCGACTTCCGCATCACCACGACTTCGAGCGCCGCGCGGCCCTTCGAGCTCGGGCGCTGGCGCGCGCCGGTCGAGACGCTGCTCTGGACCTTCGCGATCCTCGTCCTGGCTCTGCCGCTGCTCGGCCTGCTCAGCACGTCGCTGATCCCGGCCTTCGGCGTGCCGCTCAATGCGGCGACGGCGACATTCGGCAACTATGCCTATGTCCTCTTCGAGCACGCCGCCTCGAAGCGCGCCTTCGTCAACAGCTTCCTGATGTCGGCCGGAGCCGCGATCCTGATCGTGCTGATCTGCGTCCCGCTCGGCTACTTCATCGTCTGGAAGAAGTCGCGGGCGCTCAGGTTGCTCAACCTCGCCGCCGAGCTACCCTATGCCATGCCTGGCGTGGTGCTCGCGATCGCCGCGATCCTGCTTTTCCTCAAGCCGCTGCCGGTGCTCGGCGTCTCCCTCTACAACACTGTCTGGATCATCGTCTTCGCCTATCTCGCGCGCTTCCTCGTGCTCGGCCTGCGGCCGATCGTCAGCGGTTATCTTCAGATCGACCGCACGCTGGAGGAGGCCGCGCAGATCGCCGGCGCCGGCCTGCCGCGCCGCCTCGTCACCATCATCTTCCCGCTGGTTGCGCCGGCGGCGGTGGCGGGCGCGCTCTTGATCTTCCTCACCGCCTTCAACGAGCTGACGGTCTCGGCGCTGCTCTGGTCTTCCGGGGCCGAGACGCTCGGCGTCGTCGTCTTCTCCTTCGAGCAGGGCGGCGACTCCACCTATGCCTCGGCGCTGGCGACGATCACCGTTCTCGTCACGGTCGCCCTGATGGCTTCGACCACTCTCTTCGCCCAAAAACTGCCCCAGGGAGTCCTGCCGTGGCGCGACTGACCATCGACCGGGCGCAGAAGCGCTTCGGCTCCTATATCGCCCTCGACGACGTCTCGATCGATGTCGAGGACGGCGAGTTCCTGGCGGTGCTCGGTGCGTCCGGCTGCGGCAAGACCACGCTGCTGCGCCAGATCGCCGGCTTCGACAAGCTCGACGGCGGCGCGATCCGCATCGGCGACCGGCTCGTCTCCTCGCCCGAGCAGCATGTTCCGCCCGAGCACCGCAAGCTCGGCATCGTCTTCCAATCCTATGCGCTCTGGCCGCATATGACGGTGGCGGAGAACGTCGCCTATGGCCTGACCGTCGCCGGCGTGCGCGATCCCGAGCGGGCTCGCCGCGTCGCGGCGGCGCTCGATCTCGTCGGCCTGAACGGCTTCGCCGAGCGTCGGCCGGGCATGCTCTCCGGCGGCCAGCGCCAGCGCGTCGCGCTCGCCCGCTGCCTCGTCACCGAGCCCTCGCTCGTTCTGCTCGACGAGCCGCTCGCCAATCTCGACGTGCATCTGCGTGCCTCGATGGAGGAGGAGTTCTCCCGCTTCCATGAGCGCACCGGCACGACCATGGTCTACATCACCCATGATCAGGCCGAGGCGATGGCGCTGGCCGATCGCATCGCCGTGATGGATCGCGGCCGGCTGCTGCAGCTCGCCACGCCCTCGATGCTCTATCGCGAGCCTGCCAACATCACCGTCGCCGGCTTCATCGGCGACGGCATGGTGCTGCCGGCAACCGTGCTGTCGGCGCCCCAGGCCGGCCGCTGCAAGGTCAGCGTGCTCGGTGTCGAGGCGGTGGTGCGCTGCCGGCCGGATCAGGCGGTGACCGACCAGGTGAAGCTCTGCCTGCGGGCGCGCGACATCGGCATTGCTTCCCCCGGACAGGAGGGGCTTTCCGCCGCAGTCGAACGGCTGTCCTATCAGGGCGGCTTCTTCCGGCTCGAGGCACGTCCCGCCGCCAGCAACGACCTCGTGCTGCATCTCGACGCCGCCGAGCCCGCGCCGGCCCAGGCTGGCGACGCGATCCGCATCGCGATCCATGATGGTTGGGTCATCCCCGAGGCCGGGACAATGGACAAAGCCGCATGAGACCGGCCGCATGAAACTCAGGATCCATGGCGGGGTTGGCGAGAAGGGCCGGACCTGCATCGGTATCGAACATGGCGGAACCCGGCTTCTGCTCGATGTCGGCGTCGACACCAGCGCGCCGCGGGGGCCGGGCTACTACCCCGCGATCACGCCGGACGAGCTGGAGCGGCTCGATGCGATCATCGTGACCCATGCCCATGAGGACCATGTCGCGGCGCTGGGCTGGTGCCTTGCCCACGGATTTGCCGGCCGCGTGCTGATGACGGCAGAAAGCGCCGCCGAAACCGATGCGACGCTCGCGGCTTATGCGACGCCGCAGGAGCGTACGCTTGCCGCGCAGAGCCCGCCCGAGATCATCGCCGCTGGCCAGGATTTCAGGCTCGGTCCGATTGCGATCCGGACCGGTCGCAGCGGTCATGTCGTCGGCGGCGTCTGGTGCCATCTGAGCGCCGAGGGCCGCAGCGTCGGCTATTGCGGCGATGTGGTGCCGGCGAGCCCGGTCTTCGCCATGGATCCGCTGCCGCCTTGCGACCTGTTGCTGGTCGACGCCTCCTATGGCGAGGACCGCATCCCGGCGGCCGAACGCGGCGCCGCCATCAGGCGCTGGCTCGCGGCGCATCCGCAGGGCGCCGTGCTGCCGACGCCGCTATCCGGCCGTTCCATCGAGCTGATCGGGCTGATCGAAGGCCCGATCGCCATCCACCAGTCGATGCACGCCGCACTGGCTCAACAGATCGCGGCCTCCGCCTGGTTGAAACCGGGGAGCGTCGACCTGCTGTCGGCGCGCTTCGCTAACGCGTCCCTCTGGGAAGAGGGGCAGAAGCTGCCGGCGGCGGCTCTGCTGTGCGACGATGGCATGGGGCTCTCAGGTCCATCCAAGGCCGCGCTTGCTCAAGCGCGCCGCGACGGGCACCCGGTGCTGCTGACCGGCCATGTCCCCAAAGGTAGCCCCGCCGACGCGATGCGGGCTGCCGGAACGGCGGACTGGCTGCGCTTCCCGACCCATCCGACCTTGCCCGAGAACGCGGCCATTGCCACGGCAAGCGGTGCGGAACGTGTGCTCGCCCATTCCTGCGATGCGGCCACCGCCCGGGCGCTCGCAGACGACATTCCAAGCCTTGTCGCCAACCTCAAGCCCGGCGACGTCATCGAGATCTGACCCATGCGCATCCTGATCGCCAATGACGACGGCATCGACGCCCCCGGCATCGCCCTGCTGCGCCGCGCCGCCGCCCGCGTCGCTTCCGACATCTGGGTCGTCGCGCCCGAGCGGAAATGGACGGCGGCGAGCCATCACCTCTCCTTCGACCGCGATATGACGCTGACCCGCCGCGAAGCGCAGGTCTACGCATTGAACGGGACGCCGGCCGATTGCGTCGTCGCAGCGATGACCGTGCTGTTCCGCGACGGCGGCAAGCCGGACCTCGTGCTCTCCGGCGTCAATGACGGCCGCAACGCCGCCGAGGACGCCGCCTATTCCGGCACGCTCTCGATCGCCCGCGAGGCGAGTTTTTGGGATATCCCCGCCATCGGCTTCTCCCGCACCAAGGGCGGGACATCCGAGGAGCGCGATGTCACCGCACTGGCGGCCCTGATCGACAATCTCTGGCAGCGCCGCGCCGCCTGGAGCCGCGAGGGTGCCTATCTCAGCGTCAATCTGCCCAAGGAGCTGCCGGCCGAGATAGGCCTTGCCGCGATCGGCCGCGACAAAATTGCAGGGGCGGCCGACATCCATTCTGAGGAGGGCGACCGCATCGTCTGGCGCATTCGCCGCGGCCGGCCGCATACCAGCCGCCCGGGCGACGAGAACAGCCTGATCGATGCCGGCCGCATCGCGATCGTGCGCCATTGCTGGATCGATGGCGCCCCGCTGGACGCGGACCTCGCCGCAGGCCTCAATGCCGCGCTGTCCCAGGCCTCCGTTGAATCGGCTTGAGAAGACAGCGCGCGAACACACCGTGGTGGTCGTCGTCACAATAGCCGCCGGTGGCCGCCAAGAGGTGCATTGGGCTCGATGACAGGCTCGGGCCGTGACGCCGGCGACGGCTTTCCTGTGGGCGATGGCGTCAAGGCCCGAACTCGTCGGTGATCATGCGCCGGGGCGCATAGCCCTGCTTCTTCAGAAGACGCCGCGCCGACTTGGCGTGGCGCCGGGTCTGGAGGATTTCGTCGCGACGTATCCATCCTGGTCGAGAGCCCGCCCGAGCCAGTGCTCTTGCCGGCAACGGTGACCGCGACCTCGTCGAGATGCCGGATGTCGCTCCGCCTCGGCGATCGAAGCTCCGCCCTGCGATCCCAGCCCTTCTGACCCAGCGGTTTGCTAGCTGTGCGGAGCAACGGCTGACGGGGCTCCGCAGCTGCAAGGGATGTTCCGCGAACGCTCGCCTCCGCCAGGATCGATGAGATCACACCCGCGATGCAGGGGTTGCCATGCTGCACCTTGCCCTTGTCGGGACGACCGAGCCGGTCCCGCAACAGGCATGGGCTGCTCACCAGCTCGCTAACCGCGCCGGCGCCGCCTGGTTCTGACGGCCGAACAATGATGTCGCGCAGTCACGCAGGCGTCATCCGCGGCGGATAGCTGGACGTGACTTCGCGAGGCAAAGCAATGAAACGTAAGAACGTTCTCCTGATCGTCGTCGACCAATGGCGGGCCGATTTCGTACCGCATCTGCTGCGTGCCCGCGGTCAGGAGCCTTTCCTCAAGACGCCCAATCTCGACAGGCTCTGTGCCGAAGGGGTCACCTTCGCCAACCATGTCACCGCCTGCGTTCCCTGCGGTCCGGCACGAGCCAGCCTGCTGACCGGGCTCTATTTGATGAACCATCGCGCCGTGCAGAATACGGTGCCCCTCGACCAGCGCCATTTCAACCTGGGAAAGGCGCTCAGGGCGATCGGCTACGACCCCGCTCTGATCGGCTACACCACGACAACGCCGGACCCGCGCACGACCGCGAAGAACGATCCGCGCTTCCTCGTGCTCGGCGACCTGATGGATGGGTTTCGTTCCGTCGGCGCCTTTGAACCGAACATGGACGGCTATTTCGGCTGGGTGGAGCAGAACGGCTTCAAGCTGCCCGAAAAGCGCGAGGACATCTGGCTGCCTGAGGGAGAGGACTCGGTCCCGGGCGCGACTGACAAGCCCTCGCGCATCCCGAAGGAATTCTCGGACTCGACCTTTTTCACCGAGCGGGCGCTGACCTATCTCAAGGGCCGGGCGGGCAAGCCCTTCTTCCTGCACCTCGGCTATTACCGTCCGCATCCGCCCTTCGTCGCGCCGGCGCCGTACCACGCGATGTACCGGCCGGAAGATATGCCGGCGCTGGTACGGGCGGAATCGCCGGAGGTCGAGGCCGCGCAACACCCGCTGACCAGGTTCTATGTCGACTCGATCAAGCGCGGTTCCTTCTTCCAGGGCGCCGAGGGCTCGGGGGCGACGCTGGATGCGGCCGAGATCGCCCAGATGCGCGCGACCTACTGCGGTCTGATCACCGAGATCGACGACTGCCTTGGCCGGGTGTTCGCCTATCTCGATGAGACCGGGCAGTGGGACGACACGCTGATCGTCTTCACCAGCGACCATGGCGAGCAGCTCGGTGACCACCATCTGCTCGGCAAGATCGGCTTCAACGACGAGAGCTTCCGCATTCCTCTGGTGGTGAAGGACCCGCGCGGCGCGGACGAACGCCGCGGCGCGATCGAAACGTCCTTTACTGAGAGCGTCGACGTGATGCCGACGATCCTCGACTGGCTCGGCGGCGAGGCGCCCCGCGCCTGCGACGGGCGCTCGGTCATGCCTTTCCTCGCCGAAGGCCGTCCGGCGAATTGGCGGACGGAGATGCATTACGAATACGACTTCCGTGACGTGCATTATTCGCAGCCGGAGCAGGTGCTCGGCCTGCACATGGACCAGTCAAGCCTCTGCGTGATCCAGGACGAAAACTACAAATACGTCCATTTCGCCGCGCTCCCGCCGCTCTTCTTCGACCTGACGAACGATCCGCACCAGTTCGTCAATCTGGCCGACGCTCCCGCCTATGCCGCGCTGGTGCGCGATTA
The DNA here is from genome assembly GCF_056396025.1 of Allobosea sp. 05T438. Lineage (NCBI taxonomy): Bacteria > Pseudomonadati > Pseudomonadota > Alphaproteobacteria > Hyphomicrobiales > Alloboseaceae > Allobosea > Allobosea sp. 05T438. The sequence continues at coordinate 189,627 of NZ_JBFTKQ010000009.1, forward strand.
CGCCCAGAAGGCCCTGTCCTGGCGGCTGACCCATGCTGACAGGACCCTGACCCATTACCGCTCCAGCCCGCGCGGGCTGGAAGAGCGCGACCCCAACGCCACCCCATCTGGAGATGAACAATGGTCGGTTCCCTCACGCGTCGCGGCGCAATAGCGCTCGGGGGCTCCGCCCTCATCCTGCCCCGCTTCGCGATCGCCCAGGCCGACAGCCGGCCTTCGATCACGATCGCGGTCCAGAAGATCGCCAATTCCAACCAGCTCGACGTGCTGCGCGAGCAGTCCAATGTCGGCGAGCGCATCTTCTTCTCGTCGCTCTGGGAAGGGCTGATCGGCCGCAACTGGCTGGGCGGTCTGGGCGCCGTGCCCGGCCTCGCCACGGAGTGGAAGCGCATCGACGACAAGACCGTCGAGCTCAAGCTGCGCCAGGGCGTGAAGTTCCACAATGGCGATGAGCTCACCGCCGAGGACGTTGCCTTCACCTTCGGCAAGCAGCGCATGTTCGGCGACACGCAGCCGGCTGCGGGCAAGACCATCTCGGCCGATTTCGTCGTCGGCGGCGGCCGCGCCAGCAAGGAGCTGCCGGCGGAAGTACCGGCGGTGGCGCGCCGCTCCTGGCCGGCCCTGCTCGGCGTCGAGATCGTCGACAAGCACACCGTGCGCTTCGTCAACGGCACCCCGGACGTGACGATCGAGGGCCGCATTTCGCGCTATGGCAGCGAGATCATGAACCGGCGCGCCTTCGATGAGGCGGCGACCTATAATGAGTGGGCGATGAAGCCGGTCACGACCGGCCCTTACAAGGTCGCTGAATACCGTCCGGACGTCTCGCTGCTGCTCGAGGCCCATGACGAATATTGGGGCGGCCGGCCGCCGCTGAAGTCGATCCGCTTCGTCGAGGTGCCGGAAGTCGCCTCGCGAATCAACGGATTGCTCTCCGGCCAGTATCAGTTCGCCTGCGACATCCCGCCGGACCAGATTGCGCAGATCGAGAAGAATTCGGCCTTCGAGGTGCAGGGCGGCACGATCCTGAATCACCGCCTGACCGTCTTCGACAAGAGCCATGCCCAGCTGCAGAATCCGCTGGTTCGCCGCGCCATGACGCATTCGATCGACCGGCAGACGATCGTCGACTCGCTCTGGGCCGGCCGCACCGTGGTGCCGAAGGGGCTGCAATGGCCCTATTATGGCGAGATGTTCGTCGAGGACTGGTCGGTGCCGGCGTTCGATCTCAAGCTGGCGCGCGATCTCGTCAAGCAGTCCGGCTACAAGGGTGACCCGATCCCGTACCGCCTGCTCAACAACTACTACACCAACCAGACTCCGACCGCGCAGATCCTGGTCGAGATGTGGAAGGAGGCCGGTCTCAACGTCGAGATCCGGATGGTCGAGAACTGGCAGCAGATCCTCGAGCGCACGCCGACCCGCGCCGTGCGCGACTGGTCGAACTCGGCGCCTTTCAACGATCCGGTCTCCTCGATCGTCGCCCAGCACGGCCCCAACGGCCAGCAGCAGCAGGCCGGCGAGTGGACGAATGCCGAGATGAACACGCTTTCGGTCGAGCTGGAGACCTCGACCGACCGCGCCCGCCGCAAGGCCGCCTTCCGGCGCATGCTGGAGATCGCCGAACGCGAAGACCCGGCCTACACCGTGTTGCACCAGAACGCGACCTTCACCGCCAAGCCGAAATCGATCGCCTGGAAAGCCGCACCGGCCTTCGCCATGGATTTCCGCGCCGGCAACTGGGGCCGGCAGAGCTGACCCGACAATCGCGGCGCGTCCTCCAACGGGCGCGCCGCCTCGTTTTGACGACCCGGAGCGTTCGATGACTGGACACACTCGCCGCCACGCGCTTGCGCTCGGCGCGGCCTCGGCCGGGCTGCTGATCCTGCCGCGTTTCGCCATCGGGCTGTTGAAGCAGTCCGGCTATTGGGGCGAGGCGATCCCTTATCGTCTGCTCAACAATTACCACACCAACCAGGTCGCGACCGCGCAGGTGCTGGTCGAGAGCTGGCGCCAGATCGGCATGAACGTCCAGATCGAGAGCAAGGATAACTTCCCCCAGGTTCTCGCCAGGGGGCCGAAGCGGGCGGTGAGCGACTGGTCGAACGGTGCGTCCTTCAACGATCCGGTATCGTCGATCACCTCCAGCCACGGCCCGAGCGGCCAGCAATGGCAGGTCGGCGAGTGGAGCAATGCCGAGATGGGCAAGCTCTCCGACCTGATGGAGAGCTCGACCGATCGGGCTCTGCGCAAGGCCGCATTCCGCCGCATGCTCGAAATCTGCGAGCGCGAGGACCCTGCCTATACCGTGCTGCACCAAACCGCGAACTTCACCGCCAAACGCCGGGACATCCAGTGGAAGGCCGCGCAGTCCTTCGTCATGGACTTCAGCGCCCGCAACTGGGGTGGGGTCCGCTCGTGAGCGAGAGGCTCGACAGGTTCGGCAGCGTCGACAATCCGCTCGTCGAGATCCGGGGGCTTACCGTCGCCTTCGACGGGGTCAAGGTGCTGCACGGCATCGACCTGACCGTCGCGGCGGGGGAGGCGGTCGGCCTCGTCGGCGAATCCGGCTGCGGCAAATCGGTGACCTGGCTGGCAGCGCTTGGCCTGCTGCCGAAGAAGGCCTCCATCACCGGCAGCGTCAGGCTCGGCAGCACCGAGCTGATCGAGGCCAACGCCGACGTCCTCGATAAGGTGCGTGGCGGGCGCATCGCGATGATCTTCCAGGATCCGGCGAGCGCGCTCAATCCGGTCATTAGACTCGGCAGGCAAGTCGGTGAGGCTCTGGCGCTGCATCGCGGTCTCTCCGGCAGCGCAATCAGGGCCGAGGTGAAACGCCTGTTCGACCTCGTCGGCATTCCAGACGCGGCGCGACGCCTCGATGCCTTCCCTCACGAGCTCTCGGGCGGCCAGAATCAGCGTGTGATGATCGCGATGGCGCTCGCGGGGAACCCCGATCTTCTTGTCGCTGACGAGCCGACCACGGCGCTCGATGCCACCATTCAGGCGCAGATTCTCGAATTGCTGACGCTGATCCGACGCGAGACCGGCATGGCGCTGGTGCTGATCAGCCACGATCTGGGGGTGATCTCGCAGACCTGTGAACGCGTCTGCGTGATGTATGCCGGGCGCATCATCGAGATGGCCGATTCGATCGAGCTGTTCGAGCAGCCGCAGCATCCCTACACGCAGGGCCTCATCGCGGCGCTGCCGCCGCTGGAGGGCGTGCGCCGCCGGCTCGACCCGATCGAGGGCAATGTGCCGGAGCCCTGGAACCTGCCGCCGGGCTGTGCCTTCGGGCCGCGTTGTCCGCGTCATGGCGCGCTCTGCGATGCCGGCGTGCCGCCGCTCGTGCAGAAGGCGCCGGGCCGCTTCGCCGCCTGCGTTCGGACGGCGCAGGCACAGTCCGCGCGCACCTCGGAGTTCGTGTTCGCATGAGCGCGCCGGTGCTTCAGGTCCGCAACGTCTCGCGCCGCTACACGATGCGCCGCGGCTTGCTCGGTAGCCCCGTCGAGGTGCGTGCCGTCGACGGAGTGTCACTCACGGTCGAACGCGGCAGGACGCTTGGCGTCGTCGGTGAGTCCGGCTCGGGCAAGTCGACCACCGGGCGCGTCGCGCTCGGGCTGGAGAGGCCGGATGCGGGCGATGTCCTGTTCCAGGGCGCGCCGTTGCCGGCACTCGACACCGGCGATTGGCGCAAGATCCGCGCCCGCATGCAGATGATCTACCAGGACCCGCTCGGCGCACTGGACCGGCGGCTCTCGATCGTCGAGCAGGTGCGCGAGCCGTACGATGTCCATGAAATCGGCGAGGCCAAGGCGCGCGGCGACATGGCGCTGAAACTGCTGCAGTCGGTGGGTTTGCGGGCCGATCAGGGAGCGCGCTATCCGCACGAGCTGTCTGGCGGCCAGCGCCAGCGCGCCGTGATCGCTCGCGCGCTCGCGACCACGCCGGACCTGCTGGTCTGCGACGAGCCGGTCTCGGCGCTCGACGTCTCCATTCAGGCGCAAGTGATCAACCTGCTGGTCGACCTTCAGCAGGAGCTGGGCCTGGGCCTGCTCTTCATCAGCCACGATCTCAAGGTCATCAGGCAGGTCAGCCACCGCGTCGCGGTGATGTATCTTGGCCGTATCGTCGAGGAGGGCGAGGCTGATCTGCTGCTCTCCTCGCCGGCGCATCCTTATACCGAGGCGCTGGTCTCGGCCGCGCCGGTTCCCGGCCGGCGAGCCCGCCCGCGCATTGTGCTGCAGGGCGATCCGCCCAACCCGGCGGCGCGCCCCTCGGGCTGCGCCTTCCATCCGCGCTGCCATGCCGCGCGCGATCGCTGCAAGGTCGAGAGTCCGGCGCTGCTGCCGCTGCCGGATGGTCGCTTGACCGCTTGCCATGTCGCGCAGGACCAGGCCAATTTCCTGAAGGCGGCGAGCTGATGCTGCGCTTTTTCCTGATCCGGCTCGCCCGCGCGCTGCTGACCGTTGCGCTTGTCGTCACCTTCGCATTCGTCGTGCTCCGGCTCTCCGGCGATCCGGCGCTGATCATCATGAGCGCCGACGCGCCGCCCGAGGCGATCGCCGCCTTCCGCAAGGCGTGGGGCCTCGACGATCCGATCTGGCTGCAATACCTGCGCTACTTCACCGCGATAGGGCAGGGCGAGCTCGGTCAGTCGATGCGCGATGGCCGTCCGGCGATCCAGCTCGTCCTCGAGCGCATCCCGGCGACCCTGGCGCTGACCTTGCCGGCCTTGGCGCTGAAGCTCGGCATCGGCATCCCGGCCGGCATATACGCGGCATTGAACCGCGACAGCCTGACCGACCGTATCGTCATGATCACGGCGGTCGCAGGCTTCACCATTCCAAGCTTCGTGCTCGGCCTCGTGCTGGTGCTGATCTTCTCGGTGCAACTCGGCTGGCTGCCCTCGGGGGGGCAGGAGAGCTGGCGCCATGCCATTCTGCCGGTGGTGACGCTCGGAATCGGCGGAGCGGCGGTGCTTGCCCGTTTCACCCGCAGCGCCATGCTGGAGGTGCTCGGCCAGTCCTATATCCGCACAGCCAGCGCCAAGGGCGTGCCCTGGGCCGCGGTCGTGCGCGGGCACGCGCTGCCGAACGCGGCGGTGCCGACCGTGACCGTCGTCGGCTTTATGGTCGGCAGCCTGATTGCAGGGGCGGTCGTGGTCGAGAGCGTGTTTTCCTGGCCGGGCGTCGGTCGGCTGCTCGTCGTCGCCGTCTCCAATCGCGATCTAGCGGTGGTGCAATGCATCCTGCTGCTGGTCGCGATCACCATGGTCAGCGCCAACTTGATCGTCGACCTGCTTTACGGCGTGCTCGATCCACGTCTGCGCAGTGGTGCCCGGGCAGGAGGGCATTGAAATGGCCGATGTAACAGCCGCCGCGCCACCTGCCATCCGCGAGAAGGTTGCTCCCAGGCCGAAGAAGCGCATCCCGCTGCTGGTCTGGTTCGGCATCGTCTGGGTCGGCTTCATCATCGTTTTGGCCCTGAGCGCCGATTGGGTCACGCCCTATCGCTTCACGGCATATGACCTGCGCAACCGGCTGTCGCCGCCCTTCCATCCACTGCACTGGCTCGGGACCGATGAACTCGGCCGCGACGTGCTCTCGCGGCTGATCATCTCGATCCGCATTTCGCTGCTCGTCGCCTTCGGCGCGACGATCATTTCGGCCACGCTTGGCACGCTGATGGGCTTCCTCGCGGCGCATTTCCGCGGCTGGGTCGAGCAATTCGTGTTGATGCTGGCCGATTTCCAGGCCGCGATGCCCTTCCTGATCCTGGCACTCTCGGTGCTGGCCTTCTTTGGAAACGCGCTGCCGCTCTTCATCTGCCTGATGGGGCTCTATGGGTGGGAGCGCTATGCCCGCATTGCGCGCGGGCTCGCCATCTCCGCTGGCGCGCAAGGCTATGCCGGGGCGGTGCGCCAGATCGGTGCGAGTCCCTCGCGGGTCTATCTGCGCCATATCCTGCCGAACATCGCCTCGACGCTGATCGTCTCGATGACGTTGACCTTCCCGGAGGTGATCCTGCTGGAGAGCGGGCTGTCCTTCCTGGGCCTCGGCGTCCAGCCGCCGATGACCAGCCTCGGCAACATGGTCGGCTATGGCCGCGAATATCTGACGCGTGCTCCCTGGATCATGCTGGCTCCGGCCTGCACCATCGTGCTGACAACGCTTGCGGTCAGCCTCGTCGGCGACTGGCTGCGCGATCGGCTCGACCCCACACTGCGCTGAGCCGGGCTTATCCGAAGGGTTGCCGGAGAAGGATTTGGGACAGGGGGGGCGGCTATGGATCGCTCCGAAAAGAATTGAGCTTCCGCCATGGGCGAGCGGCTTATCGGCTGATGGATCAGCGACGTTCCGCGCGCGGGTCGAGCCAATCACGCAGCCAGTCGCCCAGGAGATTGACGCTCAATACCGTCAACATCAAAGCCAGGCCAGGCAGGGTGATGATCCACCAGGCGCTGGCGATATAGGTGCGCCCGTCGGCGAGCATCCGGCCCCAACTCGGCGAGGGCGGCTGGATGCCGAGGCCAAGGAAGCTCAAGCCCGCTTCGAGCACGATGGTGCGCGCGAGTTCGAGGGTCGCGACGACGAAGACCGGCGTCAGGACGTTGGGCAGGATGTGGCGCAAGAGCAGGCGGGCGTGGCCCGCCCCCATCGCCAGAGCCGCCTGGACGAATTCGCGCTCCCGGACCGTCAGGACCTGGGCTCTGATGATGCGGGCATAGCGGACCCAGCTCGTCAGGGCGAGCACCGCGATCAGGTTGTGCAGGCTTGGGCCGAGCGCGGCGACGACCAGAAGCGCCAGCAGCATCAGCGGGAAGGCGAGCTGGATATCGACCAGCCGCATCAGCACGCGGTCGTACCAGCCGCCGAAATAGCCGGCGACGAGGCCAAGCAGCACGCCGACGATGCCGCCGAGGATCACGGCCGAGCCGGCGATCGTCAAAGTTACGCGGCTGCCGGCGATGATACGGCTCAGGATGTCGCGTCCGAGCTGGTCGGTCCCGAAGGGGTGGACGCCCAGCCCGGTCCAGGAGATCGTCGGCGCCATCATGCGGGCGCGCAGGTCGCCACGCGTCGGGTCGGGCAGGCCGAGCCAGGGCCCGGCGAGCGCCAGCACCAGCAGGAGCACCAGCAACGCCGCGCCGGCGAGGCCGAGCCAATTCGCACGCTGGCGGCGCAGGAACGAGAGGAGCCTCATGATTCCTGCCGGATGCGTGGATCGATCAGGGTGTAGAGCAGGTCAACCAGGAGATTGACCACAACGAAGATGGTCGCGACCACCGCGACGCCCGCCTGCACGACCGGAAAATCCTTGGTCTCGATCGCCTGCACGATCAATCGCCCGACGCCCGGCCAGGCGAAGACCGTCTCGGTCACGGTGGCGCCGCCGAGAAGCTCGCCGGCCAGGATGCCGGTCATGGTCACCACGGGGATCAACGAGTTGCGGCCGACATGCCAGATATAGATGCGGCGGGGGCCGAGGCCCTTCGCATAGGCCGTGCGGACATAGTCGTCCCGCATCACGTCGAGCATGGAGGAGCGCAGTAGGCGCGCGATGCTGGCCGTGGTGAAGCAAGCCAATGTCACCGAGGGCAGGACTAGGTTCTGCCATTCGCCGTAGCCGCCCGTCGGGAACCAGCCGAGCTGCACAGCGAAGAACAGGATCAGCATGATGCCGAGCCAGAAGGAGGGCGTCGCCTGGCCGAGCAGCGCCACCAGCAGGACGAGCCCCTCGATCGCCGAGCCGCGATAGATCGCGGCGAGCGCGCCGGCCATGCCGCCGACCAGGATGCCGATCGCCAGCGCGCAGCCGGCGAGCAAGGCCGTCGCCGGCAGCCTTTCGAGGACGACGTCGAGCGCCGGGCGCGCGAACTGGAAGGACTGGCCAAAGTCGCCCTTCAGCGCATTGAGGAGGAAGGTGAAGTATTGCTGCAGCAGCGGCTGATCGAGCCCGAGCTGCGTACGCAGCTCCTGCAGTTGCGCCTCCGTCGCGCCGATCGGCAGCAGCAGCACGGCGGGGTCGCCGAGCAGCCGCGAGACGACGAAGACGATCGTGACCACGCCCCAGATCGCGATCAGGCCTTCGCCGAGGCGGGAGGTCAGGTGGCGCGGCATCCGGCGGCCTCCATCGTCACGACGTTTGTCAGAGCTTCAGCCCGTAGATCTCCACGGCCGCCTGCCGCGAGATGCGCTCCTCGCGCAGATCGCGCTCGACCAGTGCGCGATCGCGCTTCTTCGGGTCGCCGAAGCCACCGCCGCCAGCGGCGACCATGCCGACCCACTCGCCCGGCTGCAGGATGCCGGCGCGACGGTCGAGCGGCCTGGCGCCGGGCGAAAGCTCGACGCGGGCGGTCTGGCCGTCCTGGCCGCCCTTGAGGCCGAAGGGCGGCACGATGCTGTTCGTCCCGCCGGCCGAGATGCGGGCGGTGTGGTCGAGCATCTCGACGCACCGCCGCAGCGTCATGCCGCCGCGATATTCGCCGGCTCCGCCGGAATCCTGCACCAGTTCGTAGCACTTCACCATGACGGGGTGCTCGATCTCCAAGGCCTCGATCGGCAGATTGGCGGTGTTGGTCGTGTTCACCTGCACGCCGTCGAGCCCGTCCTTGTCGGCGCGCGCGCCCATGCCGCCGCCATGCATCTCGTTATAGACGTAGAAGCGGCCGGTGCGCGGATGGATTCCGCTGGTGGTCAGGAGCGTGCCGCCGGTCGAGGCTGCGGCGATCCGCTCGGGCACCACATCGGCGAGCGCGGCGAAGATCATGTCGACGAGACGCTGGCCGATATCGGTGCGGCTGTAGACGGCGCCCGGCGGCGTCGAGTTCAGCACGGAGCCCAGCGGCGCGGAGACATGGATCGGCCGGTGGAAGCCGGCATTGGCCGGCAGGTCGGGGTCGACGATCGCCTTCACCGCGAAATACACCGTCGCCAGCAGCGCCGTGTAGACCATGTTGATCGGCGCGCGGACCTGGTCGGGCGCGTCGGGGAAGTCGATGAAGATCTCGTCGCCCTTGACCTCGATCACGACCTTGAGGTCGAGCACGCCGTCGATCAGGTTGCTGTCGAAGTCGTGGCGGAAGCTGTAGGTGCCGTCCGGAATTTGCGCGATGCCGGCGCGGGTGCGCCGCTCGGTATAGTCGAGCACCTGCGCGCCGGCGGCGCGCACCGTCTCGGCGCCATATTTGTCGCAGAGCGCCTGATAGCGCTGCACGCCGAGGCGGTTCGCCGCCATCTGGGCGCGGAAGTCGTTGATGCGCTCGCGCGGAACCTGGCAGTTCAGCAGGATGAGCTGCATCAGATCTTCCTGCAGCACGCCCTCGCGATAGAGCCGCACGGGCGGGATGCGCAGGCCTTCCTGGAAGATATGGGCATGGCCGCGGTCGACGAAATCGGAATGATGGGCGAGGTTAGTCACCCAGGCGACGAGCTTGTCGCCATGGAAGATCGGCTCGAGGAAGACGATGTCGTTGAGATGGGTGCCGCCGCCGGTATAGGCGTCGTTGCCGACGAAGACGTCGCCGGGGCGCACCGTCGCGAGGTCGTGGTTCTTGAAGACGTGCTCGGCGATGCCGAGCAGCGATCCCAGATGCACCGGAATGTGCTCGGCCTGGGCGATGGTGCGCCCGGCGGCGTCGAACAGCGCGGTCGAGCAGTCCTGCCGCTCCTTGATGTTGGTCGAATACGCCGCGCGGATGATCGCCTTGCCCATCTCCTCGACGATGGTGGTGAGCGCGCTGCCGATGACCTCGACGGTGATCGGGTCGAGCTGCGTCTTGGCTTTGTCCAGCATGGTCAGCCCTCGAGGCTCAGGTTGAGATAGGCGTCGACGGTCGCGACCTGCCCGGGCAGGACGAGGGTGGTCGAATCCATCTGGTCGATGATGGCGGGCCCGGTCACCTCGTGCCCCGGCCCGAGCAGGGCGCGGTCGTAGATCGGGCAGTTGGTGAAGCCGCCGGTTTCCGGCAGCCAGACCTCGCGCCAGCCGGTGATCGCCACATTGCTCGTGCCGGAGGCCGGGGGATACGCCTTGAGATCGGCCTTCGGCACGAGGCCCACCGCCTCGATGCGCAGGGTCGTGACCTGCACCGGCTCCTCGGCGGCGATATAGCCATAGACCTGCCTGTGGATGCGCTCGAACTCCTCGCGCAGCTTCACCAGCGCCGCCGCATCGATCGGGCTGGCCGGGCAGGGGACGGTGAGCTCATAGCCCTGGCCGCCATAGCGCATGTCGACCGAGCGGATCAGCGAGCGCCGCTCCACCGGGATCGCCTCCTGGGCGAACCAGTCCTGCCCGCGCTCCTCGAGACCGGCGAAGCCGGTCTCCATGCCCGGCGCGCCGGCCTCGCTCAGGGGCAGGAGCCGCGTCAGCGAGAGGTTGGTCCGCAGGTCGGTCAGCAGCAGGCCTAGCGCACACATGATGCCCGGATATTTCGGAACGACGAGGCGCGGGATCTCAAGCTCGCGGGCGAGCCGCGCCGCATGGATCGGGCCGGCGCCGCCGAAGCCGAGCATGACATAGTCGCGCGGGTCATAGCCGCGCTCGACCGAGATCACGCGGATGGCCTTCGCCATATTGGCGATGACCACGCTGATGATGCCCTGCGCCGTCTCCATGACGCCGAGCCCGAGCTGGTCGGCCAGGCGCCCGATCGCGGCCTTGGCACGCGCCTGGTCGATCTTCATGCGCCCGTTCAGGAGATGCGTCGGGTTCAGCACCTGCAGCACGACATTGGCGTCGGTGACCGTCGGCTCCTCGTTGCCGCGCCCGTAGCAGACCGGGCCGGGGTCGGCCGCGGCCGAGCGCGGGCCCACCTTGAGCAGCCCGCCGGCATCGATATGGGCGATCGAGCCGCCGCCGGCGCCGACGGTGTGGATGTCGAGCATCGGCAGCTTCAGCGGATAGCCGTGGACGACGGCGTCGTTCGACATTTGAGGCCGGCCGCGGTCGATCAGCGAGACGTCGGTCGAGGTGCCGCCCATGTCGAAGGTAATGACGTTGTCGAAGCCGGCGAGTCCGCCGACCGAAAGCGCTCCGATGACACCGGCCGCCGGGCCAGAGAGCACGGTGCGCGCCGGGAAGTTCTGCGCCACCTCGGACGAGATCACGCCGCCATTCGACTGCGTCAGATGCGGATGGGCGTCGATGCCGATCTCGGCCAGCCGCGGCTGCAGCTTCGAGAGATAGGACTTCATGATCGGGCCGAGATAGGCGTTCACGACCGTGGTCGAGAGCCGCTCATATTCGCGGAACTCGGGCGCGACCTCGTGCGAGATCGAGACGAAGGCGTCCGGCATTTCCTCGGCCAGGATCTCCTTGACGCGCTTCTCATGCGCCGGCTCGACAAATGAGAACAGGAAGCACACCGCGACCGTCGTGATGCCCTGCTCCCTGAGCTTGCGGGCGGCGGCGCGCACCTCGTCCTCGTCGAGGGCGGTGTGGATGCTGCCGTCGAAGCGCACGCGCTCGCTGACCTCGAGCCGCTTGTCGCGCGTAACCAGGATGCGCGGCTTCTGCGTCTGGATGTCGTAGAGGGAATCGCGCTTCTGGCGGCGCAGCTCCAGCACGTCGCGAAAGCCCTTGGTGGTGATCAGGCCCGTCTCGGCGCCGCGCCCGACGATCAGCGCGTTGGTGGCGACCGTGGTGCCATGGCCGAAATAGACGACGTCGACCTTCTGCCCCGTTGCCTTGGCGACCTCGGCGACGCCCTGCTCGATGCCCCCGGCAATGCCGAGCGACGGGTCCTGCGGCGTGCTCGACACCTTCCAGACATGGATCTCGCCATGCGTCTCGTCGAACATGCAGACATCGGTGAAAGTGCCGCCGGAATCGACGCCGACACGTAGCTTCAGGGTGGTTTCGTCTTGTGCGGTCATGACTTTTGTCGCGATCCGGTTGATCGGAAATTCGGGCAAGGCTGTCCCGACGGCGGGCCGATGGAGCCCGCCGCTCAGCTCGTTTCGGTTGCCGTCAGCGCGTCTTGATGTCGATCGCGCGGACCCAGTCGTCTCCACGCGCCTGCCACGCGATGCTCTTGGACTGGGCGTAGGTGATCGGCGTGAAGAACATGAAGATCGAGGGCGAATCCTCGCAGAGCTGCGCGGTGAGCTTGCGGTAGAGCTCGGTGCGCTTGGCTGCGTCGTTGGTCGAGCGTGCAGCCTTGGCGGCTTCGTTGAAGCTCGCACTCTCCCAATAGGATTGCGGGTTTTCCTTCTCCCAGAAGTTCAGTAGCCCGCCCGCATCGAGCGTCGGCCATCCCAGGCCGAAATAGGCGGAGTCGCCGAGATTCTTGCCGACGATGTACTTGTTCATGAAGGCGCCGAATTCCATCTCGCGCAGCTTCACGGTGACGCCGATCTCCCCGAGCTGAGAGGCGACGACCTGGGCGATGTCGGAAGCCTGGATGTAGCGCCCCGTCGGAACTTCGAGATCCATGGTCAGGCCATTGGCAAAGCCGGCCTCGGCCAGCAGCTTCTTGGCCTGGGCGGGATCGTAGGGCACCGGCTTCAGATCGGGGTTGAAGCCGAAATAGACCGGGGAAAGCGGCTGGCAGGCGCTGATTTGGGCGAGACCGTCGAGCAGCCCGTCATTGATCGCCTTGCGATCGATGCCGAGATTGAGCGCTCGCCAGAGCTTGGGATTGTCCTTGAAGGGCGCCTTCAGCCCGTTGAGCTTGATGAACATGCCGCGCGTGCCGGCCACCGAGCCGGCCTCGACCTTGCCGCCGGATTTGATCCGGGCGATCTCGGAAGTCGGGAAGCCGGTGATGAGGTCGACATCGCCGGCCTGGAGCGCCGCGATCCGCGAGGAATCCTCCGGAATGATGCGGAAGGTGACGTTGTCGAAAGCCGGCTTCTCGCCCCAATAGTCCTTGCGCGCCTTCAGCACGACCCGGTCGCCGCTGGCAAAGCGCACGAGCTCGTAGGGGCCGCTGCCGAGAGCCGCCACGGAAGGGTTGTTCTCCCCCGTCCATTTCGGCGGCATCAGCAGGAACATCGACATCTGGTCGGGCAGGTCGGGATAAGCGCCTTTGGTGACGAATTCGACGGTGGTCGGCGAGACGACCCGGACCTCGCTGATGGCGGCGAACCACGGCTTGTTGCGCGCACCGGTCTTCGGATCGAGCACACGCTCGACGTTCCACTTCACGGCCTCGGCGTCGAGCTGCTCGCCGTTCGAGAAGGTCACGCCCTCGCGCAGCGTGAAGCGCCAGGCCGTGTCTCCGATCGCTTCCCATTTGGTGGCGAGACCGGGCCTCAGCTTCAGGTCGGGCCCGCGATCGACCAGCGGGGTGTAGATATGCGCGGCGACGCTGAGGTCCGTGCCGACCGTCGTCGACTTGTCCGGATCGAGCGTGTTGACGTTGCTCGACAGCGCGATCGTCAGGTCGCGTGCCGCCGCGGGAGCGATCAGGGCGAGGGAGCTTATCCCGAAGGCGAGGGCGGCGGCGAGGCGGCGGGCTGAGGCCTGGTTGCGCATGACAATCCCCTGTTCTTGACTTTGGCGCCAATCCTGAGTTCATGATTGGCATCTGTCAATCTCGACTTGTGGGATATTTTGCTTAATGGGAGTGCATATGCAGGAGATCTCATCTCCGCGGGTGTGTTCGACCGCCCTGAGTATGAATTGCGATTGGGCAGCAAAGCGGGCGATGATGGTTGCGGTCATGCTCGGATTCGTCTGCGGAACACGGCACTAATGGCTTTGGTAACTCAGCAAGATAAGACAGATGCTGGAGAGCGCCGCGGGCGCGCTGCTGGCGGCAGTGCGTCGCGGGCACGAGAACTGGCAAAGCTGATCGAGAGGGACATCAGCACCGGCCGCCTCAGTGCAGGCTCGTGGCTGAAGCAAGTCGATCTCGAAACGCAATACAGCGCCTCGCGGCTCGACATTCGCCAGGCGCTGGATCGGCTCGAGGAGAAGGGCTTCGTCAAGCTGGAAGCCAATCGCGGCTACCGCGTCGAGACCTTCGACAAGGAGCGCTACCGCAATGTCGTGACGATCCGTGCCATCCTTGAGGTTGCGGCGGCCGGCGAAGTGCTGAAGCGTATCGACGAGGCAGGGCTGGAGCGGCTGCAACTGCGGGCTGACGATTTCGCCGCGGCCGTCAATTCCGGCACGGTGCTTGCGCAGGAGGAGGCGAACTACGCTTTCCACGCCGCAATGCTCGAATTCTGCCCGAACCGCGACCTTGTCTCGATGATTTTCGATTTACGCAGCCGCGTTCCCGTTACGCTGACGCGCGAAAAGAACACCGCCGCGTTGCTCGCCGACACGGTACGGGACCACTACGAGATCGTCGAACGCCTGCGCGAACGCGATAAGCCCGGCCTGGAAACCGTCGTCCACCGGCACGTGTTGGGCGGTCTCGAAATCATCTGAAACCACTCGGGGGATTACCCATGCGCGTCGCCATCGTCGGCTTCGGCGGGATCGGGCGCGGCTATGCCGCCTACCTGACCGGCCAGGGGCATGAGCCCGTGATCTGGTCACCGAGCGGCGCGGCCCCGGCCGATTTCTCCGGCGATGCTTTGCTGACCGTCACTGGCAAGCTCGAAGCCGACTTGCCGTTGCGGATCGCCCGCCATTGCGCCGAAGCCGTTGGCGGCGCTCAGGTCGTCATCGTCGCGGTTCAGGCCAATGGGTTCAGGGCGGTGCTGGACGCCATCGCCCCGCATCTCGCCGCCGGGCAGATCGTCATCATCAGCGCCCATTGCTCCTTCGCAGCGCTCTATCTGCATCGCCTGCTGAGCGCGCGCGGGGTCGACATTCCGATCGCCGCCTGGGCGACAACGGCGCTCACCGCGCGCAAGAGCGGCCCGCGCAGCGTCCATATCTCGGGCATCCGGGCCAAGCTCGACGTTGCCACTCTCCCTGCCGGTCACGCGCAGGTTGGTCTGGACGTCTGCCGTTCCCTTTTCGGCGATCGGTTCGAGCTGCGCGAAGACCTGCTGGCCATTATGCTCAGCAACCTCAACCCGCCGGCGCATGTCGCCAACATGCTGGGCAACCTGACGCGCGCCGAGCGCGGCGAGGACTGGCCGAACTACGGCTCGATCACCCAGGGCGTCGGGCGCATCGTCGATGCCATGGATGTCGAGCGGCTGGCGCTGGCCGGGGCTTTCGGCCTCTCGGTCCGCAGCGTGCAGGACCACTATGTCCATTCCTTCGGCGTCGCTGCCGGCCCGGTCGGCGAGATGGCCGCCGCCGTCTACAGGAACCGTCCCGAACTGCTCGGCCCCAAGACGCTGGACACTCGCTTCATCACCGAGGACGTGCCCTTCGGGCTGGTGCCGCTCGAGGTGCTGGGCCGGATCGCCGGGGTGCCGCTACCGCTCCACAAGGCCGGCATCGCTCTGTTCGACGCGATCTGCGCCCGCGATTTCCGCGCCGAGAATGATCTGCTGCCGGCCCTCGATCTGGAGCGGTTCACCGCGGACGAGCTCCATAGAGAGCTGCGCGGCCTGTGAGCGCGGTCGGAAAACGTAGGGCCTGATGCGCGGTTCTCATTCGAATACCAGGCGAGATACGCCGATTTATTCTCTCTAACACGTTGTTATAAAACGGAAATCATTCCTCCGTCGACGTATATTATTTGACCGTTGACGTAGTTCGAGGCTGGCGCGGCAAGAAATACGGCCGCTCCGATCAGTTCGTCAGGCCTGCCCCAGCGCTTCGATGGCGTGCGGCTTCGGACCCATGCATCGAACGCGGGATTGTCGATCAACGCCTGGTTCATGTCGGTCAGCATGTAGCCGGGGCCGATGGCATTGGCCTGAATGCCGTGCTCTGCCCACTCGGCCGCCATGGCCTGTGTCAGCATCTTGATGCCGCCCTTGGCCACGGTGTAGGGGGCGACGGTGGCCCGTGCCAAGGCGCTGGTCAGCGAGCCGATGTTGATGATCTTGCCGTGGCCGCGCGCGATCATGCGCTTCGCAGCTTCCCGTCCGATCACGAAGGCCGATGTCAGGTTCGTGTCGATCACGCGCTGCCAGTCCACCGTCGCCAGTTCGACCATTGGCTTGCGGAACTGAATGCCGGCGTTGTTGACGAGGATATCGACCGCGACACCTGACGCATCGAAGTCGGCGAAGGCTTTCGTGACCTGCTCCTCGGAGGTGACGTCGAAGGGCGCGGCATCGGCCTCGAATCCGGCCTGACGCATCTCCTTGACCGCGGTTGCGACGCGCTCGGGGTCGGTCCCATTGACGAGGATGCGTGCGCCTGCCGCCGCAAGCCCTTCCGCCATCGCCCGCCCGAGGCCGCGCGAGGAGCCTGTGACGAGAGCGGTGCGACCAGTGAGATCGAAGAGCGGATTGGTCATCCTGAAATCCTCACAGGCTCGAACGACGATGATGCAGGTCCGGGCGCTCGAAGACGGCCGGGAGCAGTTCCACGCCCAATCCCGGCGCCTCCATCGGATAGACATAGCCGTCCTTGATGACCGGCATCTCGGTGACGAGTTCCTTGTACCAACCGGTGTAGAAGGCGCGCACTGATTCCTGGATCAGCGTGTTCGGCTGGCTGAAGGAGGCGTGGATCGCGGCGATGAAGCCGACCGGGCCGATGCAGTCATGCGGCGCAAAAGGCCGGTGATAGGTCTCGGCCATCGCGGCGATCTTGCGGCCCTCGGTCAGGCCGCCGGTCCAGCAGAGGTCGGCCATGACGACGTGCATCGCATCCCGATCGAGCATGTCCTTGTAGGGGAAGCGCGAGCCCAGCGTCTCGCTGGCCGTCACCGAGACCGTCGTCGAGCGGGCGAACTCGGCCAGCGCCTGCGGCGAGTTCATCCGGATCGGGTCCTCGTACCAGCTCGGCTCGTAGGGCTCGAGGGCGCGGGCGATCTTGATCGCGGTCGGCAGGTTCCAGAGCGAATGGAACTCGACCATGATCTCCATCCTGTCGCCGACGGCCTTGCGGATCTTCTCGAACGGTTCGATCGCCTTCCGCATCTGCTCGGGCGTGATGTAGAGCCCCTGGTTCTCGATCGCCGGCGGATCGAAGGGCCAGATCTTCATCGCCGTGATGCCGCTTTCGAGCAGACTCTCGGCGACCGCGTCGGCGCGGTTCATGAAGCCGTCAAGGTCTTCATAGGGGCCGCTGGTCTCGCCGAGATTCCAGGTCGAGACCGGCTTGATGTTGTGGGATCGGACATATTTGTAGCCGGCGCAAGTGTTGTAGATGCGCTGCTTGTCGCGGCAGAGGCCGCCGAGCATCTGGTGCACCGGCTGGCCGCAGACCTTGCCGAAGATGTCCCACAACGCGATGTCGACCGCCGAGGTGGCGCGCGATTCGACGCCGGTCGAGGCCTGCGCCATCGGCAGGTTGGTCATCTCCTTGTGCAGCGCCTCGATATGCAGCGGGTTCTTGCCGAGCAGCCGCATCGCGAGCGTGTCGTGCAAATGGGCTTCCACCGAAGCCGCGCCGTAGAACGTCTCGCCAAGGCCGATGATTCCGGCATCGGTGTGCACCCGCACCCAGAGGACGTTGGCGAACTCTTCGGTCCGCAAGGTTTCGATCGCGGTGATCTTCAAATCGGCCTCCCGGGAGCTGCGCTCTTCGGCGAGACGAGCTCGGGAGCGCCTTGTTCGCTTGTCGCGCGGCCCCGCCGAAAGGCGTTGATGACCGCGCAGGCCGAAATCATAGGAGTGCTTGTAAAATTTCACAACATGTTTATCGTCGGGCGCAAGATGGCGTCGTTTCGAAACGCCACACGGGATTCGAAGCGCCGCATGGGGAGGAGCAGGGCATGGCGAAGCGCCATAACCAGCCGCGACTGGTGGCGGCCGACGACACGGCCGTGTCGAAGCGGCGCAATCGTGTGAACCTGTTCGAGCTTGCCTATGGCCGCATCGAAGAGATGCTGGTGACTTGCGAGCTCAGCCCGGGCCGTTTTCTTGCCCTGCAGGATCTCCAGGATCTGACGGGCTTCGGCCGGACCCCGGT
The DNA here is from genome assembly GCF_056396025.1 of Allobosea sp. 05T438. NCBI lineage: Bacteria > Pseudomonadati > Pseudomonadota > Alphaproteobacteria > Hyphomicrobiales > Alloboseaceae > Allobosea > Allobosea sp. 05T438. Next base: position 207,582 of record NZ_JBFTKQ010000009.1, read on the forward strand.
TCACAACGCCGTCAACCGGCTCGCGGCCGACACGCTGATCATTATCCGTCCGCGCCATGGCCTGCAGATCGCCCCGATCGACCTTGCGCGCGAGCGCCTGCTGCTCAAGCTTAGGCGCGATCTCGAGCGCTTCGTCATCGGCCTTGCGGCCGAGCGCGCCGGACCTTCGCACCGCAACCAGATGCTGCATATGGAGCGCCTGCTGCGGGAACGCCGGGCAGAGCTGACGCTTGCCGAATTCAACACGCTCGACAGACGCATCGACCAGATGGTGCTGTCGGCCGCAGCCGAGCCTTTCCTGGAGCATACGTTGCGCCCGCTGCACACGATCTTCCGGCGCATCGGCTTCATCTACCACAACTACATGCCCCGCCATGTCGGGCTGGAAGGCACGATCGACCACCATCTCGCCGTGCTGAACGCCATCGCGACACGCCATGGCGACCGCGCCGTCGCAGCCTCGGATGCGCTGATCGGTTTCGTCGACGGCATGTTCGACGAGATGGAAGCCGCCATTGACCCTTCTTTACTGGATTGCAGCGTCGAGCCGCTGCTAAATACCTGACCTAAGGAAAGCCGCCCGATCATGCGCATCGTCTTCCATGGTGAGAATGCCGCCTCCTTCAGCCATGGCTTTGCCGAGCTGGCGGGAGCGGGTGCCGATATCAGGGTTCTTCCGGACCGGCTGGAGACCGAGGCGGATCGTCTGGCCTATGCCGCGGCCGACGTCATCGTCGGCGTGAAATTCGATGCCACGCTTCCCACCCCCGCGAGCCTGCGCCTGTTCCACGTCCCGGGAGCCGGCTATGACGCGGTCCAGCTCGACGAGCTCCCGCCCGAGACGAACCTCTGCAACTGCTTCGGCCACGAGCAGGCGATCGCGGAATATGTGATGAGCGCTTTGCTGGCGCGGCACATCCCGCTCGCCGATGCCGATCAGCGCTTGCGGCGAGGGGATTGGGCCTATTGGGCCGGCGCGCCCGATCGCGTCCATGGCGAGATCGCCGGCAAGACCATCGGCCTGCTCGGCTTCGGGCATATCGGCAAGGCGGTGGCGCGGCGCGCCAAGGCATTCGAGATGCAGGTGAACGTGGCCAACCGCAGCCCGGTCGCGACCTCCGAAACCGTCGACCGTTCTTTTACGCTCGACCAGCTCGGCGAATTCTGGGGTTCGGCCGACGCGATCGTCGTCTCGCTGCCGCTTACCCCGGAAACCCGGGGAATCGTCGGCGCGGACGCCTTTGCCGCGATGCGCCGCAATGCCGTTGTCTTCAATGTCGGGCGCGGTCCATTGCTCGACGAGGCCGCCCTGTACGAGGCGCTCAAGCACGAGCGTATCGGTGGCGCCGTGATCGACACCTGGTACCGATATCCCTCTCCCGACGACATGAATCCCCTGCCAGGCTCGTTGCCTTTTCAAGAGCTGCCGAACATCGTGATGACGCCGCACATGTCGGGCTGGACGAGCGGCACGATCCGCCGCCGCCAGCAGACGATCGCCGACAACATCCGGCGCTCTTTCGCCGGCGAGCCTCTGACCAACCTCGTGCGCCAGGGCAAAGCCGCAGCCTGATCTTCGATTTCCGAGCCGGACGCCAAGAAGCCGGCTGGGCCAACCGCGGACAATCCGCAAACAGCAGGGAAACGCACCATGGGTCTTTTCAAGCATTTCAGGATTGCCGGCACGCTGCTGGCGCTGGGAGCCGGCATGCTGGCCGCAAGCCAGGCCTCGGCCCAGACGGTCACGGACATCATCAAGCGCGGCTCGGTCAAGATCGGCGTGCTGATCGGCGCACCGCCCTATGGCTCGGTCGACTCGCAGGGCAATGCTGTCGGCTACGACGCGGACGTCATCGCGCTGATCGGCAAATATCTCGGCGTCAAGGTCGAGATGGTGCAGCTCACTCCGCCGGCGCGTATTCCTGCGCTTGAGGCCAACAAGGTCGACTTCCTCGTCGCGACGCTCGCGCCGACGCCAGAGCGCGCCAAGGCGGTGATGTTCTCGATTCCCTACAGCGCCTTCCAGACAGGCATCTACGCCAAGAAGAACGTCGCCATCAAAACCTGGGACGATCTCAAGGGTCGCAAGGTCGGCGTCAACCGCGGCTCCAGCGTCGAGCGCGAGTTCACCAACCGGGAGAAGGAGCTGAACCTCACCATCCTGCGCTTCGAGGACGACGCCACCACCATGCAGGCGCTGTTCTCCGGCCAGGTCGAGGCCATCGCCGGCCCCGATGCGCAGGCCAATGCCGCGATGAAGGCGCGCGGCGAGACCGAGACCGAGCTCAAATTCGTCTTCGGCATGCAGCCGAACTCGATGACCATGCGCAAGGACGCCTGGGAGCTGCGCCAGTGGCTCAATAACTTCATCTACTACGTCAAGCAGAACGGGGAGCTCGACGCGATCGCGCAGAAGTGGGTCGGTAGCCCGCTGCCGCCGCTGCCGACCTTCTGATCCCGCTCTCATCGACGCGCCGGCGCGCGATCCAGCGCGCTGGCGAAATCCTCGACCTCCAGGGCCGAAGGAGCGCGCCGTTGCTCTTCCAAGACGTATTATCCAAATGGCCGATGATCCTGAATGGGGTCCTGCTGACGATTGCGCTGTCCTTCGTCGCGATCACGCTCGGCCTCGTGCTGGCGACGGCGATGACCGCGCTGCGCAGCCTCGCCGGCAGCTGTGCCGGCTACATCGTCGACGCCTATGTCGAGCTGATGCGGAACACGCCGTTTCTGGTGCAGCTCTTCATGATCTTCTTCGGATTGCCGCAGATCGGCATCCGCCTCAACGGACTCGAAGCCTCCATCCTGGCGATGACGCTCAACCTCGCCGCCTACGCCACCGAGATCATCCGCGCCGGCGTCGACTCCATTCATAAATCTCAGATCGAGGCTGGGCTCGCGCTGGCGATGAGCAAATGGCAGGTCCTCAAGCATGTCGTGCTGCAGCCTGCCTTCGCCCGCGTCTGGCCGGCGCTGTCGAGCCAGTTCGTTCTGATGATGCTGGCCTCCAGCATCTGCTCCTTCGTCTCGGTGCAGGAGCTTTCCGGAACGGCCGCGATCATCGAGCAGGACACGTTCCGCAGCTTCGAGACCTACATCGTCGTCACCGTCATCTATCTCGTGCTGGCGCTCTCGCTGAAGCTCTTCCTGAACTGGCTCGGCCGGAAGCTCTTCCCGCAGGTGTCGGGCCTCGCGCGCCTCACCGAAGCGCATGGGGAGGCCGCCTGATGCAGACCTTCGGTTGGCCCGAGGCCCTCTTCATCCTGCGCTCCGCCGGCTGGACGCTGGCGCTCACCGCCATCGCCTTCTTCATCGGCGGCATCCTCGGCGGCGTCTTCGCGATCATGCGTCTGTCGCGCATCCGCTGGCTGCGTCGCTTCGCGGCGGGCTACATCCTGGTGATCCAGTCGATCCCGGTGCTCATGGTGCTGTTCATGAGCTATTACGGGCTCTCGGCCCTGGGCATCGAGCTGCCGCCCTTCCTCGCGGCCTCCGCCTCGCTCTCGATCTACGTCTCGGCCTATCTCGCCGAGATCTGGCGCGGCTCCATCGAATCGGTGCCGCGCCAGCAATGGGAGGCCTCGGCTTCGCTGGCGCATACGACGGCGCAGACCTACCGCTACGTGATCCTGCCGCAAGCGATCCGCATCTCGCTGCCGCCGACGGTGGGGTTCCTCGTCCAGCTCGTGAAGAACACCTCGATCGTCCAGGTCGTCGGCTTCGTCGACCTGATGCGCGCGGGCATGCTGGTCAACAATGCGACCTATCAGGCCTTCCAGATCTTCACCCTGGTCGGGGCGATCTATTTCGCGATCTGCTTCCCGCTGTCCCGGCTCAGCCGCCATCTCGAAAAGGTGATGAATGCCAGCCGTTCTCATTGAAGACGTCCATAAGCGCTTTGGCTCGCTGGAGGTGCTGAAGGGCGTTTCGCTCAGCGTCGACACGGGTCAGGTCGTCGCCATCATCGGCCGCTCCGGCTCCGGCAAGTCGACCCTGCTTCGCTGCATCAACGGGCTCGAGACCTTCCACGCCGGCAAGATCGAGGTCGCTGGCCACACCATGACCCAGGACCCGAAGAAGCTGCGCGAATTGCGCAAGGACGTCGGCATCGTCTTCCAGAGCTACAACCTGTTCCCGCATCTCACGGTGGGCCAGAACATCATGCTCTCGCCGCGCATCACCCAGAACGTGCCGCAAGCAGAGGCGCTGGCGCTGGCGAAGGAGGTGCTGGCGCAGGTCGGCCTCTCCGAGAAGTTCGACAGCTATCCGGACAATCTCTCCGGCGGTCAGCAACAGCGCGTCGCCATCGCCCGCTCGCTGGCGATGAAGCCCAAGGTGATGCTCTTCGACGAGGTGACCTCGGCACTCGACCCGGAGCTGACAGGTGAGGTGCTGCTGGTCATGGAGAAGCTCGCCAAGGGCGGCATGACCATGCTGCTCGTCACCCACGAGATGAACTTTGCCCGGACGGTCGCCGACACCACGGTGTTCATGCATCAGGGGAAGATCTGGGAGCAGGGGGCGTCGAAGTCGCTGTTCGCAGACCCGCAGACGGCTGAACTGCGGAACTTCGTGAGGGCTGGCGCGCATTGAGCGTTGGCTCCGCGCGCATCGTCCCCGGCTTCCTGGCATCCTGCCGGCACGCGCGTGCCTCCGAAGATCCCCGCAAAGGCCGGGGTTTTCGTCGGACAGGACGAGGCTGCAACCGTGTGCGGCCGTCCCCTGGCGAGGGCGTCCAACGTGCGCGGAATCGGAAATCGAAGAATAGTGATCCAGACGTGTTGACACGGGTTCTTTTGGTGTCCTATAAGCCACCCATCGAGACGGCGCCGCCGCTGAGCGGCGCCTCTTCTGCGCTTCCTGATGAGGCTGGGGCTGACGTCCGGGACACCGGGCGAGTTCCTGTCGGAATTTGTAGAGCGCACG
>NZ_JBFTKQ010000010.1:0-200442 GCF_056396025.1 Allobosea sp. 05T438
GAAGAACAGGACGAACATCAGGGCACTCGCGATCATGGCCCTGCCGTCGAGCTTCCGCGCCACGCCCTCAGTTGACGCCAAAACTGGGCCGGATGCCAGTACGACGATGCCGAGCGGTAAGTTGACGGCGAAGAGCCATGGCCAGGGCGCCACCGCCAGGATGGCGCCTGCAAGACCGGGCCCTGCGGCCGAGGAGATGGCGATCGTCATCGCGTTGATGCCGATGATCGTACCGAGCAGCCGCTGCGGCACCGACAGTCGAARGTTCGTCACGCCGAGAGCCATCACCGCACCCGCGCCCAAGCCCTGGACAAACCGCGCGGCGACCAGCATCGGCAGTGTCCCCGCGCAGGCGCAGGCGGCGGARGCCAAGGTGAAGAGCGCGACGCCCGCTAGAAAGACCCGCCGCGCCCCGACCATCTCGCCGATGGCGCCGCAGGGCAGCAGCGCAACCAGAACCGCGAGCTGATAGCTCGAAACGACCCAAACCGCATCGCTCGGGCTGGCATGCAACGAGGCGGCGATCGAAGGCAGTGCGATGTTGGCGATGGCGCCGTCGAGCACCACAAGCACCAACGTCAGGAGGAGGACGGCGATTGCGAAGTAGCGYCGCGGCGCCGGYAGGCCATCGATATGGGAATCGGCAACAGTCTGCGACATGGGAGCTTTCCTTGGTGGCTCCGTCCTGATAAGCCGCGGCCAGAGATTGCACCATACGCAACGAATTCAACTGACATTTGCGTATAACGCCATGCCAGACATAGATCTGAACCTGTTGATCGCGCTCGATGTCCTGCTTCAGGAACGCAGCGTGACACGCGCTGCGCTCAGGCTACGGCTCAGCACCTCCGCGATGAGCCGCACCTTGTCCAGGCTCAGAGACGCTCTCGGCGATCCGGTATTGGTACCGGCCGGCCGCGCGATGGTTGCGACACCTCGCGCCGAGGCCATTGCCGAGGAGGTGCACATGCTCCTGACGGGCGCGCAAGCGATGCTGCGGCCGCCGCCGCCGATCGATCCGCGGAGAATGGAGCGCGAATTCACYATYCGCGCCAATGAGGCATTCACGCAGCTCTATGCAGCAAAGCTCAGCGCCGCGGTGTCGGCCACGGCGCCCAGTGTGCGGCTTCGCTTCGTGCCGAAGCCCGATAAGGAGATAAGCCCTCTGCGGCACGGGACGGTCGATCTCGAGATYGGGGTGATCTCGGGCGAGGGACATGAACTTCGCGCACAAACCCTCTATCGCGACAGCTATGTCGGTGTGGCTCGGGCCGGCCATCCCCTCCTGGATGCGGCAGTCACGCCGGAGGGCCTTTGCGCGTGGGGCCATGTGGTGTTTGCGCGGCGTCGGGATCGATCCAGCCCGGCCGATGAAGCGCTGGCCGCCCTTGGGCTCTCGCGCCGAGTGGCCGTCATCGTCCCCGGCTTTCCAGCTGTGATCGCCGTTGCGGCGGCGTCCGACCTCCTGGGTCTCGTCCCGCGCTCGGCTTGCCTGGCACTTCCGGGATACACGACGGCTCTCTTCGATTTGCCGATCCAGATGCCCGAGCTCGTCGTGTCACAGATCTGGCACCCGCGGATGGATGCCGATGCCGGCCATCGCTGGCTCCGTGCACTGGTATTCGAAGCGTTCCGCAAGGGTCCGTAACCCCACGCGAAACCCGCCTTGGCGAGTTCGGATGCGACGGCATCAGGCGAAGCATCGTCCTCCGCCCTGCACGCGCTCCGCAGCCAACCGGCCCTTGCCAATATGCTGTTACTCCGACCCACGCTCGAAGGAGCGCGAACGCACCGCGATGATCGCAATCGCGCTGATCGCGCAGCACAACATCAGATAGGCGACGACCAAGATCGGCTTGCCGCCGGCTTGCGCTACCAGCGCCGAGGCGATGAAGGGCGTGGGCCCAGCAATGAGCAAGCTGTTCAACTCGCGCGTCATCGCGATGCCGGAGAAGCGGTAGCGCGTCGGGAACAGGTTCGCCAGGAAGGCGCCCTGGGCGCTGGCGAGCCCGGCGAAGCCGATGCCATATCCAATGCTGAGCGCGATCGAGGCGAGCACGACATTCTTCGTGTCGAGCAGCGCGAACATTGGAAATGCGTAGAGGAAAACGAAAATCGCGCCAAAGAGATAGACTCGCGCATGGCCGACACGATCGGCAAGCGCGCCCATCGGCGGTGTCAGGACGATGCCAGTGAGCGTCGCAATCATCACCGCGGTCAGCGAATCCGTGCGGCTCATATGGAGCGTATTGGTCATGTAGCTGAGGCTGAAGGCGCTCAGGATATAGGCGTTGGCATTGTGGCCAGTGACCGACAAGAAGCCGAAGAGCAGCTCCTTCGGGCTTTTGGTGATCAGCTCACCGAGCGGGACGCGCGCCTCGTGGCGCTTCTCGGCGGCCTTTTCCATCGCCGCGACATATTCCGGGGTCTCGTCGAGGTTCTTCCGGATATAGAGCGCGACGAAGAACAGCAGTGCCGAGATCAGGAAGGGTACGCGCCAGGCCCAGCCGAACAGCGTCTCCTCCGGCAGATAGGACACCAGCAAGAACATCAGCGTCGCGAGCATAATGCCGACCACCGTCGCGGCCTGGAGATAGGCGGTATAGTAGGCCTTGCGCTCTGGCGGCACGTATTCCGCGACCAAGGTCACCGCTCCGGCATATTCCGCACCGGCGCCGAAGCCCTGGAGCAAGCGCAGGATGACGAGGAGGACCGGAGCCCAGAGACCGGCCTGCGCATAAGTCGGCAACAATCCCATGGCCACGGTCGACAAGCCCATGAGCGCGATCGTGAAGATGAGAGCGGGCTTGCGTCCAAACCGGTCCCCCATATGCGAGATCAGCACGCCACCAAGCGGCCGGCTGAAGAAGCCGACGGCGAAGGTCGCGAAAGCCGCCAACACGCCGGCGGACTCCGAGAACTGGGGAAAGAACAGCTTGTTGATGATCAAGCCGGCAGCGGCTCCGTAAAGCGCATAGTCGAACCATTCGATGATGGTCCCGATCGTCGCTGCCGCGACCGCGCGTCGGATATTGGCTTGCTCGGCCGGGGCACGGCCTGCCGCGATTGACATCGTCATATGGGGTTCCCTCGATATTGTTGTTGTGATTGGCTAAGCCGCTTCGAATGGCTTCAGGTGACGGTTTCCGGCATTGCGAGCCCGAACCACCCCGCGCTCTCGGCAAGTCCCGCGACAATTCCTGCCGAGAGCTGGACGCCATCGCTTCGCTGCCGATCCCGCCGTGCGAGCGCCCGAGAACCGGGCAAATCCACATGATCGAAGCCGGATCGCGGCGCCGATGCGCGGCAAAGGCCGACGAGCGCTTCGACCTGTCGATCAAAGTCATCAGCTCCGCCGAAGGCGGACGGGTTGATCACGAGGATCAGCACCGCCGCGCTCCAGCCGTCGCCGCCCTCGGCCCGCCCGCGCCCGCCGAGGCAGCCGGTCAGCAGCTCGACGATCAGGCCGATCGAAAAGCCCTTGTGCCCAGCCTCCAGCCCGCCGAGCGGCAGGATCGAGCCCGGAGGATCGGCAGCGATGACGTTTGGATCGGTGGTCGGCCGCCCCTGCGCATCCATCAGGAACAGATGCGGCAGCGCCTCGCCGCGCTGGCGGAAGGCTGCGACACCGCCATTGGTCATCAGCGCCGTGGACATGTCGATCAGGATGGGCGCATCCGGCGCCGGCGCGCCAAAGGCGATCGGATTGGAGGTCAGCGCCGGCGTCACCCCGCCGAAGGGCGCGACGCTGCTGTGGCCGGGATCGGTCAGCGTCAGCAGCATCATGCAGCCAGCATCGATCGCCGGCTGGAGATAAGCGCCGAGGCAGGCGGTGTGATGGCTGCGCTGGATCGCGACCGCTCCGAGACCGAAGCGCTTCGCCCGTCCGATCGCTGCGGCGGTGGCGCGGCGCGCCAGCCAGGGACCGGGCAACTTGCGCCCGTCCCAGGTCAGGCATGCCCCGAAATCGTTGAGAACTATCGGCTCGCCCTCGACCAACAGGCCGCCTGTTTCGATCTCGCGCAGATAGAGCGGCAGCAGGGCGAGGCCATGGGTCGACTTGCCGAGCAGGTCGCCCTCGACGAGCACGTCGGCTACGTCGATGGCCTTGTCGGCCGGCATGCCCGCACGCTCCAACAGACTGCGCGCGAGGGCGAGCAGGTCCTCGGCGCGGTAGCGACCGCCGATCTGGCCGGCCGGCTTCTGCGATGAAGCCTCACTCATGCGTTATCCTCCTGTTCCCGCCCGCTTGTTCTTCTGTTTCAGGCGTGTGCCGGTCAGATCGTCCAGCCACCGTCGATGATGTGAGCCTGCCCGGTCGTGTAGGTGGCGCCGGCGAGATAGACGACGAGGTCGGCGATCTCCCGCGGCGTTCCGATGCGCCCGATCGGCTGGCGGGCGACGAAGGCGGCGCGTGCTTTCTCGTAGTCGCCCTGGGCGCTCAATCGCTGCTGCAAGGACGGGCTCTCGACCGTGCCCGGGCAGATCGCGTTGCAGCGGATGCCCTCGGCGACATAGTCGGCAGCGATCGACTTGGTCAGCCCGATCACGGCCGCCTTGGTCACGCCGTAGGCGAAGCGGCTCGGTACGCCTTTCACGCTGGAAGCGACCGAGGCCATGTTGACGATCGAGCCAGCCTTGCGTTCCAGCATGCCGGGCAGCGCGGCCTTGATCGTGCGGACCATCGCCTTGACGTTGAGGTCGTAGGCGAAGTCCAGGTCGGCTTCGCTCGCTTCCAGCACAGTCCCGTTCTGGACGACGCCGGCGCAGTTAAAGAGCACGTCGACCCGGCCGATATCGGCGAAGAAGGCGGCGACGGCGGGCCCGTCCAGAACGTCCAGCCGCCGGCGCTTCAACTGCGGCCCGGCTTCGATCGCAGCCAAGGCCTCATCATTGATGTCCGTCGCCCAGACGATGGCGCCTTCGCGGTCGAAGGCCTCAGCGGTTGCCCGGCCGATGCCCTGCCCCGCGGCGGTGATGACGACGACCTGTCCCGTGAGCGCGCCCATCTCAGGCCCCCGCCTTCAGGCCCGGCGCCGTGCCATGGCTCTTGCGGTGAACGATGGTCTTGTCGAGCGCCTCCCAATCCCAGTCGATACCGAGGCCGGGCTTGTCGGACGGGATCGCCTTGCCGTTCTCGATGCGGATCGTCGAGGAGGTCACGAGGTCGAGCTGCGGGATGTATTCGAGCCACCGGCTGTTCGGCACGGCGCAGCACAACCCGAGATGGATCTCCATCAGGAAGTGCGGGCAGACCGGCACGTTGAACGCCTCGGCCATATGAGCGACCTTGAGCCAAGGCGTAACGCCCCCGATCCGGCCAACATCGACCTGAACGATCGAGCAGGCCCCGGCCTCGAGGTAGTCCTTGAACTGCGACAGCGAATACATCGACTCGCCGACCGCGATCGGCACCGTCGTCGACTGCGAGAGCCGGCGATGGGCGCCGACATCATCGGCATGGATCGGCTCCTCAAACCAGGCGACGTCGAGCTTTTCGTAGTGCCGTGCACGGCGGATCGCTTCGTCGAGCGAGAGGCCCTGATTGGCGTCGGTCATCACCTCCCAATCCCAGCCAACCTTGTCGCGCACGGCTGAGAGGCGCTTCACGTCTTCGGCCACATGCGGACGGCCGACCTTGACCTTGGTCCCCCCGAAACCGCGTTCCTTCGCCTTGAGCGCCTCCTCGACCAGCTCGGACTCGGCCATGTGGAGCCAGCCACCCTCGGTATAGTAGAGATCGATCGCGTTCTTGGCGCCGCCAGCGAGCCGGTGCAGCGGCAGGCCGGTCTTGTGGGCGCGCAGGTCCCAGAGCGCCGTGTCGATGGCGGCCAGCGCGATCGAGGTCATGGCGCCGACCGTGGTGGCATGCACGCGGAAGAACAGGCTGCGCCAGATCCCCTCGATCTCCTCGGCGTCGCGGCCGATCAGGGCCGGTGCGAGATGGTCGTCGATCAGCTTGCAGACTGACGAGCCTCCTGTACCAATGGTGTAGCTGTAGCCCGTGCCGGTCACCCCATCCGCATCGGTTATGCGGACCATCGGCGTCTCCTGCAATTCGAAGCTCTGCACGGCGTCGGTGCGCTTGACCTTCGGCTTCAGGTCGGCCTGCAACACCTCGACGGATATGATCTTCGCCACTTCCGGCTCCCTTCTTAGTTGTTTCTCAGCGTTGCCGTGTCGCTCTTGCAGGGCAGAGCGGTTATCGGCGGCCGGTCACAAGCTCTTGCCGTACCGCACCATGCTGGCGGGCAGTGGCGTCGTGCCTGCTCCCGGCTGCTGCGGCAGCGAGTAAATGCCGCCCTCGACTCTGATCGGCTCCTGAAAGTGATCCTTGATCCACGGGATGTACTCGAGGATCGTCGAGGCCGGATGCCAGTAGGAGAGATGGACATGGACCTGGCTCATCTCGCCGGCATGAGGCACCACCGGTAGACGATACGCGTGGGCGAGATCCGCGACCTGGATGTATTCGGTGATGCCGGCGAGCCGGGTCACGTCGGGCTGGACAAAGGTCAGCGCGCCGGCTGTCAGGAACGCCTTGAATGCGTCCAGTGTGTAGAGCTGCTCGCCGAGCGCGACCGGGATCGAGGTCGAGCGGGCAAGCGCCGCATGACCGGCCACATCGTCGTACCAGAGCGGCTCCTCGAACCAGAAAATGTCGAGCGGCTCAGCTTGCGCGCAAAAACGCAGGCAGGTCGGCAGATCCCATTTGCCGTTGCCGTCGACCGCCATGCGGATGCTGGGTCCGATCGCCGTGCGCACGGCCGAGAGACGCTCGATGTCGACAGAGGGGTCGTCATGTCCGACCTTGATCTTGATACGCGTGAAGCCGTCGACCTCGACAGCCTTCTTCGCGCCCGAGATCAGGGCTTCCTTCGAGAAGGACAGCCAGCCGATATCCGTGTTGTAGGCCTCGAGTTTCTTGATGTTCTGGCCGCCGAGGAATTTCCACAGCGGCAGGCCGGCTTTCTTTGCCGCAAGGTCCCATAAGGCGACATCGATGGCGGCCAGTGCCAGATGCGTGATCCCGGCCCGCCCGACCCATTGCAGCGCCGGATAGCGTGCGAGCTTGGTCCAGAGTCGCGAGCGGTCGTTGGCGTCCTCGCCGATGAGCAGCGGCGCATAGGAGGTCGCTATGCAGGAGGTGATCAGCCGGTCGGATTCGAGATGGGCATGCGTGCCCGTGAAGCCATAGCCTTCCAGGCCGTCGTCGGTGCGGATGCGGGCTCCGACCACGCCCCAATGGGTGATGTTGTGGGTCGAATCGGAGATCGAGCTTTCCGTCAGCGGCAAGTGCAGGATGAATGGTTCTACGGCGACGATCTTCATGGGATGGCGGCCTTCCTGTTCCTGAAAAATGGGGAGGGTGCGGAGCATCTCGCGCGTCAGCGCATGGGCTGTGCGAGGCCGCTGCGTGACTGCTCGTGGCGCGACACGGCGAAGAATTCGGCGCGCGGCGCGCCCTCAACGATCGCGCCCGTATCCATGAAAATGACGCCATCGGCGCTTTGCCGAGCGAACGCCTTTTCGTGGTCGACGCAGATTATCGACATGCCGTCGCCGGGGCGCGTTCGAAGGCCGTGTCCCGCTCGCCGCTGCCAACACCACGATCGACACCGTCCTGTGCCTGGAGCGCGTCACACGTCTCGGCCGTTGCCCGAAGGCTTGCGAGTGCAACTGGGTACGCAAGCGTCTCGCTTGTCATTCTCATCCTCCCTCCCGAGGCGTGACGTTACTCAGGACAACGGAAATGTAAAATAAAAAATTTTCTGTTTTTTAAATTGCGCTGCCAAAGGGATTGCGCGATCATGGCCCGCATGAGCTCAGTCGTGCGCGCCACCTTGTCCGATCAGGCCTATGAGGAACTGCGATCGCGCATCCTCTCGGGGGCGCTACCGGGCGGGAGGCGACTTCTTCCCGAGGAGCTGGCGCTCAACCTTGCGATCAGTCAGACACCCATCAAGGAAGCGCTGTTGCGGCTGGAGGCCGATGGTCTTGTGGTCTCGCCGATGCGCAAAGGGGCGGTCGTGCGCCAATTCACCCGCGCCGACGTCGAGGAACTCTACGAAGCGCGCATGCTGATCGAATTAAACGCTGTCGGGCAGATCTTCGAAAAAGGGCCAATTGCGCCCGAATTGATCACCGATCTGTCGCGCTGCCTCGACGCTCACGAATTCTATGCGCGGCGCGGTACGCTCGACGACATCACTACCGCCCTCGTCCACGATCGCAAGTTCCACAGCGTGCTGATGACGGCGGCCGGCAACCAAATGATCTGCGAATGGCACCAGCGCATTCTCGGACAGACCCATACCGTATTCGTCTATCTCGCCGGCAATTACAGCCGCTCGGCCGACGAACACCGCGACATTCTCGATGCGCTGAAGGCCGGTTCGTCCGGCCAGACGCGAGAAGCTTTACGCCGACATCTCCTGCACAGCCACGACAACGCCTTGGAGAATGTCCGGCGCTCAGGACTGGCCGAAATAAAGGAGTCTTGAACAGGCCGCGTGCACTCTGTTGTACATCCGGGAGAATGCGAGGAGGTCTCCGGGCTTTGCCGGCACTCTCGCGCTTTGCCGTGCCCGCCGTCAGCGCCCTTGAGACCATTTCGGGTTTTCGAAAGGGAGTTTCTCAGGATCATCGCAGCCATTCAGGAGCGCAGATGAGACAAACCCGAAGGACCGCGCCATCGAGAACCTTCCTAGGTCCGTTATGGCCGCCCGCACACGGAAATCCTGACAGTACCATGCTGTTCATCCAGGCCGCGAAGGCATCATCATGAGACCGCAGAATTAGGCGAAGCTCAGCTTCGGAAACTGGTTGAAGGGAGCAGCTCCTTGGCAATAAGCTCGCTGCCGCCCTCGTCAACAAGCTGGCTCGCATCAGCTGGAGCGCACTGCGCAACGACCGATCGCTCGATACGCACGGGGACCGTCCGCTACCAGTTTCGTCATCAACCGGCAGCGTCGCGCCAGGATCGGACACTGAGCCACTGCCCGGTAGCGCACGTTCAGCAAAAGGGTGCAAGAAGCAGTTGTTACACTAGGAGTCGAAGTTGGCGCCCCTGCCAGGAAGCGCGTGGTCAGAAGCGTAGGGTGGCGACCCGTTGCGATGCTCTTTTGGAGCGGGGAGAGGCGCAAGCATGTGGCCTTATGTGATGCGATCGCCCCGCCCCGACCGCGTAGCTAGGCGGTCCATCCGCCGTCGATGGTCAGGCTAGCGCCGGTCATGTAGCCAGCTCCAGGACCCGTCAGCCAAGCAACAAGGTCGGCGATCTCATCTGGCTTCCCGATGCGGCCCAGCGGCAGCTTCGGAACGATGTACGCCATCAGATCAGCGGTCATATCGGTTTCCACCGGACCGGGCTGAACGTTGTTGATGGTGATCTGGCGGGGCGCGAAGTCGAGTGCGGCGCCGCGCACCAACTGGGCCACGGCGGCCTTTGTCATGGCGTAGACGCTGGAACCGGGCGAGCCGATCCGGTCTGCGGTGTTGCTGCCGATGGTGACGATGCGGCCACCGTCCAGAAGGTGAGAAGCAGCGTAGCGGATCGCAGCGAACACCCCACGCACATTGATTGCCAGCATGCGGTCGAAGTCGTCCAGGGTGAACTGATCGATGGCGCCGCCCATGAGGATGCCAGCGTTCACGACAAGGACACCCAGCTTGTCGAAGCGCTCGACAGCGGTTTCGACTGCGAGGCGCACGGCCTCGGGATCTGCGCTGTCGGCCCGGATGGCAAGCACGGTCCCGCCGGCGGCTTCGATGTCCTGGACCAGCGCGGCGGCTCGATCCGGCGCGCTGACATAGGTGAAGGCGACGGGGCGCCCCCCGGCGGCGAGACGACGAACGATGGCGGCGCCCATGCCGCGCGCGCCGCCGAAAACCAGGGCGGGCGCGGTCGGAGAAGAGGTGGTGGTCATGTGCCAATTCCATTCTTGACTGATTGGTCCTAAATCCATTCTCCATTCGGGACCAAGCAGTCAAGTATTTTCTGGATTGAATGATCAAAATTGGTACAGTGTAGCCATGGCTAGACCTTCAGAGTTCGATCGAGACGAGGCGATCGCTAGCGCGATCAAGGTGTTCGCGCGGCAGGGGTTTGAGGCGGCCTCGACCAGCGACTTGCTCGAAGGCATGGGCATCGCCCGGCAAAGCCTCTACGGCGCGTTCGGAGATAAGCGGGGCCTGTTCCTGGAGGCCCTCCGCCGCTACGCGGCGAGCTCACTTGCGCAGATGCGCGAGGCCCTTGCGGAAGGGACGGCGGCCGAAGGCATCGAGGCGGCCCTGCTAGTCGGGTTGGGTTCCAGCGACGATGTCGAAAGCGGCTGCCTGGGGGTCGGGTCGGTCGTCGAGTTCAGCCGCTCGGACCCGGAGATCAATGCTCTCAACGACGCCGCCGGCGAGACCGTTGTCGCGGCCTTCGCTGCTCGATTTCGCGATGGTGTCGAGGTCGGCGAACTGGACGCGGGGCTCGACGCTGACGCCGTCGGCCGGATGCTGCTGGTCCTGCGTTCGGGCCTCAAGGTGGCGGCGCGTGGCGGCGCCAGCGATGCTGAACTCCGCCATGCCGCCGGCCTGGCGCTGCGCGGCCTGATCACAGTAAGTCCAAGCCGCTAGTGCTGCTCTCCACCCGTGCGGTAGCGGCGTTGACCGGGTCCAAGACAGTCCTCGCGCCATTTGCTGACGTTGGCGCACCATCCAGAAGCGGACATGTCTGGCTCTATGGCGTACCTGAACTCCGCACCTTCGTGGAGGAGCGCCCCGTGAAAGCTAGCTTTGCTGGGCGGCGTCCTTCGGCAAATGGAGCGGGGCCTGGCACTGGCTAGGAAAGGTCGGCGCCACGACGTAGACCGCTTGGCAGCGAGCATGCGCGGAGCGCCCGGAGTGTCGTCGATCCAAGCGAACTACCCCGTTTGTGGTCGTTGTGGGCTTGGGCATATCAGCCTAATATCGCGACGGGCGCTGGGGTAACTCAGTGGGAGCATGACCATGTCTCACCGCGTGCCATTTACCCCGGGTGATCTGACCGATCATCAATTGGGCGCTGATGACACTCTTGCCGGCGATCCGACCAGCACTGTTTTGATTGGCGACGCAGGCGGCAACCTGCTCGATCATTCCAAGGGCGGCAACGACACGTTCAGCGGGGGCGCCCCTGCCAACTACACCTTCTACGGTGACGCGGTCGGCAGGATGCTCGACCATGCTCAGGGCGGCAACGACTCTTTCAGGGGTGCGCTCAGCTCCACCAACACGGCTTACGGTGACGTGGGTGGCGACATGCTCGACCACGGCAAGGGCGGCAATGACGTTTTCACGGGTGGGGGCCTCTCCACCAACACTTTTTTCGGGGATGCGGGCGGCCGGATGTCCGGCCAGGCTCAGGGCGGCGATGATCGTTTCGTGGGCGCTGCCCTGTCCAACAACATCATCATCGGAGATGCGGGCGGCGATATGTCCGGCCATGCTCAGGGCGGCAGCGACAACTTCATCGGCGCCAGCAACCAGGCCAACAACGCCTTCTATGGCGACACGGTCGGCAGCATGTTCGACCATGCTCGAGGCGGCAATGACAGCTTCACCGGCGGCGGCCGCGATGCCGACAACAGTTTCTACGGTGATGCGCTCCGCGACATGTCGGATTTCGCCCAAGGCGGCAACGACGATTTCACGGGTGGCGGTGCCTTCAGCAACAACGTTTTCGCCGGCGACGCCGGGCGCAGCATGTCCGGCCATGCTCGGGGCGGCGACGACAGTTTCACAAATAATGGCGCCTTTTCCACCAACTTTTTCTACGGTGACGCGTTCGACATGGTCGACTTTGCCAAGGGCGGCAACGACACCTTCACCAGCGGTCCCGGCTCCAGCAACACTTTCTTCGGTGATGCCGGCCACAACATGTTCGGCCGGGCTCAGGGCGGCGATGACGTGGCGTTCTTTGCCGGCAATGAGGGCCTATCCGCACAGTTCGCGAATGCGGCCTATGGCGACGCGCAGACGATGTTCGGCGATGCTGCCGGCGGCAATGACCGCCTGTCGGGCGGCGTCGGTTCCGGGGATGTCGTCAACCAGTTCTATGGCGACGCGCAATCCATGCGCGAGGCGGCGAGAGGCGGCAACGATACGCTGACCGGCGGCAGCAACAGCGGCGGAGGCGCGGTGACGAACAGCCTCTTCGGTGACGCCGCAACCCTGTCAGGCTTCGCCAGGGGCGGCAATGATACCTTGATCGCCGGGACCGCAGCATCCGGATCCGCGGTCAGCAACGACATGTGGGGCGACGGACAACTGAGCGACCACGCGCGTGGCGGCGCCGATCTGTTCCTGTTCAAGGATTCTGGTTCGATGACGGTCGGGACCAATAACACCATCGAAGATTTCAGTCAGGCCCAGCATGACAAGATCGGGTTCAACGGTGTGGCGGGCGTACACTCCTTCGTTGATCTGACCATCGCGCAAAGCGGCTCCGACACCGTCATTACCGCCGGGGCGGATCAGGTTACGCTGCACAATTTCACGCACATGCTGACACATAGTGATTTTTTGTTCGCCTGAAAGCAAAGCGGGATTTTCCGGCGGCTCGTTCAAGCGCAGCTGTCGGAAGTTCCGGGAAATCTTGCCTGCTGTTGGCCGAAGGCGGATCTCCGGTGAGATCCGCCGGGGCCGTAGGGTGGGCCCTGCCTGACCCGTTCACATCTGCTTAGGGATGGCTGCCTTGCTTCCCAAGCCCTCTTCCAATGCTGCCAGCGAGGCGTTGGCCTCCTGCCGCTCCGCCTTCCTGGCGGTCGCGCTGTTCTCTGCCCTGGTCAATGTGCTGATGCTGACCGGGTCGATCTACATGTTGCAGGTCTATGACCGGGTGCTGCCCTCGCGCAGCGTGCCGACGCTGGTCGCGCTCTCGATCATTGTCGCAGCCCTCTACATTCTGCTCGGCCTGTTCGATTGGCTGCGCCAGCGCATCATGATCCGGATCGGGATCGTGCTCGACCGCCAACTCAGCGCGCCGGTGGTCGGCGCAATCCTCGGTACGAACTTACGCGGCGGGCCGGGCGGCATTCAGCTCTCACGCGATCTCGACAGCGTGCGCGGCTTTTTCTCGGGGCTCGGGCCGACGACGCTGTTCGACCTGCCCTGGATCCCGCTCTATGGCGGTCTGTGCTTCCTGCTGCACCCTTCTCTCGGCTGGACCCTGGTCGCCGGCGCGGCGATCCTCATCTTCATCGCCTTGCTGACCGAAGTGCTGACGCGTGGCCCGGCGCGCGAGTCGTCTCGCGTGGGTGCCGAGCGCTCGGCCCTGCTCGAGGCCGCCAGGCGCAATGCCGAAGTGATCGGCGCGCTCGGCATGGAGCGGCGCGTCGCCACTCTGTTCGACCGCATCAACGACCGTTACGTCGTGACCAATCTTGGCTCGTCCGATCTCGTCAGCACGCTCGGCACGATGTCGAAGACCATCCGCTTCATGCTGCAGTCGGCCATGCTCGGCCTCGGCGCCTGGCTGGTGATGAAGAACGAGGCCTCCTCGGGCGTGATGATCGCCGCCTCGATCCTGAGCGGCCGGGCGCTGGCACCGATCGAACTCGCCATTGGCAGCTGGCGGCCTTTCATCGGTGCCCGCCAGGCCTGGCAGCGGTTGAAGGCCGCGCTGGCGGAGCCGCGCGGCCATCCCTCCATCGCGCCGGACCGGCCGACGCAGCGGCTGGTGCTGGAACATGTCTTCGTCGCGGCGCCGGGCGCCCAGGGCCCAATCGTGAAGGATGCAGGCTTTGCGCTGAATGCGGGGCAAGGGCTTGCGATCATCGGCCCCTCCGCCTCCGGCAAGTCGACGCTGGCGCGGGCGGTGGTCGGGGTCTGGCCGCTGATGCGCGGCAGCCTGCGCCTGGACGGCGCGACGCTCGACCAATGGGCTCCCGAGCAGCGCGGCGGGATCATCGGCTACATGCCGCAGGACGTGCAGCTCTTCGCCGGCACGGTGGCGGAAAACATCGCCCGCTTCGATCCGGATATCAGCGAGGAGGCCGTTCTCGCCGCAGCCAAGGCGGCCGGCGCCTACGCCATGATCCTCGGCCTGCCCAAGGGCTTCGAGACGCCGATCGGCGAAGCCGGCAGCCTCCTTTCCGGCGGCCAGCGCCAGCATATCGCACTCGCCCGGGCGCTCTACCGCGACCCGTTCCTGGTTGTGCTCGACGAGCCGAACGCTAGCCTCGATGCTGCGGGCGATGCGGCGCTCACCGCCGCCGTCAGCAGCGTGCGCGAGCGCGGCGGCATCGTGATCGTCATTGCCCACCGCCCCTCGGCGCTCGCTGGCACCGACCTCGTCCTGATCCTGGCTGAGGGCCAAGTGCAGGCGTTCGGGCCGAAGGAGGAGATCCTGCGCAAGAGTCTGGCGGCTGCCCCCGCAGCGGCCGGCGCCGGCTTCCCGACTTCGAAGAGGATAGTGACAACCGATGCGCACGGCTAACGAGAACATGGCAGGTAGGCACCTGTCAGGTCCTGCGAACCGGAAGATCGCGCGCCGCCTAGATCCCCGTCGCGATATCCGCCAGGCGGCGATCGCTGGCGTCGCCGTCATCGCCGTGCTCTTCGGCACAGTCGGGCTCTGGGCCGCGACCGCACCGCTGGCGGGCGCGGTCATCGCCTCCGGAAAGATAGTTGTCGAGAGCAATGTCCGCCGCATCCAGCATGCAGCCGGCGGCATCGTAGCGGAGATCCGGGTCAAGGACGGCGACCACGTCAAGGCCGGCGACGTCCTGGTCAGGCTCGACGAGACCCATGCCAGGGCAAGCCTGGCACTGATCGAGATCGAACTGCGCCGGTTCCAGGCCCGCAAGGCCCGCCTCGAGGCCGAGCGCGACGGCAAGGCCGAGGTCGTCGTCCCAACGGAGCTGGCGGAGCGGGCCAGAGCGCCGACGGTGATCCAGGCGCTGGACAGCGAGCAGGCCCTGTTCCGCACGCGACGCAGCGCGGCCGAGCTGCAGCGCTCGCAGTTCCGCGAGCGCATCGCCCAGTCGCGCGAGGAGATCAGGGGGATCGCGGCCCAGATCGAGGCCAAGCAGGGGCAGGCCGGCCTGATCAAGCAGGAACTCGACGGCGTACAGAAGCTCTACGACCAGAACCTCGTCGCGCTGTCACGGCTGACGGCGCTGCAGCGCGAGGCCTCACGACTCGCCGGCGAGCAGGGCAGCCTCATTGCCGACACGGCCCGGGTGAAGGGACGCATCGCCGAGATCGAGCTGCAGATCCTGCAGATCGACGAGGACCTACGCCGCGAGGTCACGACCGAGTTGCGCGATGTCGACGGCAAGATCGCCGATCTCTCCGAGCGGCGCATAGCAGCGGTCGACCAGCTAGACCGGACCGAGATGCACGCGCCGCAGGACGGCATCGTTCACCAGAGCACGGTGCACACGATCGGCGGCGTTATTTCGCCGGCCGAGCAGATCATGCTGATCGTGCCCGAGACGGACGGTCTCGTGATCGAGGCACGCATCGAGCCGGCCATGATCGACCGGTTGCGCATCGGCCAGGCTGTAGTACTGCGGTTTCCTGCTTTCGACAGTCGCGCGACCCCCGACCTGGAGGGGCGCCTGATCCAGATCTCGGCCGACGCCTCCACCGACGAGAAGACAGGTGTCTCCTTCTACACCGCCCGTATCGGCCTGAGATTGACCGAAGTGAAGCGGCTCGATGGCAAGGTGCTGCTTCCGGGCATGCCAGTCGAAGCCTTCATCCAGACCGGCCTGCGCACCGCCTTCGTCTATCTCGTCAAGCCGATCGAGGACCAGATCGCGCGATCGTTCCGATACGATTGACGCTGAGCATGCTTCTGGGGGGACACATTTCGTTCTCGGACACGTCAATTTGGAAGCGAGCCGCGGAGGTAACGGCAGCGACCGACCGGCTGGCAGATCATCGAATTCTGTGGCGGCTGTTCGTTTACAGGCGACGACGGCCATCGGCCCGGCACTCCGAAGCTGATCCGCCCCGTTGAGAGGCCAAATCTGAATGGACGGTTGGTCTGGCCCCAAGCCAGTCCGGCTACGCCGCCCGCGCTGGCGTCGAGGCCAACCGGCCACCAACAATCAAGCCGCACCTCTCAGCGGAGTAGCCGCTGTTTTCAGGCCCCGGCTTTGAGCGGCCGAGGTGCGTAGGCCCAGGGCATGAGGTCATCGATCTGGCTTTGCGGATGGCCAGCGACGATGCGGGCGATGACGTTGCCGAGATCGGCTTGCGGACCGACGGCGTTGAGCTCGCAGGTTTCCACCAGCGAGGCGACGACGGCCCAGTGCTCGCCGACTGGCCAGAGTACAGCCCAAAAAACCCGGCGATCTCCAAACTGGTCTGGCAGCTCGCCTATGATCACGGCGTGCGCGTTGTCGACATCGAGCTCATCATTGAGCGAGCCCTGCGCGAAGAGCTTTCGAAAGGGCAGGGCGATGGAAACTCCCCTCGCTCAGCACCCACCCCCGATCAGACTTGAACGACCAGGCTCGGATTGAAATTCGGATTCTCTCTGGTTCCGAAACTCGTCGGGTAACCCGCCTGGTTCGCGAGGATCCGCGTCCGGCCAACCAGGTAGTCGTGGGAACCGTGGTCGTGACCGTGAATCCAAAGCTCGGGCTGATGCTTCAGGATGACCTCGCTCAGGTCTGAGGCAAAAGCGGCCGTCAGCGCCTGTCCGGCATAGCGAGCGGCGACTGAGCCCGGGTGAGGGGCATGATGGGTGACAACCACCGTCGGTCCTGCATATCGCTCTAATAAGCGGTCGACGATGAAAGCCAGATCGCGACGATGAAGCATCTCAGCGTGCGAGGGCGTGAACCGCGTGGACCTGGTGCCCTCGACGAAGCGGATCAGCCGATGGTCGTTGAGATCGGCCTGCGCCGTCATCTTCGCGGAGCGGGCATCGCCGTTCAATGCGTAATTCGTCCAGAGCATGGCGCCGATGAAGCGAACGCCATCGATCGTGGTCGCGCCAGGAGCTAGCAGTGATACCCCAAGGGTCCGCGCCAGTTCGTCCGCCTCGGGCATCTCCCTGGCCACATGTGATTTGTAGAACTCGTGGTTGCCCGGGACGAGGATGACCGGCCGCCCGTTGAAAGCGCCGCCGTCGCGCTCCCTTGCAATCCATTCGAGCGATCGCTTCAGAGGACGATAGATATCGCCGGCGAGCACCACCGCATCGAAGTCGGCGGCGATGGGTGGCAGCCGGTATCCATCAGGCAGGAATTCAATGTGGAGGTCGGAGAGGACGAGGAGCTTCATGACCGAGATTCGGTATCATTTTCCCGCAACAGCCGCACTTCGCGATAGTCGCTAGTCGCGAATGAGTTTTGTCAGAACTCGTTAGACAAGTCGCTTTCTGTGCTCGTTAGACATGTCACTTGGGCCGGTTTTCCAGCCAAGCTCAAGCAGCGCGGCGGAGCTGGTCAGGCTTGTACAGCCGCGATGCGTCGCGTCTACAAGCGGCCGAGCGGGCAGGGTGCGGCTCAAGCTGAAGGGCAGAGAAGCTATCAGCGTAACTGCGGAGGCTCTCGACTTTACCTGTGAGAATGAGCTCAAAGGCGATGACCGTGTCGCCGGTCCCGCCAAGAAATTTGACGATGGTTCGCAGCGTCACTGGCCCGGACTAGGCGCCCAGAAGGGGTGCCCGATGAGGCATCAAAATTCGCCCGTGCGGAAGCACGCAAAAGAGTCTCGGGAGGCTACTTGGCGGAGGCCAAGGCGACAATCCCGAAGCCTCGCATGAGGCGATCGACCAGCGAATTTTTGCGCCTCAAATCATCAGGCCAGTCCCGTCTCCTAGCCCCCTGTGCGCGTAGGCACTGGACCACCAATCAGAGGCCGCCAAAGGGCGGTCAAACGACATCCAAACCGATCGTGCCCAGGCGTAGGCCCGGGCTGGCGTGCGAAGGCGCGCATCAAGATCCATGGGAGATGGAAGTGACGTGGTCCCAGGGGCTGTCGGAGACCTCAATGACGCGAAGGCGGCACTCAGTTTTCTGTGGTGTGCGAAGGCACCCACAAAAACTGAGGTATTGAGCCTATTTTTTATTTTTGGGGTGAGGCCCATTCCGGGCCTGTCTTTGATGGGATGCAGCCACTGTGAGGCTGCGCATTTGCGGGGGTTTCTGCCGTCCTTGTTGGGGCTCCTCAGGCGCCCCGAGCTGGCGAAGCCAGGGGCGAGGGGCAGGGCCTTGGTCCTTGGGGGGAGGCTCTGTGGGGCCTTCAGGCCGTCTATGGAGACTCGTCCTTACTGGGGAACGCCGGCGGCAGCTGCCCGTACTTCAGCCAGCAGATGCCGCCGGCGGAATCGTCACCTTGCAAGCGGAGTGTCGTCAGCCACCGCGGGGTTTGCACGAGGCCACAAATTTGAAGCGTAGGAGTCGATTTCGGKCCCCTTTTTGATGGGGCGAAAAATAGGCTCAATACCTCAGTTTTTCTGCAGAGCACGCTGGATTTGGTAACGAGGCTCAATACCGCAAACGTGACGCGTACCGCCGACGGACGCCTTTGAGGACACGTCAGACGATTCGCATAAGTAAAATCATGGAACAGGGCGGGATCCGATTCCGATTATCTACGCCTCGTTCTGGCGGCTGAATGTCGGCCGACGAGCCGGGCCACGCCAGCCTGGGGAGCTGAATATCGCTACCCCGAGCGATTGTAGCGCACTGAATTCCTTGTGATTCATGGTGCAAGAATCGAGGCATCAAAAATAGGAGGCAACTGCCGCGGACATGGCGGGGTCACGCTGATGCCGGCGAAATTGGAGTGCAACTTTCAAGACACGGAAATTCGCAGCACGCCAACTTGTCGAGGCGAAATTATTCAGCAACTTTCCAGGCGGGATAATTCCGAATTAGCATCGAATGATGCTCGCAGGACGAGGCGTGGAAATTCGAAAACTCGAGGCGAAATAAATCCGAATAGGCACTAGACGCCTGGATCGCGATGGGCGGTTTGCCGACTGGAGAAGCGAAGCGGAATAAATCGAATTTTCGAGGCGGAAAAAATACGGCTATGCCTTGCGAGCCGTCAGTCGGCTCAGCTAAAATGGGCATCAAATTCGGCTGCCTGGCTTGGCCCGGGCGACCCTCAGGATCGACAATGGCAGTTTACGAATATTGGTGGGGCACCGAGCGGCCCCAGCTGCAGGAAGCGCGGCATCAGCGCATGGCCGAGGTTCTCGGTCAGGCTGCGCGTGCGCGTCTTCAGGCGGATTTTGAAGCTGGGATGGCGGAAGTCGATCGCATCACCGCGGCATCGAACCAGCGTGTTGGATTGATCAGGATGTCGCTGGTTGGCGGCCGCTATAGCCGCGAGGTAGCGAATGGCGTCGCGGCGCAGCACGGTCTGCTGGGATCAGGAGATCCCGTGAAGCGCGGTCGCGGTCGCCCGCGCAAATACGGTCCTGAGGATGTTCGTCCCGCCCGGCCCTCTCGCGCGAAGACAGACGCGGGTCGTCTGCGTGCGATGGGCAAACAGTATCCCAAGCGCGGGCCGCGTGGTGTTGAGGCACGGAGCGCCGGCGGGACCGTGTCGCCTGTGACGGCTTCGCCGGCGCGCGCTGTCGCGCCGAAGGCTGCCGCCGGGATCGGTCGCGCTCTTCTGGGCGGGACCATCGCTGCGCAGCAGGATGTTGTCGCGCCGATCGAAGTCGACGTCGTCGTTTCCGGCGGCGCGCTCGTTGCTGAGCCGGCGGCTGCTTCGGCGCCGGCGGGGCTCGATATCGGCGCAATTGCGGCCCGTCATCGGGCGAGCTTTGAGCGCGCCGCTGAGGAATTAGCCGGCGACGATCTCTCTGAGGATGGCGTTCTGCTGCTCAGCAATGTCCTCCAGAGTCACAAGGTGCAGAACCAGGAGTTCGTGCTGTGGAAACGGGGGCAGGACGGTGCCCCGATGCTGCCTTATGATTTCAGCGATGCGATGGATGAAGCCAAGGCGGTGCCGGAGGTCCGGGCGCTGTTCAAGGGATTTGGTCTCTCACGGCATTCACCGTCGTCAGAGATGTCCGAGGGTGAAATGCAGGCTTGGATGCAGCAGACCATCTTCAATGACGAGGACAGCCCTAAGGCTGACTTCGATCGGTATGTAAAGGAGTGCGGTTCGTGCCAGGGTTTCTATCGGCGGTACAAACGAACATTCGAACCTAAGATTGAGAGGGAGCGCGCGCGCGTTCGTGTCTGGCCGACGCTCGCGCAACGCGTCGGATATGTCGAGCGAACCAACCAATTGTTGACGCGTGGCGAGATTGACCGAGACACGGCGATGGTTCGCGTGGCGAGGCTCGATTTCTCTATTCTCGACTTCCTGCCGACCAGCACCCATGGTGTTTATCGGGAGATTGTTGATGCGCTGACTTGGTTCGAGGGCTTCTCGCGCCTCGACATTGCCAAGTGGTCGGGTCACGATCCTGCGAACGTCCCGCTTTGCAAAGTGAAGCAGGGTTTTCCTGCCTGGACTTACCCGAAACGGCTGCATGAGGCGGTTTTCAACGGTCACATGTTCGATGATCTGCCCAAATTCGATTACCAAGTACCCACAACGGCGGAGCTCGCGGAGTTCGCGTCGACTGACCATGAGCTGCTGATCGCGAACCTGCGTGAGCGCGGTATCGATTATGCCGATATCGATCTCTGAGGGTTTGAGCGATTGGGCATGAAAAAGGGCGGCCGCCGTGAGGCGAGCCGCCCTTCCCTTTTTGCGCGGTCGCATTAGCCGCCGAGGCCGCGCTCCACGAGGCTCGCTGGGTTATTTGTAGCCGAGCCTGCGTCGGCCAGCGCGGGAGATTTCCGGAATGCCATAGCTTCCCGTCTTGCGTGGCGTGGGGACCGGGCGCTTATCCGGCTGCCGCCGTCGTTTGTGCAGAGGCAGGGCCGTTTTCGCCTAGCAGGAGCTACGGAAAGGATTTGGAAGTGCAGGCACCATTCCGCTCCGGCTCCCAAGATCGTTTGCGAGGGATTGAAGGGAGAGGAGGGAGTGTCGTATCGGTCAAGCCTAGATTGGCTGAACTTCCTGCTGGCGGATCTGCGCGGCGGGCTCGGCCCCTACGTCAATGTCTTCCTGCTCACGGAGGTCGGCTGGGACCAGGCGAAGATCGGGGCGCTGCTCACCGTCAGCGGTCTGATCGGCATTGCCTTTCACGCGCCGATCGGCGCCCTGATCGACGCCACGCGCGCCAAGCGCGGCCTGATGGTGGGCGGGGCCTGGCTTCTCGCGCTCCTGGGGGCGGGCATCGCGACCTATCCGACGATTGCGGTCGTGTTCGTCGCGGATGTCAGCATGGCGCTCCTCGGCGCCGTCTTTGCACCCACGATCGCGGCGATCACGCTCGGGCTCTACGGCTCCCGCGACGTTGCCGCGCAGCTCGGGCGCAATGCCGCATTCGACCGGTTCGGCAACCTGTTCATAGCCGCGCTGGCTGCGGTGGTCGGCACGCATTTCGGGCAACGTGGTGTCTTCTACATGCTTCCGCTATTCGCCGGGCTGTCGATGATCGCGGTCCTTTCGATCCCGGCCGGTGCCATCGATCATGAGCGCGCTCGCGGCCTCGATGACGTCGCCCCCGAAGCCGGCTGGCCCTATCCCTGGCGGCAGTTGTTCGCCGAGCGCTCCTTTTCCGTGCTGGCGATCGGCACGGCGCTGTTCCACTTCGCCAATGCGCCGATGCTGGCCCTCGCAAGCCAGAAGCTGGCACTCGAGGCAAAGGGCTTCGAGTCCGCCGTGACGTCGGCGGCGATCATCATCGCCCAACTCGCGACGATCCCGATGGCCTTCCTCGTGATGCGCGCCAACCGGATCGGCGGCAAGCCGCTGCTCATCCTGGCGTTCGCCGCTCTCCCGCTGCGCGGCATCCTCTTCGCCACGGTCGACGACCCCTACTGGATGATCGCCTTCCAACTTCTCGACGGGGTCGGGGCCGGGTTGTTCGACGTGTTGCTGCCGCTCGTTCTCTACGGCGCCGTCTTGGGCAGCGGTCGCTACAACATGGCGCGCGGAATGCTCGGTACCATTCAAGGTATAGGAGGCGCATCAAGCTACGCATTCGCTGGCAGCTTGGTCGTTTGGGGCGGATACAATGTCGCCTTTGCCGTGCTCGCCGGAGTGGGGGTAATCGCCCTTCTTCTTATTCTGACGGCTATGCCGGAGACTGTCTCGCAGGCCCGACCAAAAACCCGCATCGGCGAGCTCTGACCCTGAACTTTCGGCCGCGATCGGCGTTGAAAGCGCGCCCGCGTTCGCAGGGCAGGTTGGCCGGAGAGCAAGGGGATGCGGATCGCGCAAGCTGCGGCGCTGGCGGAACCGGTTCCTCCGCGGCTGTATGGGGGCACGGAACGGGTGGCGTCATGGCTGACCTAGGAGCTCGTGCGGCAGGGGCATCAGGTCACCTTGTTCGCCTCGGGCGATTCCGAGACCTCGGCCGAGTTGGTCGCCTGCGCACCCGGAGGCTTGCGGCTGTCAGGAATTCGAGATCACACGGCCAGCCACCTCGCGATGCTCGCGTGAGTCCGGGAACGGCAGGCGTCATTCGACGTCATCCATTTCCATCTCGATCGGCTCCAGCACGCTATGTTCTCGGACCTGACCCATAAATGCGTGACGAGGCTGCATGGTCGCCTGGACCTGCCCGATTTCCTGGCGGTCTATCATGCATTCCCGCGGATGCCGCCGATCTCAATCTCCGACGGCCAGCGGAAGCCGATGCCCAGCACCGTGAATTGGCTGGCGACCGTCCATCACGGACTGGGGCAGGGACTATGTCCGTTCAATGAGCGGGGAGGGGAACTTAGCTTTGAGCTTCGGCCATCGCCCAGGTTGAACCCGCGTCCTGCATTAGCCGTCGGCAGAACCTTCGTGTCGAAATGCGAGACCGAGGAACGACGGGCTCGATGCGGCCGAGTACACCGCCAGTGCGAAAGCGGTCAGGCTAGAGCCGCACAAGCTCAGGAGGAAGCAGCTTCACCTGCCAAATAGGGCCGTTAATGGCCCCTAGCTGACTTGTGGAACTTCCGCTCTCGGGCGGCCTAATTCGCGATTTTCAAATTAGCCCGCGGCTGGCACGGCACTACCGCACAGCTCACCGAGCTTTTTTCGGCGCAGCATCATGACGAGCTCAAATCATACTTGCTGAAAAACCGGTCATGCTCGCTGGCAAGTCACGCGCGGGTGGCAAGATCGTCATCGCTTTTTTGAGGCTTCGGCGGGTGTAACCCCAAACCCAGGTATGATGGCCATTGCCGCGATAACGGGAGATTGGACGCTGACAACATTCTCCATGCGGGAGCCTCATCATGGCGGACGACGCGACCGACGGCATCAAGCCATATTCAGGACCGGCGGGAGGCTGGGGAGCCCTGAAGGCAGTCGCTGAGGCGCTCCGCAACGAAATGGGCGCCAGCAGCGGCACAAGGGCTCTGCTGCGGATGAACCAGCCGACTGGCTTCGATTGTCCCGGTTGCGCCTGGCCGGACCCCAAGCACACCTCCTCCTTCGAGTTCTGCGAGAACGGCGCCAAGGCCGTTACCTGGGAGGCGACCGTCAAGCGTGCCGGACCGAGCTTCTTTGCGGAACACACGGTGTCCGAGCTTTGGACGTGGTCGGACCATGCACTGGAGGACGCCGGCCGGCTGACGCACCCCATGCGCTATAGCCGTGAAACGGATCGGTTCGAGATCGTTGAATGGCAGGAGGCCTTCGCCGAGATCGGCGCGCGACTGCGGGCGCTTGATCATCCCGACAAGGCCGAGTTCTACACTTCGGGCCGAGCCTCCAACGAGGCCGCCTTCCTCTACCAGCTCTACGCGCGTGCCTTCGGGACCAACAACTTCCCCGACTGCTCGAATATGTGCCACGAGGCGACGAGCGTCGGACTGCCGCAGTCGATCGGCGTCGGCAAGGGAACGGTGACGCTGGAGGATTTCGACCTCGCCGACGCGATCTTCTGCATCGGCCACAATCCCGGCACCAATCATCCGCGGATGCTGACGACCCTGCGCGAGGCTTCCAAGCGCGGCGTGCCCATCGTCGTCGCAAATCCTTTGAAGGAACGCGGCCTCGAACGCTTCGCCGCTCCCCAAGACCCGGTCGAGATGACGACGTTCAGCTCGACGCCGCTTGCCTCCGCCTACTACCAGCCGAAGATCGGCGGCGACGCGGCGATGCTGAAAGGGATGATGAAGGCGCTGCTGGCCGCCGACCGGGCTCAGATCGACGAGGGCGGCGAGGGGCTGCTCGATCGCCCGTTCATTGCCGAGCACACGACGGGTTTCGAAGCGCTCGTCGGTGACATCGACGCGACCTCGTGGGCGCAGATCGAGGCCCGGTCGGGCTTGTCCCGCGCCGACATCGAGGCCATGGCGCAGGTTTACTGGAGCGCTGAGCGCGTGATCATCTGCTACGGCATGGGCCTGACGCAGCATCGCCACGGCACCGAAAACGTCCAGCAGCTCGCCAATCTCCTGCTGATGCGCGGCCAGATCGGCAAGCCCGGCGCAGGCATCTGCCCGCTGCGCGGCCACAGCAATGTGCAAGGCGACCGGACCGTCGGCATCACGGAAATTCCGACGGAAGCGTTTCTGCAGAAGCTGGACAAGGCCTTCGGGCTGAATGCTCCGCGCAAGCACGGTCACAATGCGGTCGAAGCCGTGGCTGCCATGAAGGAGGGGACTGCGCGAGCCTTCATCGGGCTGGGGGGCAATCTCGCGGTGGCGATGCCCGATCCGGAAGCTTGCTTCGCGGCCTTCCGCAAGCTCGATCTTTCCGTGCAGATCATCACCAAGCTCAACCGGACAGCCCTGCTCACCACGCCACACAGCTACATCCTGCCCTGCCTCGGCCGGACGGAGCGGGACGAGCAGCACGGCGTGCCGCAGTCGATCACCGTCGAGGATTCGATGTCGATGGTGCATGCCTCGCGCGGTGGCCTGAAGCCCGCCTCGGACCTTCTGCTCTCGGAGCCCGCGATCATTGCCGGGCTGGCGCGCGCGACCCTGGCCGATAGCGCCATCGACTGGGAGGGAATGATCGCCAACTACGACCGCATCCGCGACAAGATCGAGGAGGTCTTCCCGGACTTCCATGATTTCAATACCCGCGTTCGCAAGCCCGGCGGCTTCCGGCTCACCGTGGCTGCGTCCGATCGCGTCTGGGCAACGCCGGATGGGAAGGCCCACTTCCTGACCTTCGAGGGCGTCGACGAGGACGATCATCGCGACGATGACACCTTGGTGCTGACGACGATCCGCAGCCACGACCAGTACAACACCACGATCTACGGGATGAACGATCGCTATCGCGGCATCAGCGGGCGGCGCGACGTTGTCTTCGTGAACGAGGCGGATCTGAGCGATCTCGGCTTGTCTCATGGCGACCGGATCGACGTCGTCGCCGGCCCCGGGCGGGTACTTGCCGGCCAGACGGCCGTCGCTCATCCGATTTCGAAAGGATCGGTCGCGGCTTACTACCCCGAAGCCAATCTGCTGCTGGGTTTGCACGACTATGACCGGAGCAGCGGCACGCCCAGCTACAAGTCAATTCCGGTCATTCTGCGCGCTGCCGCTGGCTGAGCCGGCTCCTTAGCCGCCCGGCAGAATTTGGCGTGGCCGCGCGCACCTGAGGCGGGTTCGCGCGCAGAATGCGTGGCAGCGTGTCTGAGCCGCCGGCGATCCAGTCGGATCCGATCGTTCGTCGCATTGTCAGGGGCCCTGCGGCGATTCCGGATGATCATGCGCGACAATGACGTCGCTTCGTAGCCCATCCATGCAGCTACCTCGTTTCGCCGGTGTGTTTCTGGCCGACTGAGAATTAGTCGGCCCGGAATCCTCACGCGGATGGGAGAAGAGATTACGCTGGTATGACCCGAGCCGAACCGGTTTTCGGCGCCAACGCGGCCAGAATGCAGCAAAGAACGGCAACGCCCGCAGCGGCCGCGAAAGCGTCGATATAGGCCAGGACCGCCGCCTGCTGACCGACCGCTGTCGCCAGCACTTTCAGTTCCAGCGCCGCCGCTTGCGATGTCGTGGCGAGACGGTGCGCAATCGAATATCCGTAGTCCGCGAGCCGATGCGCCGTGTCCGCCGTCTGCCCCTGCACGTGCAATCCTAGCAGATTGGAGTGGATCTGCTCGCGCACTCTGACAAAGGTTTGCATGAAGGCGGTCCCGGCCTCGCCGCCAAGAAGCCGACTGGTCTGCATGAAGGCGCCGACCGTCACGGCTTGCTCGGGCTTCACTGTTCTCGATACGAGGGCTACGAGGCTGGTCAGGGCGAGGGACTGGCCGACGGCCTGCAGGATCTGCGAGGGCAGGAAATCGCCCGTCGCCCAGAATCCGGTCAGCCGGGTCAATAGGAGGCAAGCGATCGCGACCAGTCCCGCGCCCGCGATCAGCGTCCAGCGGGGATCGATGCGCTTGATCAGAATGGCCAGCGGGACCACGAGAAAGACCTGCGGCGCAGCTATCCAGACCAGCACTGCGCCGATGTCCAGCGAGCGGTAGTTCTGCAGCGTCTGAAGGTAGGTCGGGATGACATAGGCCGTCGAGAGGATGATGAAGCGGAATCCGGCGAGCAGTGCGAACAACACCAGCAGGCCGGGAACAGCGAGCAGGCGCAGGTTCAGCGCCGGCCGGCTGGCCGTCATTTCTCTTGCGACCAAGGCGATGACGGCAAGGCCACCGACGACGAGCAGGCCGTTGATCAACCCGCTGCCGAGCCAGTCCAGCCGATTGCCCTGGTCGAGCGCGATGTAAAGCGCGCCGAGCCCTAGCCACGCATAGGCCAGCCCGCTGCCGTCGAGGTTCTTGAGCGGGTCGCGGATGGGCGTGTCCCTGGGCATCCCGAGCCAGACGCACAGACCCATCAGCGGCAGCACGAGGCAATATTGCCAGGATATCCAGCGCCAGGACCAATGGTCGAGATAGAATCCTTCGAGCGAGGCCGCCACATTCAGCGAGATCTCCAGATTCATCGCGTAGACCGCGATGCCGTAGGGCAGCAGCGGCTTGGGCAGATAGCGGATGATGAAGATGATCGTCAGCGGTATGAAGGTTCCCGTACCGAGCCCGGCGAAGAATTGCGCGGCGATATAGCCGTGGACAGTGTGAGATAGTGGCGCGAGCAAGAAGGCGACGAAGGAGACGACGATGCCGCCCAGCAAAAGCCTTCGTCCACCGATGACGGAAGCTATGTAGGGACATGAGATCCCCGAGATGAGCTGGCCGAGGCCGAGCGCCGTCGTGATCCAGGCCCCTTCATCGAAGCCAGCGCTCAAGCTGCCGCGAAGGTCGGCGAGACCGAAGGTGGTCACTCGCGTCCCGAGAGTCGCGATCATGGAGCCCAGCATCACACCCAGAAGGCCAATGTAGGGCTGCCAGGCGATCCCGGGCGTGGCGCTAGGCACGAGGCTCTGGCTTTCGACGGAAACCGTCACGGCGCCCTCCCGGA
Source organism: Allobosea sp. 05T438 (assembly GCF_056396025.1). Lineage (NCBI taxonomy): Bacteria > Pseudomonadati > Pseudomonadota > Alphaproteobacteria > Hyphomicrobiales > Alloboseaceae > Allobosea > Allobosea sp. 05T438. The sequence goes on from NZ_JBFTKQ010000010.1 coordinate 27,450, forward strand.
CGAAGCCCCTGCCGGGCCGGCTGCCTGGGGGCGGGCGGTGTCGATCGTGGCGACAACGGACATGCCCGGCCGGATCAAGGCTCCGAGATCGCGATTGGGATCGAGCGTGAGCTTGACCGGAATGCGCTGTACGACCTTGGTGAAGTTGCCGGTCGCATTGTCGGGAGGAAGCAAGGCGAAGACGCTGCCGGTGCCCGGAGACCAGCTCGCGACACGCGCCGTCAGCACGCTTCCCGGGAACGCATCGACCGTGACCGTGGCCTTGTCGCCCACGCGGATATTGGTCATCTGCGTTTCCTTCAGATTGGCGACGACCCAGAGTTTTGCCATCGGCATGACGGTGATGATCTGGCTGCCGATGGAAACAAATTGTCCGGGATGGACCTGCCTCGCACCGGTGAGGCCATCGACCGGAGCCAGGATGCGCGTGTAGCCGAGATTGTCATGAGCGAGCTTAAGCCGGGCCGCGGAGGCACTCACTTGCGCAGCGAGCTCGCGTTCGGTTGCATCGAGCGCGGTCAGGGCGGCTTCCTGCTGAAGCAATTGCGCACGCGACAGAGCCAGCGATCCAGCTGCCTTGGCTGCCGCGGCATCCGCCTGCTCGACCAGTTGTTCGGTTCCTGCGAGGCCTTTGCGCAGCAGCTCGCGTTGCCGGCTGGCCTCCGCATCGGCTCTCAGCACTTCGGCCTCGGCTATCGCGATCGTGGCCCTGGCCTGCTCGATCAATGTGCGCTGGATGGCGCGCTTGTCCGTGACCGAGGCGAGCGTCGCCCGGGCAGCGGCGAGATCGGCCTCGGCGAGGTCACGCTGCGCCAGATAGTCGGCGGGCTCGATCTCGGCGATCAGATCCCCCGCTCGCACGAGCTGATAATCATCGACCGCAACCGACCTGACCAATCCCGCGATCTGGGCCGCGAGAGGTGTGGTGTCGCCGGCGATGAAGGCGTTGTCGGTGGCCTGGTAACGCGCCGACCCGGTCCAGCGGTCCCAATGCGCCGCGATGGCCCAGCCCACGGCGACGATAGCGATCACAACTCCCCCATGGAACAGCGGATGGGCCAAGGCCGCGAGGCCGCGATAGCGCCAGGACGCCGGGCCGTCATACTGCTCAATGGGCGCGACGCTCTCGGTTTCGGTCACGGCAGATGTCATGGTCGTTCCTCCCGCTTTGAAGGACGAGGGCGCCAGTGGCTTCAGTGCGACGAGGCACTGCCGGAAGCGGCGCTCGCGCGCTTCCTCCGCCGCTCGCCGATATGGCTTGCTGCCTGCAGCGCGACAGCGGCGGCGCCGAAGGCGACCCCGAGCGCGACAACGCCAGGCCAGCCGGCAGCCTGCCAGGCATAGGTTCCGGTCGCCGAACCGACGGCGCCGCCGAGGAACATCGCACCCATCAGGATGGTGTTAAGGCGAGCCCGGGCTTCCGGCCGCAGCGCAAAGACGATGTGCTGGTTGGAGACCAGCGCCGACTGCATGCCGAAATCGAGCAGCACGACGCCAAAAACGAGCCCTGCGAGAGAGGTCCACAGCCCGAAGACCAGCCATGACGACAAGGTCACGACGGCGCCCAGCGCAACCACGGGAGCAGCTCCCTTGGAGTCCGCGATGCGGCCGGCGAGCGGCGCCGCGAGGATTCCGACCGCGCCGACGATGCCGAAAAGTCCTGCTACATCGGCGCCGAGGCCGAAGGGTGGCGCCTGCAGGCGGAACGCAAGGACGGTCCAGAAGGCCGTGAAGGCCGCAAAGAGCAGAGCCTGCGTCAGCGCCGCCAGTCGCAGGGCCGGGAACTCGCGCCACAGATGCAGCATCGAATGCAGCAGGCGGCCATAGCCGAGTTGGGAATCCGGCCTGCTGTGCGGGAGCTTCAGCATCATCAGGGCCCCGGCTCCCAGCGCCATCGGCACGCCGAGCCAGAACATCTCGCGCCATCCGCCATGCGTCGCGACGAAGCCGGCCAGCGTGCGGCTGAGCAGGATGCCGGTCAGGATTCCCGCGAGGATCGTGCCGACCGTGGCGCCGCGCCGCTCCGGCGCCGAGAGATGGGCAGCCAGCGGCACGATCTGCTGGGCGACCGTCGCAGCGAGGCCGACGAGGAGCGAGGCGAGCACCAGCAGGGCCGCGCCCGGCGCCACGGCTGCCAGAATAAGCGCCACCGCCAACACCCCGAACTGGATGACGATGAGACGCCTGCGTTCGACGATGTCGCCGAGCGGCACCAACAGGAACAGCCCTGCGGCGTATCCGAGCTGCGTCGCGGTTGGAATCAGCCCGGACAGCGAGCCGGGCAGTTCCGCCTCGATCAGACCGAGCATCGGCTGGTTGTAGTAGATGTTGGCGACTGCGATGCCGGCTGCGGCTGACATCGCATAAATCATCATGCTGCCGATGCGCGGCGGGCTTGCATCCGGCTTGACGGGCTTGTGCATAGTATGTGCTCCGCTAGCGGGCCGGCGCGACCGGGTTGGCGGTCGATCCGGCTCTGATGGCTTCGAAGCTACGCGCTGGCGCTTGCGCATTCTGTAGCGCTTGCGGATGCCCGGCACACACCTGCGTATGATTGCCGGATCGGCCCGCCGCGTTGTCTCAATGAAGGGAACAGGCCCGGTGGCGGAAACGCTCAGGGCCCTCCGGCACCGCGAGAGGCGCGCCATGAAACCACTTCGCATCAGCATCATCGGCGGATCTCTCGCAGGCCTGTTCGCCGGCGTCCTGCTGAAGCGCGACGGTCATGATGTCACGATCCATGAGCGCTCCCCCCAAGGCCTCGCGGGTCGCGGCGCCGGCCTAGTCCCTCAACGAGAGGTTTTCCAGATCCTGCGGGCGATCGGCATCGAGCATCTCGCCGATATCGGGGTCGTCGCGCAGGAGCGCATCTTTCTCGATCAGGCTGGAGAAATCGTGCAGACGATCAGGGAAGCGCAGACCCAGCTCTCCTGGGACGTGCTCTACGAGCAGGTCGCAGCACGCATCGCGCCGGCCGATTACCGGCTCGGCAGTCAACTCGTGCGGGTCGAAGCTGAGGGCGACGGCGCTACGACGCTCAGCTTCGCCGAAGGCTCGCGCGACGAGGCCGATCTGGTGATTGGCGGCGACGGCATCGGTTCGGTCGTGCGCCACGCACTCTCCCCCGATCATGCGGCAAACCGCTATGCCGGCTATGTCGCCTGGCGTGGATTGATCCCGGAGACGGCGCTGCCTGCAAGGGCTTCGCTGCTGTTGGACCGCTTCGCCTTCTATCTCGTGCCGGGCGACCACGCGCTGGGCTACCTCGTGCCCGGCCCGAACGGCGAGACCGCGCCAGGCAAGCGGCGCTATAACTGGGTCTGGTACCGCCGGGTGGCGGAGCACGATTTGCGTGCGCTTTTCACCGATCGCGACGGCCACACCCATCCGGTCTCACTGCCGCGCGGCGGGCTGTCATCGGAGCGGCGCGACGCGCTGCGCCATGATGCCCGCATCCACCTCCCGCCGCCTTTCTCGCTTGCCGTCGCGGCGGAGGAGACGCCCTCGATCCAGGGGATCTACGACTACGAGACGCCGGCCATGGTGGGAGGGCGTATCGCTCTGATCGGCGATGCGGCCTTCGTGGTCAGGCCGCACACCGCCATGGGGGTCGGCAAGGCGGCCGGCGACGTGATGTCATTGCGCAAGCATCTGGCCGCGGCCGCCGATCTGGAAACGGCTCTCGCGCTTTACCAAAGCGAGCGCTTGCCGGTCGGTCGCGAGATCGCAGCCCTGGGCCGACGCCTTGGTGCGACCGCGCTGTAAGCTCCGGCGGACATGCCGGCCATGTGACACCGAAATCCTTCGAAGACAGCGAGAGAGGCCAAGCTCATGTCGAAACGCAATGTTGCCGATCTGATCGTCGAAACCCTGGATCGTGCGGGAGTCGAGCGCATCTACGGCGTCGTCGGCGATAGCCTGAACGGACTGACCGAGGCGCTGCGCCAGACCGGCAAGATCGACTGGGTGCATGTCCGGCATGAAGAGGTGGCTGCCTTCGCCGCCGCAGGCGAATCCCAGATCACGGGCAAGCTCGCAGTCTGTGCCGGCTCCTGCGGCCCGGGCAACCTACACCTCATCAACGGCCTCTACGACGCCCAGCGCAGCCGCACGCCCGTGCTGGCCATCGCCGCGCAGATACCATCGGCGGAGATCGGCGGTGGCTATTTCCAGGAAACGCATCCGCAGAACTTGTTTCGCGAATGCAGCGTCTATTGCGAGATGGTCTCCGACCCCAGCCAGATGCCTTATGTGCTGGAGAATGCGATCCGCGCTGCCGTCGGAGATCGCGGTGTCGCGGTCATCGTGATCCCCGGCGACGTGGCGCTGAAGCCGGCGCCGGCGCGTGATGTCGCGCCCGCCGCAGGGTTGTTGCCGCCGATGCCCGTCGTCACGCCTGCCGAGGCGCAAGTCGAGGCCCTCGCTGCCCTGCTCAACGGAGCACAACGCGTGACGCTGTTCTGCGGCCGTGGCTGTGCCGGCGCGCATCCCCAGCTGATGAAATTCGCCGAGATGCTGAAGAGCCCGATCGTCCACGCGCTCGGCGGCAAGGAGCATGTCGAATACGACAACCCCTATGATGTCGGCATGACCGGCTTCATCGGCTTCGCCTCGGGCTATGAGGCGATGCACGCATGCGATCTGCTGCTGATGCTGGGCACCGATTTTCCCTACAAGCAGTTCCTCCCGAGCGGCATCGCGATCGCGCAGGTCGATATCCGCGCATCGCAGCTCGGCCGCCGCTGCAAGCTCGATCTCGGCATCGTCGGCGATGTCGGCACGACGATCGAGGCCCTGCTGCCGCGTCTCGCGGTTAAGCAGGACCGGACGCATCTCGACGATAGCCTCGACCGCTACCGGCACTCCCGTGAAGGGCTCGATGCGCTGGCGCGCGGCACGCCAGGCCGCAGGCCGATCCATCCGCAATATCTGGCGAAGGTCCTGAGCGACGTCGCCGCGGAGGATGCGGCCTTCACCTTCGATGTCGGCACGCCGACGATCTGGGCTGCACGCTATCTCAAGATGAACGGCAGGCGCCGGTTGGTCGGTTCGTTGGTGCATGGCTCGATGGCCAACGCCATGCCGCAAGCCATCGGCATCCAGGCGGCGCAGCCCAGCCGGCAGGTGATCTCGCTCTCCGGCGATGGCGGCTTCACCATGCTGATGGGCGATCTGATCACGCTCAAGCAACAGAAGCTGCCGGTGAAGATCGTCATTTTCAACAATGGCGTGCTCGGCTTCGTCGCCCTCGAAATGAAGGCTGCGGGCTTCGTGGAACTCGGAACCGATCTTGAGAATCCCGATTTCGCAGCGATGGCGCGCGCCATGGGCATTCATGGCGTCAGGGTCGAGGATCCCGGCGATCTGCCGGGCGCGGTCGCAGACGTGCTTGGCCATAGCGGACCAGCCGTGCTCGACGTGGTGACCGCGACGCAGGAACTCTCGATGCCGCCGGCTATCGCTGTGGAGCAAGCCAAGGGCTTCGGCCTGTGGATGCTGCGGGCCGTGATGAGCGGGCGTGGCGACGAGGTGCTCGACCTCGCCAAGCAGAACCTGCTGCCGCGCTGACCTGACCGGAGCCGAGCCGATCGAACGACGCCAGCCGGGGCCTCGCGGTCCCGGCTCCCGCACCTTATCGCGGGGATCCGATCCTTCCGGCCTTTCCACTGATCGGCTCGCGGTGTTTTCAGCCTCCGGCTGCGGCCAAACGAAAGGGAGGGCGGAGATGATCCGCCCTCCCTTGGTCATTGTTGCGCGTGGGTTGCGGGTCAGCCCTTCACGAAGGCCAGCAGGTCCGGATTGATCACCTCGGCGTGGGTGGTCAGCATGCCGTGCGGGAAGCCCGGGTAGATCTTCAGCGTGCCGTGCTTCAGGAGCTTGGCTTGGAGAAGCGCCGCGTCCTTGTAGGGTACGATTTGGTCGTCATCGCCCTGCATCGCCAGCGTCGGCACGGTGATCGCCTTGAGATCCTCGGTCTGGTCGGTCTCGGAGAAGGCTTTGATTCCCTCGTAATGGGCCAGCGCTCCGCCGATCATGCCCTGCCGCCACCAGTTCTGGATCACCCCTTGCGAAATCTTCGCGCCCTCGCGGTTGAAGCCGTAGAAGGGGCCGGAGGCGACATCGAGATAGAACTGCGCGCGGTTGGCGGCCAGTGCCTTGCGGAAGCCGTCGAAGACCTCGATCGGCGTTCCGCCCGGGTTGCTTGCGGTCTTCAGCATCAGCGGCGGCACGGCGCTGACCAGCACCGCCTTGGCGACGCGGCCATGGGGCTGGCCGAACTTCGCGACATAGCGGGCGACCTCGCCCCCGCCGGTGGAGTGGCCGATATGGACGGCGTTCTTGAGGTCGAGATGCTCGACCACGGCGAAGGCGTCAGCGGCGTAGTGATCCATGTCGTTGCCGGTATCGGCCTGCGACGAGCGGCCATGACCGCGACGGTCATGGGCCACGACGCGGTAGCCGTTCGCGAGGAAAAACAGCATCTGCGCGTCCCAGTCGTCCGAGGACAGCGGCCAGCCGTGATGGAACATGATCGGCTGGGCGCTTTTGGGCCCCCAGTCCTTGTAGAAGATCTCGACGCCGTCCGTGGTCTTGACGTAACCGCTGCTCATGGTCTTGGCTCCTGTCGTGTTTCGAAGGGGTTGTGACGGTTGTGCGGATGCTGCCGCAGGGATCAGGCTCGCTGCAGAAGCGGCGGCCATGCCGGCCATCGCGGCCCGCCGGGTGACGATGAAACTGACGTCGGACATGGCCTTGTCTCCGCATTGGGTAGCTGACGAAGACAGGTTAGGCGGGGGCAGCCGGGGCCGGAATCCTACGCTTGGATCAGCGTCTCATACGAAGGTGTGGGGTGTGCCGGTCAGCCGCGGCTATGCGCCAGCGCCGCGGCCAGGTGATGCGCAATCGTGTCGGGTTCGGCTGGCTTGTCGAGGAAGGCGCAAGCGCCGGCGGCCATGACGCGATCGCGCGTGGCGGCTGTCGGAAAAGCCGTCATGAAGATCATGGGGAAGCTCCGTCCGGTCGCTAGCAGTTCGGCCTGGAGCTGGTCCCCGTTCATTTCGGGCATCTGTATATCGGAGATCATGCAGTCGGGATCGCCCGTCTCGCAATCTGCGAGGAATTCCGGCGCCGAGCCATAGCTGCGGGCTTCGTAGCCCAGCGAGCGGATCAGGCTGGCGAGAGAATTACGAACGCCGTCGTCGTCATCGACGATCGCGACTGTCGGTATGTGATGCATGTCCACGTTTCTTTGTGCCGATGGTCGCACGAAAGGGGACTCCGGTGCGCGGCCTGACCTTGTTATGAAGGATCATGCGTCGTGCGGCCATCATACGCAGGTTTGCACCCGGCACGCTCACGGCTTGTAAACCCCCAGGGCCTCGGCCGTGCGGACGAGGTCGGCCAGCGTGCGCACACCCATCTTTCGCATGACGTTGCCGCGATGGATCTTCACCGTGATCTCGCTGAGGCCGAGCACGCCGGCGACCTGCTTGTTCATCAGTCCGGCGACGACATGCGCCATCACCTCGCGCTCCCTGGCTGTCAGCGTCGCATAGGCTGAACGCTGATCGTCCAGCGCCGCCGTCGCGCTGCGCCGCTGCCGGTCGCGCTCGATCGCAGACGTCACCGCGTCGAGCATTTCCTGATCGCGGAAAGGCTTCGACAGGAAATCGACGGCACCTGCCTTCATCGCCCGCACGGTCATGGGTATGTCGCCATGTCCGGTCATGAAGACGATCGGCAGCGCGATCCCTTGCCGGGTGAGCTGGTCCTGGAAGTCGAGGCCGCTGATTCCGGGCAGGCGCACGTCGAGGATGATGCAGCCCGGCACGTCGGGCAAGCTGCCCTGCAACAGCTCCGCCGGCGCGCCGAAGAGCCGCGTCGCCAGTCCGACCGATCGGATCAGGCTGTCGAGGGATTCACGCACCGCCGGATCGTCGTCCACGATAACGACGAGTGGCGGGCTCGGTGAGGCCGGGGCCGGCTTGACGGAGGTCTGCCTGATCATACCGCGGTACCATGGTGGGAAATAGGAAGGGTCAGGCGGAATGTCGCTCCGCCGTCTGGAGGGTTCTCGACCGAAAGCTTTCCGCCGTGAGCTTCAGCGGTCGTGCGGCAGATCGCAAGACCCATGCCCATCCCCTCCGGCTTGGTTGTGAAGAAGGGATCGAACAGGCGCTCCAGGTGTTGGGGCGAGATGCCGGGACCGGTGTCGCGTAGAGCGATCTCGACAGGACTGCCTTCCATTGGGCAGTGTGTCTGACCGGCGGTGATCGTCAGCAGGCGCCGGCCATCATGTTCAGCCATCGCCTGGCCGGCATTGACCATGAGGTTGACCAGGACTTGCTGGAGCTGGATCCGGTCGCCGATGACAGGCGGCAGGTCCGCCGCGACCTCGACGCGCAACTCGACCTCGGCGCGCGCGAGCTCCCGCTGCACCAGCTGCGCCGCTTCCTCGACCAGCGTCGCGACGTCGAGCGCATTCGACCGGGTCGGTGCCTTGGTCAGGAAGGCCCGAATCCGCTTGACGATCTCGCTGGCGCGCCGCCCTTCGGAAACGACACGCCCGATGGCGCTGTCGACCTCCTGCAGGTCCGGCTGGTCGCGGCGCAGCCAGCGGAGCGCCGCCTCGCCGTTGGTCACGACCGCCATCAACGGCTGGTTGACTTCATGGGCGATCGAGGCGGTGAGTTCCCCCAGGGTCGCCACGCGGGCGGCATGGGCGAGCTCCGCCTGCGCGTGCAGCACCGCGTCCTGCGCCTGCCGACGTTCGGTGATGTCGACGACGAAGACCAGCACGTTGCCGTCGCCGTCATCGACCGTAGGAAAGGTGATGGCGAAGATCACCGGCACGCGACTGCCATCTGCCCTGACGATTTCCGTCTCGCCTTCGTGGAAGCCGTCGCCACGAGCGAAAGCCGCCAGCGCCGGCCCGAAGGTCGGATCGCTGTCGCTCAGCACGTCGTCGACTGTCTGATGGAGATGAGAAGTGCTCTCCGCTCCGATCATGGCAAGAAAGGCCGGGTTGACGTCGACAATCTTCGTCACCTTACGCAGGCGCGCGACAAGGTCTGGCTGAGCGGCCAAATGGCCGGCCAGTGCCTCCTCATCCGCGAGACCGAGCGCAGCAAGTTCGCGACGCGCCGCGCTCCAGTCCTCCTGGACGACGCCGACCCGGGTCGCGTCGAACATGCGCCGGTAGCGTCTTTCGCTCTGAACCAGCGCTGCGTGGGCCGCCTCGCGCTCGGTCACATCCGTATTCGTCTCGAACACGCCGACGATGCGTCCCCTGGCATCGTGTTGGAGGGCCCAGCGACTTTCCACGGTGATCCGCGCGCCGGCCTTGGTCCGATGCTCCAGCGTGCCGTCCCACCGTCCGGTGTCGTGAAGCACGCGGTCGACCGCGTCGCGAGGCCGCGCATACCGCGTCTCCAGCAACTCATCGGCAATGCGGCCCGTCGCCTCGGCGGCAGACCAGCCATAGGTCTCTTCCGCGGCGCGATTCCAGAAGGTGATCTGTCCGAAAGTGTCTCGCACGAAGATCATGTCGTGCGACAGGTTGAGCAACCGGGCTTGCGCCGCGAGCGTCGCCGTGGCCGCCTGGTTCTTCAGGGAGAGCAGCGTCGCGATCATGGTCGCCGCCACGCTGACCAGCGCCCGCAAGGTCGGTGCGCCGGCCAGGCTCAGGCCATGTGTATCGACATAAGCCACGATGGTCAGGATCAGGCTTGTCGCCGCCGCCACGAGGATGTCGCCCCGCCGTCCGGTGCCCGCTGCCAGCAAGACCACCAGAACGTAGAGCACTGCGACCGCGCCCTCCAGCGGCGAGAGCGTATCGAACAGGAAGATGCAGAGCGCGAGCAGAGCCGCCGCGATGCGAAGCGCCGTCGTGTTCATGGCCGGAGAGAAGAAGGAGCGCTGGGGGAGACCGGTGTCCCGCGGGGCGGATCGAGAGGCGCCGTGCCGAGCGGCGGAGAAGCGGGAGGACATGAGAGGCAGCCGATTCCGGTCGCGAGAGCTGACAACGCGCTAGCATAGCTCATCTGCCTCGTCCCCCGCGATCGGCGCGGATGCTTCGATCCGCGGCATCACTTTCGCGAAAGCGGCCGGCGATGAAATCATACAGGGGTTTAGGTCGGCCGGGCGCGCCCTTCGCTGGCGCACATAAACCTAGGTATGAGCTCGACATGCCTTCGTCCGATTCAGGCGGTGGCGGCCGCGGCCTAGGGTCAGGACATCGGGGAGACAGGCTCCTCGAAGCCAACGGAGAGCTGCCATGAACGACCTGTCCACCCATGCCAAGCGCGACGCCGCCTTGCGCACCCCGACCGATCTCGGCGCGAACGCCACGACCGACATCGCAGCCGCGCTGACCGGCGTCCTTGCCGACATGTTCGCGCTCTATCTCAAGACCAAGAACTTCCACTGGCACATGTCCGGCCCGCATTTCCGCGACTACCACCTGATGCTCGACGAGCAGGGCGATCAGATCTTCGCGACCACCGACGCGCTGGCCGAGCGCGTCCGCAAGGTCGGCGGCACGACACTGCGCTCGATCGGCCATATCGGCCGGATGCAGCGGCTGCTCGACAACGATGCGGACTACGTCACGCCGCAGGGCATGCTGGCCGAGCTCGCCGACGACAATCGCAGCCTCACCGGCTTCCTCCGCGCCGCTCACGGCGTCTGCGAGACCCATAACGACGTCGCCTCGACCAGCCTGATCGAGGTCTGGATCGACGAGGCCGAACGCCGGAGCTGGTTCCTCTACGAGACGACGCGGGCGGCGCGCTGAGCGCCGCTGTCCTGAACGGAGGAAGACGACCATGCCCGAACAGCACTCGCAATCGGCCCTGCCTGCTGGCGGGGCCGCCCCGGCCTTCACGCTGCCGGCAACCCCTGACCAGATGGTCTCGCTCGAAGATCTCCGCGGCAAGTCGGTGATCCTCGCCTTCTATCCGGCGGACTGGAGCCCGGTCTGTGGCGACCAGATGGCGCTCTACAACGAGATCCTGCCCGAATTCCACAAGGCCGGCGCGCAACTCGTCGGCATCTCGGTGGACGGCGTCTGGTGTCACGCCGCCTTTGCCGGCGAGCGCAAGCTGCACTTCCCGCTGCTCTCCGATTTCGAGCCGAAGGGCGCGGTCGCGCGCAGCTTCGGCGTCTACCGCGACAAGGAGGGCATCAGCGAGCGCGCCCTCTTTGTCATCGACGGGGCCGGCATCATCCGCTGGAGCTTCGTCTCGCCGCTCGGCATCAACCCGGGCGCCGACGGCATCCTCGACGCGCTCGACAATCTCGGCGCCGCGGCGCCCTCCGAAGGAACTGCGTCATGACCCGTCTCGCGATCCCCGTAGGCAGCCAGGACCATGTCCAGGGCCAGGCCCAGGCCACTGTGACCCTCGTCGAATATGGCGACTATGAATGCCCCTATTGCGGCGAGGCCTATCCCATCTTCAAGGCGGTACAGCGTGCCATGGGGGACCAGTTGCGCTTCGTCTTCCGCAACTTTCCGCTCGCCGAAATGCATCCCCATGCGGTTCGTGCGGCAGAATTCGCGGAGACCGCCGGCGGGTTCGGCAAGTTCTGGCAGGCACATGACATGCTCTACGAGAACCAGACCGCGCTGCGCGACGCCGACCTCTACGCCTACGGCCTGCGCCTCGGTCTCGATACGGACGTCGTCGCGGAAGGCTTCGACGGCCGCTTCGACCGCAAGATCAAGGAGGATTTCACGGGCGGCATCCGCAGCGGTTCCGCGAAAGCTGTGACGGCTTGCTGCACATGCGCGGTGTCGGCCCCGTTCGCCAGCATGAGCCGGCCCAGCCGCAACACGAGGTGCGCCGCATCTGGGGCCGGAGGACGAGAGGCATCCATCACGCGCCCGCGAGGCCCGCGCCGACCATTTCGATCGGCTTCACGACCTTGTCGAACAGCACCTCGTCCACCTTGCCTGACATTAGCGCCGCCTGCCTGAGCGTGAGGCCATCGGCGATTGCTTTTTCTGCGATATGCGCGGCGTTCTGGTAACCGATGACCGGCGAGAGCGCCGTGACCAGCATGACGCTGCCCTCGACATAGTGCTCGATCCGCTCGCGGTTGAGTTCCGTGCCCTCAATGGAGAATTCGCGGAACCTTTCGCAGCCGTCCGCGAGGATGCGGGCCGAATGCAGGAAGTTGTTGATGATGACCGGCCGCATCGCGTTGAGTTCGAGATTGCCCTGGCTGCCTGCGACCGCGACGGCGCCGTCATTGCCCATGACCTGGACGCAGATCATCACCATGGCCTCGCATTGGGTCGGATTGACCTTGCCGGGCATGATCGACGATCCCGGCTCGTTGCTCGGCAGCAGCAGTTCACCGAAGCCGCAGCGCGGGCCGGACGCCAGCCAGCGCATGTCGTTGGCGATCTTCATCAGCGCACGGCCAGCCCACGAAGGGCGGCATGCGCCCGCACCATCGCGTCCAGCGAGCCCTGCGCCGTGAACTTGTTGGGCGCGGTGACGAAAGGCCTGCCGGTGAGTTCGGCGATTTTTACCGCTACATCTACCGAGAAGCCCTTGGGCGCGTTCAGCCTGGTGCCGACCGCCGTGCCGCCGACAGCCAGCTCGTAGAGGCCCTCACGGCTCGCCTCGATGTCGGCGATGGCAGCGCGGATCTGCCCGGCCCAGCCATGCCATTCCTGGCCGACCGTGAGCGGCACTGCGTCTTCCAGATGGGTTCGGCCGATCTTCACCACCTCCATCCAGCCATCGGCCTTGCGCTCGATGGTTTGGGCCAGCTTCTCCACCTGCGGCAGCAACAACGTATCGACAGCCGCGACGGACGCGATATGCATCGCGGTCGGAAACGTGTCGTTCGACGACTGTCCCATGTTGACGTCGTCGTTCGGTCCGATCGGGTGCTGCGAGCCTAGCGTCCCACCCAGCAGCTGTATCGCGCGGTTCGAGATCACCTCATTGACGTTCATGTTCGACTGGGTGCCGGAACCCGTCTGCCTGACGTAGAGCGGGAAATGATCATCAAGCTTGCCGGCGGTAGCCTCGTCAGCGGCTTGGATGATGGCATCGCGTTTCCAGTTCGGAAGGCGGCCGCCGGCAGCGTTCGCCAGCGCGCAGGCTTTCTTGACGATGCAATAGGCGTGGTAGACCGCTTTCGGCATGCGGTCGTCACCGATGTTGAAATGGTGCAGCGAGCGTTCGGTCTGCGCGCCCCAATAGCAGTCAGCCCGCACATCGACTTCGCCCAGCGAGTCGAACTCACGGCGCATACCCGTGGCGTCAATGCCGATCGGGATGTCACGCAGTTTTTCGGTAATCGGGACAGAGATCTCCGCCATGACTGAACTCCTGACTGTTAGCGATGGCTCGATCAACGCGATCAAGCGTTCAGCGACGCGCTCTCAAAGCTCGTCCTTACACGGCAACGGCCAGCACGATTTTCCCGAAGCCGCCGCCGGATTCCATGCAGCGATGCGCCTCGGCGGCCTCCGAGAGCGGAAAGACCCTGCCGACGAGCGGCTTGAGCCGGCCGTCGCCGAACATCGGCAGCGCGCCCTCCGCGAAGCGCCGCAGCATCTCGCGCTTCTCGTCCGGTGTGCGCGATTTCATGACCGTGCCGATGAGGCGCAAGTGATTGTGCAGAAGAACTGCGAGTGGGATCGTGGTGCTGTCTTGGCCACCGAGCAGGCCGACCTGCACCAGACGTCCGCCGGGTGCGAGGCTGCGCAGGTTGCGGGCGAGATAGTCGCCGCCGACGAAGTCGACGACCACATTGACCCCGCGCCCCCCGGTGGCTTCGCGCACGCCCTGCTCGAAGTCCTCGGATCGATAGTCGAACACGGCTTCCGCGCCGAGAAACAGGACGTTGGCGCGCTGTTTTGTATTGGCCGTTGCGAAGACCCGAGCACCAAGCGCGTGAGCGATCTGCGCGGCGGCGGATCCCACACCGCCCGCCGCCGCATGAACGAGCACCGCCGAACCCTGCGCGGCGGCGCCGAGGTGCACGACCGCCTCCCAGGCGGTGACGAACGACTCCATCGTCGCAGCTGCGCCGATGTAATCGATGTGATCTGGAATACGCACCGCCATGCCGCGATCCACGCGGGCATATTCGGCGTAAGCGCCACCGCCGACGATGGCCATCACCCGCTCGCCGGGGCGAATATCGCTGACATCGTTGCCAACGGCGACCACTTCGCCCGCGACCTCCAATCCGAGCAGGTCACTCTCGCCATAGCTTTGGCAACCGTAATAGCCCTGCCGTTGCAGCAGATCGGCACGATTGACGCCGGCAGCCATGACCTTAACCAGGAGGTCGCCGGCGCGAGGTTCCGGCGTCGGCGCCTCGGCAAGGCGGAGAACATCCGCCTTGCCGAAATTGTCGAATACGACCGCTTTCATTTCCCGGCTGCCTTGGCTGTCGCCCGGCGTCCGATGCTGGCAGCAAAGAGCGGCGTCTCGCGGCGATTATGGTCGCCCCCCGCTTCCTGCCGGGCCACCGCAGCTTGCTCGAAGGTCTGGCCGTGCGCGGCGATGAAGTCCATGAAAACGTCTGTCGGGTGCGAGGTGACCCGGTTGGTGTAGCGGGTCTTGCCGCCCTCGATTGCCTCGGCGATCAGTTCCCAGATCACGTTGACCTGCGTGCGTCCGACAGGGGTGAACACATCGGATATCGAGTTCATCCGGCAATAGGCCGCACTTGCCTGCTCGGCCACATAGTGCTGGATCACGAGCCCGGTGCCGATCATCTCGACATTGATCACCATGCGCTGTCCGTCGTCCGTGGTGGTGACGCCGGAGCCGATGTGGTCGGGCGGGCAGCAGCGCAGATACTCGGCCTCCGGCAGGGTGAAGAGCCAGTCGGCGATGTCGATTTTCTCGAACGAGACGTCGATCTCGGCGGCGCAGGCCGATTCCGAGAGGATCTTGTCGGTCAGAACTTTCATGGTCTTTCCCTTTCGAGGGTCCAGGTTGGGCGAGGCCAGCCTTCTACGGGCGGCAAGCGAGCCGCATCTCCGGTGCGTTTCGCAATGAAATCCGTGTCCAGCGGTCTGAGGCTTTGAAGCTGCCTCTGTTTACTCATTGAAGTTGCCGCCCGCAGCGATTTGGAGAAATCATACGCAAGGTTTCGAACGATAAATCAGGGTATATCTCCACATACCAACGTATATATTTGAGTTCTCGCGCTTCCGTCGGATACGCGCAGCTTGATTGAATTTGCTCCTGCCGCCGCGGCCCGAAACGCAACTGCAATTTCAAAACGAGCGAAGGCGTTGTGCGTCTGATTCAGGAGAAGGATAAGCCGCACGCGTCTGCAAACGGCTTTGCGCGGAGAGCAAAGATGAGCCCCCATTTCGCCGAGTTCCTCTCCATCTTCGTCGATGTCGTCCGGGCGGGGAGCTTTTCGGGCGCAGCCCGTAGGCGCGTACTCACGCCCTCGGCGGTCGTGCGTAAGATTGATGCGCTTGAAAAAGATTTGGGTGTCACCCTTCTGGTTCGCTCGACACGTGCGCTAACTCTCACTGACGCAGGCCAGAGGCTGCACGAGCGGGCCCTGCATCTTCTTGACGAACTGGCAGATACGCGCGCCGAAATCTCGGCCCTCGATGGTTGCGTTTCAGGCACGCTGCGGATCGCCTGCTTTCCAACCTTCGGCAAACGCTATGTCCTGCCGGTTATCGCGGCTCTGCAAACCGAACATCCTGCGCTCAATGTCGATCTCGATCTGACGGAGAGGCTGGCCGACCCGGTTGTCGAGCGTCTCGATGTGGTTATCCGCATGGGGGCGCTGGCTGACAGCACGCTGATCGCCACGAGGCTTGCGCCGCTGAACCGGCTGCTGGTGGCAAGCCCGACCTATCTGGCGCGTTCAGGTGCGCCGAGTTGCTTGGCGGATCTGTCGTCTCATCGTCTGCTCGATAAGTTGCATGGCCCTGATCTGCTCGGTTGGCGAAACCTGCTCGGCCGGCCGGCAGGGCATGGGCAAGATGTGGTAACGTTCCGCTCCGACGATTTTGAAGCCCTACGCGGAGCAGCCGAGGCCGGCTTAGGAATTGCGTTCTTATCGAGCTGGGTGGTTGGGCCAGACGTCCGGGCGGGAAAGCTGGCGAGGCTGCCGGTGGGTGACGAAACTTGGAATAAGACAACGGACGGGATTTACCTCCTCCGGTCCTTGCGGCATCCGAGTGCCAAGGTGAGAGCGTTCACCCTGGCACTGCAGAGCTCAATTGGAACGCCGCCAGTCTGGGAACCCTGATTCGCGTGCGTTTGCTCTCAGCGTTGCGCCAAGAAGCTTTGCGGCGGCACCGCCGAGGTCTTTAGTAGCGAAGCCGGAATGCTTGCTGCTCGACACACGGCCAGCGTCGATTCCTGACGCTCGACTGGCCCCACCGCCTCGGGCCATAAAGTGACCGGTTCGGCAGGGAGCGGCCTCCTGCCAGTCAGCAAGGCATGTCTGATTGCTGGTTAGGACCCGGATTTCCGCTTATGTCGCAACCTGGGCGGATGGTTAATGCTAATGAACGGACCTATTAATCCTTAGACAGTGTGAGGCCGCCAGTCACTGTTTTCGTTGGGACGGTATCCGCGCAGAAGGAATGGGGCGCCGTATTGCATCATGGCGGCGCTGGGAGCGCGAACCGGAGCTATTGGCGCCAGCCTGCCGTCTGTCCGCTCGGCTCGAAGCGTCTTTACCCGCGAAGTCTTGGATCAAGCATGTCGCGCAGGAAGTCACCCAGCACATTGGTCGCCAGGACGAGAGCGAAGATCACAAGGCTCGGGATGATCGCAACATGCGGCGCGAAGAAGAAGAAATTGATGCCTTGAGCCGCCATTGTTCCAAGCTCAGGCGCCGGCGGCTGCGTGCCGAGGCCGAGAAAGCCGAGCGAGGCTCCTAGGAGGATGGCCTGACCGAGCCGAAGCGTCAGGAAGACGACGATGGTCGAGAGGCAATTCGGCAGGATGTAGCGAACCAGCAGGCCTCTATCCGTCAGGCCGATGACCCGTCCGGCGGCGATATAGTCCTGTGCGATCACCGTCAGCGCCGCGCCGCGAGCGATCCGCGCCGTGAGCGGGATGGTGGAGATCGCCAGTGCGATGATCACCGACAGCGTGCCCGCGCCGATGATCGCGGCGATCGCGAGCCCGAACAGAATGGCCGGGAACGAGAGCAACACGTCCATCAGGCGCATGATCAGCCCGTCCAGCCGCGGATAGAACGCCGCCAGCATTCCCGCCGCGGTGCCCAGTGCGCCGCCGATGGCGATCGCGCAGAAGCCCATCAGGCCGGTGAGCCGAAGGCCGAACAGAACGCGGCTGAAGATGTCTCGCCCCTGGCCGTCGGTGCCGAACCAATGGGCCGCGCTCGGGGGCTGCATCACCTGCGTCATCTCGATCCGAAGCGGATCGTAGGGAGCGAGAACGGGCGCGAACAACGCCCCCGCTGCCAGCACGAGGAGCATGCCGAGGGCGGCGGTGGCGATCGGATCGGCTGCGAGACGTCGCAGCAGCCGCGCGCTGTTGCTCTGCGGAAGGGCGGAGCCTGGTACCAGCGTCATCGGGCCTGGATCCTCGGATCGAGCACGGCATAGAGCAGATCGACAATGATGTTGATCGCGATGAACCCGAGCGCCAGGGCGATGATCGCGCCCTGCGCCACGGGGAGGTCATTGGCGACGATCGCGCCCACGGCAAGGCGGCCGACGCCAGGCCATGAGAAGATCGTCTCTGTGACGATGGCGCCGCCCATCAAATAGCCGATCTGGAGGCCGATCAGCGTCGTCACTGGGATCATCGCGTTGCGCAGCGCATGGCGCCCGACGATCAGGCGCTCCTCCAATCCCTTGGCGCGCGCCGTCCGGATATGATCCGCACCCAGCACCTCGAGCATGGATGTGCGCGTGATCCGCGCGACCGGGCCGACGAAGATCAGGCCCAGGCACAGCGATGGCAGAACCGCATGGCGAAAGCCGTCGAGGGTCCAGAGCGGGCCGCCGCGCCCGGTGAAGGGCAGCCACTGCAGCTGAAAACCGAAAATCCACAGCAGGATCATGCCGATCAGGAAGACCGGCAGGGAAATGCCAGCGACGGCCCCGCTGATGATCAGCCGATCGAGAAAGCCGCCTCGCGAGACGGCGGCAGCGACGCCGAGCAGGATCGCCAGCGGCACGGCCCAGACCAAGCAGAGAACGATCAGCTCCAGCGTCGCCGTGAACGAACGCGACAGCTCTTCCGCGACCGACATGTTGTTGACCAGCGATGTGCCGAGATCGCCTTGCAGAATGCTGCCGACATAGAGCAGGAATTGCTCCCAGAGCGGGCGGTCCAGCCCCATTTCGCTTCGGATCTGGGCGATGACGGCGCCGGTGGCCGTCGGCCCGGCGCGCACGGTCGCCGGATCCGAAGGAACGAGGTTCAGCAGGGTGAACCCGATCAGCAGGACGCCGAAAACCACCGGGATCGCAAGCAGCAGGCGCTGCGCCGTGTATCTCAGCATGGGGCTGCCTTTCGGGCTCGCTTACGATCAGGCCTGAACCGGCTCGGGAGCCTTGCGAGGCTTCACCTCGTTCGGGCGCAGGACCTGCACGATGAAGTGTTCGAGCTGCGGCTCATAGGCCTCCCAGAGCTGGCGCAGCTTAACCTGCGGCTCCGGCTCGAGGTCGACGCGCAGATCGACCAACGGCCAGTCCTGCTCGTCGACGACGAGGAGAGCCGCCGACATGATCGGCTGCGTCTCGCCACCCGCGGCCAGGCCAGCATCGATCGCGCCCAGCAGCTTCTCGACGAACGGCACACCGGCGGAGCCCTCGAAATATTCGACCATCGCCTTGGGCACGTCGAGGTTCGCGATCACATTGCCGGTCGAGACGCAATTGACGCCCTGGTAGCCCGAATTGATCGAGGGGATCTTCGGCCCGGTGTAGAACGCCGTGCCTCCATCGCGGTCGATGGCTGCGACTTGACGCTGATCAGGGAATTCGCTCTCCGCGATGAGGCGACGCACGGTCTCCTCGGCGCTCAGCCCGGCTGACAGGAAATCGAGCCCCTTCGGACCGAGGCGGATGTCGCTGCGGTGCTGCGAAGTCACGGCGCCGACCTTGGCGCGGGCCCAGGGGCAGCGGTTGCCGACGGCAATGCTCGACGTGGCGATACCGATGCCGAACATGCCCGTCTTTTCGTCACGGGCGATCAAAGAAAATGTCATCTCGTTCTCCTGAAATTGAACAATCTGGCGCGATCAGCGGAACCAGGACCGCGCCCTGTCCTGCAGCGACAGGGCCATGGTCATCGGCGCCATGAACCAGGGGATGCCGTTGTAGTAGGGACGGCTCGGCAGCTCCTGCTGAGCGAAATGGCTCGTCGAGCGGCCGGACAGGACCAGTTCGGCCGTGCAGCGGCCGAGATAGCTGCCCATCACGATCCCCGAGCCGTTGCAGCCGAGCACATGATGGATGTTGCCCCGCCGGCCGATGTGCGGGATGCGGTCGAAAGTGAAGCCGACACGGCCTTCCCAGGCATTGCTGACACGCGTCTCGGCGAGCGAGGGAAAGGACTGCACCATCACCTGCTTAAGGCGACGCGCGATCGCGACCGGGTCGACGCGGTCTACCTGCAACGCCCTTCCTCCGACGAGCAGGCGCCGTCGATCGGGGCTGGCGCGAAATGCGAAGGCGAGCTTGCGCGTGTCGTTGACCAGTTGGCCTCCGGGCAGAAGGCGCTCGACCGCGCTCGCCGCCAGCGGTTCGGTCGCGATCATGTGGCTGCCGACGGCGATGACGCGGCGGCGATACCAGGGCAGCTCGCGCCCGGTATAGGCGTTGGTCGCCAGAATGACGTCGCGAGCGCGGATATCGCCGGCCGCCGTCGTGACCGAGGTGGCCTTGCCGTTCTCGGTCACCCCCGTCACCGGGGTCTGTTCGACGACCTGGACGCCATGTGCACGCGCGAGGCGCAACAAGCCGAGATGATACTTTGCGGGATCGATGCCGCCATCCTCGGGCAGCACCATCGCGCCGTGATAGAGATCGGTCGCCACATGCGCGGGCAACCCGCCCTTGTCGACGGTATGGGCCGGAATGCCGAAGGTCGTGGTCAGGAATGCCGCCTGGCGCTTGAGCATCTCCATGTCCCTGGCGGTCCAAGCGCAGATCAGCCGGCCGGACAGCGCCAGGTCGCAATCGATGTTCTCGTCGCGGACGAACCCGCGGAACCAGCCATAGGCGTTCCAGGTCTCGCTCAGCAGTGCATGCGCCTTCTTCGCCCCGAAATCCTTGGCCAGCGCGGCGTAGCCCTGCCGCAGCCGGCCGCCGATCATTCCGACGCTGCGGGTGCTGGCTCCATGGCCTGCGCTGTGAGCTTCGATGACGACGACCTCGCGACCGGCGCGAGCGAGCGTGATGGCCGCGGAAAGGCCTGCATAGCCGGAGCCGACGATGACGACATCAGCCTCGGCGGGGAGCGACTGGCGAGCGGCCGTGCCCTGGGGCACGGCCTCCCACCAGTAAGGCTCGGCCTTGAAGCCGTCAGCCAATAGGGTCTCGCTCACTTGGCGATCTCGATGTCGAGGCCCTTGTAGACGGCGCTGTTGTAGATGCCGTGCACATCGACGCCCTTGACCCGCTTGGTCGAGAACAGGAACAGGCGCTCGTGAACCAGCGGGATCAGCAGGGCCTGGTCCGCCACGATCTTCTGGACGGCGGCATAGGCTTCGGCCTTCTTGGTCGCGTCGAGGCTGGTCTGGCCGGCTGCGAGCAGATCATCCGTGGCCTTGTCCTTCCAGTTGAAGCGGTTCGGCGCCGGAACGTTGGCGGAGTGGAACATCATCAGCACCTCGCCCGCCGTGGCATAGGGCGAGAACAGGGCGTAGCCGTCGAACTCCGGCGAGGTGTTGATCTGCGCCATCGCGGCCGCGGGCTCGACCAGCAGGAGCTTCAGGTCGATGCCGACCTGTTTCATGTAGCCCTGGATGGCCTCCAGGCGGGAGCGCCACCCGGCCGTGCCGGCGGCCAGGATCGAAGGCGCGAGACGCTCGCCGTCCTTGTAGCGAAAGCCGTCATTGCCGAGCTTCCAGCCGGCCTCGTCGAGCAGAGCCTTTGCCTTGGCCGGATCGTAGACTGCCTCGGCCGCGCCCGAGTAGTCGATGGTGCCGGGGCTGACGAGCGTCTTGGCGGGTCGGGCCTGGCCGAACCACATGCTCTTGGCGAGCGCCTCGCGGTCGACGGCCAGGATCATCGCCTGGCGGACGCGCAAGTCGCTGGTCATCTTGCGGTTAGGGCGCAGGCCCAGATAGGCGGAATAGTTCGAGATGCGCGGCTCGGCCTTGTTCAGCATTGGCATCTTGCTGAGCTGATCGATCGACCATTCCGGCAGCACATAGGAGATGTCTCCCGCGCCCGTCTGCATCGCCGCCAGGATCGCGCTTTCCTCGGGGATGACGCGCCAGACGACGGCTTCGACCTTGGCCGGCCCCTTGTTGTCGTAGATCGCCGGGCCCCATTTGTAGGCATCGTGGCGGGTCAGCACGAACTGGTCGCGCGGACGCCACTCGCCCCAGCAGAATGGGCCGGTGCCGTTGAGGCCCTTGACGCCGAAATCGGCGCCCAGCTTCTCGACATTGGCGCGGTCGATGATGGAGCCGAAGCTCTGCGCGAGGTGCAGCAGGAGCTCGTTGTGCGGCTCCTTCAGCGTGTAGATGACGGTTGTGTCGTCCTTCGCGGTGACGTCGGCGACCTTGCCCAGGCGCCAGGCAGCCGGGGACCGTGTCTCCGGCGCGATCAGGCGCTTCAGCGAATAGACGACGTCAGCGGCCGTGAGCGGCTTGCCGTCGCAGAACTTCACGTCGTCGCGAAGGTTGAAGGTATAGGTTAAGCCGTCATCGGACAGGGTCCACGACTTCGCCAGCAGGGGATGCAGCGTCTTCTGGTCGTCCTCGACCGAGACCAGCGTATCTGCCATCATGAACAGGATTTCGGCCGCGCCACGGCCGGTCGACTTGTGCGGGTCGAAGCCGACGGAATCGTTCCTGACCAGGATGGTCGCCGTCCGTTCCTTGGCCGGCGGATTTGCTGCCGATGCTGGCAGGGCGCCGGAAAGAAGCGCTGCTGCGATAAGACAAGCCCGAGCTATAGCCATCATTCCCCTCCATTATTGGTCGCGAGATAGTCGATTGCCGACAGCGCATGGACGCGCAGAACGGCGAACAGCTCGTCGATCGTGACGTGCTCTTCGCGGTGGCCCATCGTCTTGGGAGAGGGGCCGTAGAGATAGGCAGGAACCCCGCGCCACCGCCAATAGCGCGCGTCCGAGCCGCCGAGGCTGACGATCGGCACGGCCTCCCGCCCCGTCACCTGCCGCGTATTGGCGCGCAGGATGCCGGCCATGTCCCCCTCGGGATCACACCAGCTCGAGGGATAGCTGTGGTCCGGCCGCGTCTCGCGCGTCACCATCGGATAGCGGGCGAGAATGCCGGCGAGCTCGCTCTCGACCCGCTCGATGCTCAGGCCGGGCGGCATCCGGACCTCGACTTCGAGCAGGCACTCGTCCGGCAGCATGTTGACCTTGAGCCCGCCGCGGATCACCCCGATGTTCACCGTCGCACGGTCGGCGATGTCGGCGGCGCCGTCGCCGAGGCTGATGTTCATCGCCTCACGCGCCGGCGCGGAGCCGATCACGGCACTGACCGCTTCCGGCAGTTCGGACCGGAGCTCCGCCAGCGCTTCCAGATCCGTCGCCAGGCGACAGGCGATCTTGATCGCACTGTCGCTGAGATGCGGGTAGGCGCCATGGGCTCCACGGGTGCGAACCGTCAGCGCCATCCGCAGCGCGCCCTTTTCGCCGAAGCGCAGGGTGGCCAGGCCGCTTGGCTCGCCGTTGAGGCAGCAATCTCCGATCACCTCCTCAGGGATCGTCTCCATGAGATGACGCGTGCCGTAGCGGCCACCTGTCTCCTCGTCGGACACCACCGTCAGCGTCAGGCGCCCGCGCAGCTCCGGCATCAGCTCCGCGAGGTAGCGGTAGGTGTAGATCGAGGCCGTCGTGCCGCATTTCATGTCCGCGGCGCCGCGCCCATAGATGCGGCCGTCGACAACTTCGCCGCTCCACTGGCTGCGCTGGCCCGGCAGTTCCTCGATCGCCGGGAATACGTCCATGTGGCCGTTGAGGATGAGGTGCCGCCCCGGCTGCGCCGCCGAGACCGAGCCGACAATGTTGGGCAGATGCTCTTGGGCGCTCAGCACGCGGAAGGGCAGCCCGCGCTCGGCGAGGAAGCGCTCGACATGGGCGCTCGCGAGGCGGGTATCGCCGGGAGGGTTCGGGGACTTTGCCTGCAGGAATGCCGAGAGGAAGGCGATGATCTCCTCGCGATCACGCTCGATCCAGCCAAGCACGCGCTGCTTCAAACTATCTGCTTCGGTCACGATAAATCCGCTTGTTAGCGCTAACGTTAGCGATAACATCCAGGTTTATGTTTTGCCCGCTGTCAAGTAGGGTACGACTCAAACCAGCCGCGACGATGCTCAAAAGGCGTGCAGCAGAGCCGATCTATGAACCATGATCCCGTGAAGCGATTGCCGGGCTGGGCCACCATGTCCGATGTCGCGCATGCCGCCGGCGTCTCGCTTATGACGGTCTCCCGCGTCTACAAGAACCCGTCCGCCGTGAGCGCCGGGACACGCGCGCGCGTGTTGAACGAAGGCGAGCGCCTGGGCTTCGTTCCGAACATGCTCGCCGGCAATCTCGCCTCGGGCCGCAGCGCCATGATCGGGATCGTCGTGCCATCCCTCCGCAACTCCAACAACGCCAACAGCATTCAGGGCATGGCCGATCGCCTCAGGCAGGCCTCCTATCAGTTCATGATCACGAATACCGGCTATTCGCCGGATGCGGAGGCCTCAGCGGTGGAGGCTTTCATCCGCCGGCGGCCGGACGGCCTCGTGCTGACGGGCACCCGCCACAGCGATGAGACCTACGCGCTGCTGCGCGGCTCCGGCCTGCCCGTCGTCGAGGTCTGGGAGACGGAAGGGCCGATCATCGACATGGCGACAGGGTTCCGAAACCGCGAGGCGGGAACCGAGATCGCGAACTACCTGATCGCCAGGGGTTACGATCGGATCGGATATGTCGACTATCCGGTATCCGGCCTGCGACGCTACGAGGCTCGCCGGGACGGAGCGCTGGAGGCGCTGCGCCAGGCGGGCCTGCCGGCCGATATCGTGGTTTCACCCCTGTCTTCGGATGGGGCGGAGGATGCATCTAGCTTTCGTGGAGGAGCGAGCGGGCTGCAGCAGTTGCTCGATGCAGGCGGCGTGCGGGCCGTACTCTGCGCATCGGATCTCCTGGCCGTCGGTGTCATCTTCGAAGCGCAACGCCGCGGCCTGCGGATCCCGGAGGATCTCGCCGTTGCAGGGTTCGGCGACTTCGAGATCGCGGCCGAGATCCCTCCCGGTCTGACGACCATCAGGACCCAAGGCTATCAGATGGGTTGGGCGGCCGCTGATATGCTGATCTCCCGCATCGAGGGCTCGCCGATCGATGCGGCGATCAAGAATGTAGATTATGCTCTTGTACAGAGAGGCAGCGCCTGAGCGAGCTGGGTTGGGCGTAATTTAGGCGGCCCGGCACTACGCCCGACGGCCGCTGGTATTTTGGCTGCCGCCGTCGTGTTTGTGGGCGCGAATTCGGCCTCCGTAACTGCGCGCTATGCACATCGCGTCCTGCACCGCGAAGGTCCGGTTTCGGACGAGGAGCTAGAGTCCGCTTCTGGCGCGATGAAGCCTGAAGGCTCCCACGGAAACCTCCCGATTGGATCAGGACGCCGAGCCGAGAGGTGTTAAACTCCGACCTCCCCTTCTCCTCACCGTCCTAGTGGCACACCCGCGACGCGTGAACCTGCGGCAGGACAATGCCAGGGGTCTCGATGCCTTGGGAACCAGCGCTCCATGTCGTCGATCAATACTCTTCGCGGGCTAAGTTACCCGCGCAGCACCTGAGCCGAGCTGGCCGCTGTCGGAGCTAATTCCGACACGCTAGTCAGCCAATATCGATGCAGCGTCGACCGACCAGCTAATCGCGACGCGATCTCCCTCTTTCGGCGCGAAATGCTGTGCTGCGTGGCCGGTGTCCGCAAGGAAAACCGTCCCGTCATCCGTCCTCATTTCATAGCGAACGGTAGCGCCCATATAGCTGCGCGAGACGACCGTCCCGACAAGTTCGTCGCGGCCGCCTCTGGGAAGGGTCACGTCGAGCTTCTCGTATCTCAAGGCGAACAGAACCTTCTGTCCCGGCTGAATCGATGGGGGTATCCGGCATGTCAGGGATGCCGCCCCGGTGGTCACCATGCCGACTCGATCGGGCCCGACTGAGTGGACGCTGCCTTCGAGGAAGTTGGAATGGCCCATGAATTGCGCGACAAATCTCGAATTGGGGCGCTCGTAAACCTCTTCCGGCGTGCCGACCTGAATAATCCGTCCATTGCCCATCACTGCAATCCGGTCGGACATGGTCATTGCTTCAGTCTGGTCGTGCGTCACGAATATGAAGGTTCGCCCGGTTTCCCTGTGAAGCCGCTTGAGCTCGTCCTGCATCTGCAGACGCAACTGCAGATCCAAAGCTCCCAGCGGTTCATCGAGAAGCAGGACGTCGGGTTCGTTGACGAGTGCGCGTGCCATCGCAATGCGCTGCTTCTGACCGCCTGACAGGGCGTCGATTTTGCGCCCTCCCATTTCAGAAAGACGGACCAACGCCAGTGCCTCGTCGACCTTTCTCGCTATCGTCCTGGCATCGAGCTTCTTCATCTCCAGGCCAAAGCCGATGTTTTCGGCCACGGTCATGTGCGGGAAGAGGGCGAGATGCTGGAAGATCATGTTTGTGCGCCGGCGATACGGCGGGTCTTCGATCACACTGCGGCCACTGATCGAAATATCGCCCGAGGTGGGCGTCTCAAATCCTCCGATCATCCTCAACAGGGTGGTCTTGCCGCAACCGGACGAACCCAGCAGGGAGAAAAACTCTCCCTGCCTGATATCGAGATCGGTCTCTCGCAGGACCTTTACCTGACCGAAGGACTTGGAGACTGCGCGGATTGAAACTGCGCTGGGAGGCGCCGCCCTATCGGCCTGGCTCAAGTTTGCATCCATCAGGTCCACCTGCTTAGCCACAGCCACCATGGTGCCATCCCTTCAATTGATGTCGAAAGCCTGCGAGGCTTTATCGGTTAGAAGAGGATGTGCTTCTTGAAGGCCTGATGCGTGACTTTCCCTTCGAAATGAGGAAACCGACCCGCGTCCTCACGCGCACGGATGCGTGCTTCCGAAGCGAGGGCAGCGTTGAGAGCGTCGACCGAGTCGAACGTGAATTCACCCAGCATGAAAGACGTGCCCGGGTTGATCTTCAGAGGATCGTGCCAGCCCTCGACCGGCAAGTGAACGATTGCCGACCGGATGCCGGGGTAGCCCTTCATGAACGAGCCGTGAGTGTTCATGTAATAGTCGACAAACCGCTCTGGCTCACTGGACTGCCCCTCATAGCGAACGAAATAACCGATCGACATGCCATTCTCCCTTGGTCGGCGACCGGCCAAGCCGGCCGAAAATAAGCTGAGGGCTCCGGCCTCGGCCGGCCGGAGCAGTTGTCGGTGCGGACGTTGTCAGGGGCCGCGACTTACGCGCTCTTCACCCGGTTCCAACCTTCGATCCATTTCGCGATGGCCGGCGGGAACCCGAGTCCGTGATGCTTGGTCGAACCATCGAGAACGCCGTAGCCGAAGCGCTTCCGCTCCTCGGCTGTGAAATCCTGGCTGCCGAGATTCGAGGTCGAGAGGTAGCCGGAGACCTTCGTCACCTGCGAAGCGTAATCCTTGCCCAGCATCGCATTGATCACGGCCTGAGAGGCTTCCAGGTTCTTGGAGTCGCGTGGCACGAATGCCGAATGCGCGAAGGAGAGCACCCCCTCCTTTGGCCATGCATTGGTGACCTTGAAGCCCTTGCGCTGCAGTTCGGCGCGAACCGGGATCGGTCCGTAAAGACAAGCGACCTCGCCCGTCGCGAGCAAGTTCGTGCCTTGAGCAAACGTCGACCAGATGGTGCGGATGTTCTTCTTGCGGGAGATCAGGAATTTGACGACCTCGTCGAGGTCCTTCCCTTCCAGCTCCTCGGGCTTCTTGTTCCCAAGGTGAAGGCCGGCCGCCATGATCATCTGGTGTGCGGCGTCGTACCACGCAATCCGCCCGGCATATTTGTCTTCGAACAGGGGTGCCCAGGACTGCGTGAAGGGATCATTCTCCGGCATCTGCTCCGTGTTGTAGATCACCGAGTCGAAGCCCCAGAACACCGGCACCATAAAGATTTTGCCGTCGCGGTCGGCGACATCCTTTTTGAAGGCGTCTGCGACCTGGCTGAAGTTCGACATCTTCGCGGTATCGATGGGCAGGACGAGCTCGCTCCCGGGCTTCGGTCCCATGATCGGCTTGCGAACGAAATCGGAGCCCGCGATGAGCAGGTCGTAACGACCTGTGCCGCCGGGTGCCGTAAGGCGGGAGACGACGTCGGTCGTCGACTGCCAAGGCGCATCGTTGATCTTGCCGCCGGAGGCACCTTCGAGAACTGCGCGGAGAGGGCCGCCGATCGCCGCATTGACCATGACGATATCGATGGAGGCGGCTGCCTTCGCAGCGCCGCCCCAAAGCCCGAGGCTCGCAGCGGCGCCAATGCCCGCGCCGCCTTTCAGCAGAAGCCGGCGGTTCAGGCCCGATGATGTGGAATTCAGTTTCGACATGCTGTTCCCCTCGTTCCGTTCTTGTTGGATTTTCGAAAGCGGTGTCTTGCCGGTGCGGCTTCACTTCTCCTTCGGCGTAAGAGCGAAGCCGACGAGCGAAACGCTGACCGAAACGGCCATGATCACGACGCCGACGGCGGGCAGAAACGGCGCCATTTGATCGATGATCAAAGTCCAGAGATGAACGGGGATCGTGCGCTGCGTGCCGATGACGAGGAACGTGCGCACGAACTCGTCGAAAGACAGTGTGAAGGCGAAGAGGAAGGTCGCGACGATGCCTGGCCGGACGATCGGCAGGAGTATTCGCCGGAAGACGACGATCGGCGTGGCGCCCAGATCCATCGCCGCTTCCTCGAGGCCGCGATCGAAACCGTGCAGTCGCGGAAAGATCGTCAGGAAGGCGAAGGGTAGAGCCCAGGTGATATGGACCATCAACGCCGTGGTCCACAGTCCGAACGGGATTTCCAGATAACCGAAGAAAACCAGGAACACGGCGCTCCCGACAATGCCCGGAATCAGGATCGGCAGGAGCACGATCTTCATCAGAAGGCCCTTGAGCGGGAACTCCCGTCGGAAGCCCATGGCCATCATCAGCGCGATTGCAGTCGCGATGCCCGCGCTGACAAAGCCGAGCGCGAAGCTGTTCGCCAGCGCGCGCATGAGCTCGGGCGTCGTCAGGACGTATTCGTACCAGCGTAAGGTGGTGCCCTTGAAGGGCAGTCCGATCACCTCGGAATCATTGACCGACAGAACGAGAAGGAGCCCAATCGGCGCATAAAGGAAAAGGAAGAACAGGGCGGCATAGGCGTAAAGCATGCTTTTGCGCAGGCTTTCGGCGCGTGGCCAGATGAACGACGTGGCTGGCCGAGCTTCGGCCTGGAGAACGGCGTTGCTCATCAGTGCTGCCCTCCAACGAAGATCTCTTCCATCTTGGCCTTGCGGCCGACCAGGAACATCCCGGCCAGGACCACGAGCACCAGGACGACGGACAACGCGGCTCCGAGCGGCCAGTTGTTCGTGTTCAAGTACTGGGCGGCGATGATGTTGCCGAACATGACGCCGGCGGTGCCGCCGAGAAGCTGCGGCGTCACATAGGCGCCGCAGGCGAGCAGGAAGACCATGACGCTGCCCGACAGGACACCGGGCATGCTCAGTGGCAGGACGATGCGCCTGAATGTGTTGACTGGACCGGCTCCGAGATCGGCCGCAGCTTCGATCAGGCGCTTGTCGAGGCGATCGAGCGACAGGTAGATCGGCAGGATCATGAACAGCGAGTAGACGTAAATCAGCCCGAGATGGACGGTGCCCTCCGAGAAAAGCAGGACATTGATCGGCTCGTTGATGATGCCGATCTTCATCAGCAGCGTGTTGACGAGGCCGTTCCGCCCCAGCATCGGCAGCCACAGGAATGTGCGCACGACGTAGCTCGACCAGAACGGCATGAAGAGCAGGAGAAGGCAGATCGCCTTGCCGCGGCCGGTCAGGCCGGCGAGGAAATAGGCGACCGGATAGGAGAACAACAGCGTCAGCGCTGTCGTGATCAGCGCCATCCGGATCGTTTTGGCGAGGATAGTGAGATAGACGCTATCGGAGAAAATGGTGGCGTAATTGTCGAGCGTGAATTCGGTCGAAAGGCCGAAGATCGTGGTCGACCAGAACGACATGACGACCAGAAAGCCCAAAGGCAGCACGGCAAACGTCAGCAGCCAAATCGCACCGGGAAGAGCGAGAAGCGCCTGCCGCGATCCTGGAGTGGCTGAAGACCTCATCGGCATGTCCCTCGGACGTCTGACGATTTTTCGATGAGCCCAACAGGCCGCTCACCGCCGTCGATGCGAGCAGGATTCAGGCCATTCAGAGCAGCAACGTCGAACATGTCCCGCCACGATCTCTGGTGCGCGGCGTGGTGCGAAACGTGCCGCCGTCTACTAGGATGAAAGGATAGGCGGAGATATTTTGATAATTCAATGATGATGTTTTTTCATCGGACGATAACGGAACGATATCGAAAATTCGGAGGCTCCGACGTATGTTCACCGCCGACCTGCAATCCCGGCTGAAGGTCCAGCACCTGATGGTGCTCGCAAACGTCGGGCGCTTCCGCAACGCTCATCGAACTGCCCAGGAGATGGGTCTGAGCCAGCCGGCGATCAGCAAAATCATCCGCGAGGTCGAGGAGATCTTCGAGGTTCAGCTTTTCGACCGCGGCCGCAGCGGAATGCATCCGAACGGGATCGGAGAGGCATTGATTGCGCGTGCGGTCGCTCTCCTCAATGAGCTGGCGCATACCCGGTCCGAGATCGAAGCCATCACCGCGGGTGAAATCGGGCATCTGCGACTTGGGGCAATCGCGTTTCTATCGCCCGCGCTGATACCGCGTACTCTGAAGCGGTTCACGAGCGAGAAGGTCTCCTTGACCCTCGACATCCACGAAGGAACGACACAGGCGCTCGTCAACCAGCTTCTGCAGCGCGAGCTGGACTGCGTGATCGGGCGATATGTCTCCGAGCATGAACACGCTCTGGACCAGCAGATCCTCTACTATCAGCGCTTCGCGGCGGTGGTGAACGGGAAGCATCCCACGCTGGGCCGCCGCGATCAGGTCGCGCTCTCGGAGACAGCGGGCTTCGGCTGGATCGTGCCTCCATCTCGGACAGCTGCAAGGCAGGCGCTGAGCGCCCTGTTTATGCAATCAGGGCTGACGCCGCCTCGGGTTCAGGTCGAGAGTTCATCCCTGGAAATCATCAAGGCCTTTCTCCTGGACAGCGACCTGATTGGCATTCTGCCGACGGAAATCGCCCGCCATTTCACTGCCGAGGCAGAGCTTCGCGTGTTGCCATTTCCGATCGAATATCAGCCAGCGCCCGTGACTCTGATCCGTCGGCGCGGCGAACAGAGCGCGCCGTCGATAGAACGTTTCAGCCGCACGGTGACTGACGTCGCGGCTCAGCTGGCCAGCGAAACGGAAGATCAGGCGATTTGAAATCGATCCCATTTTGTTATCGATAGATGAGAAAACATCATCGTTGAATTATCATAATCACTGACTCATCCTCGCGGCCGTTGGCACTGGCCGGAGGGAAGCAGTTGTCGAACGTCGCATCAGACGACGCCGCCAGGGAAGAAATCGAGACTGCGCCTTGGCTCTGTCGAGTTGATTCAATCAATTATCTAACAGAGGCGGCCAGGGGCCTCGTTGTTCTGTCCGGGTCTCATGGCGGCCTCTACTCTGCGTTCAAGGGACTGAGTGTTCAGCCTCGAGGCCTGGTGTTGAACGACGCTGGCCGAGGTCTCAACGACGCTGGCATCGCCGCCCTCGCCGAGGGCGATCGGTCCGGGGTCGGAGTCGCGACGGTCAGCCATTCGAGCGCCCGCATCGGCGACGCCAGCGATATGGCGAGAAGGGGCATTATCAGCCATGCCAACCGCATTGCCCGGCGAGCCGGGGTGGTTCCCGATATGGTCAGTATGGAGGCACTGAAGCGACTGGCTCAACTCGGCCAGGGCCAGAGGCCGGTCGACGTCGTCAATGAGCATCGCAGCGAGGTCGTTCTTGCCTCAGGTCTGGAAAGCATCGTCTGTATCGACTCCGCGTCCTTGATTGAGGCGAGGGATCAGGGACGTGTCGTTATCACCGGATCGCATGGTGGTCTGATAGGTGGCGACCGTTCGAAAGCGATCAATGTTGCAGCCCGCTTTGTCGCGTTCAATGACGCGGGCAACGGATGCGACGATGCTGGGACCGGCCGTCTTGATCCCCTCGGCAGCCGAGGCATTGCTGCCGTCACGGTCGACCACGAGAGCGCAGAGATCGGGAATGCCGCGTCCACGCTGACAGCCGGCATCATCTCTCGTGCGAACACTGCTGCGCTCGATCTCGGCTCAGCCATCGGAATGCCGCTCCGGATATTCCTGGAGCGATGGCTCGGTGCATCCCCGTAGCCGACGGGCCGTGTCGGCAACCGGGCCTGATTTTCCAATCCGGCGATCAACTCCTCACACTTCGCGAGCTCTACGATGACCCAGACCGTTGCGACCGATATTGCGCGCACTCTGAAAGAGTGCGGTGTCGAGCACTTCTTCATGCTGACGGGCGGCGATCAGCCGCTCTGGATCGCCCTGCGCGATGCCGGGATCAAGATGATCGTGGCCCGCAGCGAACCTGGCGCAGTCTATATGGCGGATGGGTTCGCGCGCGCGACTGACAAGGTCTCCGTGACGTACGGACAAGCGGGGCCAGGGGCCGCCAATGTCGCGGCGGCACTGGCCGACTCCTTTTGGGCTCAGTCTCCGGTTTTTGCGCTGACGGGCGCCACCGCGACCGGCGCTGTACATGTGAACGAGTATCAGGCGATCGATCAGAACACGATGTTCGGCCCGGTCACGAAGTGGAACGGTGCCGCCGAAGAGCCGGGGCAGGTCGCCTCATTGATGAGGCAGGCGCTGACCGCTGCCGTCTCCCCGACGCGGGGGCCGACGCACCTCGATGTTCCCAAGAACTATTTCGGAATGCCCGGGGCGAGCGAGGGCGTCGAAGGCAAGGGACCCCTGCCGACATTCAACAGGCTGCAGGCCGCCAGCGAGGAAACGGCCAGCGCCCTTGAGGCTCTCAGATCGGCGAAGCGGCCGATGATCCTCGTCGGCGAAGGAGTTCGCCTCGGCGACGCGGGACAAGCCGTCGCGCGCCTCGCGGAAGCGCTAGCCATCCCCGTGGTCGCAACGATGGGGGGCAAGCCCGCCGTCCTGTCCTCATGCAAGCAGTTCTGCGGAATCGTCGGTCGCTACTCGTCGGTCACGGCGAACCGCCTTATGGCGCAGGCCGATTGCGTGCTGGCGCTTGGGACGCGGCTAGGGGGGCTGTCGACCAACGGCTACAGCCTGCCTTCGCGAAAGGCGAATGTGCTCCAGGTCGATCAGGATCTCACGGCGTTTGCCAACCCTTATGCGCCGGCGTTCTGCATTCGCTCTGATATCCGGGCGTTCGTCGACGGACTGCTGAGCGAAGCCCTGAAGAATGCGCCCACCGATGCGAGCGATTGGCTCGCCGATTGCCAGAAGGAGAGCGCGGCCTGGCTGGAGCGATTTACGCGTCACACCGCCCGTGTCGCTTCGCATGAGGTACTCTCGCCAGTGTCTGTCCTCGAGGAACTGTCTCGCTACGGATCCGAGATCACCGTCGTGGCCGATACGGGCTATATGGCCGCCTGGACCGGCGTTCTGTTTCCGACGCTACGCTACAACGCGTTCTTCCGGGCTGTGGGGTCTCTCGGCTGGGCGCTGCCCGCTGCCTTGGGCGTGCAGATGGCACGCAAGGAGAAGGTCGTCTGCATCACTGGAGACGGTGGAGCCGGCTACCATCTCGCGGATATCGAAACGGCCGTCCGCTACAAGATCCCCGCTCTCATCCTGGTGTTCAACAACAACGGTCTGGCGTTCGAATATCACGAGCAAAAATACCGCTGGAACGGGAATGTCGTGGCCGAAGCGAACGACTTCACTGCCTCCGATTTCGCTTTGGCTGCCAAGGCGCTCGGCGCCACAGGGCTGCGGGCGACGAACAGGGACGAACTCAACCGAGCACTTGCTCGCGGCATTGCTGCCGACCATCCTTGCGTGATCGACATTGTCGTTGATCGCGAGGCCTTTCCGCCAGTGACCAATTTCGATGCCGTCCTTGAGAGGGAATTATGAGCGAACGGGCTGGTCGGCCGCGGGACGTCCTCGCGTTGCACTACGGAATTGTTCTTCCCGAGGAGGATGCGGGCCGGCTTGATGAGGCGGTGACCCGCATTGCTCAAAAGCTGCCAGTCCTGTTGCTGCAAAGCGCGCCCAGACAGCCCGGCTTTGATGAGTCGCATGTGAGAGCGCCCAAGAATGGCTGATCTTCTTGACGTCGATCTGTGCACCGCCTCGGAGCTTGTTTCTTCCGGACAGATCCTGCCATCGGAGCTCGTATCGGCGTCGATCGAGAGGATCGAATCCAGTCCGGCCGCTCGGGCTTGCTTCATACGGTTTGACAAGGAAGGGGCAATATCGCGGTCGCGCCTTCTGGACGGCACGCGCGATCGGAAGGGAAGCCTCTACGGAGTGCCATTGGCGCATAAGGATCTCTTCTCGATCCGGTCAGAAAAGGCGTCATTCGCCACCCATTCCCATTTCCATCTGGAGGGTTCGAGCACGGCCGCCGCTCTGGCCGCTCTGGATTCGGCTGGTTCCGTGAATATGGGCTGCCTCCACCTGTCGGAATTTGCCATGGGCCCCGCCGGCTGGAGCGAGCACTACGGTTTCCTGGAGAACCCGCGAGACCCGGACCGGGTGACCGGTGGTTCTTCGAGCGGAAGCGCTGCGGCTGTTGCTCGCGGGTTGGTGTATGGCGCGCTGGGAACGGACACAGGAGGGTCGATTCGGATCCCGGCCGCATTTTGCGGCATCGTCGGGATGAAGCCGTCGGTGGGTCTGGTCCCGTCCCATGGCTGCTTTCCAGTCTCGGGCAGCCTCGACACCATCGGTCCTCTAGCTCGCACCGTGCGCGACTGTGCCCGCATTCTCGATGCAATTGTTCCGGAACGATCGCAGCTGAGCTTCGAGAGGCGGATCGGGGAGGAGAGGGCTATCCGCTTTGGCGTCCTCGATTCGAAATCGTTGACCGTGTCGCCGGACGGGGAAGTCGCGGACGCCTTTGAAAGCGTGATGGCCGCCGCGGGTCGGGTGGGCCTAGACCTTAGGTCGGTGCAGATCGAGGACCTCGCCGACCTCTCTGCTCTCTCCGCCGTCGTCTTCCTTACGGAGGCGGGGGCCGAGCATGCCGCCCGGTTGCACTCCGACCGAGAGAAGATTGGTCCGCAGGTTCGGGATCGATTGCTCCAGGGGCTCACATATCCCGGGAGCCTTTATCTCCTGGCCCGGAAAGCGCGCGAAGAACATCTGGCGAAGTTGAGGCAGGCGGTCTTTTCCGAGGTGGATGTCATTCTTATGCCGACATCGCCATCTCTTCCGCCTCGACGCGACGAGTATGAGAGGTTGTCGGGCACAGGCGCGATCCTCGATTTCAATGCGAGGCTCGGAGCCTATACCCCAGCGTTCAGCTATCTGGGGGTTCCGGCACTCTCGCTGCCGCTTCCCATCGGAGGCCCCGGGTTCGGCCTCCAGATGGTCGCGGATTTCAATCACGACGACATGTTGTTGAAAGCAGCTTCCGCGCTGGAAGCGGTGCTGGCTAGATAAGGCAAATCTCCTTGAGTAACCGTCCGACTAGCGCTTCAGCTCTGACAAGGAGCGCGCTGACGCCTGTGGCGCGTAAGGGCTATTGATAAGCATTTTTCTGATTTTAATTTCTCTTCCTGTTGTGGATCTGATCGTATTAAGAGAAAATCATCTTTGTATTCCGAATTCGAACGCGATGATTTAGATGTATACGCGGCCGAAGTTCGAAGAATCGGCGATTACTGTCCGGCGGTCGATAAATGCTGATCTTATAGGCACTATTGTTTTACAAACGGTTTGGCGCTTTAAGTCTTAAATTATCCTATTAGCTCAACGAGTTAATTGGGTCGCGACTAGAGTGATTTAAAGCGCCTGGGCGGCGATGATCAAGGGCCATTGTCGAAGGCTGATAGATGCGTTCATACCGGGGATGAAACTTCATGATCTGGGGATGCTCTATGGCCCAAACGTCCGCTGATCCGACGCGCGGCATCCTTAAGCAGATCAGCAAGCTCTCGCGCGCGAGCGTGGTATCTTAGTGCTACGACGCCAAGGTTGAGCGCGGCTATGACCTTGCCCTCTCTCCCCCAGATCGGCGCGGCAAGCCCCGTCGATCCCGTTACGTGCTCTTCGTCGCTGACGGCTAAGCCTTCGGCGCGGATCGTGTCGAACATTCCCCTTATCGCGTCGGGATCTGTGACGGTCTTAGGAGTCCTCTGTACGAGATGCGCCCTCGCAAAGTAACCGTCGGTAAGAACGGGATCCCAGTGAGCGAGTAGGAGACGGCCGGTGGCTGAGCAGTAAGAGTCGGAAAGGCCATCCAGTTCGATATCGTAGCGGACGGCCTGCCGGCTCACGCATTTGGCAATGCGTCGGCAATCGCCTCGCTGAGTTAGAACCGCCAGCATGACTGTCTCGCCGCTCTCGTCCCGAAGCTGTTCCATGATCGGGTGCGCCGCAGAAAGGAGGCGGGCTTCGAGCGCGCGAGAAGCCGATTGATGGCGACTAGCATGGACAAGCACATATCGCTCAGTCGCGTCCTGAATTGCGTAACCGCGTGAAACCAGGGTCTGAGCCAGCGCATGAGCGCTGCTCTTCGGAAATCCCAGAGCCGCGACGATTTCCTTCAGCTTCACGGGCTCAGAGCAGCCTGCAAGATACTCCAGCAGGTCCAACACGCGCGCCGCAGACTTGACCTCGGTGTTCATGGACGTGAACCGAATCTCTCTTGGCGAACCATTTTGCCGGCGATAGGCTCTCCCTTAATCAAGAGGAAATCAACCCTCTTGAAAGAGGGTGAGTCATGAATTCGAGCAACGCTGCGCCCGTGGCGATTGTCACGGGCGGCGCGCGAGGTATAGGCCGCGCTTGCGCGCTGTCTCTTGCGAAGTCTGGACTGGACGTTGCGCTCGTCGATCTGTTGCCGGATGAGCTCAAGCGCACGGCTGACGAAATAATATCGCTAGGCCGGCGCGTGTTGACTTTCCAGTCGGACGTCATCTTCAAAGAAGAGGCGAGCCGTATTGTTGCGGAAGTCGTCGCGCAGTGGGGCCGCGTAGACGTCCTCGTGAACAATGCTGGCAAAGGGATGCCGAAGGGTATCTTCGAGATCACTGAAGCCGAGTTCGACCACACTATCGCTCTCAATCTGAAGAGCTGCTTCAACTACATCCAGGCTGCCGCACCGATAATGCAGCGCCAGGGTCGTGGGCGCATCGTCTCGATGTCGTCGCTGAATGCGCATTCTGGCGGTGTGACTGCTGCCGTCAGCCGGTTCGCCTATGCGGCTGCCAAGGCCGGAATCATCGGGATGACCCGCGCTCTCGCCAAAGAGCTCGGCCCGGAGATCCTCATAAACGCCGTCTGCCCCGGCATCATCGAGACCGAAGTCGGCAACACACTGACCCGAGCCCGCGGCCCCGCGATTGCCGATGCCGGCATCGCGCTGAAGCGAATGGGCAAGCCCGATGACGTGGCAGAGCTCGTCACGTTCCTAGCAACCTCGAACCCCTGCTTCATCACGGGCCAAGACATCGTGGTGGATGGGTTCCAGTTCAATCGCTGAGTGCTTCCGATGAACGTCACACTGCCCCCCGACACCAAGCCCTGGACGTGGAGTGAGGAGACCTGGCGGCAGGTGGTGAACCACGTCCGGGCAGGGCGGTCGCTCAAGCCTGGAGTTTGGAAGAATGGCGCCAAGTTCGCCGTCGCCCTATCCTTCGACTCCGATCACGAGACGAACGAGCTCCGGGAGGGTGGGCGCTCTTACTCCAAGCTGAGCCAGGGGCAATACGGCAATCGCTCCGGCATTCCGCGTATCCTTGCAACTCTTGCCCGCCACTCGGTTCCGGCCAGCTTCTTCATGCCAGCCGTTGCCGCGCTTTTGCATGACCAGGAAGCCCGTTCAGTTGCAGATGCCGGGCATGAGGTGGCGATCCATAGCTGGATCCACGAGCTCAACTCGGTGCTCGACTACAACACGGAACGTGATCTGGCGCTCCGTGCCCGCGACACGTTGACGAAGCTGACCGGCCGGGAGCCGAAGGGCATGCGGACCGCGTCATGGGATTTCAGTCCATGGACGCTGAAGATCGTTCGCGAAATGGGGTTGCTCTACGATTCCTCATTGATGGCAGACGACGAGCCCTACGAGCTTCTCGACGAGGGGCAGCCGACCGGAATCGTGGAGTTGCCGGTGGAGTGGATCCGGGACGATGCCGTCTATTTCGGCATGGATCGCTTCAAGGGGCTGCGGCCTCACAGCGGGCCGCCCATGGTGCTCGATCTCTTCCTGCGAGAACTCGACGTCGCTGCGGAGGAGGGCGGGTTATTCCAGCTAACGATGCACCCGCACATCATCGGTCACCGCTCACGGATTTTCATTCTCGACGAAGTGATCAGGGCGGCGAAAGCAAAAGGCTCCGTCTGGTTCGCGACGCACGAAGAGATTTGCCGCTATTGCGCAGATGAAGCCGGTCTTAGCGCTCCTGTTCCGTCAGCCACCAACGGCCGGAGCTGACAGATGGCCTATCGCATTGGAGTCGACATCGGCGGCACCTTCACCGATTTCAGCGTGCTCGACGAAGCGACGCTGAATCTGCGGACGCTCAAGGTTCTGTCGCGCCCGGACGCTCCTGGAGCTGAGGTCCTTCAGGGGCTGGATGAGATCGAAAAGCGCTTCGGCATCGCGCCTTCGCAGGTCAGCTACTTCACCCATGGCTCTACAGTCGGCGTGAACAGCATCATTCAGGGCAAGGGCGCGAAGCTTGGACTGATCGTCACCGAAGGTTTTCGCGACGTCCTGGAGCTCGCGCGCCTGAAGATCCCGGATCCTTATGATCTGTTCTCGCGCCGGCCGGTTCCTTTGGTGCCGAGAGAACGCGTGTTGCCGTTGCCGGAGCGCATCAATGCGGATGGCGTTGCAGAGGTCATTCCGGATCCGGCTGCGATCGCCGCCGTTCTAGGTCGACTGGAGGCAAGCGGGGCCGAGGCGATCGTGATCGCCTTGCTGCACAGCTACAAGAACCCTGCACATGAAAGGCTGGTCAAAGCCGAAATCAAACGCCTGCGACCTGACTTGCCGGTTTTCTGCTCCGCCGACATCTGGCCAATTGTCCGAGAGTACGAGCGCACCATCACGGCCTGCATCCATGGCTCGGTGCAGCCTCGGGTGTCCCATTACATCGGCCGCCTCGAGGATGCTCTGATCGAGAGGGGGGTCGGTCCCGCCCCGATGATTACCAAGTCGAACGGCGGCGTCATGACCGCCGCGGCTGGCAAGGTGCGCAGCATCGAGATGCTGCTGTCCGGCACGGCTGCCGGTGTGATCGGTGCAGGCTTCACGGCCAAGCTGGCTGGCTTCTCCAGAGTCATGAGTCTCGACATCGGCGGCACAAGCGCCGATGTCGCGCTGCTCAAGGACGGGATGCCTGACTTCCGCTCCGGCGAACTCGTCGGGGAGTATCCGATCTATCTTCCGACAGTGTCGGTGTCCTCGATTGGAGCCGGGGGAGGCTCGATTGCCTCCGTGGACACGTTGGGTGTTTTGCGCGTCGGGCCTGAAAGCGCGGGATCGACACCTGGACCGGCCTGCTACGGCCGTGGTGGCGAGCGCGCAACGATCACCGATGCCTTCGCGACCATCGGCGTTCTGGGCGCCGGCGAGCTCGGATATGGCGCCGTCAACGTTGACCGATCCCGAGCGCTTGCGGCGCTTGAACCAATTGCCAGAGGCCTCGACCGCTCGTCGGAACGCGCGGCTGAAGCCATCATCCAGCTCGCTGTCGCCAACATGTACCGGGAAACCAGCCGGCTGTTCTCGCAGGTTGGCGAAGAGCCGAGCGGCTATGCGCTTCTGGCATTCGGTGGCGCTGGTCCCATGCTCGGCTGCCTACTGGCCGATGCCATGGGCATGCGGTCCGTCATCATCCCTCAAACACCAGGTGTGCTGGCTGCCCTTGGAGGCCTGCTTGCAGATCTGCGTTCGGATTTCGTGCGTGTGGTCTTCCTCGATGTCGGACCGCGCTCGTTCGACAGCTTGCGCCAGGCGATGGATGAGCTCGCCAGTGAAGCCCGCGCCTGGCTCTTCGAAGGGCAGGGCTATGCCGGCGAGGCCGCGCTGTCGATCACGGCCGACATGCGTTACCGCGGCCAATCCTATGAGATCGAGACGCCCTTGGAGGAGGCCTGGGTCGTCGACGGCGACCATGCCGCGATTGCTGCGGCGTTCCATAAGCGTCACGCCGAAATCTATGATCACTCGGACGATGCGGCAGATGTTCAGATCGTTGCGCTCCGTGTGGTCATTGCAGGGGGCACACCAAAGCCCGAGTTCGCAGAACAGGGGCTGAAGCTGCAGCAGGTGCAGCCCAGGAAGCGGGTTCCGATCGTCCATCAAGGATCGACGATCGAGGCCGGTCTCTTTGATCGAAACGACCTGTCCCCGGGCGCGTCCTTCGCCGGCCCGGCCGTGATTTTGCAAGACGACACGACGACTTGGGCCCCGCCCGGTTTCGAGGGCCATGTCGATGGCTTCGGCAATCTGATCTTGAAGCGGAGTGCGATCTGATGGCGGCGCTAGATCCTGTCACGCTGCAGGTCCTGAAGAGCCATTTCGAGGCTGCGGCCGAAAGCATGGCATTCACGCTTCTGCGGACGGCGCATTCCGCCTTCGTCAAGGAGACGGAAGATTTTACCAGCGGACTGACGACGCCTTGTGGGCAAACCTTCGCCAGCCCGAAAGACCTCGGCGCGACCTGGTTCATCGGCCTCGACTACAAGGGCGCGATCGACGCTATCACGGATTACAAGCCTGGTGACATCTGCATCACCAACGACCCGTATTCCGGCTATGTCTGCACCCACGCTCCCGATATCCATCTCTGGATGCCGGTATTCCATGAAGATCGGATCGTCTGCTTCGCAGTGGGCCATATCCACAATACCGATATGGGCGGTGCGGTGCCGGCTTCGCTATCTCGCGCGCTGACGGAGGTGCAGCAGGAGGGAATTCGGATCCCGCCCATGAAGCTAGTCGAAGCTGGGGCGATGAACGAGAGCGTGCTGCGCATTATGCTGCGCAATGTCCGCATGCCCGATCAGAACTGGGGCGACCTCAAGGCCCAGATCGCCTCGCTGAAGACCGGCGAGCGCAAGATCCGCGATGCGATCGCCCGTTTTGGCGTCGAGACCGTCTGTGCCGCGACTTATGGCGTGCTCGATCTGGCCGAGAGGCAGGCGCGTCAACTCTTTGCCTCGATGCAGGATGGGGATTACGAGTTTACCGATTACATCGACGAGGATAGCCCCGGGGGCGTTCCATGCCGGCTGAAGCTGTCGGTCAAGGTTCGGGGCGACGAAGCGACCTTCGACTTCACAGGCAGCGACCCGCAGCTTCAGTCGGCGCTGAATATGCCGACCGGCGGCCTGCCGCGCCATATCCTGCCGCTCGTCGGCTACAACTATGTTGTCTACTCGCTCGATCGAACGGTCGCGCTCAACATGGGGCTTCTGCGTCCGGTTCAGTGCATTCTGCCGGAGGGCTCGGTCGTCAATCCGGTCTACCCGGCGGCCACGGGCATGCGCAGCCTGACGTGCGCACGCATTCAAGGCATGGTCATCGGTGCCTTCTCGCGTGCGATGCCCGATCGCCTGCCCGCTGGCCCGTCGGGCGGCGGCGGTATCCTGAACGTACGCACCACTGACAGTCGCACAGGTCGGCTGGCCATGGCCTCGATCAACCCCATCACCGGCGGCGGTGGGGGAAGCTCGTTCGAGGATGGGCAGGATGGTTCGAACTCGTTCCTGAAGAATACGCCTGTCGAGATCACCGAGGCGGAGGTGCCGATACGCGTCAGAAGCTACGAGCTGGTGCCCGATTCAGGCGGCCCAGGTCGCTATCGTGGCGGCCTCGCGGCTCAGATGACCTTTCAGATGTTCACGCCGAACTCGGTCGTGACAGCTCGAAACCGCGACCGCGTTCGCTTCTCCTGCTGGGGCCTCGAAGGCGGATTGCCAGGCTCGACCTGCAGCTTCCATCGCGCCAACGGCAACATGAAGCCGGAACACCTGGGGAACACTGACGTGGTTCGCTGCGGTCCGGGTGACGTGCTGACGATTTCAGCTGCAGGCGCAGGTGGCTGGGGCGACCCGTTCGAACGTCCGGATCACGAGGTCTTGCAGGACGTCCTTGGGGGCAAGGTCACCGAAAGCGGCGCCAGGGCCTATGGCGTGGTCGTCAAGGATGGTGTTGTCGATGAGGCCGCCACCAAGGCTCTGCGATCGGCGCCACGGGAACGCATGGGAGGCATGACCTTCGATCCCGAGAGGCTGAGCTTCGAGCGCATTTGGTCGGATTCCGTTTGGGACCGCCTGTCGGAGCACTTGTTTGCCCTTCCCGTGGAGTGGCGCTTCTTCGTCAAGCATGAGCTCTTCGCTGCGGTAAATGCCGATGCGGCCGCCAAGGATGATCCGGTTGCGGCACTGGAGCGGGCCTATGCCCGTGTTCTGGAACAGTACCCGCAGATCGTGCCTCGTCATCTGGAGGACGCGGCATGAATATCGAGTTCGTCAACCAGACTGTGCTGGTGGCTGGAGCGGCCCGTGGCATCGGCCGAGGCATCGTCGAGGAATTTGCGGCGAGGGGCGCCAATGTTTTCGCGGCAGACCGGCTCAAAGAGGAGATGGCCGGCCTGCCGGCGCATGCGACGCAGCTCGATCTGCTCGACAAGGCGGCCGTCAACCGGTGGGTTGTGGAGGTCGAGAGGATCGGCGGGCGAGCGCCTGACGTCCTGGTCTATGTGGCGGGCGGGGTGCTGGGGCAGAGCGCGAAGCCGCTGGAGGATGTCGAGGAGGCCGACTGGCGCGCTGTGCTCGACGTCAATTTGACGGGCGCCTTCTTGTCGTCCCAGGCGGTTTGCACCGGCATGAAGGCGCGCGGCAAGGGGCGGATCGTTCTGATCGCCAGCGGTGCCGGGCTGCGCACCTCGCTGACAGGGATTCAGGCTTATGCCTCCGCTAAGGCCGGCGAGATCGGGCTGGCGCGCCAGCTCGGGCAGGAACTTGGGCCATTCGGGATCACGGTCAACGCGGTTGCCCCCGGCTTCCAGCGAACGAGCCCGGACTATGAGCGGCAGTGGCAATCATATTCGGCCGAGCGGCAGGAAAACATGATTGCCAACACGGCGCGGCGTCGGCCGGGGACGCCGCAGGACATCGCCTACACGGTCATGTTCCTCGCCTCCGACTATGCGGACTTCATCACAGGCCAGGTCATTTCGGTGACCGGCAACCCTTGAAACGATAACAATGGAGGGACGGCATGACGACGACACGGAGAGACGCACTTAAAGCGGTTGCGGGATCGGTCGCCCTGGCATCGCTCTCGATCGAGGGAGTTTTGGCTCAGGCTGGCGGCAAGTTCGTCTACGCGAACAACAGCCCGTACGATAACCTCGATCCGCATACCATTTTTGATACAGCCCGTGCCGCGTCGCGTTTCAATCTCTACGACGGGCTCTACCGCTGGGTCGACAATCCCCCCAAGATGATCCCATGGCTGGCGGAGAGCCATACGGTCTCGGATGACGGCAAGGTCTACACGTTCAAGCTGCGGCAGAACGCCAAGTTCCACGATGGCAAGCCGCTGACATCTGCCGATGTCGTCTACTCGATCGAGCGCATCCTCGCCCTCAAAAAGGGGCCGGCCAGCCTGTACCTCGACAGCATCAAACCAGGATCGACACAGGCGCCCGATGCTCATACCGTCGTCTTCAACCTGAATGGCCCATCCGCGATTTTCCTGACCACCGTGCCCGACATCCTCGTGGTCAACAGCGCGCTGGTGAAGGCCAATGAGAAGGATGGGGACTGGGGCGAGGCCTGGCTCACGCGCAACGAGGCGGGCTCGGGATCCTATGCTCTTCGTCGGCATGACCCGGCCGTGGGCTTTACCGCACGCCGCTTCACCGACCATTTTGCGGGGTGGACCGGCCAGCCCTTCGACGACCTTGAATTCCGTACGGTCCTTGAGACGAACACCCGCGTGCTCGGCTTGATCCGCGGCGATTTCCAGGGCGCCGACGGCTATCTTCCCTATGATCAGATCCAGCGGCTCCGGCAGTCGAGCAACGTTCAGATCATCGAGCAGGAATCGATGAGGGTGTTCATCCTGGCGTTGAACTGCACCAAACCGCCGATGAACAATCCGAATTTCCGCCGCGCGCTGGCCTACGCCTTCGACTACGACGGTTTCATCAAGAGCATCATGAAGGACTCGGTCTCGCGGAATCCGGGACCCAACCCCAACAACATATGGGGCACGCCGGCCGGCCTGAAGGGCTACAGTTACAATCTCGAAAAGGCCCGCGAGGAGCTGAAGAAGGTGACGGAGCCGCTGCGCCCGATCACCATCAACGCCCTTGCCGGCTTCAGCGAATCCGAACAGGCGGCGACGCTGTTTCAGAGCACATTGCGCCAGATTGGGGTCGAGGTCGTGGTCGAGGTTTCGCCCTGGTCGCTCGTCTCCACCCGTATGCGCAAGGCCGACACCCAGGCCGATATCGTGCCGCTATGGAAGAGCACCTACTACGTCGATCCGAATAACTGGGTCGGGGAGCTGTATGGCACGCGCTATCACGGCACGCGCACCTTCTCGTACTACAGCAATCCCGAATTCGATAAGCGGCTCGACCGTGCCCTTGTCTCAAGTAGCCAGGAAGAACGCCGCAAGCTCTACGAGGAAATGACCCAGATGGTGAACGACGATGCCGCCGGCATCTTCGTTTACAACACGCGTTGGTACGGACCCTATTCGAGCAGGGTCGAGGGCATCCGCTTCTCCCCGGTCAGCAACGGCCAGGACATTCGCTGGGCATCTCTCAAGCGCTGAGCGGTCCTGACTTCTTCCAACCGGAGGCGTTGCCATGAACTGGCTGTCAATGGTGGCGAACCGATTGCTCTGGTTCGTGCCGACGCTCGTGGGGCTACTCGCGATCGTATTCGTGCTGTCGCGCGTCATTCCCGTCGACCCCGCGGTTTTGGCCGCGGGAGAGAACGCTTCCGTTGCGCAGGTCCAGCAGGTTCGGGAGCGCTTCGGGTTTGACAAGCCATTGCCGGTTCAGTTCGCGAACTACCTGCGCGACATCGCGCAGGGCAATCTCGGCACCAGTCTCTTTACCCAGCAGCCCATCGTCGACGA
Source organism: Allobosea sp. 05T438 (assembly GCF_056396025.1). Lineage (NCBI taxonomy): Bacteria > Pseudomonadati > Pseudomonadota > Alphaproteobacteria > Hyphomicrobiales > Alloboseaceae > Allobosea > Allobosea sp. 05T438. Next base: position 72,117 of record NZ_JBFTKQ010000010.1, read on the forward strand.
CCTCGCTTCTCGTCTTCCCGCGACGCTGGAGCTGACGATCTTTGCCGTCCTGATCGCAGGCCTCATCGGCATCCCCTTGGGCGTGCTCTGCGGCCTGCACCGGAATTCATGGATAGACCACGTGCTTCGGGTCGTGACGGTTTCAGGCCTTGCTGTGGCATCCTTCTGGTTGGCGATGCAATTTCAGTTCCTCTTCTCGATGAAACTCGGATGGCTGCCGCTTTCCGGGCGCATTGAGGGATTTCCGCCCGAGCCGGTAACGGGTCTCATGCTGGTTGACGCTATGATCGAAGGCGATCGCGAGATGATCGGCTCCGCACTCAGGCACATTGTCTTGCCGACACTCACCCTGGCTTTGCCCGCTGCGGCCACCGTCGTCCGCTTTACTAGAAACGGCGTTATCGGCGTGATCAACTCGCCGTCTGTGGCCTACCAGACCGCGATGGGGCTGCCTCGTCGCCTGATTGTCTGGAAATACGTGCTTCGCATGGCATTGACCGCAACCGTCACGCAGCTCGGACTGATTTTTGGTATCCTCCTCGCCGGCGCGGTTGTCGTCGAGACCGTCTTTGATTGGCCCGGCTTGGGCGCCTATGCCGTGCGCTCGATCCTGCAGTCCGACTACAACGCTGTGATGGGCTTTACCCTCTGCACGGGCGCACTCTTCGTCCTGATCAATCTGCTGGTCGACATGCTGCAGGCTGCGATCGACCCGCGAGGTGCGGCCTGATGGATCTCCTGAAACGCTTTGCCAAAGATAAAGCCGCATTCATCGGATTGAGCCTGCTGGGCCTTCTCGTGCTGACTGCGGTGTTTGCGCCGCTGCTGGCCCCATTTCCGAACGATGTCTTCGATTTCCACATCGGGAACCGGCTTCAACCGCCATCGGCCACCGCGCTTTTCGGCACAGACCGGATGGGCAGCGACATCTTCAGCCGAATGCTGTTCGGCGCCCGGATCACGCTGATGCTGGCGGGGATTGCCGTCGGCTCGGCGCTCGTCATCGGCGTACCGATCGGTCTTATCGCCGGCTATTACCAGAACTGGGTCAGCGATGCGCTGATGCGGATCGCCGAGATCTTCCTTGCGGTGCCCCAGATCGTTCTGGCCATCGCGATCGCGCAGACGCTCGGACCATCGATCGAGAACGTCATTCTGGCGCTATCTTTGACATATTGGCCGTTCTGGGCGCGGCTGGTCTATGCCGAGACGCGATCCATGCGGAATGAGGTCTTCGTGGAGTCTGCGGTCGCGCTCGGTGCATCGCCTTGGCGCGTCATCGTCCTACACATCCTGCCGAACATCGCTTCGCCCATCATCGTCCGGACGTCGATTGGCATGGGCGCGACGATTCTGACCGCGGCAACGCTTGGCTTCCTGGGGCTTGGCGCGCCGCCGCCCACCCCCGAATGGGGGCGGATGATTGCGGAAAGTCGTGAGTTTCTCCCCGAAGCCTGGTGGTACGCTCTCGCTCCGGGCATCGCGATCTTCCTGACGGTGCTGGGCTTCAATCTCTTTGGCGACGGCCTGCGCGACATTCTGGACCCGCGTACGCGGCGCAGTGTCTGATCATGAGCAATCTCCTCGACATTCAGGCCCTGTCCCTGGGCTTTCGAACGGAAAAAGGTCTCGCCAAGGTCCTCGATCGGATCGATCTCAGCGTGAAGCCTGGTGAAATCGTCGGACTGGTCGGCGAATCCGGCTGTGGCAAGTCAACGCTTGCCCGTGCGATCCTGGGAACGCTTCCCGAAGGCCAGACGGAGATCAACAGCGGGCACATCCGGCTGGACGGTGTCGATATGCTCTCGGGAGGAAAGGCGGCCGAGCATCTGCGGGGCCGTGTCGTTACCTTTGTCCCGCAGGACCCCTTTGCGAGCTTCAATCCTCTGTTTCGGATCGGCACCCAGATCCACGACCTGATGCGCTTCAAAGCCCCTCGGGACGAAAAGGGGAGCTTCGGCCGTTCGCGCAAGGCAGATGAAGCAAGCGCCATCGCCATGCTCGATGCGGTGCAGTTGCCGCAGCCGAAGGCGATTCTGGACAAGTATCCTCACCAGCTATCGGGCGGCCAGCGGCAGCGGGTGATGATTGCCATGGCGCTTCTTCCTCAACCTCGGATGATCATCGCCGACGAGCCTACAACTGCTTTGGATGTGACGGTCCAGGCGCAGATCCTGGGGTTGCTGCGGCGGCTGGCGGTCGAACGAGGCGTTTCAGTCCTGTTCACGACCCATGATCTCGGCGCGGCCTGGGAAATCTGCGACCGCGTGGTGGTAATGTATGCTGGGCAGACTGCGGAAATAGCGCCGCGCGAGCAATTCTTCGGCGATCCCCGCCATCCTTATACGCGCATGTTGCTCGATAGTTTGCCCGCGCCCGGGCGTGATCCTGTCGGAATTCCCGGCGGTGTTCCCAGTCCGCTCAACGCCCCAAACGGTTGCCGCTTCAATCCACGCTGCCCCCGCGCAACGGACGTTTGTCACGATAGCAGGCCGACGCTGATTGCCGAGCCCAATGGCCACGCCGTTGCGTGTCATCATCCCTGGTCGGCCGAGGCGGAGGCTGCGCATGTCTGACGCCAACAATCCCCCCATCCTCGAAGTCGACAACCTGGCCCGGCACTTCCCTGTCCGAGGGTTCCTGAACCGGAAGGTTGGCAGCCTGCGCGCGCTGGACGATGTTTCCTTCGCCGTCGAGCCTGGCGAAATTCTGGGAATTGTCGGCGAATCCGGCTGCGGCAAGTCCACGCTCGGCAAGACGCTCATGGGCATCCACGAGCCAAGTGAGGGCGAAGTCCGGATGCTGGGCGAGAGAATTGCCTCGCCGGGCCAGAAGCGTGCTTCCAAAATCCGTGCGCGTCTTCAGTATGTCTATCAGGATCCGGGCGCTTCCCTCGACCCACGCTGGACACTGCGCCGCTCGCTCCACGAGCCACTGATTATTCACACCGACTGGTCGAGGGAAAAGCGGGAGGAAAAGGTCAGGGAGATCGTCAAGGCGGTTGGACTGCCCGTTGAGCACCTGGATCTCTATCCGCATGAAATCAGCGGCGGCCAACAGCGGCGGGTTGGTCTGGCTCGGATCCTGGTTCTCGGGCCGGAACTGGTCATCTTCGACGAGCCCACGTCGGGACTGGACGTTTCGGTGCAGGCGACCGTGCTGCGGCTGTTCCGCGACCTCAAGTCAGAATTCGATCTGACCTACCTCTTCATCAGCCATGACCTAGCTGTCGTGGAGTCGATCTGCGACCGCGTCATCGTCATGTATCTCGGGAGAATCGTTGAGATCGGGCGGACCGCCGAGGTTTTTGCCGCACCGCGCCATCCCTACACACAGGCGCTACTGTCGGCTGCACCTCGGATCGGCGGGCCTCGCATTACTGAGAATTTCTCGCTGCAAGGTGAGCCGCCTGATCCGTCCAATGTTCCGAGTGGGTGTCGCTTCCGTACGCGTTGCCAGTACGCGACATCGGAGTGTGCCGACACTCAACCGGAACTTGATGACAAAGATGGTCACGGCGTTGCATGCTTGCGCTGGCGCGAGTTGAACGTGTGAGGCCCGGTCTCTTCAAAGCTGTAGCCGCTCCTTCATGGCAGCTTGCTCTCGCGACCATGGTTGCGGTTCAAATGGCCACCGCGTTCCTCAGCCGGATTCCCCCGACCATTGCACCCATTCTCGCCGAGGAGCGAGGCTGGTCGGCTTCGGTGGTGGGGTATCTTGCCAGCCTCAACACGCTCGGTTCGATCCTCTTTCTTGCCTTGGGTGCGCCCTATCTGAGAGCTCTCGGTTCAGTGCGAGCCCTCCAAGTCGGGCTGATGATCGGAATCCTGGGTCTGGCGCTCTTTCTGCCGAGCTGGACGGTGACGGCCTGCATTGCCGCGCTGCTCATCGGTGTGGGGTACGGACCATCGTCGCCCGCGGGCAACGATGTCCTGCATCGCACAGCACCTCATGGCCGTCGCAGCATGATTTTCTCGATCAAGCAGGCTGGAGTGCCGCTCGGAGGAGTCATTGCGGGGCTCGCACTACCTCCTCTCGCAGCAACCTATGGTTGGCGCATCGCCCTCCTTGCTTCTGCGGTCTTCGTGCTTGCCATCATCGCCAGTGTCCAGCCGATGCGAGAGGCGCTTGATCGAGATCGGGAGAGGGGACTGAAGTTTGGATTGGGGGTGATCCTCTCCGTCTCCAATCTGGTGACACCGATCAGAACGCTGACAGCTTCGTCGACCTTGTTTCGTCTGGCGGCAGCGGGCGCTTGCCTGGCGATCGGGCAGGGGATCTGGTTCGCCTATCTCATGACGTATGCGGTCTCGCAGCTCGGCTACAGCCTCGAGACCGCCGGAGCGCTGTACGCATTGATGCAAGCAACCAGCATCGCCGGTCGTGTTTTTCTCGGTTGGCTCTCCGATCGGCTTGGAGTTCCACGATTGCTGTTGCGCTTGATCGGGTTGGCGTCAGGTGTGACCTCCCTGACATTGGCCCTGGCGACGCCCGAATGGCCTTTCCCGGTCTATTGCATCATCGCTGCGGTCGCGGGCATCACTGTATCTAGCTGGAACGGTGTCCAGTTGTCCGAAATCGCCCGGGCTTGTCCTCCTACACTCGTTCGGGAGGCTTCTTCCGCTGCCACCCTCGTCATTTTCCTCGGTTACGTCGTCGCGCCATCAGCATTTGCGATGACACTAAGCTTTACGTCCCGTTTCGACCTTGGCTTCTTCGCCTGTGCGCTTTCCGGAGTGGCGTGCTTGATCCTCGTGCCTGAGGAATGAAGCTCGCGCTTCAGAGGCTGCCTGTGGTGTGTCTGCTTTCAGCGAGGTTCCCTGGGAGATATCGATCTCGCCATTTCCGCCGGACCCGGGCAACGTTGGTCCATCATGGGGCAACCGAAGGTCTGGCACCTTGCTAGCGGAATCGAGCGGCGAGAGGGGGCGATAAAGGACCTCTGGAAACCGCACATGTGCACGCGCCATTTTAACGCTTCCTAATCGCCGGCTCTCGCAGACTGACGTCCCAAGCTCTCGGACCGCGGACGCGCTGTGCTTCTCGATCAAGGTTCACTTTTCACGGCATTTTCGCTGTCGGCGCTCGGCCTCGCGGCGGCATTCTTCGTGAACTGGCTGGTCACTCGCAGTGAGCGTTTCCTCATCGTCTGGACGATCGGCGTCTCGCTCATGGCGTTGGGCGTATTTGGCTACAGCTCGTACACTCGCTCGCTTTCACCCGTTGTGKGCACAATGGGCTACACCGCCCTGCTGGTCGGTCTGGCATGTGTCTATGGGGCTGGACGAGAGTTTCGCTCGAAGCGCCTGCCTTGGAAGGTGATGAGCCTCATGGCTATCGGCTCCTCGACTGCGATGGCCGTTCCCATGCTATCCGGCTACAACGGCGCATCGATCATCATCTTGAATCTGGCTGCGGCAACAATCCTTCTGATCACCGCTCGGGATTACTGGCGTGGACGCGCCGAGGATCGCTTCGCGATAACGGCGCTGAGCGGCCTTTACCTCCTGACTGCCACCTCCTTCGTGCCCTGCGCGGCGCTTCTGCTTCTCGGCGGGCACTGGATCTTGGCGTCCGCGCCCGACAACTGGGCCGAGGATCTGAACATCGTCATTTGCCTGACGACACTCGCGGGCATCGGCGCGTTGTCTCTTGCTCTCAATCAGTCGCGGCTCGCCCGAGGGCACAAGCAGGATGCGGAAACGGATGCGCTGACGGGGCTGCTGAATCGGCGGGCGCTCCTCCGGCGCATGGCTGGCGAGATCAAAGGGCCCGCGACAATCGTCTTATTCGACGTCGATCGGTTCAAGGGCATTAACGACAGCCATGGCCATGCGGCTGGAGATGAAGTCCTGCGCTTTTTCGGGAGCACCCTCGCGACCAATACACCAAGAAGTGGCCTCTCCGCCCGTATGGGGGGTGAGGAGTTTGCATTGCTGCTGCCTGATACGTCGCTCGTCATGGCTGCGATGTTGGCCGACGAAATCCGCCTGGGCCTTGGGAGCAAAATCTTTCACACAAGCCGCGGGGCCTTTGGGTGCACTGTGAGCGCGGGTGTCGCATATTCAGAGGGCATCGAAGCCTTCGAAGCGCTTTTGCATTCTGCCGATGAGGCCCTCTATGCAGCCAAGGGCAATGGCCGCAATCAGGTTGCGATCAGCTCCGGGGATGGGATTTTCCGGGCGCAGATGCATGGGCAAGCGGCCGGCCATCGCGGGCCAGTCGACCTTATCAAGTTGAAGGCGAGTTAGCCAAAATGATGAGCCGGGATCCTGTCCGCCGACGCAGCCCTTGACGCCTGGCACCAGGGCACTCGCTGAAACCTTCATGTTCGGGGGCACCGCGAGTCGAAGGGCGCCGGCAGCCAGACGACGTCCTTGCCGGGCACCAGCTTGCCCATCACCCAGGACGGGCCCCAGTCGTAGTAGAGCGTCGGCTCGCCGCGCATCACCCGCGCGATCACCTCGGCCATCAGCGCCTCGTATGCGCCGCGCGCTGACTTGACGGTGCCCTTCAGGCCGAATTTGTCGAGCTGGTGTTCGACGACGTAAAGGCTCACGCTTTCCCAGATCAGGAGACCGCTCCACCCGATCAAGCAACTTTCGCTTCCAAGTGCAGCGGAAGCGTCCAGGTTCTGGCGCCTCGTGGGTAAGGCCATTCCAATCGAGACGTACCGGCTGCTTTGCATTGAAGAGCAAGCACCGGCCGAGATAATGAGAGTTGGCTAGAGCGCTGCAACATGGAGATCCGGTGACTTTTCGTTTCGTCCACGCCGCCGATATCCACCTCGATTCCCCGCTGCGTTCACTTGCGCTCAGGGATCCAGATTTGGCGGAGCTGGTCGGCAATGCGACGCGACATGCCTTCGTGCGGATCATCGATCTCTGCCTCGCAGAGCAGGTCGACGCGCTGTTGATCGCTGGCGACCTTTATGATGGCGATCAGAGCTCGATGAAGACGGCGCGCTTTCTGGCCGAGCAACTCCGGCGGCTCGATCAAGCCGGCATCGACACCTTCATCATCCGCGGCAACCATGACGCGATGTCGCGGATCACGAAGGAGTTGGTGCTTCCGGACTCGGTCAAGGTCTTCGGCGGTCGCGCCGAGGCGCTGGAGCTTCCCGGCCCGGCGGGGCGGGTTCCGATTGTGGTCCATGGGCTGAGCTTTGCGCAGCCGCATGCTCCGGACAGCCTGCTCGGCAAGTACCGGCCGCCGGTGGAGGGCGCGGTCAATATCGGCATGTTGCACACCAGCCTGGCCGGCACCCCGGGCCACGACCTCTATGCGCCCTGCAGCCTGGCCGACCTCCGGGCGACGGGCTTTCGCTACTGGGCGCTCGGCCATATCCACAAGCGCGCCATTGTCGACGATGCCTGCATGATCGCGGTGCCGGGCATGCCGCAGGGGCGCGATATCAACGAGGCCGGATCGAAATCCGTCTCGCTGGTCGCGGTCGGCGACGACCGTTCCATCAGCATCGAGGAACGCGTGACCAGCGTCGCGCAGTTCGAGCGGGTCACGGTCGACGCGACCGGGATGGAGGATTGGCGGGAGCTGGTGTCGGGCGTCGCGCTAGCTCTGGAGGCGACACGCAGCGCGATCGATTCCGCGCACCTGGTCGCGCGACTGCAGGTCGTGGGAGCGACGCCGCTGGCCTGGCGCATCCGCCGCGACATGGACCTGTTGAAGACCGAGGCCGACGACCGGGCTGCCGCCATCGGCTCATGCTGGGTGGAGAAGCTGGAGATCTCCTGCCAGCCGCCCGCGCTGCCGGGTGAGACGCGGGGCGACCCGCTCACCGATCTCCATCGCCTGATCGAGGAGCAGATCCTCGGCTCCGATGCCTTCACAGCCACGCTGGCCGGCATGGCCGAGGAAATCCGGGGCCAGCTTCCACAGGAATGCCGCGACGTGCTGGGCGCCGACGAGGACGCCTTCCGGGAGCGTGTCGCACGCCTCGCCCGCGACGGCGCGGAAACGGTGGTCGCGCGGCTGCAGGCGGCGGGCGAGGGGGGCTGAGCATGCGCCTTTGCCGCCTCGACCTGACGCGCTACGGCAAGTTCACCGATCACAGCATCGATTTCGGCGCGCGACGCGACGGCGAGCCGGATCTGCATGTGATCTACGGGCCGAACGAGGCCGGCAAGTCGACGACCTTCTTGGCTTTTCTCGATCTCCTGTTCGGCATGGGACCGCAAAGCGCCTTCGACTTCCTGCATCCCTATTCCACGATGCGGATCGGCGCGGCGCTGGAGTTCGATGGTGAGACGCGGGAATTCGCGCGCATCAAGCGACCGCAGAACAGCCTGCTCGATGCCGAGGATCGTCCGCTGCCCGAAAGCGCCATCCGCGCGGAGATTGGCGGGATCGAGCGCGACGCTTATCGCACCATGTTCTCGCTCGATGACGAGACCCTAGAGAAGGGCGGCGAGAGCATCCTGGCGAGCAAGGGCGATCTCGGGCAATTGCTGTTCTCGGCCAGCGCCGGCCTCGCCCATCTCAGCCACAAGCTTTTCGATCTGCGGGCCGAGACGGAGAGGTTCTACAAGTTCCGGGCTCGCAGCGGCTTGCTCGCGGAGCTCAAGGCACGGCTCGCGGGGCTGAAGGCCGAGCGCGAGCAGTTCGACACGCTGGCGTCGGACTATGCGCGCCTGATCGAGACGCGGGACCGTGCCACCGGCCAATATGACGAAGCGGTCGGAGAGCGCGCGCGCCTCCAGGCCCGCATGGACGAGATTCAGCGTCATCTTGCGGCATTGCCCCGGCTCGTCGCGCTGCGGGCCGATCGCGAGCGCCTCGCGCCCCTCGCCGGTTTGCCGGAAGCCCCGCCCGGCTGGGCGGCCGAACTGCCGGCGCTGCAGAAGGAAGAGATCGCGCTCGGCGTCCAGAGCCAAGCTAGCCGCGAAGAGATCGAGCGGTTGCGCCACGAGATCCGGGCGATCGTCATCGACGAGGCCGCTCTTCGGCAAGCGGAGGGGCTGGAGCGATTGACCGAGCTGCGGGCACGCTACATCACGGCGGAGAGGGACCTCCCCGAACGCAGATTGCAATTGCGCCAGCTCGATCTGCAGGTTTCCGGCATCCTGCAGCGGATCGAACGCGACGGGGAGGCCGAGCCGCAGCGTCTCGTCTTGACCGCCGCGACGACCGGCCGGCTGCGCGAGCTGATCGAAGCGAGGTCGGGCCTCGATGCCGCCCTGCGCAATGCCGGCGAAGAACTCGCCGAGACCCGACGACGTCTCGCGGAGACCGCGGCCAAGCTGCCGAAGGCGGATCGGGCCGAGCCCGCTTCCCAGGATCGAGCGCGCGCGATCGCGGCGCTGGCGGCCACGGTCGAGGCCTTGCGGTCGGCCGATCATCAGGTGCGCTCGCGCCTCGCCGAGCGGGCGCGGGCGGCGGCGCAGGAGATCCTCGACGAGCGCGTGCCGGCGCTGCGCCCCTGGCAGGGCACGGTCGATCAGCTCGCCGGCATGACGATCCCCAGACCGGACATGCTGCGGCGCTGGAAAGCGTCCCGGGGCGAGAGCGAAACCCTGCTGACCCAGCACCGGCGGGAGATCGAGCGGCTGACGACCCAGATGCGGCATGTCGAGGCTGAGCGGGCGGGCCTTGCCGCGACGACCGGCATCGTGACCGACCGGGAGGCGGCCGAGATCCGCGCCCGGCGCGAACAGGCCTGGGCGGTGCATCGGCGCGAGCTCGATACAACCTCGGCAGACATCTTCGAGGCGGCCCTGCGCCATGACGACCTCGTCGGCGGCGGGCGTCTCTCGCATATGTCCGAGCTGGCGAGGCTGCATCAGAGCGGGCAGGCCTTGGCCGTCGCGCAGGCCGATCTCGCCCGCGCGGAGGAGCTGGCCGCGAACGCCGCGGCCGCTCTCGACGGCATCGACGCTGAGGTCGCGCAAGCTGTGCGTGTCATGGCGCCGTCCTGGTCCCCGGTGCCGCCCTTGCCGGAACTTGAGGATTGGCTGTCGCGTCGAGACCGGGCCCTGGAGGCGCGGGAGGCAGTGCGGGCCGCCGAACGGGATCTGGATGCAGCGCAGGCGGACATCCGCGAGGCGCGGGCTCAACTTTCGGCCGCGCTGGCGCGAGCAGGGCTCTCCGCTGTGGAGGACGCCGATGTCGGCACCCTGCTCGCGGAAGCCCAGGCCGGCCTGGAGAACGAGGCGCAGTTGCGGCGGCTCTACGCAGAGCTGGCGGACCGGCAGCGCGATGTGGCGATGCGCGAGCGCACGGCGGAACAGGCGGTGACGAAGGAGCGGGAGTGGGTCGAGGCCTGGTCCGCGACCTGTCGCAGTTGCTGGCTGGCGGAGGCGGGTTCGGTCCCCGCCCTCGGCGTCGTGCGCGAGATCCTGACCGCGATGGCCGATCTCGCGCCGACGCTGGAGAAGCGCGCGGGCCTCGTCGACCGCATCGACAAGATGGAGAAGGACCAGGCGGCGTTTCGAGAAGAGGTCGCGGTTCTCGCGCAGGCTCTGGGCATTCCGCGCGAGATGCCGGTGCTCGACAGCATCCGGGAGATCGTCGACAGGGTCCGGCAGGCCGGCGCCAGCGAGGACCGTCGCACGCAACTATCCGCCCAACTGGGGACCGCGGCGGATCGGCAGCGCAAGCTGGTCGAGAAGCATAGGATCCATGCCGGCCAAACGGAGCGGATGATCGCCTTTTTCGACGCGAGCTCGCTGGCCAATGTCGCCGAAGCGCTAGATCGGATCGCGCAGCGCCGGGCGCTGCTGGAGCGGGCGGGCGAAGCCGAGCGCGACATCTGCGAGGCGCTGCGCAGCGACGACCTCGCCAGTGCCGAGGCGGCGCTCGACAGCGTGGTCCGGCCGGCGCTGGAGGCCGAATGGAACGAGCTGAAGGTGCGGTTCGAGGATCAGGACCAGCGCTGCCACGAGCTCTTCGCAGCCCGCGCGACGGCGATCGATCAGGTCGAGGCCATTGGCGGCGATGCCAGGGTCGCCGAGATCGAAGAACGTCGCCGCACGACCTTGCTGGAGATCGAGGACGGAGCGCTGCGCTATCTGCAATTGCGCGCCGGCATCGCCGCGGCGGAACAGGCGCTTTCGATCTATCGGGAGCGCCATCGCAGCTCGATGATGGAGCAGGCCTCGGCCGCGTTCAGGACAATCAGTCGGGGCGCCTATTCCGGCCTTGCGGCGCAGCCCGGGAAGGATGGCGAGACGCTGATCGCCCTTGCTGCTGGCGGCGGCTCGAAAGCCGCGGACGAGCTGTCGAAGGGCACGCGCTTCCAGCTCTATCTCGCGCTGCGCGTCGCCGGATACCATGAATTCGCAAAGGCGCGCCGCACCGTGCCGTTCGTGGCCGACGACATCATGGAGACGTTCGACGATTTTCGCGCCGAGGAAGCGTTCCGGCTGTTCGCGGATATGGCGCGGAATGGTCAGGTCATCTACCTGACACACCATCAGCACCTTTGCGAGATTGCTCAGCGGGTCTGCCCAACAGTCCGTTTGCACAGGCTGGACGCGCCAGAAGCACCGCGTTTGATAGCCTGACGCCCCTCGACAACGTCTGCTTTCAGGCAAAACGTCAAGGTCGGCTTCTGGCGCATCGAGGGCGAGTCGCGCCCCGCCGCTTAGACCCTACCTAAGCCCCAGATCGCTCGTTCGATCGAGGGCCGACTAGGCGCCTCGAAAATCGGCTCCTTCTACGGAGAAGCGAGCAGATCGTCACCCTCCAGATTTTAGCGATTGACCATCGCTTCGCCTGGGTCCGTGATCGTCGCGGATTCTAATGGCTTAGGTCTGTGTATGAAGCACAACCGCGAGACCGCTTTTCCGGCTTTGGAAGATATGAAAACCAAAGCGGAGAAGATCCACGCGCTCGCGCTGGCAGGCTATTTCAGGACCGAGATCGCCGAGATGCCCGGTATTTTCCTTTGTTCCATAATGTAAATTATCGGAATCGCTGGTGTCGCCAGGTGGGTTCAAGTTTTGAGGAAGTCACTTATATCCCAAGAGGCACTCTCCCGCTCCGCAATCACGGCACAATCTGCATCTTAACCGAGGCCGAAGGTCTGACTCGACCAGGAGTTAAGGATTGGTAAAACACACACGTTTTGGGGGAAGGGCTATGCGTACGTTTCTCGTGCTAGGTGTATTGGCGGCATCGGCTTTGCCGACCCTGGGACAGTCGCCGGCGCAGTCAGAAGCACAAAAGCGAAAGCAGCACGTCCCTTATGTTCGTGCGGCCACTGATTGCATAGCCGCGGTTGTCCGCCGCGACGACGGATTTGACGGCGCGGTCGCATACGATAGCTTTCAGCCCCTTATCAATCGCGCGTTGTCGACTTGCTCGCAGTCGATTTCAGTGATGATTTCGACCCACGACGCCATCTACGGCTTTGGCGGCCAAGGGTTCTACACCGGCCCCTATCTCACCGACCTGGAGCGAGCCGTGCGCGTGCGCTTGGCCAGCCAGATCGCAACCTCCCGAGCGGACGCTGAGCGCAGGACAGCTGAGCGGCAGGCCAATGAGGAGCGGGAACGCGCCGAGCGGCAGGCCAGGCTGGAGAAAGAGAAGGCCGAGCGCGAGGCAGCCGCAGCACATGCAGAGGCTCAGCGGATCGAAGCTGAAACCCGGGCGAAGGCAGCTCGGGCCGAAAGGACGGAACTCCTGGAGAGGACCCGAGACCTTATCCGGGCAAAGACGCTTGCCTGCATCGGCAAGGAAGGCGCGACTATGCTCCTGACCGATGAGAAGGCGGAGGTCGTCGCGAAGGCGGCCATGATCTTCTGCCAAAACGACGTCGATGCGCTGGTGAAGGTCACTACCGAGCTGGTGGAGAACGAGGCAGGTGGGCCGTCCGATCGCTCGCTGGTCCGAAAGATCGCGGAGGACCGCGTCCGTGACGTCGTCACGGCTTACGTCATCCGGTCGCGCGGCGACCTCATTGGTAAGAACCTGAAGGAGCAGCAGGCGCCTTCGAAGCCCGCCGAGAGTTCCAGAAACTCCCCAACCCTCTAGCTCGGTTGCCGCGGGCAGATCGGGACGGCGGAAAGGGCGCCTCATGGGATTCAGGTTTCGGCGTTCCGTTCGTCTCTTCCCGGGCGTCAGGCTGAACTTTAGCCTCAGCGGCGTGAGCGTGAGCGCCGGCGTGCCGGGAGCTATGATCAACATCGGCCCGCGTGGCAGTCGCTTGACCATGGGCCTGCCCGGCACCGGCATTTCCTACACTCACAATCTAAGTTCGCCTCGCCCCGCCAAACGCTCGGCGCGCCCCGCTGAAATCTACCTGGAGCCACCGGCGCCACCCGAGCCGATGCATCCAGGCTCTGAGTCGCAGCCAGGGCCGTTGGTCGGGGAGATCAAAAGCGCCGAGGTGGCAAGCCTGACCAGTCCCGACCTCGAGGGCCTCAAGAAGCTGATCAACGATGCTGCGCATCAGAAGGCCTTGCTCCAGGGGGATCTCACCGAGGCGGTTGCAGATCGACGTCGCGCCTGGCGGAAACTGCGACGCCGCGAACAGTTGCCGCTTCGCGTTGTGATGAAGTCCTCGATCCCGGCGGCACGCGCTGCTTTCGAGGAAGCGGAAGAGGAAGCCTTGAAGGTCGCCGCGGCGATTATGGCGACAGAGATCAAGGTCGAGATCGATCTCGACGACCAGACCTGGTCGGCATGGGCGGAGGTGAGGAAGACGTTCGATCGGCTCTCGCAGACCGCGAAACTCTGGGACGTCACATCGTCCGTTGCCGTCGATCGCTTCAGCACCCGATCAGCCGCTCACGAATCCATCACGCGCACGCCTGTCGGCTTGAGGACAGTTGTCGACGGCATCGTCGCAACATCTGGTGGCGGGCACCGTTTTGAAAACGCCAACGGTGGCGATCTCGACATCTTCCCGGGCTTCATGCTCATCAGGGACAAGGCGAGCAGCGACTACGCCCTCATCGACCTTCGTGACCTCACCGTCGAGACTTATGGCTGCCGGTTCATCGAGCGCGAAACGGTCCCTCCCGACGCCGAGATTGTCGGGCACGCCTGGCACAGGTCGAACAAGGACGGATCGCCCGACCGCCGGTTTTCAGAGAACTTTCAGATCCCGATCGCCCTCTATGGAGAGATCAGGTTCAGGACCAGGAACGGGGTCGAAGAAGCTTACCACGCCAGCCACTGTGGCTCCGCACTCGCATTCGGAAATGCGATCGCCAGCTTCCAGGATGCCCTTCGGCGGCAGGCAAAGAACTCGAAATCGGTCGTTGGTCCAGCGAGTGCAAGTGAGGGGCTCCAGAAGGATCCCAGCGCATTGCTGCCGGCCTTGCCAAAGGTGCTCGGCGCCTACGAGGTGATTGCGATCCCGGCGCTGCTTGCCGGACTGATTGCCTACGGCCCGATCTCCAACCTTGCGCGGCCGAAGCTGACTTCTGCTCCCATGGCCGCGATCTCGTCGACTCCGGCTATATCGATAGTGAGCGCCGAACGGCCAAGCACCAGTTCGACGCCCGTATCCGCGCCGCCCCAGGTCGCTCCAATTCCGTCGGCCGTGCTACCAGCGCCGATATCAGTTTCGGCACCCGCTCTTGCTTCAGCAGCACCGAGCGTGATCGAGAAGATGGTGGTTAAGCAGACCGCGAACGTCCGAGCCGGCCCCGATCGAGCCGCCGCATCGGTCAAGGTCGTACCGATCGGGACTACGGTCACAGTCTTCGAAAAGCGCGGCAGTTGGATCAAGATTGGCGACACTGCCGCCTGGGGTTGGACACACGTCAGCTTGCTGCAGCAACGGTAGTGGTTCATTGCGGGACCGTCGCTCGTTGGAGATGGTGCTTCACGCTACTTAAGAACCCCGGACGAAGAGTGAGAAATCGGTGCGGATCAATTCGGCTCTTTGAGTCCGTTGATCGTCTCGGCGCGAGCGTTGTCATAAGAGTCACCGACGCTGCCGACGGAGGGTTCGATACCGGCCTCGGCAAGGCGCTCGCTGTATCGAATGCTGACGTATTGAGATCCCGTGTCCGAATGGTTCAGGCTATCCGGATTATCGTGTGGGGGGCGTGTGCAGCCGCTAGTGGTGGCAACAGCACGGTTCTTGCTTGGCGCGGGGCCCTTAGCTATATCCTTAGCTAAGGAGAGTGCTCATGGCCCAGTTTTCGGTTCACGATGCGAAGACCAATCTATCCAAACTGATCGCAGACGCACTTGAGGGCGGAGACGTCGTCATCGCTCGTGGTAACGTGCCAGTAGTACGCTTGGTGCCGGTCGCGTCACGCGGCAAGCGGCGCTTTGGGGCACTCAAAGGAAAGATTGCCGTCGATGCGCGCTTTGACGAGCCGTTGCCAGAGGACGAACTCGTGGGATGGAATCTCACTTGAGGCTGCTACTCGATACCCATGCTCTGATTTGGTGGCTTGCGGGTGACGAGGCGCTGAGCAGTCGGGCTCGCGAGGCCATCGAGGACGAGGGCAACAGCATCGCCGTCAGTGCCGCCTCAGCCATGGAGATTGCCACCAAATTCCGAATAGGGAAACTTCCTGACGCCGCGCCGCTAGCGCAGGACTTTGAGGCGATCATCGCCGATCAAGGCTTTGTCGAGCTGGCGATCACCGTCCTCCATGCCCTGCGAGCCGGTGAGATGAACATTGCACACAAGGACCCGTTCGACCGCTTCCTGATTGCCCAGGCTCAATCCGAGGACATGGTGCTGATTTCGAACKAAGCGCTATTCGATGGCTTCGCCCTCAAACGCCTGTGGTAGCGAGTCCTCCACACGGTAATCCGAATGGCCATGATTCACGAGGCCACTGCGATGGACCGGCCGTAGCCATATACAAGGCTCGTATTGCCGAGCTCCATCAAGCTGCCTGAGATTCCGCCCGAGCCACAGGTTCGACTGTGGTAGTGATCTTTCGCAGCTGGGTGAGGTTCAGGTTGTGAGCTCGGGATTGCGTAAATTCTTGAGTGTAGCCCGAGCCGAATGCCGACTCGGATATAGCGTCGGATTCGGAAGGCAGACTCGGAAATAGCTGATTTAGACTCGGATATGAATGTAAGTCAGTTGAACGATTGCAATGAGTTAGCTGGGTAGTTGACTCGGGAACAAGTGATTTCTTCAGTTTGAAGCACGACTTGCGAATGACCCCAATGGGTTACCAGTCGCAGGAACGCAGCGATGCAACCTCCGGCAGTTCTCGTCCCCTGGTCGAAAATTCCACCAGCTAGCATGCCTGGTATCGTGGAAGAGGACGAAGGTCCTCTTTGGCTTCCTCTCTCACGCGCCCGGACGGTGCTCCCGGAACCCGGCAGCCAGCGCACGGAGGGCCTCACGGGATTTCGCATCGGTGAGCGTGGAGAACATCACGATCTCGGTAGAGGGAAGTGGAGGCAGGCCAAAGCGCTGGCTGACCTCGATCGTACCGGGCGGGACGAGACGACAGGAAAAGGCCGCGATGGCAAGGCCGGCGGAGACGGCTGCCGTCACCATGGATGACGTGCCGCCAAGGAAGACCTCCGTCCAGGGTATGGAAGCGGTGTCCAGCGCACGGGCGGCGATGTCGCGCACACCGCAGGCGGGCGAGAGCGCGGCCAGCCGCAAAGGCTCGCCCTGACGATGCTCGAATCCCGGGGCCGCGAACCAGCCGAAATGCTCCAGCCCCAGCACCTCGCCGTCGCGCCGGTCGTCCTCGCGCCGAATGATGGCGGCGTCCAGTTCGCCGCGATCGAAAGCGTCCAGCAGCACGCGCGAATTGTCCATCCGCACTTCAATGGTCAGGCCGGGATCATGGGCGTTGAGCCGGGCCAGAAGGGTCGGAACCTCCGGCCCGGCCACATGGGCGGCGATGCCGAGACCGAAGCGGCGGCGCCCCGCAACAAGACCCGCCATGGCACGGTCGTGAGCCGCGAGGAAGTCGCGCGCGCCCACGAGGAACACTGCCCCTTGCGCGGACAGGCGTACCGAGCGGGGCGTGCGTTCGATGAGGCGTTGGCCGAGCCGGTCTTCCAGTCGCTTGAGCTTCACGCTGATGGCCCCCTGCGTCGTCCCGAGCGCCTCGGCGGCCCGGGTGAAGCTATGGAGATCGGCGATGGTGACGAACGCCTGGACGGCGTCCACGTCGAGCGCGGCCATTTAATGATCCGGATATGTTGTCTCTGAAATATACAACCATCCAGTTTTGGCATGGTCAAGGTTTCGCTAGCTTGCCTCGACTCCGCAACGCGCGAACCGAAGCACATGCGCCTTATGTCATGACCGGCTTCGCCGTTGCGCCCCCGACATCGAAAGACTGAACCATGACTGTCGCCGTATCCGCACCAACCGGTAGCCGAAGTGCTGTCGCGCTCGCCGCCGTTTGCCTGTCTGCCCTGATGTTCGGACTGGAGATCTCCAGCGTCCCGGCGATCCTGCCGACGCTGGAGCAGGTGCTCCACGCGGATTTCCGGCAGCTTCAGTGGATCATGAACGCCTATACGATCGGCGTGACGATGGTGCTGATGGCTGCGGGCGCGCTCGCCGACCGCTTCGGGCGCAAACGCGTGTTCATCGCCAGCATCGTCGCCTTTGGCATGGCATCGCTCGCCTGCGGGGTCACGACGAGCGTCGCGGTGCTGATCGGCGCCCGTTTCCTTCAGGGCTTGAGCGGCGGGGCGATGCTGGTGTGCCAGATCGCCATCCTGTCGCACCAGTTCCGCACGCCCACCGAGCGTGGCATGGCCTTCGGCTGGTGGGGCATCGTCTCCGGTGTGGGGCTGGGGTTCGGTCCGATCATCGGCGGCGTCATCGTCGCGCTCTGGAGCTGGGAATGGGTGTTCCTCGTCCATGCAGTCCTCTGCATCATGACGGTTTTGCTGGCAGCCAGCGGCGTACGAGAATCACGCGACCCGGACGCGATCCGTCTCGACTTCGTCGGCATCGTCACATTGTCGGCCGCCGTATTTTGCCTCGCATTTTTCATCACCCAGGGACCGGTACTCGGCTTTGCCAGCCTGACAGCGMTTTCAATTCTCGGCGTGTCCTTCGCGAGCTCCATCGCCTTCGTCATCGCGGAAAAGCTTAGCCCGAGGCCGATGGTTGACTTCTCGGTGTTCCGCATCCGGCCGTTTTCCGGTGCGATCGTCGGCTCGGCCGCGATGAACATGAGCTTCTGGCCGTTCATGATCTATTTGCCGATTTGGTTCCAGGCGGGCCTTGGCTATGACAGCGTCGCCGCCGGTCTCGGGCTGCTCGCCTATACGCTGCCGGCCCTGGTCGTGCCGCCGCTGGCCGAGCGCTTGTCGCTACGCTACCAGCCCCGCCTCGTGATTCCCGCCGGCCTGTTCACCATCGGGCTCGGCTTCATTCTGATGAAGTTCGGCAGCGCGGCCGCGAGCGCGAACTGGTTGACGATGCTGCCGGGCTGCATCCTGGCAGGTGCCGGCCTTGGCCTGACCAATACGCCGGTCACCAACACGACAACGGGATCGGTTCCCCCTGCCCGCTCCGGCATGGCCTCCGGCATCGACATGAGCGCACGGATGATCTCGCTCGCCATCAACATTCCCATCATGGGCTTTATTCTGGTCGAAGGTGTGCTGTCTTCGCTCAGAACGAACCTGCCGCTCGACGCGGACCCGTCTGCTCTGCGCTCGCTCGCCGAAAGAATTGCTGCCGGGACCGCAGGCTCGTCGGGACAGGGCATATCCGACACCATCGTCCGCCAGGCCCTAACCGACGGCTTCGGACGGGTCATGCTCTATGGCGGCTTGTGCGCGTGGCTGCTCGCAGCAGTGAGCTTGATGGTGTTTGCCCAAGCCAGAAAGCTCTCCCGAGATTGTACGGCCTGACATCCGGAAATTCTGGCAGACGCTCGTGGACGATGCGGCATACCGCTGGACAGCGTTATGCCGTGCTGTTGGGCGCGCTCAAGCCGCGTCCGCACCGAGGGCCCGGCGAAGAGAATCGAGCCCGCGAAGGCCACGAGGCGGGCCGCGATAAAGAGCCGCGCGATTTCATGAGGCCTGCTCGGCCGCGACCAGATCGAGAAGATGAGGGAAAAGCCTGTCCAGTTCGGCCCGGCGCAATGTGGCCGCGCGGCTATTGCCCCGATTTACCTGCCGGATCAGGCCCGCTTCACGCAAGACGCGAAAATGGTGTGTCAGTGAAGCCTTGCTGACCGCAAAGCCGAACGACGCGCAGGTTCTCTGCGTGCCTTCGGGAGCGCGCGCGAGCTCCGCCACCACGCGACGGCGCAGCGGATCGGCGAGTGCCGCCAGGACCGGACCAAATGAGATCTCGGCCACTTCCGGATGTCCTTCTCCGTCCGGCAATCTTGCCCTCCATCCCCAGGTAAGGCTTGAGCCTTACCATAAATTCGATAAGGTACGATCAAAGACTTACCATAAGGAGAGGCGATGTCTCAATCCGCTGTTGATCTACCGCTGCCCGATGCGGATGAAACCGGACCTTACGCCCTGATGGGGACTGCGAGGGCGAAGCCCGGAGAAGCGGATGCCCTCGAAACGCATCTGCTGTCGCTGGTTGCGCCAACCCGCCTTGAGACGGGAGCGCTGGCCTATCATGTGCACCGCGATCGTAACGACCCCGACCTTTTTGCCTTCTACGAGGTCTGGAGCAGCCGCGAAGCGCTGGCGGCCCATCTGAAGCAGCCCTACATCGCCGCCTTCCTGGCCGATCGCACGCGCTATCTCGAGGGAGACTTGCAGATTCGCTGGCTTCGTATGGCGAGTCGTTATCCGACGCGTCTGTAGTCTCGCGTCCCGGCGAGGGCAACGAAACCGAATTGCGACAGGAAGGCGAGTATCGTCACATAGGTGCAGGGCGCACCGGGCTGCGGGGTGCGCGGTCCGGCGCGATGAACCCGAGGTCGCGCGGCTAGCCAATCGTGACCGGCTGATTTCCTTTCCGAAAGCCGCACCAGGTTCAGCCCGGGTGAACGCGGGAAATACCCGACACACCGCAGCTCACCGGAGTGTCGGGTTCCAAGATGCATTTGGATACAAGCGGAAACGTCCCAGCAACATCTGTCCGGCATGGCCGAAACAAAGACGGTCTATCCGACGATCATAGATATCGTCGGAACATCCATGTCGGGTACCAATTCATCATCAAAGCCGGGCTCTGCTGTGATGCGCGCCCAGCGGATCGCCGCGTCGGCGATCGGTGCTGTATGGATTATCGCCCTGCTGCTGCGCGTCCTCGATCCAGGCATCGTCGACAGCGCTTCGGCCTGCCGTCGCATGGTCTATCGCGACCCGGTGACGGGGCGAGAGCGAGGCATCGGAGCAGTTCGGATCACCGCGAACGGCACGATCAGATGTCGTGACGTCACCTATCAGCCCGGAACACGATGACGGCTGCGCGGGAACCGCGGGTCCGATATCCTCGCGCCGGTTGAAGCATGGGATGATGAAGTGAGCGTATCGGCGCATATCCTGATCGTCGAAGACGACCGCGAGATCAGCGCCCTCGTGGCACGCTACCTGTCGCAGAACAGCATGCGGACTTCAGCGGCGCGCGACGGGCGAGAAATGGACCGGATCTTGCGGGAGGGCAGGTTCGACCTGATTGTGCTCGATCTCAATCTGCCCGGCGAAGACGGACTGTCGATCTGCCGACGGCTGCGCCTGACGACGCAGATTCCGATCATCATGCTGACCGCCCGCAGCGAGGATGTGGACAGGATCATCGGTCTCGAAATGGGGGCAGACGACTACCTCGGCAAGCCCTTTAACCCGCGGGAGTTGCTGGCGCGCATCAGGGCGGTGATGCGACGACAAGGCGGCGGACAGGCCGATCCGAACGAGCCTCCCGGCGCCTTTGCCTTTGTGGGTTGGACGCTGAATGCGAACAACCGCGAGCTGACGAACCCGGACAATGTCCGGGTCGCCGTGACCGGCGCTGAGTTCGATTTGCTGCGGGCATTCTGCGAGCGACCCGGGCGCGTGCTCTCGCGCGATGTCCTGCTCGATCTGACGCAGGGCCGGACGGCTGCCCCGTTCGAGCGCAGCATCGATATCCTGATCAGCCGCCTTCGTCAGAAGATCGAACGTGAGCCGCGCGAGCCCGAACTGATCAAGACGATCCGCTCGGGCGGATATCTCTTCACTCCGTCCGTCGAGCGGCAATGACCCACCCGTTCCGCCTGCCTGCCCGGATCGGAAGCCAGATCGCGCTGCTTGTCGTTGGCGTGATCGGCTTGATCTATCTCATTCTCGCGGGCGTGCTGGTGTGGCAGGCACCGCGCGACAGACCGGGCCCGCCTGCATTCGAGGGTATTGCGGCCATCGCGAAACTCGTGGCGGCGGCGCCGCCGCAACAACGGCAGCTGATCGTGGAGGCGGCGAACAGGGCCGACGAGCGCTTCCGTTTTGCGTTGTCCGACAAAGGATTTGATCCGTCGCGATCGGCACCGCGCCCTATGGACGCCGACGGAATGGCGCCGCGCCTGGGAAGCGGCTTCACGGCATGGCTGAACCCGGCGACGGAAGGAGACAGGCCACCGCGAGGCTTTTCGATCCAGCTTCCCGACCGCACAGGGCTCGATGTCGAGATCATCGCCGGTGCCATGGGAGCGCCGCCACCGCGCCCCTTCTCCATGCTGGTACTCGTCACGATCATCCTTGTCGGGCTCAATATCGGCGCACTGACCCTCTGGGCCTCCCGGGGCATCACTGCGCCGCTCGCGCGATTTGCCTCGGCTGCGGAAGAATTCTCGATCGACCGTGATCCGTCGCCGCTGCGTGAGGAGGGGCCGATCGAGGTTCGCACGGCCGCTCGCGCCCTCAACAGATTGAGAGATCGTATCCATGCGTTGTTCGCGGACCGCACGCGCATGCTGGCGGCGATCAGCCACGATCTGAGGACGCCGATCACACGCATGCGTTTGCGCGTGGAGTTCATCGAGGATGATGTCCTGCGCGGCCAGTTCACGCGCGATCTGGAGCACATGGACACCATGGTGCAGGGCGCGCTTTCCTATCTGCGCGGTGCCAGCCGCCGCGAAAAGCGTGGCGCTTTCGACCTTTCAAGCTTGCTCCAGACCGTCGCGGACGAGTTCAGCGATATGGGCAAGGCAACACGCTATGAGGGGCCGCGGCGGGCGGTCACAATCGGAGACGCACAGCAACTGGAGCGCGCCGTCACCAATCTCGTCGAAAACGCGGTGCGCTATGGCAACGACGTGATCGTCCGCCTCCGCGAGGAAGCCGGGCTCCTCCTGATCGAGGTGGCCGACGACGGCCCGGGTATTCCGGAAGTCGATCGATCGCGGCTTCTGGAGCCCTTCATGCGCGGCGACGAAGCGCGGGGGCGGATCGATTCGGAGGGGTTCGGCCTCGGCCTCGCCATCGCCCAGTCGATCGCGGCCGGGCATGACGGCAAGCTGACCTTACACGACAATCACCCGCGTGGCCTGCTGGTGCGCATCAGCTTGCCGAGGCAGTCGCCCCCTGCTTCCGCGAACGCCTGAGCGCTTACAACTTTCAACGCCCGCGAAACATTCGGCAACATTGGCGCCGGCATTTCGCCCGAACGCCCCGCGATAGTCCCGAGGAACCGAACGGGACACATATGGTCGCACTTGCCAGCTATCCTCACAGACTGACCGCGCTGATATTGTCAGCCGTCGCTTTAACATCCCTGATCGGCTTCGCCGCCTCCTTTGGCCCCGAAGCGCCGGCATCGCCGCAGCCCAGTCCTGCAACCCTGCAATTGAGCCCGTCCGGAAAGATCATCGACAGGCTTCCGAACAGCGCGCCAGCGACCGTCCATTTCGCCGATCCCCTCGCTTGTCCTGAGCGAGCGGAGCTGGCTGCGCTCGACATGCATGCCGGGCTGGTTTCGTCGATCGCAGGCGAGTTCATCATCCCGAAGGCACCGGCCATCGACGACCACCCTCTCATCGCCAAAGCGAAGGCCCACGAAGCCCGCGCGCAGAAGCCGCCCCGCGCAGCCGCTCGCCCTCGCAGACCGCCTGTCGCCTTCGCCGCTTTGCCGCCGACGAGGCCCGCTTCCCTGCACGAGCCTCAGAACGTTGGCGAAGGCGCGACCGTCAGAGAGAGGCACGTTTCCGTTGCGGGACGGATGATCGCTTTCGTTGGCTCGCTCGCCTCCCTGGCACGCGTCCTATGAGCGCCATCGTTGCCTTTGTTCTCCGGCCGCGATCGACCGGCCGCGCGATAAGCCGGCAGGCGCTGATCGGGACCGCCGTTCCCGCGCTTCTGCTTGCGCTCGCCGCTGGCTGGATTGGCCATGGCTGGCTTGTGGACATCCGCGCCCCACGCGCCTTCGAAGGCTTCCAGCAGGTCCGCCTGAAGACCATTCAGACCCAGCTCGACCAGGTCGAGGGGCCCTATATTATGGTGCTGGGCGACTCCCATGCCGAAAGACTCTATCTGCCGAGCCTTTGCGGTTTTCCGGTAGTGAATGCCGGTGTTTCCGGCGCGACCGTGAGCGATGTCCTCGATCTGGCGCGCAAGATTACGCCACCGCGCAAAGCACAGGCCGTGCTGCTTTCCGTCGGTACGAACGATATCTGGGCGAAGCGGAATCCGCAGTCCGCTGAAGCGGAAAGCGGCTTCCGAACAACGCTCGTCGCCCTCAAACAGAGACTGGCAAGCTGGAGCGGCCGCCATGCCCTGATCGCGATCCCCCCGGTCGCGAGCAAGGAGGAAGCGTTGTTCCCGCGGGCGGCAGCGACCCGCTATTCCGCCATGCTGGCTCAGTCCTGCGAACCGAAAGGTTGCCTGTATCTCGACTTGTTTGCCGGGGTGGCGCAGATCCCGGAGCCGCGCTCGGCATTCAGCGACGGCGTCCATCTGCGAAACTATGCACGTTTCGTGCGGGACCGGGAGGCGGAGATATGCCGCGGCCTCGGTATTCCGGCTCTTCCCTGAGCTTGGCCCGCAGCGCCTTCTGGCACCGCGGGGATGCAGTCGCCGGTCCTCGCCGTCCAAGTGATCGGGGCCCTGGCCGAGCAACGCGCATGGAGGGTCCGACGATCAGTGCTGGTGGATGCGGATGAGGCGCCTTGACCTGACGCGCTCTGGGCGCTTGCTCAATCGCCGCGTAGCCCGCGCGGGCTGATACCCAATCGCTTTGTGAAAAACCGCGAGAAATAGCCGGCGTCTCGAAAGCCGAGCGCCTCGGCGATTTGTCCGACTGGCGTCGAGCTGTACAGCAACCAGCGCTGGGCTTCGACCATGATGCGCCGATGGATGATCTGAAGTGGTGGAGCATCGAAGCGCTTTCGACAGACCATCAGCAGACGGTCTTCGGAGACCCCCAGCTTGCGCGCGTAAGCGGCGACAGGGAGATGGTCGGCAAAGTGCGCTTCCACGAGCGCGCGAAAGCGGCTCAGCAAGCTGGATTCTGCGTCGGACAGCGACGCGGCCGCCACGTCGGTCGCCAGGGCTGCACGGGTGAACGAGACCAGCAGCCTGAGAATCTCCCCTTCGATCGCAAGGTTGCGCGCGGCCCCGCCCCAGGTGAGCTCGTTGGATAGCGATTGGAAGCACCGGCCTATCTCCCGAGTGGCCTCGCCATCGATGGGGCCGACGCAGCGCGACTGATCCAAGAGCGTCGAGATCAAGCGATCGGAGCTCGCGGATGCGGGAAGAGCCGTCAGCGCGATCGAGATAACCCAGCCATCCGTGCCGGGAGCAAAATCGAAGCCATGCACGGTCTCGGCCGGAATAACGAGGACTGCCGGCATCTTAACCGCGAAGCACTGGCCTTCGCTTATCATCGTGCCCCCACCCGCGGAGACGAGCAGGAGTTGATGCAGCTCGCGATGAGCGTGGGGCGCAATCTTCCATTGATGGTAGCCGCTGCGCTCGCGGATGGGCTCCACATGGATGAAGCGCGGCTCGACGTGCCTGACCGGCTCGCCATACAGCCTGTAGCGCTCGATCAGTTCGGCGGTCACAGCGTCTCGCGGCTCGGGATCAGTCGCGGGAAAAGTACAAATAGTTTCGTTCTGCGTCCATTGCTCTTCCTCGCCGACGATCTAGCCTTTCGCAGCAAGCTCCCGCAGCTCGTCGGGAGGAGGAAGCGCTAGCTGACCGGACCAAAAGCCCCAATTGGCTGCTTGTCCGCGCCGAAAGGAGATGGGCATGACTGCTCAAGACGCGGAATGCGACGTGCTGGTGATTGGAGCCGGCGCGGGCGGATTATCAACCGCGGTGACCGCCCGCATTCACGGCCTGGACGTCATCGTCGCGGAAAAAGATCGGTACTTCGGCGGCACGATGGCCTATTCCGGCGGCGTGCTCTGGATCCCCGGCAACGCTCACGCGGCGAAGGCGGGCCTGTCCGACTCCCGCGAGGCGGCCCGCACCTATCTGCGGCAGGAGGCCGGGAACTCTTACGCCGAGGACGTCGTCGAGGCCTTCCTCGACACGGGTCCGCGCATGATCGACTTCTTCGAGCGCGAGACCGAGGTCCGCTTCCTGCTGTCGAACTACCCGGACTATCACCCGGATGCGCCGGGCGGCGT
This sequence comes from Allobosea sp. 05T438, assembly GCF_056396025.1. NCBI lineage: Bacteria > Pseudomonadati > Pseudomonadota > Alphaproteobacteria > Hyphomicrobiales > Alloboseaceae > Allobosea > Allobosea sp. 05T438. The sequence goes on from NZ_JBFTKQ010000010.1 coordinate 97,571, forward strand.
GCCGAAGGGACGGTCGCTGACGGCCATGCCCTATGATGCACGCGGCCTCGGCAAGGAGCTTGGGCGGCTGCGCCCGCCGCTTGAGACGATCACGTTCATCGGCATGATGTTCAACTCCTCCAACGAGGATTTGAAGCACTTCTTCCGGGCGACGCGCTCTCTGACCTCGGCCCTCTATGTCGCGCGCCGCCTCGCCTCCCATATCAAGGATCTCGCGCAGTACCGGCGCGGCGTGCAGGTGACCAGCGGCAACGCGCTGGCGGCGCGCCTGGCCAGAACGGCCTTCGATCTCGGTATTCCGATCCTGACCGAGATGCCGGCGGAAGGGCTCATCGTCGAGGGCGGACGCGTCGTCGGCGCTCGCTTTTCTTCGGGAGGGGAGAGGAAGCGCATCCGCGCGCGCCGTGCGGTGGTGCTCGCCTGCGGCGGCTTTCCGCACGATGCGGCGCGGCTGGCCGTGGCCTATCCCCATGTCGCCCGCGGCGGCCGCCATGTCTCGCCCACCCCGGCCGGCAACACCGGGGACGGTATCCGGTTGGCGGAAACCGCGGGCGGGCGTTGCGAGATCCGCTATCCCAACGCTGCCGCCTGGATGCCCGTTTCGGAAGTACCGCTGGCCAAGGGGCGCATCGGCGTCTTTCCGCACCTCGTGGATCGCTACAAGCCGGGCGTGATCGCGGTGAACCGCGCCGGGCGGCGCTTCACCAACGAGTCGGAGTCCTATCATGACGTCGGCGCCGCCATGATCGCCGACAATGCGCAGGGTGGGGCGACGGAGGCCTGGCTGATCTGCGATCATGTCGCGATCCGCAAATACGGCCTCGGCTTCGCCAAGCCCGTGCCGGTCCCGACTGGCCGCTATGTTCGCAGCGGCTATCTCAAGCGCGGCGGTACGCTGGCGGAACTCGCAAAGGCTGCCGGCATCGACGCGGTGGGGCTAGAGGCGACCGTCGAGCGCTTCAACCGCCATGCCGAACTCGGCGAGGACCCCGCTTTCGGTCGCGGGCGCAGCGCGTTCAACCGTTTCCTCGGCGACCCCGAGCACAAGCCGAATCCGACGGTCGCGCCGATCCGGAAAGCTCCATTCTACGCGTTGAAGCTGGTGATGGGCGACCTCGGCACTTTCGACGGGCTCTCGACCGATGTCGTCGGGCGCGTGCTCACGGCCGGCGGCGAGCCTATCGAGGGCCTTTACGCCGTCGGCAATGACAGGGCGAGCATGATGGGCGGCAGCTATCCCGGCGCGGGGATCACGCTGGGCCCGATCATGACCTTCGGCTATCTGGCCGGCTGTCACCTTGCCGGCCGCGAACCATGAGCGGGGTGAAGACGATGGGCAACGACGCCATGGCCATGCCGGGCTTGAAGGATTCCGTCTGCGTCGTCACCGGCGCCGGCGGCGGGCTCGGCCGTGCGATCGCCCTCGCCCTCGCCGGGGCGGGCGCGCGGATCGCGATGCTGGATCGTTCACCGGCTGCGGCCGAAGCGACGCTTGCCGCCATCCGGCAGATCGGAGCGGGAGGCGCCGTCTTCGCCTGCGACGTCTCGGACCTTGCTAGCATCGAGTCCGCGGCCGAGGCCTGCCGGACGCAATTCGGCCCTTGCCGGGTGCTGGTCAACAATGCCGCATTGCTGCGGCCCGGCGCATTGGAAACCCTGAGCCTGGCGGAATGGAATGCTGTGCTCGCGGTCAACCTGACCGGCTACTTTCTCTGCGCCCAGGCCTTCGCACGCCAGATGCGTCTGAACGGTGGCGGCTCCGTGGTCCACATCGCCTCGGTCGCGGGGACGCATGCGCAAGGCTTTAGCGGCGCCTACAGCGTCAGCAAGGCCGGCATCGTCATGCTGTCGCGGCAGATCGCGCTCGAATGGGGGCCTCAGGGCATCCGCAGCAACGTCGTCAGCCCGGGCCTCGTGCTGACGCCGATGAGCCAGAACTTCTACGCCGACCCGGCCTTGAAGCGCCGACGTGAGGCGGCCGTGCCGCAGGGACGGATCGGGCAGCCCGAGGACATCGCCGATGCCGTGCTGTTCCTGGCGAGCGACCAGGCAGCTTACGTCAATGGCGAGGAGATCACGGTCGATGGCGGCTTCACGCGCGGATTGATGAGCCTGATCCCGCGGCCGGGCCATACGCCCGGCGGCGCGACGGCAGGCTGACGGAGACCGATCATGGCCAAGGAACCCGCCGCGATCATCACCGGCGCAGCCGACGGCATCGGCTGGGCGCTGGCCCGCCGCTTCGCCTCTGCCGGCTGCCGCGTCGCGCTCGTCGATATCGCGGGCGAGCGAGCCGCGGCCCGCGCGGCGGAGCTCGAAGCCGGGCACATCACGCTTGCCTGCGACGTCTCCGACGAGGCTTCCGTCCGCGCCACTGTGACGGCAGCAGCCTCCGCGCTGGGCGGCATCGACATTCTCGTCAACAACGCCGGCATCGGGGACACGCATCTGCCGACGCTCGAACAGGATATCGGCCATTTCGAGCGGGTGCTAAGAGTCCATCTCAACGGCACCTTCCTGATGTCGCGGGAAGTCGCGCGCGTGATGGCGGATCGCGGCGGCGCGATCCTGAACATCAGCTCGATCGCCGGGCTCGGCGGCCTGCCGCGCCGCAATGCCTACGGCGCCGCCAAGGCAGGCATTGCCCAGATCACGAAGAACCTCGCCTGCGAATGGGCCGGCCTTGGCATCCGGGTCAACGCGCTCGCGCCCGGTTATGTCGGAACGGCGCTGGTCAGGACGCTGGAGGCCGCCGGCCGCATCGACCGGGCAAAGCTGGAGCGCCGCATCCCGATGGGCCGCCTCGCAGAGCCCGAGGAGATCGCCGAGGCCGGCTGGTTCCTGTGCTCGCCGGCGGCCTCCTATGTCACCGGCGCGATCCTCAGCGTCGATGGCGGCTGGCAGGCCTTTTCCGATGCCGGCGACGCATCGTCCGGCTGAGCCGCTTTGGGTTTTCACAACCGGGGCAGCGGCTCTTCGAAACGCCATCCATCCGCAACGAGCTTGCGCGCGCCGTCGAGGAGGCCCTTCAGCGGCTTCTCCGAGAGGATTTCCAGCGCAACCGCCCCCTTATAGCTGTGCCGTCGCAGCTCCCGCCCGATCGCGCCGAAATCGATGATCCCGCTGCCGATCGGGTCGTGCCGCCACTGCCCGGCCTCGCTGTCGGAAAGATGCACGATGCTGAGATGGGGAGCGAGCGTCGCCAGCCCTTCGATCGGGTCCTCGCCGATCGCGACAGCATTTGCGACATCGTAGATCGCCGTGACGTCCCCATAGCCCTCCTCCTCGATGAACCGGCGGATGGTGCCTGCACCGGCGAGCAGACCCTGCGGATGGTTTTCGAGCCCGACGGACAAACCATGGCGCCGGGCCTCGGCGACGATCTCGCGGAAGGCCGGGCGGAAGCTTTCCATCACCCGGTCGTTCGCCTTGGCAAGCAGGGCATGCCGTCGCCCGGAGCCGACGCAGACCGCAGCAGCCCCAAGCTCGGCGCAGCGCGCGATCAGCCGCTTATAGGCATCGACCGAGAAACTCACTACGTCCGTGGAAGCGCTCGCCAGATTGATGTCGCTGCTCGCGAGATCGCCGGCCAGCAGCTCGAGACCGTATCGCGCGATCAATTCCCGCAAGCGCGCCGTGCGTGCGGCATCGTCGCGCCAGGGATCGAAATGCGGCGGCGCGGCCATGAGCTGGACATGACGGAAGCCGGCCGAGGCGATGGCCTCCAGCGCGGCCTCGGCGCTCTCCTGCCAGACGAAGCCGAAGGTATGGGCAGCAAGCCGCATCTGCTACAGGCTCCCGTCGCGATAGAAGGCGAAGGTTCGGGCGATGCCTTCCCGAAGCGATGTGAAGGGCACGTCGGCGAGGACCTCCCGCAACGGACCTTCCGCGATCTCCGGCGCCGAGGGCATCGGCGCGCCGCCACGGCGGATGTCGCAATCCGGGGCCAGCTTGAGCAGTTCGGCGATCACGTCTTCCGGCGCGGCCTGTTCGCCGATCATGTTGAAGACATGCGCTCCCGCGACCTGGTGGCGCAGCGCGCTGTCATAGGCCGCAGCGACATCGCCGGCATAGACGAGTCCCGCCATTCCTTCATAGGGAAAGACATAGGGTTCGCCACGCGCCGCGGCCCGGCAGGCAAGGGAAGGCCCGGCGCTGAGGCCGCTGTCCCTGCCCGGCCCGTAGACGACATAGGGCCTGAAGCCGATGCTGGAGAGGCCGTGGTCCGCGAAATAGGCCCGCGCACTGCCCTCGCAGGCGAGCTTGAACGCCCCGTAATGCGAGGTGGGTACCGGAAGCTCGCCGCTCTGCGGCCCATAGGCACCGGCGCTGCTGGTGTAGACGACCTTGCCGATGCCGTGGCGGAGCGCTGCCTCGAAGACGTTGAGCGTTCCGATCAGGTTGATCTCAGCGCCACGAACCGGATTCTCCTTGCAGGCCAGCGTCAGCACGCCGGCAAGGTGGATGATCGCGTCGCAGCCGCGCGCAGCAGCCGCAACAGCCTCGCCGTCGACGATATCGCCCGTTACCCATTCGCAGGCCGCGGCGGCCTCGCTACCTGCGATAGCCGCGATGGTCGCCCGGTTCTCGGCCCTGTCGAAGATTCGGATGGCGTCGCCGCGACACGACAGGCGCCGGCAGATCCAGGCGCCGAGGAAGCCGGCGCCGCCGGTGATGAGAACCTTCAATCGAACCTCCCGTCGTGTCGCCGGCCTGCCGGTCGGTTCCTCCTCGACGGAGCGAAGCCGGCTCAGCCGAAGAACGGCCCTCGCGATTGCCGGGAGGCGAGGCTGGGGCTCGCTCCCATCGCCAGCGACAATTCCCGCGCCGCGCTGAGCAGCATCGGCGACAGCGCCAGCATCTTCTCTTCCGTCAATCGGATATGCGGCCCCGCGATCACCACGGCGCCGACCACGTCCTTCGTCTGCGGATTGCGGATCGGAGCGGCGGTCGCGTTCATCCAGGGCGAATAGGTCTGGACAACGATGCTGAAGCCGCGCTTGCGCGCCTGGCGCAGATATTTCAGCACCGCCGCTTGCGTCTGCGGCGCGCGCGGGCCGAACTCCTCGCGCGAGCCATAGCCCTGCCGCTCGATGAGCGCGATCGCCTCCTCCTCCGGCAGACAGGACAGCCAGGCATGTCCGCTGGCCGAGCAGGACAGCCGGCCCGCCTGCCCCATATCGGGATCGTAGCGCAGCCCGAAGGGCGAGCCCTGCGATTTCGCCACCCAGACGAGCTCACGTCCGTCGATCAGGGCGAGGCGCACCAGCTCCGCCGATTCCCGCGCGAGATGATCGAGGATCGGCTGGGCGAGATCGGTGATGCCCGTCCCCGCCAGGAAGCTGAAGGCGAGCGATGCGATCTTGGCGGTCAGCTCATAGGTGCCGTGATGGCGCTCCTGCCTGACATAGCCATGATCGGCGAGGCTGGAGAGCACACGATGGGTGGCGCTGCGCGGAATCTTCAGCCGCTCGGCGATCTCGAAGAGCGGCAGCCCCCGCGCATTCTGCGCGAGCAGCTCGAGAACGCCGAGGGTGCGCTCGAGCAGGCCGCTCGGGGCCTGCTCGGTATCGTCCAGCCCTGCCTCGTCCTCGATCCGCTTTGCCATCGCCCTATCCAAACTGCATCTCCAGACGCTGTCTCTGGCGCGCCGCGTCCTGGACGGCAAGGGTCACTTTCAGCGTACGCGTCGCATCGGCGGCATCGATCAGCGGCCGGACACCGTGGCGCACGACGTCGAAGAGGTGACGGAGCTGGCGTATGTAGGGGCTTTCGCGCTCGATCGGGATCGCCTCCTGCGTGATCGGGGCGAACCAGCTCTTTTCGCCGTCATAGCGCCAATGGTCGAGGCTGGGCAGCGCCAGCGAACCTTCCGTGCCCGAGATGAAGTGCGAGTTCACCGGCTTCTCCTGCCGGGGATAGTTCGGCAATTCGCCCGAAACCAGATCCCAGCTCCAGGGCGTGACCGCGGTGTCGGACAGGCTGACCGTGACGAGCGCGCCGTTCTCGAGTTCCAGCAGCACCGCCGCCGTATCCTCGACCGGCAGGCCCCGGACGCGGCCCGACGTCACCGCCTGCACGGCCGCAACCTCGCCGCAGACGAAGCGGATCAGGTCAATCTCGTGGATCAGGTTGATGAGGATCGGCCCGCCGCCAGGCTCCCGCCGCCAGGCCAGATCGAAATAGGCGTCGTGCTTGAAGAACGTGTAGAGCACCGTCGCGTTCGTCAGCCGCCCGAGCGCGCCCTGCCCCACCAGTTCGCGCGCCTTGGCGATGATCGGATTGTGCCGGCGGTGATGCCCGACGAGGATCGGCACGCCGGCCTTGGCCGATGCCGCCGACAGCTCCTCCCCTTCCGCCACAGTGACCGCGACCGGCTTTTCGATCAGCGCGGGGACGCCATGGGCGATCGCCGCCAGACCGATCTCCAGATGGCTCTGGTTAGGCGTGGCGACGATGAGCGCCTCGACGCCGCCCGCTTCGAGCAGCGCGTGGTGGCTTGAGCACCAGGGCAGCCCGCGCTCCAGGCAGTAGAGGCGGCCGGCCTCGGTCGGATCGGCGACGGCAACGATCTCCGCGAAGCCGCTGCCTGCAATCACATCGGCATGCATGCGGCCAATGGCACCGGCTCCGACGAGCCCGATTGATAGCGGTTTCATGCGTTTCTCTCCCACCCCCGTTATGTCGGCCGCACCGGGGAGCGTCAACACAAATCAGAATAGAATTCCAATTCTGAAATTAATAGTGGAATTAGATTCCAGTTATGTTACAGCCTTCGCCGCCGCACGCCGCCGAAACGGACGGACCGACAAGAAGATCGACGCGGCAAGGGAACGCCAGACAGGGAGGACGTCGTGACAGACGCTCGCAAACCATCATTCACCAGCGCCATCGGGCGCCGCAGCCTGCTCCTCGGCGCCGGGTCACTAGGCGCCAGCGGCATCGTCTCGGCCAAGCTCGGGATGCCCTATATCGGCAATGCCGCTGCGGCCGAGCCGATCAAGATCGGCATGATCTGGGCCAAGACCGGCACCATCGTCGATCAATCGGAGTATCTCGCCCAGGGCGGCATGCTGGCGCTGGAACAGCGCAACAACATGCTGCTCGGCCGCCCCGCCGAGATCGTCTGGCTCGACGAGCCCAACCCGCAAGGCGCCCAGCAGAATGCCGAGCGTCTCGTCGGCGAGCACAAGGTCGTCGGCATGGTCGGCGGCGCGCTCAGCTCCTTCGCTCTCGCAATCTCCGCGGTCGCCAAAAAGGCCAAGGTGCCCTACATCGCCGCCAACGCCGCGACCGGCGAGCTGACCGGCAAGTCCTGCAACAAATACACCTTCCGCCTGCAGCCGCCGGTCGACGTGCATGTGCGGGTGCTGGCGCCCTACTGCGCCGATGTCGGCAAGAAATGGTATCTGCTGACCGCGGCCTATGCCTTCGGCCAGGACATCAAGCGCTCCTTCGAGGAATACGCGAAGGCCAACGGCATCACCATCGTCGGCGCCGATGAGGTGCCGGTCGGCACGCCCGACTATTCCTCCTTCATCCTCAAGATACGGCAGGCCAAGCCCGACGTCGTCATCGGCGGCATCGCCGCCAGCGACCTCACCACCTTCCTGAAACAGTGGAACGAGCTCGGCATGAAGGGCCGCATACCCTTCGCCGAGATCTCGGTCGGCAACACCGATCTCTGGGGCGTCGGCCCCGACGCAGCCGACGGCCTCTACACCATCACCTGGTACTACAAGAACCCCAACAACCCGCCCGAAGAACAGGCGATGGCCGCCGCCTACGAGAAGAAATACGGGCGCCCCGCCGCCGACAAGGCCTGGATGGGCTGGATGGGCATGAAGACCCTGCTCGACTCGATCGAGGCGGCGAAGTCGACGGATTCGGCTGCAATCGTCGCGGCACTCGAAAAGTGGTCGACCAAGCGCGACGGACTCGACGTGCATTATCGCGACTTCGATCACCAGATGATCAGTCGCCTTCTGGTCGCCGGCATCAAGCCGAAGATCACCGACAAGTGGGACTATTTCGACATCAAGGCCGAACTGCCAAAAACCACGGCCGATATCGAGAAAGCCTTCGGCAGCCAGGCCGACAGCGCCTGCAAGATGGACGCCGTCTGAGGCAGCCATCCCCGACGTCGATGCGGCCGCGCAGTATCGTGCGGCCTGCCCGTCCCGCGCGTCCCTCGCGTCCTTTGCAGGAGCGGCCAATCCATGTTGGACATGATACTGTCCCAGACCGTCAACGGTCTGATCCTCGGTTTTCTCTACGTCCTGATCGCGATCGGGCTGTCGATCATCTTCGGCCTGCTCGGCATCGTGAACTTTGCCCACGGCGCCTTCTTCGCGCTCGGCGCCTATCTCGCGCTGGTCCTCGCCCGTGAATTCGGCTGGTGGGCCGCGCTGCTTGCGCCGCTGTTGACGGGCGGCATCGGAATGGTGGTCGAGGTCGTCCTGATCCGCCATCTCTACGGCAAGGAACCTCTTCTCGGCCTGATCCTGACCTTCGCGCTGGCGCTTCTCATCGAAGCCATTCTGCGGATGATCTTCGGCGGCGCGCCCCTGCCGTTCAGCGCACCGCGCTTCCTCGCGGGCTTCGTCGAATACGGCCCGATCCTGCTGACCAAGTACCGGCTCTTCGTCCTCATGGTGACGATCGCAGCCCTCGTCGCCTTCTGGGCCTTCCTCACCTACACGCCCTTCGGCCGCATCATCCGTGCGGGCTCCCGCGACGCCGAGATGGTAGGCCTCCTCGGCATCAACCTGCCCGTCGTCTTCAGCTTCGTCTTCGGCATCGGCTGCCTGCTCGCCGGCCTCGCCGGCCTGTTGGCGGCACCGCTCTGGACGGTGACGCCCTCGATGGCGGCGAGCGCCATCATGCCGGCCTTCGTCATCGTCACCATCGGCGGGCTCGGCTCCTATGCAGGCGCCATCATCGCCGGGCTGCTCGTCGGCATCACAATCGCGATGACCATCCAGTTCCAGCCGGAATGGTCGGGCGCGGCCATGTACGTACTGATGGCGGCCATCCTGCTCGTGCGCCCTCGCGGCCTCTTCGGCGAAAAATGGGAGCGCTTCGAATGAGCCTTCGCACCCTCTTCACGCATCCCGCCCTCTGGGTCGGCCTCGTCCTCTGCGCCCTGACCGGACTGTGGCTGATGCTCGGCGCCCCCGTGGGGCTGATCACCCAGATCGCCATCTACACGCTCTACGGCATGGGGGTGAACCTGCTGGTCGGCTATACCGGGCTCGTCCCCTTCGGCGCCTCCGTCTTCTTCGGCTGCGCCAGCTATGCGGCCGCCTTCTTCGTGCTCGGCCGGATGTCGAACGACATTGGCGGCATCCTGCTCTCCGTGCTGTTCTCGCTGGCGCTCGGCCTCGTGCTCGGCGCACTGGTCCTGCGCCGCAAGGGCCTCTATTTCTCGCTGCTGACCCTGGCCTGCTCCCAGATCGCCTTCGAGGTCGCCTTCAAATGGACGGCCGTCACCGGCGGCGAGAACGGGCTGCAGGGCGTCGCGCGCCCGACCTTCCAGAACGATCTCGCCTTCCATGGCTTCGTCATCGCCTGCGTCGTGGCGGGGGTCTGGCTGCTCTGGCGCATCGTGCATTCGCCCTTCGGGCGGGCCTTGCAGGCGGTGCGCGACAATGAGCAGCGGGCGCGCAGCCTCGGCTTCAACGTCTATCTTCTGCGGCTCGGCTCCTTCGTGCTGATGGCGGGCTTCGTCGGCTTCGCCGGCTCGCTGCTGACCTTCCTGCTGCAGGGGGTCTACGCGAATAATCTGAGTTGGCAGCATGCGGGCGACGCCCTGCTCATGACGGTACTCGGGGGCGTCCATCACTTCCTCGGCCCGCTCTGGGGCGCGATCAGCTTCATCATCCTGGAGAACCGGCTTTCGGCCGTCACCGAGAACTGGTGGCTGATCTTCGCGCCGATCCTGATCCTGTTCGCGCTGCTCTCGCCCGAAGGCATCACCGGGCTCGTGCAACGCTTCGGCGGGCGCCAGCGCTGGACGCTGACGCGCAACACGATTCCGCCGCGCCCGGCCGTGATCGAGCCCTATGTCAGCGCCGCACAGGCCATGGACCCGGACAAGCCGGTCCTGGAGACACGCAAGCTCTCCAAGCAGTTCGGCAGCCTGGTCACCGCCAGGGAGATCGATCTTCAGGTCAGGCCCTTCGTCCTGCACTCGATCATCGGCCCGAATGGCGCCGGCAAGACGACCTTCTACAACATGCTCACCGGCGTGCTGCCGCCGAGCGCCGGCCAGGTCTTCTTCGAAGGCCGCGACATCACCAGGCTGCCGATGCATGCCCGCGCCCGGCTCGGCATCGCCCGCTCCTTCCAGATCCTCTCGATCTTCCCGAACCTGACCGTGTTCGAGAATGTCCGCATCGCCGTGCAGGCGCAGCGCCTCGGCGCCCGCGGCCTGCTGCGCGACGCCCATGACATCGAGGACATCAATGCGCGCAGCTGGTCGCTGCTCGATGCGGTCGGCCTTGTCGAGCAGGCTGCCGAGACCAGCCAGGACCTGCCGCACGGCGCCAAACGCCTGCTCGAGATCGCGGTGACGCTGGCGATCGAATCCAAGCTGCTGCTGCTAGACGAGCCGCTGGCCGGCCTCGCCGAGGCCGACCGGATCGTCGTCGCGGACCTCATCCGCCGGCTCGCCCAGCGCCATGCCGTCCTGCTGATCGAGCACGATATCGACCGCGTGCTTGCCATCTCCGACCGCATTTCGGTGCTGCATCAGGGCCGCATGATCGCCGACGGCAAGCCGGCCGACGTCGCGCGCAACCCGGAGGTGATCGCCGCCTATCTCGGCGCCGCCAAGGATGGCGAGCGCGCCATGGCGCCGGCCGTGAACCGCAGCAAGGGCGCCGCAAGCCCCGTGCTGCTCGATGCCTCGGACATCGCCGCCGGCTATAGCGGCAGCACGGTCCTCTCGGGCATCGACCTGACGATCCGTGAAGGCGAGGCGGTGGCGCTGCTCGGCCGCAACGGCGTCGGCAAGACGACGCTGCTGCGGGCGCTGACGGGCAGCCTGCCACTCGACCGGGGCAGCATCCGCTTCGCCGGCACGGATCTGCGCAAGCTTCGCCCCTTCGAGATCAACCGGCTCGGCGTCTCGCTGGTGCCGGAGGGCCGGCGCCTGTTCCCGAACCTGACCGTGACCGAGAATCTGCTGCTCGCCCAGCGCCCGGGCGGCATCAGCCTGGAGGAGGCCTTCACCCTGTTCCCGCGCCTCAAGACGCGGCAGGCGGCCAAGGCAGAGAACCTCTCCGGTGGCGAGCGCCAGATGGTGGCGATCGCCCGCGCCCTAATGGTCCCGAGCAAGCTCATCCTGCTCGACGAGCCCTTCGAGGGGCTGGCGCCGGCCGTCGTCAACGAGGTCATGGAGGCCTTGGTGAAGCTGCGCGGGCGCGTCGCGATGGTGATCGTCGAGCATCATGCCGAACTGGTGCTGCCGATCGTCGACCGGGCCTATGTGCTGGTCAACGGGCAGGTCGCCTTCGCGGGCGATGCCGCAGAGCTCGAACATGACGAGGCGATGCAGGCCCGCCTGCTCGGCGTCGTCGAAACCCAGGGACAATGCGCGGCCTGAGGGGCCGCGAGAGGAGAAAGACCGTGGATTTCCAGATCACCGGGGCCACCCGCCTCAACGTCATCGTCGGCGAGCCGATCGCGCAGGTGAAATCGCCGGGCGGCATGACCGCCGCTTTCGCCGAGCGTGGCCATGACGGCATCGTCGCTCCCGTCCGCGTCGCGCCCGAGCATCTCGAAGCCTTCCTCAAAGCCGCCGACCACCTGCCGAATCTCGACGGCATCATCGTCACCGTCCCGCACAAATTCACCTGCCACCGCCACTGCGCCAGCGCGACCGAGCGCGGCGATTTCCTCGGCGCGGTCAACATCATGCGCCGCCGCAAGGACGGCGCCTGGCATGGCGAGATGGTCGACGGGCTCGGCTTCATCGGGGCGGTCAAGGCCAATGGCGGGGAGCCCGCGGGCAAGCGCGCCTTGCTGATCGGCGCGGGCGGCGCCGGCTCGGCCATCGCGCTCGCACTCGTCGATGCCGGCGTCAGTGAGCTCGCGATTCATGACGCCGATACGGCCCGGCGCGACGAACTGATCGCGCGGCTGAACCGCAAGGGCAAGGCCAGGGTCTTTGCCGGCTCGCCGGATCCGACCGGCTTCGGCCTCGTCGCCAACGCCACCCCGGCCGGCATGAAGGCGGGCGACGCACTGCCGGTCGAGGTCGAAAAGCTCTCACCGGACACCTTCGTCGGCTGCGTCATCACCGTTCCCGCCATCTCGCCGCTGATCGAAGCGGCGCGCGCTCGGGGATGCCGGACTTCTACGGGCACGCAGATGTACCAGGCGCTGCAGAGCGCGATGGTGGACTTCCTGCTCGCCGGCGAGCGCATCGGCTGAGGTCGCCATGTTCACGACGCTGAAGGCCCTGCCCGAGCAGGGGGAATACGATCTCATCGTCGTCGGCTCGGGCGCCGCCGGCCTGTCGGCCGCGGTCTTTGCCGCGATCGAGGGCCGCTCCGTCCTCGTGATCGAGCGGACCGAGCATGTCGGCGGTACGAGCGCGCTCTCGGCCGCCACGACCTGGATCCCCAATTCGATGCACGCGGCGAAGGTCGCGACCGGGGACAGCCTCGAAAAGGTCTCCCGCTTCCTCGACGGCGTCGTCGGCAACCGCTCCTCCGCGCGCCTGCGCGACGCCTTCCTGCGCGCCGGGCCCGAGGCCATCGCGACGCTGGAGAGCCGCACCGACGTCCATTTCCGGCCCTATGCGACCCATCCGGACTATGAATCGGATGTCGAGGGCTCGACGCTGCGCGGCCGCGCCCTGGAACCGGTGCCCTTCGACGGGCGTCGCCTCGGCGCTGATATGGACCGCATCCGCCCGCCGATCCCGGAATTCACGCTGTTCGGCGGCATGATGATCGACCGGACCGATATCGGCCACCTGCTCAACCTGCGCAAATCCTGGAAATCGTTCCGGCATGCGGCCGGTATCCTCGGCCGTTACGGGGTGGACCGCCTGCACGGGCATCGCGGCACGCGGCTGGTCATGGGCAACGCCTTGATCGGCAGCCTGCTCCTGACCCTGAAGAAGCACGGCGGCACGGTGCTGACGGACGCCTCGGTGACGGAACTTCTAACGGGGTCGGCCGGCGTCAACGGCGTCGTCGTCGCGCAGGACGGCGCCCACCGTTCCATCGCGACGCGGCTCGGCGTCGTGCTCGCCTCCGGCGGCTATAACCGCCATCCCCAGCGGCGCGGCGAGATGCTCAATGCGCCCACGCCTGCCGTCAGCCCGGCCGCCCCCGGACATACCGGCGCGATGCAGGATCTCGCGCTGAAGCTCGGCGCGCGCTTCGGCGAAGGCAATCTCGACAACGCCTTCTGGGCTCCGGTCTCGACCCGCAAGCGGCCGGACGGGACGACCGCGGTCTTCCCGCATTTCGTGCTCGACCGCAGCAAGCCCGGCACCGTCTGCGTCGACCAGACCGGCCGCCGCTTCGTCAATGAATCGACCTCCTACCATCTGTTCAGCCGGGCGATGTTCGAGGCCAATCGCCACCGCCCGACGATCCCCTGCTGGATCGTCACCGATGCCGAGGGCCTGCGGCGCTACGGCCTCGGCATGGTCCGCATGGGCACGAAGAACCTGCAGCCCTTCCTCGCCGACGGCTATCTGATCGAAGGTGCGACGATCCCCGATCTCGCGGCCAAGCTCGCGATCGACCCGGCAAAGCTGTCGGAAACCGTCGCCCGGATGAACGAATACGCCCGCAGCGGCGTCGACCCCGAATTCGGCCGCGGCACGACCGACTACCACCGCATCAATGGCGATGCCTCGCGCGGCTTCCCGAACCCGACGCTCGGCCCGATCGCGACCGCGCCCTTCTATGCGGTCAAGCTGACGCCCGGCGATATCGGCGCCGCGACCGGGCTCGTCATCGACGAGGATGCGCAGGTGCTGGGCGAAGGCGACCGGCCGATCGGCCATCTCTATGCCTGCGGCAACGAGGCGAATTCGATCATGGGCGGCACCTATCCGGGGCCGGGCATCACGATCGGCCCGGCGATCACCTTCGCCTTCCGCGCCGTCCGCCATGCGCTCGGCCAGGGCGCGGACCGGCAAGCCACTCCGGCGCCGGAACGGGCTGCGTGATGAGCGAGGCGCTGCCGCAATCCTGCGACCTGCTGGTGATCGGCTCGGGCGCCGGCGGCCTCGCCGCCGCCGTCACCGCCGCCGCGCTCGGCCTCGACGTCGTCGTGGTCGAGAAGGATAGCCATTTCGGCGGCACCACGGCCTGGTCCGGCGGATGGATGTGGATTCCGCGCAACCCGCTCGCCCGGGCGGCCGGGATCGACGAGGACGAGGAGATCATCCGCACCTATCTGCGCCATGAGCTCGGTGCGGATTACGACGAGACCTTCGTCACCACCCTGCTGGAGCAGGGGCCGCGCATGGTCTCCTTCTTCCAGCGCGAGACGGCGGTCGATTTCGTCGACGGCAATCTCATCCCGGATTTCCATGGCAAGTCTCCGGGCGCCGGCACCGGCGGGCGTTCGCTCTGCGCCAAGCCCTTCGACGGGCGCGCGCTCGGCGCCCGCCTCAAGGATTTGCGCCCGCCCCTGGAGGAGGTGGCGCCCTTCGGCATGAATATTGGCTCCGGCGCCGATCTGCGCCATTTCCTCAATGCCACGCGCAAGCTCCCCTCCTTCCTGCATGTGCTGCAGCGCCTCGCACGGCATTTCGCCGATCGCGCAGGCCACGGCCGCGGCCTGCATCTGGTCAACGGCAATGCGCTGGCGGCACGGCTCCTGAAATCGGCCGATGATCTCGGCGTGACCCTGCGGACGAACACGGCCGCGATCGAGATGCTGCGCGAAGGCGACCAGATCGCCGGCGCCGTGGTCGAGTCCGGCGGACGGCGGCAGAGCATCCGGGCAGCGCGCGGCGTGGTGCTCGCGACAGGCGGCTTTCCCCACGATACCAAGCGCAAGGCCGAACTGTTTCCGCATGCGCCGACCGGCCGGGAGCATTGGTCGGCAGCGCCCTCCGCCAATACGGGCGACGGCATCAGGCTCGGCGAGGCGGTCGGCGGACATGTGGAGCCCGGCCTGCCCAATGCCGGTGCCTGGGCACCGGTCTCGCTCGTGCCGAAGCCGGACGGTTCCGTCGGCCGCTTTCCGCATCTGATCGAGCGCGCCAAGCCGGGCGCGATCATGATCCGCCGCGACGGCCAGCGCTTCTGCAACGAGGCCGATTCCTATCACGACGTGATGCAGGCGCTGTTCGCTACCACGCCGCCCGGCGAGCCCGCCGAATGCTGGCTGATCTGCGACCACGCCTTCTTGCGGCGCTATGGACTCGGCCGCGCAAGGCCCCGCCCCTTCCCGATCGGCCCTTGGCTCCAGAACGGCTATCTGCGCCGCGGCGACACGATCGAGGCGCTCGCCGCCGCCTGCAGCATTGACGGCGCCGGCCTGTCCGAGACGGTCACACAGTACAATCGCGAGGCAGAACAAGGCCGTGATCCCGCCTTCGGCCGCGGAGACACGCCCTATAACCGCGTGCAGGGCGACCCCGAGCATCGACCCAACCCTTGCGTCGGCCCGATCGGACCCGGCCCCTTCTATGCCGTGAAAATCGTCCCCGGCAGCCTCGGCACCTTCGCCGGGCTGAAGACGGATGCCTCGGCGCGCGTGCTCGACGGCGAGGGCGCGCCGATTCCGGGCCTCTATGCCGTCGGCAACGACATGTCGAGCATGATGGCCGGGCGCTATCCGGCCGGCGGCATCACGCTCGGGCCGGCCATGACCTTCGGCTACGTCGCCGCCCATCATGCCAGCGGCGTGCCGCTCGCCAACAACCGTTTCTGATGCCGGAGAGAGCCATGCGCTACGAAATCGCCACCTTGACCATCCGCCTCGGCAAGGCCGCCGCCGTCACCGCCGCGATCGACGCCGCCTTCAAGGCCGGTGAGGCGAAGGGAGAGCTCCATGGCTGCTGGGCGAGTGAGATCGGCACGCTGAACCAGATCATCCTCCTGCGCGGCTTCACGGACGAGGCGGAGCTGCGCCGGGAGCGCGAGCGCATCCTCGCCAGCGGCAACCCCTTCGGCTGCGGCGAGGATATCGTGACGCTCGCATTCGACAGCTACGCGCCCTTCCCTTTCCTGCCGCCGATCAAGCCCGGCCGTTACGGGAGCGTCTACGAGATCCGCACCTATATGCTGAAGCATGGCGGCGTGCCTCCCACGATCACCGCCTGGGAGGCGGCAGTGCCGGCTCGCGTCGAACTCTCGCCGCTCGTCATCGCGATGTATGCTCTCGATGGCCCGGCACGCTTCACCCATATCTGGCCCTTCGCCAGCCTCGACCAGCGCGCCGCCATCCGCGCCGATGCCGTGGCGAAGGGGCTCTGGCCGCCGAAGGGCGGCCCGCAATGGCTGACCGGCGAGATGTATTCGACGATCGCGCTCCCCACCGCGATCTCCCCGCTCGCCTGATCGGGAGCACAGGCCATGCCAACGATCTCGCTCGCCTATCTCACCAGCGTCCCGCTCAGCCCGCCCGACGCCATTCGTCTCGCCACCGACCTCGGCTACGACGCCGTCGGCCTGCGCGCGCTTCCCGCGGCTCCGGGAGGCGACGCCAGCCCGCTCATCGAAGATGCCCCATTGAGCGCAGAAACGCGCCGGGCGCTCGCCTCGGGCGTGCCGATCTTCGACGTCGAGATCGTCCGGCTGGGCGCGGATTTTTCGGTTGAGACCTTCCGGCCCTTCCTCGATCTCTGCGGCGAGCTCGGTGCGCGTGCGATCCTCGTCGCGGGCGACGACCCCGACGAAGCACGGCTGACCGCATCCTTCTCGGCCTTCTGCGAGGCCGCCGCCCCTTACGGCTTGACCGGCGATCTCGAATTCATGCCCTGGACGAAGGTGCCCGATGCTCGCTCCGCGCTGCGGATCGTCACCGCCGCGGCCCAGCCGAACGGCCGCGTGTTGGTCGATGCCCTCCATGCTGGTCGTTCTCAAACCACCCTCGCCGATATCGCCGCGATTCCCGCAGCGCGGCTGAGTTACGCCCAGATCTGCGACGCGCCGGGCGAGATTCCGGCGACCGACGAGGGGCTGATCCACACCGCTCGCCAGGCGCGGCTCCTGCCCGGCGAGGGCGGCATCGATCTCACCGGCATCTTCAGCCAATTGCCAGCCGAGCTACCGATCAGCGTTGAAATCCCCCACCTCGAACGCTCCGCGCAGCTCGGCGTCCGCGAATGGGCGAAGCAGGCCCTGGCCGCGACACGCATGGCGCTGGCCGCCCGCGACGTTGCGATGGCCAACGGAGCGTCACTGCGCCGGCCGGAGGCTGCGCTGTGAACGCGATCGACCTGCAGGGGCGCATAGCCCTGCTCAGCGGTGGTTGCGGCGGCATCGGCCGCGCTGTGGCCGAACGGTTTTCCGCCTCGGGGGCGACCGTCGTGACCTGGGACCTGGCGGAGGAGGCGGACGATCACGTCGACGTCACCGACGAGGGCGCAGTGTCGCGGGCGACAGCACGCTTGCTCGACCGGCATGGCCGTGTCGATATCCTCGTCAATTGCGCCGGTATCACCGGCCCCAATAGGCTGATCGAGGACTATTCCTTCGCAGATTGGCAGCGCACCGTCGACATCAGCCTGACCAGCACCTTCCTGTGCTGCCGGGCCATCGTGCCTACCATGCGGGCGCAGAACAGCGGCCGCATCATCAATCTCGCCTCTATCGCCGGCAAGGAGGGCAACGCGACGATGACGGCCTATTCGGCTGCGAAAGGCGCCGTCATCGCCCTGACCAAGTCACTCGGCAAGGAACTCGCGGATACGGACGTCCGTGTGAACTGCGTTGCGCCCGCGGTCATCGCCACGCCGATGAACCAGCAGATGACACCGGATGCCTATGCAGCGGTCGTTGCCAAGATCCCGCTGGGACGCCCCGGACGACCGGAGGAAGTCGCCGCGATGATCGCCTGGCTGGCGTCCGACGAATGCTCGTTTTCGACCGGTGCCTGCTTCGATCTCTCCGGCGGTCGCGCGACTTACTAAAAGTGCTTGATCCACGCATAGAACCGACCTTGTGGCCAGCTCTCGTCGCGATGTTCAGGATGGCTAGGTCAATGCGGAGACTGAAGATGCGACACATCCTCGGTCCGCTGCCTCCATAGGCTGAAGAGTCCCATTCAGGGCATCCCAACGCTCGCCCCTTTGTTCGGCGCTCTCCGGGTCAGCCTCTGCAGCAGATCCAGACCCGGGACCGTCGTGCCGCCCTGGCGCAGTGTCAGTCCGCCCCCTGAGAGAAAACGTCCCTTTGGGAAAACCTCGCGTAGGCGGGCATTGGCAGCCTCCGCGCGGGGCCGAGCGGGGCGCGACCGTTCTCGGAGCTATTGCTATCGAGCGTTCGGAGCAGAGCTCGCGTCTACGCTGAGAACGCGCCTTTCGATATGAAGGATCACCTCAAGGCGAGAGGCTACCGATGGTCGGAGGGGAGTGACGGAAGGCCGCGCGCCTGGTGGATAGAAATCGACGAAGAGCTCTAAGACGACGAGCTCCGTTACCTCTGTTCTGACAGTTACTGCTGGGAGGACGCCGAGCCACTGACGCGACGACTGACGGCTGTTGATCGGTTTCGGGCGTGATCTGTTGCGCCTCGAGGAGGCCGTCGTCCAAGGCCGCAGTCGGCAGCACCCAACAGGTATCCCGCGAAAGCGCGCTAAAGGGCTCGGACCTCAACGAGGTCGGGCGTAGGTCGAAATCTCTGCAGTTTGAACCAGGCCTCCGGCAGCCCGGCTTGCTCGATCATCAGCCGTCCGAGGCCTACCTTGTCGTCTGGTGCCTGCTTGTGCCAAGCCTCCAGCCGGTCAACATTCGCCGTGATACCGATCGCCCCGGCCATTTGTTCGGCATCGCGCCTGACTGCCGAGTTGGGCAGAACGGCACGAAGAAAGAGCAAATGCCTCGATAGATCAGAAGTTACATGGTCTGAGTTCGGCACGCCTTTGAGAACTTCGGAGTAAAGCGCTTCCCAAAACTCACCGGCGCCCGGGAGCACGAGTTCGAACGGCACAATCGTCAAATGCTCCAAGTCGTTTTCGAGTGCCGCGACTTGACGCCGTTGCGGTACCGGCAATGCTTCGGCGGGAGCGAACTGCCAAACCCGATCAACCAGATAGCGCTCCAGGTGACGCAACTCGTGAGCTTCAATTCGATGGTCGAGCTCGCCACTGACTACGACATGAGCGGCTCGCGAATTGGGATCGACCTTGGCAAATGAGCGGTTCCGAACGTCGAGGAACCCCGCTTCACTGGGAACCGGCCGACGCATTCTGACAAGGTAGCCTGATTGCCCCTCGATATATTTAGCAAGAGTCCGGGCCTCTTGGCTGACTCTAAGACTGGAATCGATCCGCACCCGTCATCCCCTACCGCGCGCGACCGCCGCGCTCGGAGGCATTGATAGGGCCGAAGCAATAGATGGTCGAGCCGGCCACCGTCTGCGCTCTATCGCCTCGATCCGCGTCAGCATCCCGCCACTTGTAGAAGCCGATCTCGTTCGCAAATTCGCGGCCGGCCGCCAACTCGACGTCCTCGAGGGACGATAGCTTGAAGTTTAGGCCGATAGGTGTCGCGGCCGATGGGCTTGGACACATGCCAGGCCGTGCGAAACTTGAGAGGGCTGCGCGATAGGCCCCCTGGCTCAACAGCCGTCACAGAGGCATCACCCAATGTGCGCCCGCAGATCGAGATCCTGTCTTTGGCGAATGCGGCGCAGGTCTATCAGCGAACGGAATCGAGCGACGCCAAATTTCGCATGGTTCCGATGATGGTGGTCCTCAGCGCTGATCCGTTGGCGCCCCAATTCCTGACATTGGAGGCTTGCCCGAAAGCGGACGCCTGCCGAGCACCCACCTGGAACGCTCCAAGGCAGGTGCCAGAAGCGATGCCGGAATCTGAATCATCGTGACTGGCTGCCTCCCCGCGTTGGAAAGGCTTCATCTCACCAGTGCAGAAGGCGTGGAAAGATAAGCGCGCCGAGCGCTGCACCGATTACGGTCGCTATAGTGTACCAGGTTGCGAGAAAGGCCGCCGTATCATCCGGGCAATGCAGGCTGTACGCGACAGTAGCAGGCCCAGCCGAGGCGAGGCCGGCAAAGGCCCCTGTCAGGACTCGATCTACCGGTGCGCCGCGGCGCGCCAGCAGCAGCAGCAGGATGAGCGGAAGCAGCGCGTACAGCGGCACCGCGATCCACAAGGAGCGGGGCCGCGATGAGCGGCAGGCGCCGCGACGGCTTCAGGCCCGGCCGCAGGCTGTTCTGGAACAGCACGAGCGCGATGGCCGCAACGCTCGCGCCGAACGCGGCCTTGGCGATGACCGGCAGCGTGGTCCAGGCGCTGGCGAAACCTGGCCTGGTGCCGAGCGTGAGCAGCACGAGCCCAACCGTGATCGCGAGTGCTGCGAGGGCACAGAGCCACGTCGCGCGGCGCAGCCAGCCGGCATCTCGGATGATGGCAGCGGCAGCGGTGCAGGGCAAGGGACGCAGGCCGAGTTGGCCCAGCTATGTCGAGCCCGCCGGTCTGTCTCGGATGCCGGTTCGTCGCTGAAATCATCGCTTTTGCAGAATATAGTGAACTGCTCAGCATCGGCGTCTCACGCCGCACATGGCAATCTTGCCCTAGCGAGGCGCGTGCATTTCTCCGATGGGATTTACCTCGATCGAAAGATCAATCTCGGTTCCTCCCCTTCAGACGCCATCGCAAATGGGCCGCCTATGCGGAGGATTGCTTATTGGGAATTCAGCACGCCACCGACTTTGCCAAAGTACTGGACCTTTGACTGTAGCTCTAACCGATTGCTTGGCTGGCAAGTGCGATACGGCGCGGACCGAGAGCCGATAGCGGCGCGAACGGCGTCCGTCCCAGCCCCATCGACGTGGCGCTGTCGTGGATTTGCATTCCGCTTGCAACCAGAAAGTTCGTAAAGGCGGCATTGCATGCTGGCGTGTCGGCACGCAGGAATCGCCCGGCATGCGCCTCGACATGCGGGCGCGAGACGACGATCGCATCATCCTCGCTCGCAGCGACGACAGGGCCGATGACATGCCCTCGGCCGAAAGGCCGGCACAGGGCAAAGGCGACGATCTCGTCATTGCGAACGAGGACGTACCCTCGCGACACCGGCAGCAAGGCCTGGAAGGCGACGGAGCGATCATGGCCGGTCGCGGCATGGTCGAGCCGCTGAAGGCTGTCGTGATCGCTCTCGGCGAGAGGGCGAACCAAGCCTTCCACCTTTGCCGAAGGCGCAACCAACCCGGGAGTCAGCGCTTCCAGCGTCGCCTCTCCCTGGCACCGCAGAATCCTCTGTTCGTAACCATATCCGAGCGAACGATAGAGCCGCTTTGCCTCTCGTGTCGCGTTGAGGCCGAAGACGGCCCCCATGTTCAGCTCATGCGCCTTTTCCATGAGCCAGCGGCCCGCGCCCTGCTCCTGCAGCCGAGGCAGGGTGATGAGCATGCAGACCATCGCGAAATCCGCGTCGTAGCGCAGCCACATCACAGTTCCGACCACCCGCCCGATCTCATCAACGGCGGCGAGCCCCTGCCCCAGTTCAAGCAGCATTTGCCAGTCGCTGTCCCGGTGCGGCCATCCCACCGAAACGGAAAGCGCATGCAGCAGCTTGGGATCGACCTGCTTGATGTCGCGCAAGGTGAGCTCGAACGTGTCGATATGCAGTCGAGCAATCGTCTCCAAAGCGCGGCCTCCGCCGTGTCCACGGCTCTGTCCGGCCATGGGATCCGGCCGGTTTACCGATCGGTTGTAAACCAATCTTGCAACAGGAAGCACCGTTCTTCCGGGGCATTTCGGCAGGGAAGTCCGTCAGACCGCGATGAAACGATCCGACCGCCGGCGCACCGCCCCTATCCTGTCGCGAGCGCAGCTGGAGCCGGAGCCGTCCGTGACGCCGGAAGAGATCCTGAAGGCATTGATCCGATTCCCCTCCGTGGTGGGGCAGTCCAACGCCGCCATCGCGGGCTGGGTCGCGCAGTATCTCGGCGACTTCGGCATCGAAGCACAGCTACTCCCCGGCCCGGAAGGCGACCGGGCAAACCTGTTCGCCACGATCGGCCCGCGCGATGTCGCCGGCCTCGTCCTGTCCGGCCATATGGACGTCGTCCCGGCGCAGGAGCCGCAATGGAGCGCCGATCCGTTTCAGCTGCGCGCGGAGGGCGACAAGCTGTTCGGGCGCGGCACGAGCGACATGAAGGGGTTTCTCGCCGCGGTGCTCGCGATCGTCCCGGCTCTGGTTGCCCTGAGGTCCGCCCGGCCAATCCACCTCGCCTTCTCCTATGACGAGGAGGCCGGCTGTCGTGGCGTTCCCCATCTCATCGCCCGGTTGCCCTCGCTCTGCGCCATGCCAGCGGCAGCCGTCATCGGAGAGCCGAGCGGGCTCCGGCCGATCCTCGCCCATAAGGGCAAGGCCGCCGCGCGCGCCGAGATTCACGGCCGGTCCGGCCATTCCTCCCGCCCCGATCTCGGTCTCAATGCCATCCATGCAATGGGGCGGGTGATCGCAGCAGCGGAAAAGGCTGCCTCGAAGCTGAGCGACGGCCCGCTCGATCCCGTCTTCGAACCGCCCTACTCCACCATCCAGATCGGCACGATCCGTGGCGGCGACGCGCTGAACATCATCCCGGAAAGCTGCATCGTCGAGATCGAGGCGCGCGCCATCGCCGGCGCTTCGCCGGCGGCCTTGCTCGAACCGGTTCGCCGGGCGCTCGAGGCCCTGAGGGTCGAGGGCTTCGGAACCAGCTGGCAGCCGATCGCCGGCTACCCTGCCCTGTCCCTCCCCTCCGATGCGCCGATCGCCCGCCTCATGACCCGGATCACGGGCGAAGCGCCTCTCGCGGCAGTGAGCTATGGCACGGAGGCCGGCCTCTACCAGGCTGCCGGAATCGACGCGATCATCTGCGGGCCTGGCGACATCGCCCGCGCCCACAAGCCCGACGAATACATCACGCGCCGCGAGCTTGCGGCCTGCGTCGGCATGCTCGAACGGCTCTGCGCGCAATTCGCGCAGGAAACACTCTGATCTCCCGATCTCAAGGAGCTCGCCTTGACCTTCCTTTTCAATTCGACTGACGAGCGGGCACGGGTGTTCGCAGCGCAGTTTGCCGAAGAGCTGCCCGATATCCGCTTCATCAGAACCAGCGATCCCTACGACCCCGCCGAAATCCGCTACCTGATCACCTGGACGGCGCCGGAGAATCTCGAGCGCTTCTCCAATCTGGAGATCCTGTTCTCGATCGGGGCCGGCATCGACCAGATGAACACGGATGGCTTGCCGGCCGAGGTCCTGGTCGTGCGGATGGTCGACGAGGGCATCACCCGGATGATGCAGGAATACGTCACGCTCGGCGTTCTCGCCCTGCACCGGCAATGGCCGCTCTACATCGCCCAGCAGAGAGCTGCACACTGGGAACCCTACGATCTCGTATCCGCCCCGGACAGGCGGATCGGCGTGCTGGGGCTGGGCATGATGGGGTCGGCGGTCATCGAGCGCCTGAAGCCCTTCGGCTTCCCGATTTCCGGTTGGAGTCGCTCGCCGCGGACGATCGACGGGATTCGCTGCCTTCACGGATCGGCGGGCCTTGCGACCCTGCTCGCCGAAACCGACATCCTGATCTGCCTGCTGCCGCTCACGCCGGAGACCGCCGGCATCCTGAACGCGGAACTCTTCGCGCAGCTGCCTGCCGGCGCCGGCCTCGTGCATGTCGGCCGCGGACAGCATCTCGACCACGCCGCCCTTCTTGATGCCCTCGACAGCAGCCATCTCTCGGCTGCCGTCCTAGATGTCACCGAGCCGGAGCCGCTGCCGGTCGATCATCGCCTGTGGAGCCATCCCAAGGTGATCCTGACGCCGCATATCGCCAGCAAGGTCGAGGCCGCGCCCGCCGCCAAGGCCGTGATCGAGAACCTCCGCCGTCACCGCTCCGGCCTGCCGCCGATCGGCCTCGTCGATCGCAGCCGCGGCTACTGAAACCCTTCACCCCCCACGAAAGGCTTCCCCATGTCCCTCCTCGTCAAGCTCGACCTTGCCCCGACCAGCGAGCCCAAGCATTCGAAGGCGGCCCCGGATCGCCTGATCTCCGGCGATCCCTCGTTCAAGACCTGGGCGCAGGACGAGTCCCGAGAAGGCACGGGGAAAGTCCGTACCGGCGTCTGGGAAGCGACGCCCGGCGAGAACCACTCGATCAAGGGCGAGATGATGGAGTTCTGCTACATCCTCTCGGGCGTCATAGAGCTGACCGAGCAAGGCCAGGCGCCGCGGACCTTCCGGGCCGGCGACAGCTTCGTGATGAAGCCCGGCTTCGTCGGCGTCTGGAAGACGATCGAGACCGTCCGAAAGATCTACGTGATCGTCGGCTGACGTAAGCGTACCGAAGAATCGGCCGCCCGGGACCTCGCAAACAGGATTTCCGGTCGGCGGGGCGGCCCTCACAGGCGCAAACTTCGGGCCGGGCGGAACTAGGCTCGGGAGACCACCATCCGGAGATACGCCGTGCCGCTGAGTTTCGATCCCGCTTCGGTCACGCTCCCGCGCGGCCATTTCATCGCCGGCGAATGGGTCGACGCTAGGGATGGCATTGATCTGCATCGCCCCTCCGACGCGATTGCCTTTGCCGCCTGCCCGATTGCCGATGCCGATATCGTCGACCGCGCCGTGGCCGCCGCCAAGGCAGCCCTCGCGCAAAGCGGCTGGGGACGGCTGGCGCCGCGCGAGCGTGCCCGCGCGCTCCACCGCTGGGCCGATCTCATCGAGGCGGAAGCGGAAACCCTGGCGCGGCTGGAGGCCATCGCCTCGACCCGGCCGATCTCCGAGCTGATGGCGGGCGACGTCCCCGTGACGGCCGAGCAAATCCGCTTCTTCGCCGAATTCGCCGATAAGGAAGGCGGCGATCTTGTCCCGACGGGCTCCGACAGCTTCGGCATGATCGCGACCGAGCCCTATGGCGTCGTCGGCGCCATCACGCCCTGGAACTTCCCGATCAACATGGCCGGCTGGAAGCTCGGCCCCGCGCTCGCGGCCGGCAATGCCGTCGTACTGAAACCATCCGAGATGACGCCGTTCGCGACGCTCTACCTGGCGGAGTTGTCGGTTCGGGCCGGATTGCCGGCCGGCTTGATCAACATCGTGCTCGGCGACGGTTGGACGACCGGCACCGCGATCACCGGCCATCCCGATATCGCCAAGGTCAGCTTCACCGGCTCGACTGCCGCCGGCGCCGCGATCATGGAAAACATTGCCCGCACCGGCATCAAGCCGATGACGCTCGAACTCGGCGGCAAGAGCCCACAGCTCGTCTTCTCCGACGCCGATCTGCCGCTCGCCGCCGCCGCCATAGCCCGCAGCATCCTCGGCAATGCCGGCCAGGCCTGCGTCGCAGGCTCGCGCCTGATCGTGGCGGAGAGCGTCGCGGAGGAGTTGGTCGACCTCATCGTCGAACGTATGCGCGCGGTCCGGCCCGGCCCGACCTGGGATGCGACGAGCGCCTATTCGCCGATCATCTCGGAGCGGCAGATCGCTCGCATGGAAAGCATCGTGGATGCAGCGGTGGCGGGCGGCGCCAAGTGCCGGCTCGGCGGTAAACGCCTAGACCGCGCGGGCTATTTCTATGCGCCGACCGTGCTGGAGGGCGTCGACGCCATCTCGCCTGCCGTGACCGAGGAAATCTTCGGGCCGGTCCTGACCGTCCAGACCTTCCGGGAGGAAGAGGAAGGGCTTGGGCTCGCCGATCATCCGACCTACGGGCTTTGCGCCGGCCTCTACACGCGCGACCTGTCGCGGGCGCTGCGCGCGATCAACCGCCTGCAGGCCGGCACCGTTTGGGTCAATCGCTACGGGCGCTCGCGCGACCACATCCTGCCGACCGGCGGCTACAGGCAGTCCGGCCTTGGCAAAGACCTCGGGCGCGAGGCCTATCTTGCGAACCGGAAATCGAAAAGCGTCCTGATCGCGCTGTGAGGAGCAAACCGTGACATCCTACAAGATCGCCCTGATCCCGGGCGACGGCATCGGCAGCGCCGTCATCGACGCGACCTGGGAGGTGCTGACCAAGGCGGCTTCCGGCGCGGGCTTCGCGCTCGACGGCACCAGCTTCCCCTGGTCCTGCGACTTCTACGAGGAGACCGGCGCGATGATGCCGGCCGACGGCATCGAGACCCTGCGCGGCTTCGACGCGATCCTGCTCGGCGCGGTCGGCTGGCCCAAGCGCGTGCCGGATTCGGTCTCGCTGCACGGGCTGCTGCTGCCGATCCGCAAGGCCTTCGTGCAATACGCCAATATCCGGCCGCATCGCCTGCTGCCGGGCGTCGAGGGTCCGCTGCGCGCGGGCGCCTTCGACATCCTGTGCATTCGCGAGAACACGGAGGGCGAGTACGCAGGAGCCGGTGGACGCGTCCATAACGGCACGGCCGATGAGGTCGCCGTCGAGACATCGATCTTCACGCGCAAAGGCGTCGAGCGCATTCTGCGCTTCGGCTTCGAGCAGGCTCGCAAGCGCCGCGGCAAGCTCGCCTCGGTGACGAAGTCCAACGCCCAGAAATATTCGATGGTGTTCTGGGACGAGATCACCGCCAAACTCGCGGCGGATTATCCCGATGTCGAAGTCGCGAACTACCACATCGACGCCATGGCGGCCCGCATGGTGATGGCGCCCGAGAGCCTCGACGTCGTGGTCGCCTCCAACCTCTTCGGCGACATCCTCACCGATCTCGGCGCCGCCATCCAGGGCGGCCTGGGCTATGCCGCCTCGGCCAACATCAATCCGGAGCGCGACGCGCCTTCGATGTTCGAGCCCGTGCATGGCTCGGCGCCGGATATCGCGCATCTCGGCATCGCCAACCCGATCGCCGCGATCTGGTCGGGCGCGATGATGCTGGAGCATCTCGGGCAGGCACAAGCCGCCGCAGCCGTGATGGGCGCCATCGAGACCGCCACCGGCCGCGGCATCGGCACGAAGCCGGGCGAGCACAAGACCACCGAGATCACGGCCGCCATCCTCGCGGCACTGAACTGACAGGAGAGCCGACATGACCATCGATGGCCTTCGCGATCCCGGCCTCGTCCGGGAGGCCTGCCTGATCGGCGGCGCGTGGGGCGCCGGCGCCTCCGGCCGCACGCTCGACGTGATCGATCCGGCGACCCAAAGCGCGCTGGGCACGGTGCCGGATGCCGGCACAGCCGAGACGCGCGCGGCGATCGAGGCCGCAACCGCCGCCTTCGACAACTGGCGCGCGAAGACGCCGGCCGAGCGCGCCGCGCTGCTGGAAGCCTGGCATGCGCTGATGATCGAGCATATCGAGGATCTGGCGCTGATCCTGACGCGCGAGCAGGGCAAGCCGCTGGCCGAGGCGCGCGGCGAGATCCGCTACGGCGCCTCCTTCGTGAAATGGTTCGCCGAAGAAGCCCGCCGGATCTACGGCTCGACGATTCCCGCGCCGACGGCCGACCGCCGCATCCTCGTGCTGAAGCAGCCGGTCGGCGTCTGCGGCATCGTCACGCCGTGGAACTTCCCAAACGCGATGATCACTCGCAAGGTCGCGCCGGCTATCGCCGCCGGCTGCACCGTGGTGATCAAGCCCTCCGAGCTGACGCCCTACTCGGCGATCGCGCTCGGCGTGTTGGCCGAGCGGGCGGGCATCCCGGCCGGCGTGATCAACATCGTCACCGGCATGCCGAGCGAGATCGGCGCCGAGCTCACCGGCAATCTCGCCGTGCGCAAGATCTCCTTCACCGGCTCGACGCGCATCGGCGCGCTGCTGATGAAACAGGCCTCCGACAGCATCAAGCGGCTGAGCCTCGAACTCGGCGGCAACGCGCCTTTCATCGTCTTCGACGATGCCGATCTGGACATCGCGATCGAGGGCGTCCTGGTTTCCAAGTTCCGCAATGGCGGCCAGACCTGCGTCTGTGCCAACCGCATCCTGGTGCAGGACGGCATCTACGACCGCTTCGCCGAGAAGCTTTCGGCCCGCGTCAACGCGATGAAGGTCGGCCCCGGCACCAATGCGGGCATCGACATCGGCCCGATGATCAACGCCGCCGCACTCGAGAAGATCGAGCGCCATGTCGAGGACGCGCTGTCGAAGGGCGCCACGCGCCTCGCCAGTGCCGCCGACATGCCAAACGGCAAGCAGTATGCGACGCCGACCGTGCTGGGCGAAGCGACCACCGTGATGCTGCTGGCGAGCGAGGAGACCTTCGGGCCGGTCGCGCCGCTCTTCCGCTTCCGCAGCGAGGAGGAGGCGCTGGCCATCGCCAACGGCACGCCGTTCGGCCTCGCCGCCTATTTCTTCACGCAGGACATCCGCCGGTCCTGGCGCGTCGGCGAAGCGCTGGAGTTCGGCATGGTCGGGCTCAACACCGGCGCGATCTCGATGGAGGTCGCTCCCTTCGGCGGCGTCAAGCAATCCGGCCTCGGCCGCGAGGGCTCGCAGCTCGGCATCGAGGAATATCTCGAGGTCAAGGCCTTCCATATCGGCGGTCTCTGAAACGCCAAGGGCGACGGGAGAAACCTCCCGGCGCCCTTTTTCCGTCTACCGTCGGCGATGCGATTCACTGAATCCGGTCGAGCATCTTGTAGTAAAGGCCGACCAGCGGCATGAACCAGGGTTTGCCGAAATGGCCCGGCACCGCTGGCCAGGCGAGTCCCTCGAGCGGGTTGCGATTGGGGCGGCCGAGGATGGCGTCGGCCATGATCATGCCGAGATGCGTCGACATCTGCGCGCCGTGGCCGGAATAGCCCATCGCATACCAGACGCCGTCCTCATAGCCGGCGCGCGGATAGCGATCCTTGGTCATGTCGACCAGCCCGCCCCAGCAATAGTCGATCCCGACATCCTTCAATTGCGGGAAGATGCCGGCGAGGCTCGCGCGCAGGATGGCGCCGCTCTTGGCATCCGAGGTCTGGTCGGAGCTTGCCGAAAAGCGCGCCCGCCCGCCGAAGATCAGCCGATTGTCCGGCGCGAGGCGGAAGTAGTTGCCGATGTTGAGCGAGGTCACGGCGGTGCGGTTGCCCGGCATCGTCATGGCAACCTCGGCATCGCTCAACGGCCGCGTCGCGATCAGGAAGCTGCCGACGGCGACGATCCGGCGCCGGAACCAGGAGAAGGGTCCGGCCGTATAGGCGCCGGTGGCCACCAGCACATCCTTCGCCGAAACGCTTCCGCGCGGCGTCTGGAGGACATGCCGCCGGCCCTCCTGCCGCCGCTCGGTGACGGGCGCGTGCTCATGGATCACCGCGCCGTGCCGGACGGCCGCCGCGGCCAAGCCTGTCACGAAGCGGCCCATATGCATCATGGCGCTCTTCTTCGAGAGCATCGCACCATGGAAGCTATCGGAGCCGATCTCGCCCGCAAGCTCGGCCCGGTTCAGCATGGCTGTATCGGGATCGGCCTCGCGATGCAGCACCTCGAAATTGCGGGTGAGCGAGGCGACATGTTCCGGCTTCGAGGCGAGCTTGAGCTTGCCGGCGCGCCGAAAGGAGCAGTCGATGCCCTCCTCGGCGACGATCCGCTCGATCGTATCGACGGAATCGTCGAAGGCCTTGTAGAGGGCGACGGCACGCTCAGTGCCCATCGCCGCCTTGGCGGCGATGAAGCTGTGGGCGAGGCCATTGTTGAGATGGCCGCCATTGCGGCCCGAGGCTCCGTATCCGACGCTTTCCGCCTCCAGCACCACGACCCTGGCGCCGGCCATGGCAAGTTGGCGCGCAGCGGCGAGGCCGGTGAAGCCGCCGCCGACGACGGCCACGTCATAGATGCCTTCGACCGGCCCCTCGGCGGCGCCGGAGAAGCTGTTGGCCGTATCATGCCAATAGGATTTGAACTGCATCGGCCGCGGCCTCAGAGCCCGAACACGCCGGGCAGCCCGCCGATGTCCTTGATCTCGGTATAGCCATAATAGGGATTGGCCGGCTCGTGCCCGCGATTGACCCAGACCTTGTTCTTGATCCCGAGGTCATGCGCCGTCATCAGGTCGTAGCGGAACGAGGAGGAGACGTGGCAGACGTCCTCCGGGCCGCAGCCGAGCATATCGAACATGTATTCGAAGCCCTTCATACGCGGCTTGTAGGACCGGGCCTGCTCGGCCGTGTAGACGGCATGGAAGGGCGCGCCGAGCCGAGCGACGTTATGCGGGATCTGGTCGTTCTGGGCATTTGACAGGATGACGAGCGGGATTTCCTTCGCCACCTTGGCGAGGCCAGCCGGCACGTCCGCATGCGGCCCCCAGGTCGGCACCTGCTCATAGATCCAGCGCGCATCCTCGGGGCGGAAGGCGACGCCGTTACGGCGACAGGTGCGCTCCAGCGAATTGTAGACGACCTCTTCATAGGGCTTCCAGTCGCCGAGGATCTCGTCGAGCCGGTAGGCCGAGAAATTCGTGATGAAGGTCCGCATCGCCGGCTCGTCCAGCTTGTCGCCGTAAAGCGCGCGCGCGGCCTTATCCATCGCGAAATAGATCAGCGTGCCGTGGCAGTCGAAGGTGACGAATTTGGGCTTGAAGACAGTCATCCGCTGAAATCCCCTATGGCGAAACGGTTGTGTCCGTTAGCGGGGATCATAGACGGGGGCAGAACGGCGCGAGCACCGCATTGCCCGCGGCAGGAAGCACAAACTGCCGTCCGTCCATAAGGCTATGGCAGAGAGTTGCGCCCGCATCGCCGCCCGGCCCCGCTCTGCCCTGTGACTACCGACTCCTTCTGGGGGTTCGTGGCATTCCATGCGGTCGCTCCGCATTCCTACGGTCGAAGATATCGCCCGGCACCGTTCCTTAGGAGCAACTGCGCCGGCGCACGGCCTATCCATGATGCAACGGATACGAAGTGAAGCATCATGAACCCGGAAACGATCGATCTCGTCGCATTCGACGAACACCATCTCGATGGCGCAGTTCTGCTTTCACGCGAGGCTGGCTGGCCCCACCGGCGCGAGGACTGGGCGATGCTCCTGACCCTCAGCCACGGCTTCGTCGCGCTTCAGGGCGATGTCGTGGTCGGCACCGCCATGTTGACGCCGTTCGGGGACAATTGCGCGACCGTGAACATGGTGATCGTCGCAGCCAGCATGCGCGGACGGGGCCTTGGCCGGAAGCTCATGGATGCCGCCCTGCATGCCTGCGGCGCGCGCGAATGCCGGCTCACCGCGACCGCGGACGGCCTGCCCCTCTATGAAAAGCTCGGATTCAACGCGACTCACGAGATCCGTCAGCACCAAGGCATTCCCGCGCCGCTGCCGGCGGATGCGGCGAACGACGCCATCGAACTGGATTGGGTCGGTTCGGAAAACTTCCCTGCGGTCGCCGCGCTCGATCTGGAGGCGCAGGGGATGGATCGCCGCCCTCTGCTCAGGCTCCTGGCCGAAGCCGGGCGAATGGTCATCCTCCGTGAAGCCGGCCGGGTCGTCGGCTATGCCGCGCTGCGCCCGTTCGGCCGTGGCGAGGTGATCGGACCGGTCGTCGCGAATACCCTGGAACAGGCGCAGAGCCTCATGAGCTTCCTGATCGCCAGCCGGTCTGGGGCCTTCCTGCGCGTCGACACGGCCGAATGGCATGAGCTTTCGCCATGGCTTTCCGCCCGCGGCCTCGTGGGCGTCGGCGGCGGAATCGCCATGCGCCGCAACGTGACCGGCCGGCCGCCGCTCGGCCCCGCCAAACCCTTCGCACTCGCCAGTCAGGCGCTCGGATAGTCTGGAGAACCGCCATGTTGAGCAATTCCCTGATCGAACTTGATCGCGAACACTGGATTCACCCGGTCGCCTCCTATCGGGGCCATGAGAAGGCCGGCGTGCGCGTGCTGCGCTCCGCGAAGGGGGCGACCATCACCGACGCTTCCGGCAAGCAGCTCATCGATGGCTTTGCCGGGCTATGGTGCGTGAATGCCGGCTACGGGCAGGACAGCATCGTCGAGGCCGCGGCGAACCAGATGCGCGAGCTGGCCTACGCCACGGGCTATTTCGGCCTCGGCTCCGAACCCGCGATCCGGCTGGCGGCCGAACTCGCCGAGCGTTCGCCCGGGGATCTCAACCGCGTCTATTTCACACTCGGCGGTTCCGACGCGGTCGACAGCACGGTCCGCTTCATCCGCTATTACCAGCAGGCCCGCGGCAAGCCGCAGAAGGACCAGTTCATCTCGATCGAGCAGGGCTATCACGGCTCCTCGACCGTCGGCGCCGGCCTCACTGCCCTGCCCGCGTTCCACGCCGGCTTCGGCGTGCCCTATGATTGGCAGCACAAGATTCCGTCCCATTACACCTACCGCAACCCGGCTGGTTCCGCGCCGGAAGCCGTCATCGCCGCCTCGTTGGCAGCGCTCAGGGCTAAGGTCGAGGCCGTGGGCGGCGCCGATCGCGTCGCAGCCTTCTATTGCGAGCCGATCCAGGGCTCCGGCGGCGTGCTCGTTCCGCCACCAGGCTGGGTCAAGGCAATGCGCGAGCTCTGCCGCGAATTCGACATCCTCTTCGTCGCCGACGAGGTCATCACCGGCTTCGGGCGCACCGGCCCGCTCTTCGCATGCGAGGACGAGGACATCGTCCCCGACCTGATGACGGTCGCGAAGGGGCTGACCTCGGGCTATGTGCCGATGGGCGCCGTGCTGATGTCGCAGAAGGTCTACGACGTCATCGCGGACGGCTCGGGCGCGGCGGCGGTCGGCCACGGCTATACCTATTCCGCCCATCCGGTCAGCGCCGCCGTGGGTCTCGAGGTGCTGCGTCTCTATGAGAACGGTCTGCTCGACAATGGCCGCAAGGCCGGCGCTCGCCTGATGGCAGGCCTCGAAAGCCTCCGCGACCACCCGCTGGTCGGCGAAGTGCGCGGCCGCGGCATGCTGGCCGCCGTCGAGCTCGTGACCGACAAGGCGAAGAAGACGCCACTTCCTGCCGCTGCCGTCCCGGCCCAGCGCGTCTTCGACCGCGCCTGGGACAAGGGCCTCGTCATCCGCGCCTTCGGCAACGGCGTGCTGGGCTATGCCCCGCCGTTGTGCTGCACCGATGCCGAGATCGACGCGATCGTCGAACGGACCCGCGCGACGCTCGACGAGACGCTGGCCGACCCGGATGTGCGCGCTGCGATGGCGTGACGCGGACAGGCTCCGCGAAGGCGGGGCGGATGCAGGGTCATCCCCGTGCCCGCTCCGCGAAGGCCAGATGCCGCGAAGGCTGTGAATTCGGAATTTTGTGCCGCACGATTTTCGACATTCAGCGTATCCGGCGAGCCAGCAGTGGGAAACTCGCTCATGGCCGACAGAGACCGGCTAGGGGAACAGAGCGCAACCGTCACGACCAGTGGCCGAGCAGCCCGGTGACGATGCGAGTGCGCTCGCTGACGACCACGGATTCCCGCCTGTGAGTGGCGGGGGAAGCGGAGAGGCGATGGCTAAGAGTTTCGGCGACTTCCGCTATATGACGTTCGACGTCGTGGGCACCCTGATCGATTTCGAGGGCGGCCTCGTCGATAGCCTGGCGGCCATCGCTCGCGAGGCCGGGGTGCCGTTCGATGGCGAGGAAGCCCTCAGTCTCTACCGGGCGGCCCGGTATATGCCCGATGTCCAGCATTTCCCTGATGATCTCGTCCGCGTCTACGGCGTCATCGCGCCGAAGCTCGGCCTGCCGTCCGGCGAGAGCCGTGGGCAGCGCCTGCGGGACGCCGTCAAGGACTGGCGCCCCTTCCCGGACAGCATCGATGCCCTGGCCCGGCTGTCGAAGCGCTACAAGCTGATCGCGATGACCAATGCCCAGCGCTGGGCCTTCGAGCATTTCTCCCGCGCCCTCGGCAACCCGTTCTATGCCAGCTTCACCGTCGACGACACCGGCACGGAGAAGCCGGACCCCGCCTTCTTCGAGCAGGTCTTCTCCTTCGTCGAGAAGGATGGCGGCTCGCGCGCGCAGATCCTGCATGTCGCGCAGAGCCAGTATCACGACATCGGAATCTCGCGGAAGCTCGGCCTGACCAATTGCTGGATCCAGCGGCGCCACGCCCAGCCCGGGTATGGCGGCACTATCGAGCCGGAACGCTTCACCGAACCCGACTTCCACTTCACCTCGATGGGCGCGCTCGCCGACGCCGTCGAGGCCAGTCTGGTGGCTTGAAGGAACCCGTAACGAAGAAGACCAACGCCGGAACAACGGCGCAAATCAGAACAGGGGAATGAGCATGACCGACAAGATTTCTTCCAGCTGGACGAGCGCCGACGACGCCATCGTCGAGAATGCGATCCGCCGCGGCGCCAGCCGCCGCGACCTCCTGCAGATGCTCATGGCCGGCGGCCTGGCGGCCTCCGCCAGCAGCCTCGTGCTGGCGCGCGCCACCTCCGCGCTCGCGGCGACGCCGGTCAAGGGCGGCAACCTGAAGGCGGCCGGCTGGTCATCCTCGACCGCCGACACGCTCGATCCGGCCAAGGCCTCGCTGTCGACGGACTATGTCCGCTGCTGCGCCTTCTACAACCGCCTGACCTTCCTGGACGGGGACGGCAAGCTGCAGATGGAGCTCGCTGACAAGTTCGAGACCAAGGATGCCAAGGTCTGGACCGTCACGATCAAGAAGGGCGTCACCTTCCATGACGGCAAGCCGCTGACCTCCGCCGACGTCATCTACTCGCTGAAGCGCCATCTCGACCCGGCCGTCGGCTCGAAGTCGAACTCGCTCGCCAAGCAGATGACCGAATTCAAGGCTGTCGATCCGCTGACGGTCGAGATCACGCTGGCGGCGCCGAACGGCGACCTGCCGACCATCCTGTCGACGCACCATTTCATGATCATCGCCGACGGCACCACGAACTTCGCCAAGGCGAACGGCACCGGCGCCTTCACCTGCGAAAGCTTCGAGCCCGGCGTGCGCTCGATCGCGGTCAAGAACAAGAACTACTTCAAGTCCGGCGGCGCGAACCTCGACTCCTTCGAGTTCTTCGCGATCACCGACGACACCGCGCGCGTCAATGCGCTGCTCTCGGGCGACATCCAGCTCGCCGCCGCCATCAATCCGCGCTCGATGCGCCTGGTCGAGAGTCAGCCCGGCGTCGTGCTGTCGAAGACCACGACCGGTAACTACACGAACCTCAACATGCGCCTGGACATGGCACCGGGCAACAAGATGGATTTCGTGACGGGCATGAAATACCTGCTCAACCGCGAGCAGATCCAGAAATCGGCGTTGCGCGGCCTCGCCGAGATCGCCAACGACCAGCCCGTTCCGCCGATGAACGTCTATCACAACAAGGATCTGAAGCCGAAGGCGTTCGATCCGGAGCGGGCGAAATCCCTCTTCCAGAAGGCAGGCGTCCTCGGCCAGTCGATCCCGATCGTGGCCTCGGATGCCGCCGGTTCCTCGGTCGACATGGCCGTACTCGTCCAGCAGGCCGGCAACGCGATCGGCATGAAGTTCGACATCCAGCGCGTTCCCTCGGACGGCTATTGGTCGAACTACTGGCTCAAGGCCCCAGTCCATTTCGGCAACATCAACCCGCGGCCAACGCCGGATATCCTGTTCTCGCTGCTCTACGCCTCCACGGCGCCGTGGAACGAGAGCCAGTACAAGTCCGAGAAGTTCGACAGGATGCTGCTCGAGGCGCGCGGCTCGCTCGACGAGGCCAAGCGCAAGCAGATCTACGGCGAGATGCAGGTGATGGTCGCCGACGAGGCCGGCACCGCGATCCCGGTCTACATCTCGAACGTCGACGCGATCTCGAACAAGCTCAAGGGCCTGCTCCCGAACCCGCTCGGCGGGATGATGGGCTACGCCTTCGCCGAGTACGTCTGGCTCGAAGGCTAAAGCCTTTTTCTCCTGCGGGCCGGGCGCGTGCGTCCGGCCCTCATTTCGTGTCACACTCCGGTCGGAGGTGTCAGCTGCGGGAGCGTCGATGAACCTTCACCTGTTGTCCCTGCTTGGCGGACGGCTGCTCGTCGCACTGCTGACGCTGCTGATCGTCTCCTTCGTGGTGTTCTGCGCCACCCAGATCCTGCCCGGCGACGTGGCGGAGGTGCTGCTCGGCCAGGCGGCGACGCCGGAAGCCGTGGCGGGCCTGCGCGCAGCGATGCACCTCAACGACCCGGCGATCCTGCGCTTCTTCCGCTGGCTCGGCGGAATGCTGACCGGCGATCTCGGCATTTCCTACGCCAATAACCGGCCGATTGCGGAACTCATCGCCGGGCGCCTGGGCAATTCGCTCCAGCTTGCGGCGGCAACCGCGCTCTTCTCGGTTCCGATCGCGCTCGCGCTCGGGATCAGCTCCGCCATGCTGCGCGGTTCGCTTTACGACCGCTCGATCACGATGGCGACGATCACGGTGATCTCGGTGCCGGAATTCATGATCGCGACAGCAGGCGTGCTGATTTTCGCGGTCTGGCTGAAATGGCTGCCGGCGCTCTCCTTTGCGCGAGACATCCACTCCTTCGGCGAGATGTTGCGGATCTACGCGATGCCGGTCTTCACGCTGAGCTTCGTCATTTCCGCCCAGATGATCCGCATGTCGCGCGCCGCCGTCGTCGAGGCGCTCAACACGCCCTATGTGGAGATGGCGCAGCTGAAGGGCGCATCGCGCCCGCGAGTCGTGTTGCGCCATGCGCTGCCCAACGCGCTCGGTCCTATCGTCAACGCCGTTGCGCTGTCGCTCTCCTACCTGCTGGGCGGCGTCATCATCGTCGAGACGATCTTCAATTACCCCGGCATCGCCAAGCTCATGGTCGATGCCGTGGCGACGCGAGACCTGCCGCTCATACAGAGCTGCGCGATGATCTTCTGCGTCGTCTACCTGTTCCTGATCACGACGGCGGACGTCATCGCCATCCTGTCGAACCCGAAATTGCGCTGACCATGGCCATCGACGCCACCAACACGACGACCACCATCCCGCGCCGAGCCAGGTATCGGTTCAACCTCACGGGCTGCACCAGCCTCATCATCATCCTGGCCTGGGCGCTGATCGCGATCCTCGCGCCCTATATGACGCCCTATGGCATCAGCGACATCGTTGATACCGATTATTTCGGCCCGATGAGTCTGCAGTTCCCGCTCGGGACGGATTATCTCGGCCGCGACATGCTCTCGCGTATTCTGTTCGGGGCGCGCTACACCGTCGGCATCTCGCTTGCGGCGACGCTGATCGCCTGCACCATCGGCGTCACGCTCGGCATGGCGGCGGCCGTCAGAGGCGGCTGGTTCGACACTGTGCTGAGCCGCTTCGTGGATGCGCTGAGCTCGATTCCCAGCAAACTGTTCGCTCTCGTCGCCGTTGCCGGCGTCGGTTCCTCGATCCCCATTCTGATGCTGATCCTCGGCATCATCTACACGCCCGGCTCCTATCGCTTCGCCCGGGCACTCGCGGTCAACGTCAACACCATGGATTTCGTAACCGTGGCGCGCATCCGCGGCGAGAAGCTGAGCTACCTGATCCGCGCGGAAATCCTGCCCAAC
This sequence comes from Allobosea sp. 05T438, assembly GCF_056396025.1. Lineage (NCBI taxonomy): Bacteria > Pseudomonadati > Pseudomonadota > Alphaproteobacteria > Hyphomicrobiales > Alloboseaceae > Allobosea > Allobosea sp. 05T438. The sequence goes on from NZ_JBFTKQ010000010.1 coordinate 135,103, forward strand.
ATCATCGGGCCGGTGCTGGCCGATGTAGGCCTGCGTTTCGTCTTCATCGTGCTGCTCTTGTCCGGCCTGTCCTTCCTCGGCCTCGGCGTGCAGCCGCCGGAGGCCGACTGGGGCTCGCTGGTGCGTGAGAATATCGGCGGCCTGCCTTTCGGCTCGCCGGCTGTGATGGCGCCGTCCTTCGCCATCGCCAGCCTGACGATCGCGGTGAACATGCTGATCGACAACCTGCCGCAGAAGATCCGCGACCGGAGCGAATGATGAGCCCTCTCGTCGAAATCCGGAACCTCAAGGTCGAAGCCACCACCGATGCCGGCCGACGCGTCGAGATCATCAGGGACGTGAGCTTCGAGATAGCGCCTGGCGAGATCGTCGCGCTGATCGGCGAGAGCGGCTCGGGCAAGACCACGATCGCGTTGACCCTGCTCGGCTACACCCGCACGGGCTGCCGCATCACCGGCGGAAGCGTCAGCGTCAACGGCCGCGACATGGCCGGCTTGCCCGAGAAGGAGCGAGCGAAGGTCCGTGGCGTCACGGTCTCCTATGTGCCGCAGAGCGCGGCCGCCGCCTTCAATCCGGCGCAGCGGATCATGGACCAGGTGATCGAGATCACCCGCATCCATGAACTGATGCCGCGTGCCGAGGCCGAGGCCAAGGCGGTGGACCTGTTCCGAGCACTGTCCCTGCCCTCGCCGGAGACGATCGGCGGGCGCTATCCGCACCAGGTTTCCGGCGGCCAGTTGCAGCGTTTGTCAGCGGCCATGGCTCTCATTGGCGATCCGAAGGTCGTGATCTTCGACGAGCCGACGACGGCGCTGGACGTCACCACGCAGATCGAAGTCCTGCGCGCCTTCAAATCCGTGATGCGCCAGAGCCGGATGGCCGGCGTCTATGTCTCGCACGATCTGGCCGTCGTCGCGCAGATCGCCGACCGCATCGTCGTCCTGAAGGGCGGCGTCATCCAGGAGATCGGTGCCACTGCACAGATATTGTCGGCGCCGAAACACCCCTACACCCAGAAATTACTCGCAGCCTTCGCGCCGCCCGGCCGCGTCCCTGCACAGGTGGCGAGCCCGGAAGGCGCGGCTCCCCGCCCCGTGCTCGAACTTGCATCCATCAGCGCCGGTTACGGCAAGCTGCAGGCGGATGGAACGCCGCTGATCCTGGCCGTCGACAAGGTCAGCTTCAAGCTGGAGCGCGGGCGCAATCTCGGCATCATCGGCGAGTCCGGCTGCGGAAAATCGACGCTCGCCCGCTCCATCGCCGGCATCATCCCGCCCTCCTCAGGCACGATCGCCTTCAACGGCAAGCCGATGGCGCCGCGGGCGCAGGACCGCAGCGCCGATGAATTGCGCAAGCTCCAGATCGTGTTCCAGTCGGCCGATACCGCGCTCAACCCGGCCAAGTCGATCGAGGACATCCTGGGCCGGCCGCTCACCTTCTACCATGGCCTGCGCGGCGCCGCCCGCGATGCGCGCATCGACCGCCTGCTCGAACTCGTGCATCTGCCGCGTGCGCTTAAGCATCGGCTGCCAAGCGAATTGTCGGGCGGGCAGAAGCAGCGCGTGAACCTCGCGCGCGCTCTCGCAGCCGACCCCGAACTGATCCTCTGCGACGAGATCACCTCCGCGCTCGACACCGTGGTGGCCGCGGCCATCATCGAGTTGCTCAAGGATCTGCAGCGCGAGCTCGGCCTGTCCTACCTCTTCATCAGCCACGACCTGACGACAGTGCAGGCGATCTGCGACGAGGTCGCGGTCATGTATCGCGGCGTGAAGGTCGAGCAACTACCCGCCGGCCAGGTCGGCAGCGCCGCCGGCCATCCCTATTCGCGGCTGCTGATGTCGTCCGTGCCCAAGCTCGATCCGGCCTGGCTCGACAAGCTCGAACGGGACCCGGAACTCGTCGCGGCCTTCTCGAAGCGCTGAGGCCGCTCAGCTCGTCGCCGTGACCGGAAACAGGCTGGTCAGCGGCATATGCGGCTTCACGATCGGCGACTTCAGCACGACGAAGCTGAAATACTTGTCGATGCCGATATCGAGGTCGATCAGCCGCTCCATCAACGTCTGGTATTCGATGATGCCGCTGGTGACGAACTTGACGAGATAGTCGTAGCCGCCCGAGACCAGATGGCATTCGATCACCTGGTCGAGCTTTTCGATGGCGGCCAGGAAGCGCGCGAAATCGATCTGCCGGTGGTTCTTGAGCGTTACCTCGGTGAAGACCGTCAGCGTCTGGCCGAGCTTGCCGATATTGATGCGGGCGGAATAGCCGGTGATGTAGCCGTCCTGCTGCAGCTTCTTCACGCGCATCAGGCAGGGGCTCGGCGACAGGTTCACCAGCTCGGCCAGCTCGACATTGGTGATCCGGCCGTTCTTCTGCAGCTCGTAGAGGATCTTGATGTCGATCTGGTCAAGCTTCATGGGTGTTCCCTTCGATCGACGGATGGCCACGCCGCGCCTTCCGGCCCAGCGCTCCGGCAGCAGATCATGCCGCGAACCATGCGCAGTGTCTAACAGGTGCCGGGCGCAAGCGATGGCAGAATTGGGCTGTCGAAACGGAAGGAAATGCTGCGGCGATCCGATCTGCGGTGCACATGCCCGTTGGCCGGCAGATAGTCTCGCCTCCACAAGGAGACCGCGATGCCAGCGCCACTGTCCGAGATCGAGACCAGCCCTGCCCTGCCCGAGAGTGCCGATGTCGTCATCATCGGCGGCGGCATTGTCGGCGTCTGCGCTGGCTACTATCTCGCGCGCCGCGGCCTGAAGGTCGCGCTCGTCGAGAAGGGCCGCATCGGCGCCGAACAGTCGAGCCGCAACTGGGGCTGGTGCCGGCAGCAGAATCGCGATGCCCGCGAGCTGCCGATGGCGACGGAAAGCCTCACGCTCTGGAATCGGTTTGCCGAAGAGATCGGAGAGGATCTCGGCTTCCGGCGCTGCGGCCTGCTCTATCTAAGCGATGACGACGCGCAACTGGCTGCCTGGGCGAAATGGCGCGATTTCGCGGTCGGCGAGGGTGTCGTCACCCATATGCTCTCCGCTGACGAAGCCTCGGCCCGCGGCAGCGCGACCGGCAAGCGCTGGAAAGGCGGCGTGTTCTCGCCGACGGACGGCACCGCTGACCCCGCCCGCGCGGCGCCAGTGATCGCGCGCGGCATCCTCAAGGCTGGCGGCAGCGTGCATCAATTCTGTGCCGCGCGCGGGCTCGAGACGACGGGCGGCCGCGTCTCGGCCGTCGTGACCGAGAAGGGCACGATCCGCACGGGGACGGTCATCCACGCGGGCGGCGCCTGGGCCTCGTCCTTCCTCAACCAGTACGGCATCCGCTTCCCGCAATCCTCTGTCCGTTCGTCGATACTGTCCGTCGCACCGGGCGCTACCGGCCTGCCCGACGCGCTGCATACGGCCGCAGTCTCGGTGACGCGCCGCAGCGATGGCGGCTACACGCTGGCGATCAGCGGCGGCGCCCGCGTCGATCCCACGCCGCAGCAACTGCGTTTCGCTCGCCAGTTCGTGCCGATGTTCATGCGTCGCTGGCGCAACCTCGCCATCGGCGGGCTCGAAGGCTGGAAGGCCGGCCATGAGACGCTCGGCCGTTGGAAGCTCGACGCGCCGACGCCGATGGAGGCCAACCGCATCCTCGACCCGACGCCCGATCCGCGCCAGATCGCCGAGACCCACGTGCGCGCCCAGCGCCTGCTGCCGGGCCTCAAATCCGTGCCGGTCGCGGCACGCTGGGCCGGCTACATCGACAGTACGCCGGACGGCGTGCCGGCCATCGGCGAACTCGCGGGCCTGCCGGGGTTCATTCTCGCGGCCGGGTTTAGCGGCCATGGCTTCGGGATCGGCCCGGGCGCAGGTCACATGATCGCGGATATCGTGACCGGCGCGAAGCCGATCGTCGATCCGCGAGCCTACCGGCCCGAGCGGCTGGAGGGCTCAGCCTTCGGCAAGGTGGCGGAGTTCTAAGTGGCGGTGCTGCTCGCAGCGGACCGCATAAGTCCGTCTTATGGTTCCGAAACAAATCCGTCTTGTCGTTCGCCCCGGCAGGTACGGATGCTGCATGGCCCGGCTCCGATTCTGGGTGACTTCAACGCAAAAAGGGGAATGGGATGATCGGGTTCAGAACGGTTGCAGCGCTCGGCATGATGATCGCCGCGGCGACCGCCCAGGCGCAGACAGTCTACAAGGTCGGCTCAACGCCGACGGGCACGCCCTTCACCTTCCTCGACGCCAAGACCAACACTATCCAGGGGATGATGGTCGACGTGATCGAGGAAATCGGCAAGGACGCCGGCTTCAAGGTCGAAATCCAGCCGATGCAGTTCTCGACGCTGATCGCCTCTCTTACCTCGGGCAAGATCGATATCATTTCCGCCGCCATGTACGGCTCTCCGGAGCGCGCCAAGGTCGTCGACTTCAGCCAGGACGTCTACGCCTATGGCGAGGGTCTGGTGGTTCAGTCGGGCGATGCCAAGGACTATGTCGGCTTCGAGGATCTCAAGGGCAAGAAGGTCGGCGGCCAGATCGGCACCCGCTATATCGACGCCCTCAAGGCATCGGGCGCGCCGGCCGAGGTGAACGCCTATGACAGCCTGCCCGACATCCTGCGCGACGTGTCCAACGGCCGCCTCGACGCCGGCATCGGCGACTATCCGATCCTGGCCTACAATCTCGCGCAGGGGCGCTTCCCGCAGCTGCGGCTGGTCAAGTCCTACAAACCTTCGGTGCCGGGGCCGATCAACATCGCCGTCAAGCAGGGCAATGCCGAGCTGCTTGCGAAGATAAACACCAGCCTCGCGAACATGAAGAAGGATGGCCGCTTCGAGACGATCCTGAAGAAGTGGGGTCTCTAAGCGCTAGGCGTCCCATCCGGCCATGACGCATTTTCTCACCCAGGTTCCGACGTATCTGCCGATCCTGATGCAGGGCGTCTACCTCACTCTGCTGGTCACGCTCGGCGCCTTCGTCCTCGCGACGGCGCTGGGCCTGGTCTGGGCCTTCATGCGGGTGAGCGGCATCGCGCCGCTCGCCTGGACGGCGCGCACGATCATCGTCATCGTGCGCGGCATCCCCGGTATCGTCACCCTGTTCTACATCTACTTCGTGCTGCCGGATCTCGGCCTGTCGCTGAGCGCCGTGCAGGCGGCCATCATCGGCCTCGGCATCGCCTATTCGCCCTACATGGCCGAGGTCTTCCGGGCCGGCATCGAAGCGATCGACCGCGGGCAGACGGAAGCGGCGCTCTCAATCGGCATGGGCTGGGGCCTGCTGATGCGGCGGGTCATCTTGCCCCAGGCGATCCGCGTGGCGCTACCCCCCTATGGCAGCACAATGGTCATGCTGCTCAAGGATTCCTCGCTCGCCTCGACGATCACCGTCGCGGAGCTGTCGCTGCAGGGCAAGCTCTTGGCATCCTCGACTTTCGAGAACACCACGATCTTCACGCTCGTGGCGCTGATCTATCTCGGTATGAGCCTGCCGCTCACGGCCTTCAACAGCTGGCTCGAACGACGCATGAGGCAGGCCCGATGAGCATCATCGAACTGCGCAACATCCGAAAATCATTCGGCACTCTCGAGGTCATCCACGACGTCTCCTTCGCGGTCGAGAAGGGTGAGGTGGTCTGCATCATCGGGCCGTCCGGCTCCGGCAAATCGACGCTCCTGCGCTGCATCAACGGCCTGGAGACCTATCAGGGCGGCGAGATCACCGTGCATGGCGAGCGGGTCGACACCGGCTCGCCCAGCATCCGACAGGTGCGGACCCGCGTCGCCATGGTCTTCCAGCGCTTCAACCTGTTCCCGCATCGGACGGCGCTGGAAAACGTCGCGGAAGGCCCGATCTTCGTGAAGAAGGAACAGCGCGAGGAGGTTCTGGCGCGCTCGCGCGAGCTGCTCACGCGGGTCGGGCTCGGCGCCAAGATCGACGCTTATCCGGCCCAACTCTCCGGCGGCCAGCAGCAGCGCGTCGCGATTGCGCGCGCGCTCGGCATGAAGCCCGACGCCATTCTGTTCGACGAGCCGACTTCGGCGCTCGACCCGGAGCTCGTGGGAGAGGTCCTCGCCGTCATGCGCTCGCTTGCCGACGAAGGCATGACGATGGTCGTCGTCACGCACGAGATGGGGTTTGCCCGCGAAGTCGCGGACCGCGTGCTGTTCCTCGATGGCGGCGTCCTCGTCGAACAGGGCTCGCCCGAAGCCGTGCTGAGCCGGCCGCAACATCCGCGAACGCAGGATTTCCTGCGGCGCATCCTGCCATCCTGAGGGTTACGCGCATGGCACGCCTGTCCGGTCCGTTCTTCAGCGACGACGCGGTCGACACGCCCTATTGGTGGGACGCCGCGAGGCCTGCGGCGCAGGCCCCGGTAGAACTTCCGGCACAGAGCGAGGTCACCATCGTCGGCGCGGGCTTCACCGGCCTCAACGCCGCGCTGACCCTGGCGCGCGCCGGCAAGCAGGTGACCGTGCTGGACGCGGAAGCGCCGGGCTGGGGCGCCTCCTCCCGCAATGGCGGGATGCTCGGCCCCGGCTGGGCGACCTTCGACACCGCGATGGCCTATGGCCCGGACAAGGCGCGCGCCATCGTCGAGGAGAGTTTTCTCGCCTTGCAGCACGTCAAGGACGTGGTGGCGCGGGAGGCCATCGACTGCGATCTGGCGGTGGTCGGCTATTTCCGGGGGGCGATGACGCCACGCCTCTACGAGGCGATGGGGCGCAATCTCGACCGCATCCGGCAGGTCATGCCCTGCGATGCCTACCTGGTCCCGCGGGCCGAGCAGCAAAGCGAGATCGGCACCGAACTCTATCATGGCGGCCTCGCCATGCCCGGCTATGCCGGCCTGCATCCGGCCCGCTATGTCGCCGGTCTCGCCGAAGCCGCGCGGCGGCTCGGCGTGCAGATCGTCAGCGGCGCCAGGGTCACGGCGATCTCGCCGCAAGGCAGCGGGTTCAATCTCTCTGTGGGCAAACGAAAAACCGCGGCGAAGCAGCTTCTCGTCGCGACCAACGGCTATACCGGCGCGCTCCTGCCCTTCCTGCAGCGGCGGATCATTCCCATCCGCAGTGCGCTGATCGCGACCGGCCAGCTCCCGGCCGAGGTGATGGATCGCCTCATGCCGAAGCGGCGCATGCTGGCGGGCAGCCAGCGTGTCGTGACCTATTACCGCCCCTCGCCCGACGGGACCCGGATTCTTTTCGGCGGACGCGTGCTCAAGGTGACCGGGGAGAATGTCGCCCACGCCAATGCCGGGCACCTGCGCAAGCAGATGCTGCAGGTCTTCCCCCAGCTGGAACGGACGCCGATCACCCATTACTGGCACGGCCAGACCGGCTTCACCTTCGACAAGCTGCCCCATCTCGGCGAGCAGGAGGGTGTCTTCTATGCCTGCGGCTACAACGGCACCGGCATCGCTCGGGCGAGCTGGTTCGGCCACAAGATCGCGCAGCGCATGCTCGGCGATACGGGGCAGCCCAGCGCCTATGCCGGCCTGCCCTTCCGCAGCCGCCCGCTTTATTACGGCAAGCCCTGGTTCCTGCCGCTGGCCGTGCTCTTCTACGAAATGCGGGATCGATGGGACCAGCGATAGACCGGGAGCAAACCCGAGGGCGGTTGAGGCTGGACATCCGCGCCGGCGGCGGCGATGTCTGCGCTATCGCCGTTGATGGGAGGACAGATGCGGGCGCGCCAACTCGAAGTCTTCTGCACGTTGATGCGCTGCGGCACGGTCACCGGCGCGGCCGCGATGCTGAACATCTCGCAGCCGGCCTTGAGCCAGATTCTTCTTCACGCCGAGGACCAACTCGGCTTCAAGCTGTTCAACCGCGTGCGCGGCCGGCTTGTGCCAACGCAGGAGGCGGAGGAGCTGTACTCCCAGGCCGAGCACATCTTCGGCGAGCTCGATGCGCTCAGGCGACGGACGGTCGACATGCGGCACGGGCGCACCGGCCTCGTCCGGCTCGCCGCGTCGGCTCCGCCTTCCATGTCGATCGTGCCGCGCGCCCTGACCGCCTTCCGGGAGGAGCATCCCGAGATTGTGGTGCGCTCGCTCATCGCCTCGCAGACATCCATCGTCGAGATGCTGCGCAATGGCGAAGTCTCCCTCGGCATCGCCATGAACAACCTGCCGCATGCGGGCATCCATGCCGAGACGGTCGGGCGCGCCACGCTGGTCTGTGTCGTGTCGGCCGGGCATCGGCTGGCCGCGCTCGACCGCGTCTGCTTCGCCGACATCTGCGACGAGACGCTGATTTCCTACCGCGCCGACACGTTGCCGGGACGGTTGCTGGCAGCATCGGCTGAGGCCGAAGATTTTGCTTACGCCCCGGCGATCGAGATCGACCTATCGATCACGGCCCTGCCCTATGTGCGGGACGGGCTCGGCATCGCCATCGTCGACAGTCTCCTGCCCTGGGAGCAGTTCAACGGCGTCGTGACCCGGCCGTTCGAACCCCGGATCGAAGTGCCCGTCGCCATCCTGACCAGCAAAGACCGGCCACTCTCGGCCAGCCATGAGCTGATGCGCAATTGCCTGCGTGCCGCCTGCCGGGACCTCAATCGCCCGCCCGGCGCCTGAGCGCTCGACCCTATCCGTCGGCAGGCGCATCCTGAATCAGGGCAGCGATCGGCGCTGGCCTCACCGGCGCTTGTCCGCGCAGCCGGCCCGCCGCAGCCGCGCAAGCATGCCCCGCGCTGCCGGCGACGATTTCCGCGGCGGCCAGTTCGCAATAGCGGCCCTGGCAGCGCCCCATGCCGGCGCGCCCGAGCGATTTGACGCGATTGACCTCGCCACCACCGAAATCGACGGTCCGGCGCAGCTCGCCGGCCGTAACACCTTCGCAACGACAGACCACCGTCTCATCCGGCAATTCGGCCGCCGTCTCGGCCGGCCAGGGAAAAGCCTCCGCGACGCCGCGCGCGAAGCGGCCGAACCGGGCCAACAGGCGCTTATCCGCCGCCATGTCCGGTGCCGGCAGACCGAGATCCTTCAGACAGGCCGCCGCGGCGAGCCGCCCTGCGACCTCGGCCCCATCGGCGCCGAGTATCCTGAGCCCGTCCCCGGCGAGATAGACGCCGCGTCCGGCCCGCCCCATGGCGTCGGCCTGCGGCAGCCATTGCCGCCAGGTCTCGTCATAGGCGAAGTCGCAGCCGGCCAGGTCCGCAAGACGGGTCTCTGCCCGCAGGTGCCAACCCATGCCGACCGCATCGCAGGCCGTACGCTGGCTCCGGCCCGCTTCATCGCGCCAGAACAGGGCGACCGGGCCGCGCTCATTCACCTCGATGCGATCCAACTGGACGCCGGCATGGTAGAGCCCGGCCAGGCGCCGGCGCATCATCAACCCGCGCAAGGCAAAGAGCGGCCTTGCCGAGAGGCCTGAGAAGCCGCGCAATTGCCGGCGCATGGGCGCGGTATCGAGGACCGCCGCGATCTGCCCTCCGGCCTTGAGCAATTGCACCGCGAGCAGTGTGAGCAGCGGGCCGGAGCCAGCCAGCACGATGCGCCGTCCCAACGCGGCCCCCTGCGCCTTCAGCGCGATCTGCATCGCGCCGAGCCCGTAGACGCCGGCATTCTCCCAGCCCGGCACGGGCATGATGCGATCCATGGCTCCCGCAGCGAGGATCAGCCGGTCATAGGAAACCCAGCGCGCCCCTGCGTCGCCAATGACCTGCAATCGCCCGTCCGCAATGGCGATGACGGAACTGCGTGAATGATGAAGGAGGCTGCCGGCCGCCGCCAGGGAATCGAAGGTCTGGTGCAGCGCGATCGCCTTGGCAGCCTCGGAGCCATAGAGGGCCTCTGGCGGGCGCGTGAAACCCTGCGGCGGCCGGCGATAAATCTGGCCTCCGGCGCGCTCGCCCTCGTCGATGACGATGGGCATCAGCCCGCCGACAACGAGTGCCTCGGCAGCCCGGATGCCAGCCGGCCCGGCCCCGACGACAACGACCCGCGGTCCTGCTGCGTCGCTCATGGCCATTTTCCCGGCGCGTCGGACAGGAGGCGCATGCCTTCGGCCAGCGGCGTCGAGCACGCCCGCAGCCTTGGTCCATCCTCCTGCCAGATCCAGCAGTTCTGGCAGGCTCCCATGAGACAGAAGCCTGCACGGGCCTCCGGGCCGAATTCCGAGCGGCGCAGTGCCGGCGCGACCGACAGCACCGCGCTGAGCACGGTGTCGCCCGTCAAAGCCCGGTGCTCGCTGCCATCGAGGAAGAAGCGCAACGGGGCGCGATCGACCTCGGCCAATCGAACCAGCCGGCCCGCCCCTTCGCTCGCGGCTGTGCTCATTCGGCCGCCTCGGCATGGACCAGCCGTGGCTCCGGCATCTCGGGAAACCGCAGCTTGGCCGCGGCAAAAGCCTCGTCGACACCATCAGCGCCGGCCCTGCCCTTCATGCGGCGGAAGATCTCGGTCTTCGCGAAGAAGCGCCAGTGGATCGGCAGGCCGGCGAGGATCGCCGTCAGCCTGTCATAGGCGTCCCGCGTCCATTGCGCCTCGTAGCCCTCGCGCTCCGGGCCGAAATGGAAGTGGCCGGCGATGGGCGCTCGGTCGGCGCGCCGCGCCTTCGTCGCTTCCTCGTCCAGGACTCCGTCCTGCGTGACGACGCCATAATCCCGCTCCGCCGCCTCCGGCGAAACATAGCCGCGCACGACGTCCTGCACCACGCGCCAGGCCTCCCGGTCGAAGGGGTGCCCGCGGCCGCCGCCGCCGGCCGAGCGGATCTCCAAGACATCCCCCGGCTGAAGCACGGCGGTGTCGATATTGCCGAGCCGCCGTTCCTCGGGCTGGCCGGGATTGACGACCATGTCGGACAGCCCCGCCGCCTTGCCGCCCAGCACGCCCCAGGGCCGGAAGAAGCTGCGGTCGCGGTTGCGGGCGGTGATGCGGCTGTCGGGCGCGAAGACGCGGAAGGCCATGTCGGTGGCAAGCCCGCCGCGCCAGCGCCCGGCACCACCGCTATCTTTGGCCAGCCCGTATTTGACGAATTCGACCGGGGTCTCGGTTTCGGTGATCTCGATCGGCGTGTTCTTGAGATAGGCCGCGTCGGCACCGGAGCCGTTGGTGCCGTCGCGATGCGGCATGCCGCCGCCGCCGCCCACCACCGGGTTCACAGCGGCGATGACGGTCCGGCTCGTGCGCTCGTCCGTCGTCATCACGTTGACGATGCAGTTGTTGCCGGCGGGCGCGGCGGGCAGCCGCTCCGGCACGGCCTGCGAAAACGCACCGAAGATCACGGAACGAAGCCTGGCACAGGTGAGCGAGCGCATGCCGACAGCGGCCGGGAAGACCGGGTTCAGCACCGTTCCCTCCGGCGCGATGCAGGTGAAGGGACGCGTCAGCCCGGTATTGAGCAGGATCTTCGGATTCAGCGTGTAGAGGACGTAGTAGACCCCGACGAGCAGGATCGTGTGCCGCGGGTTGCCGCCGCTCGGCACGTTGAGCGAGGAAGCGAGCTGCGGATCGGAGCCGGTGAAATCCAGTACCGCCTCGTCGTCGCGGATGGTGAGCCTGAGCTTCAGGCGGCAGGGATTGGCCTCGACCGAATCCTCGTCGGCATAATCGGCGAATTCCCAGGTTCCATCCGGCATGCCGCGCAGCACCTCGCGCGCCTGCGCCTCGGCATGGTCGAGCAGCGCCTCGACGCCGCCGAGGAAGGCCTCGCGGCCAAACTTCTCGATCATGGCCAGCGCCTTGCGCTCGCCGGTGTTGAGCGCGCCGACCAGGGCCTTGATGTCGCCGATGTTCAGGTCCGGCTTGCGGACATTGGTCGTCATGATCCTGAGGATCTGCTCGTCGAAGACACCTTCGTTGACGAGCTTCATCGGCGGAAAGCGGATGCCCTCCTGATGGATTTCGATCAGTGCCCGCGAGAGCGAGGCCGGCACTGCGCCGCCCATGTCGGTGTTGTGGATATGGCCGCCGGTCCAGGCCACGATCTCGCCCTCGTGGAAGACCGGCTTCCAGAGATGGGTATCGGGCGCGTGGGTGGCGACGAAGCAGGAATAGGGGTCGTTGGTGAAGGCGACGTCGCCGGGCTTATAGTCGTCGACCATCGCCAGCGCCGGCGCCCAGGACAGGCCGGGATACCAGGTCGCGCCCAGCTCCATCGGCACGGCGAAGGTGTCGCCGCTGCGGCTGATCAGCATCACCGTGAAATCCTCCGTCTCCTTGACGAAGGCGGAATGCGCCGTGCGGTGCAGCGTATGCGCCATGTTCTCAGCGGCGGCGCGCGCATGGTTCGCGAGCACCTGAAGCTTCATCCGGTCGAACATCGATATCACCCAGCGAAAGTCAGATGAAGGTTGAGATGGCCGTCGATCCGCGCCATCGCGCCGGCAGGTATGGCCACCGTGGTGTCCTCCTGGGCAACGACAGCCGGGCCGGCGAAGCGGCTGCCGGGCGGCAGGTCGGCGCGGCGGTACAGTCCGACCGCCCTTCGCGACCCGCCGGTATGGATATCGAGTTCGCATACCGGCGTCGCGGCCGCGTCGACCTCGGCGGCTTCGGGAAAAGTGAGGACCGGTCCCGCACCGACGGCCGAGAGGCGCAGGTTGACGATCTCGATCCGGCCGTCCGCGTCGTCGAAATCGTAGATCCGCTGGTGAGTCCGGTGGAATTCGCGAGCGATCGCCGCCGGGTCGCCGGCTTCGAGCCAGGCCGGCTGCAAGGGAACCTCGATCTCGTAGCTCTGGCCGACATAACGCATATCCGCCGAGAACCTGAGATCGGCCGGGCCGGCATGGCCCTGCGCCGCAAGCCAGTTGCGCCCCTCCTGAACCATCGCAGCCGACGCCGCCTTCAGCTCCGGCAGCACCGTCGGGGACAGCTCGGCGAAGAGCGTGCGGACGAAATCGCCGCGCAGATCGGCGACGAGCCCGCCCAATGCCGAGACGACACCCGGCCGGCGCGGCGCCAGCAGCCTGGTCATGCCGAGTTCGCGGGCGAGGAAGGCGCCGAGCATCGGCCCACCGCCGCCGAACGGCATCAGGGTGAAGTCCTTGAGATCGACGCCCGCCCGCGAGGACAGCTTCTCGACCTCGACGAACATCTCGGAGACGGCGATATCGAGGATCGCCTGCGCCGTGTCGTCGAGCGACCGGCCGAGCCTCTCGGCGAGGCGCCCGACGGCGGCCCGGGCGAGGCCGGCATCCATCTTCAACTGGCCATAGGCCATCTCGCTATGGCCGAGCCAGCCGCAGACCACCATGGCGTCGGTGACGGTCGCTCGCTCGCCACCGCGCCCGTAGCAGGCCGGCCCCGGTGTCGAGCCGGCCGATTCCGGCCCGACCCGCAGCACGCCCTGCCCGTCGACCGTCGCGATCGAACCGCCACCGATGCCGATCGAGCTCACCGAGACGGAAGGGATGTACAGCGGGAACTCGCCGATCATCTCGCCGGTGCCGTATTGCGGCTCGCCGTCGATGATCAGGGCGAAGTCGGCGGATGTGCCGCCGATATCGAGCGTCAGCACGCGCTTCTCGCCGGCTTGGCGGGCGAACCAGGTCGCGCCGATCACGCCCGAAGCCGTGCCGGAGAGCAGCATGGAGACGCAGGCGCGCTTGCCCTCGGCAGCGTTCATCACGCCGCCATTCGACTTGGTCAGGAGCGCCCGCGCCGGCACGCCGCGATCCGCCAGCCGCTGCTCCAGCGCCGTCAGATAGCCCGCGATGCGGGGATGGACGTAGGCGTTGAGGATCGCCGTCGTCGTCCGCTCGTATTCGCGGATCACCGGCCAGACCTCGGCGGAGGTGAAGACGAAGAGCTCCGGAGCCAGCCGGGCGATCTCGGCCTTCACCGCCTCCTCCTGCGCGCCGTCGCGCCAGGCGTGGAGGAAGGCGATGACGATGCCGACAGCTCCCCGCGCCTTTGCCGAAGCGATGGCGGCAGCGACGGCTTCGAGATCGGGCTTCACCGTCTCGCGCCCGTCCGAACGCATGCGGGCGGGAATGCCGAACACCCGGTCGCGGGTGATGAGCTGCTCCGGGCGGGAGCAGAACAGCGAATAGACCTCCGGCATGCGCAGCCGCGCCAGCTCGATGACATCTTCGAAGCCGGCATTGGTGAACAGCGCCAGCACTGCGCCCTTGCGCTGAATGATCGTATTGACGCCGACCGTGGTGCCATGGACGAAGCGCGTGACGGCCCCGGGATCGAGCCCCTCGCGCTCGACGAGCAGCGAGAGGCCCGTCATCAGCTCGGCGCCCGGATCGTCGGGCGTCGTCAAGACCTTCAGCGACGCGACCTGGCCGGAGCGCGTCTCCAGCGCGCAGAAATCGATGAAGGTGCCGCCGATATCGACGCCGACCTTCCAGTCCGCACTCGGCACAGTTCCGCCGTCCATGTCCGCTCCTCTTGCTGGCGGCCGGAAGCTGGCACGGAAGCCGCGACGCGGTCCAAGAGACATGCGGGGCAGGACCATAGGCTGGACTTATGGCCTGCCGGCCATCGCGTCTTTGACGGCTCCGCGCACCCGCGTCAGGTTCGGCCGCGTGTAAATTGCCGCCGCAGTGGCAAGAGGCTGGACATGGATGTGATCGTGCTCGGCGGCGGCCTGATGGGAACCGCCGCAACCTTCTTCCTGAAGCGGCGCGGCCTGAAGGTCACGCTGATCGAACGTCACCGGGTCGGAACGGGCGCCACCGTCGCATCCTTCGGCAATATCCGCCGGACCGGGCGGCATCTCACGCAATTGCCGCTCGCGCATCGCTCCCGCACGCTATGGGGCGATGCGGAACGGTTGCTCGGCCGCGATGTGGAATTCCGCGCGACCGGCCATCTCCGGCTCATCTTCGAAGAGGATGCGCTGGCCGATATGCGCGCCTATGCCGAGGCGGCGCGGCCCTGGGGGCTCGAGCTCGAAGAACTGGGCGCCAACGAGATCCGCGCGCGCTTTCCCGGCCTCGGCCCCGGCGCGATCGCAGCCTCCTATTCGCCTCAGGATGGCTCGGGCAATCCACGCCTGATCGCGCCCGCATTCGCCGACGCCGCGTGGCGGCTCGGCGCGGAGATCGTCGAGGATTGCGAGGTCGGCAGCATCGAGAAGATCGAGGCAGGCTTCCGCGTCACGACATCGAAGGGCGTGTTCGAGGCCGGCAGGCTCCTCAACACGGCCGGCGCCTGGGGGATGCGGATCGCCGCGCAATTCGGTGAGCCGGTGCCGCTTACCCCGCGCGGGCCGCAGATGGGCGTGACTGAGCCCTTGCCCCATCGCATCCTGCCGGTCGTCGGCATCTGGACTCGCCGGCATGGGACCGACGCCTATTTCCGTCAGGTCGAGCGCGGCAATATCGTCTTCGGCGGCGCGGCCGAACGGGTCGACGTCGCGCTTGAACCTGGCCACGCCAAGCCCGACCCGGCGCGGCTGCCGGCGCAGCTTCGCGCCCTGACACAACTCCTGCCGGCCCTGGAGAATGTCTCGGTGATCCGCACCTGGTCGGGCTGCGAGGGTTATCTCTCCGATATGCTGCCGGTCATGGGCCCATCCGGCACCACGCCGGGACTGTTCCACGCCTTCGGCTTCAGTGGCCACGGCTTCCAGCTCGGCCCGGGTGTCGGCGACACGATGGCCGAGCTGATCGCGACCGGCACGACCGACATCCCGCTCCATGACTTCCGAGTCGAGCGTTTCGCCGACGCGAAAGGCGGCCGAAGCCCGGCCGCAGCTTGAAAGCGCCGACCGCTCAGAGCTTCGAGCAAAGCCGGTAGGCCTCGTAGATCGCGGAATAGAGGTCGCGGCTCGAAACGGCGTCGCCGATACGGTGCAGGAGGAAGCGCCCCGGCGCCGGCGCGGCCGCCTCCTCGCTCCCCAGCATGAACGCGATATCGGTCACCCCGTCATTGGCCGAGAGATGTCGCAACTCGTGGTAGATTTCGGCGGCCGGCAGCGTGCCGTATTCGACGACGATCTGGCCGGCCTCGACTTGGCTTTCCGCGCCGGTCAGCTCGTTGCGGAACGTGGCCTGCAAGGCGTTGCCCCGGCGCTCGACCTTCTCCAGCCTGACATCGACGAGCGAGCGGATGCCGAGCTCGGCGAAGCGCTTCCTGAAGCTCGACTTGTCGATATAGGACATCTCGACGGCAAGCGCGTCATCGGGCGTGGCGATGCAGACCGACCGGCCCTGCCGAGCAAGCTGCAACGCGCAGGATGCCGCGGCCTGACGCCCCGTCCCATCATAGACGAGCACGTCGCTCTTGCCGGGCACCGTGCCGGTCAGCACGTCCCAGGCACTGTCGCAGAGCTCCGAACCTTCGAACCAATCGGTATCCGGAACGCCGCCTGTGGCGACGATCACGAGGTCCGGTGCCTCGGCGCGAACCGTATCGGCCTCCGCATAGCAGTTCACCCGCATATCGACGCCGAGCCGATCGAGTTCCGCGATGCGCCAATCGACGATGCCGATCAGGTCGCGACGCTCGTCGGCAGCGCTGGCCACGAGCAACTGCCCGCCCAGCTTGGCGGCAGCCTCAAATAGCACGACCGAATGCCCTCGCTCAGCACAGACGCGGGCGGCTTCCAACCCGGCCGGCCCGCCGCCGACCACCACGGCCTTCAGGCTTCGCGAGGCCGGCGCGACTTCATGGCCGAGCACGGTTTCGCGCCCGCTGGCGGCGTTATGGATGCAGTTGACCTTCTTGTAGAGGCAGTAGGAGGCGCCGACGCAGGGGCGGATCTGCTCCTCCTCCCCGCGCCTGATCTTGTTGACCAGATGCGGGTCGGCAATATGAGCACGGGTCATGCCGATCAGATCGACGACGCCCTCGCGGATGGTGTGGCGAGCGGTCGCGACGTCGCGAATGCCGCCGGCATGGATCAGCGGCAGCTTCGTCTCGCGGCGAAACTGCGCCACCGAAGCGAGATAGGGCGCGTTGCGCTGGAACATGCCGGGCATGTTGTCCTCGGCCAGCGCGAGATCCGTGTCCATGCGGCCGTAGATGCAGTTGAAATAGTCGATATAGCCTTCGCGTTCGAAGATCCGGGCGAGCCGCAGGCAATCCTCGAAATCCGACCCATCGGCCACGCCCTCGTCGATCACGAAGCGGATGCCGACGACGGCGTCGTTGCCGACGCGCTTACGGATCGCCTCGTGGACCATGAGCCCGAAGCGCGCCCGGTTCTCGGGCGAGCCGCCGAAACCGTCGGTGCGCTTGTTGGTGCGCGGCGACAGGAACTGGCCGATGAGGTGGCCGCCGGTCACCGTCTCGATGCCGTCAAGCCCACCCTCCATGCAGCGCACCGCCGCATCGGCATAATCCCGGATGATGCGCGCGATGTCCGCATCGTCCATCTCCTTGGGAAAATTGCGGTTGCGCGTCTCCCTGACGCGCGACGGCGCCAGCACCGGAAGCCAGTTCCAGCCATAGGAGGTCGCGCGGCGGCCGAGATGCGAAACTTGGCACATCACGGCCGCACCATGGCCGTGAATGCGGTCGGACAGCGCCGCGAGATGCGGAATGATGCGGTTACTGGAGAGGTCGAGCTGGCCGCCGCCCCAGCTCGAATCCGGCGATGTCATCGCCGAGCCACCGATCATCGTCATGGCGAGGCCGCCACGGGCCTTTTCCTCGTGATAGCGCTGGTAGCGTTCGAGCGGCAGGCCGCCATCGTCCAGCATCGAGGCATGGCTGGTGCTGACGATGCGGTTGCGAAGTCGCAGCTTCTTGATGGCGAACGGCTCCAGAAGCGGGTCGCGCGGCGCAGCGAGGGGCCGATCCGGCATGGAAACCGTTGCGCTCATTGAATGGCTTCCCTGTGATCGAACCGGAGTGGGACAACTGCGCTATTTCAGTCCGGGAGCACCGGCAGCCCCGAAACTGCGGCGCTGCTGAACAACTTCGGCGATCGTGGCGGCAAGTCTGAAACCGGACCAGATTGAAAAACCTTGGGAGAAGCATACGCTGGGCGTATGGCTCAGCTCTCCCGCCTTATCCCCTCCGCGAGGGGGCTTCTGGTTTTCGAGGCCGCGGCCCGCACCGGCAGCTTCACGGCCGCGGCCGCGGAGTTCAACGTCAGCCAGCCCTCGATCAGCCGCAGCGTCGCCGAGTTGGAGGCTGCGGTAGGAGCCAGACTCTTCGAACGGCGGGCACGCGGGCTCGAACTTACCGCGGATGGCAGCGATCTCTTCGGCGTCGTCGGCGAGGCCGTCGGGCGCATTGCCGATGCGGTCCAAGCGATCCGGCAGCGGCAGAATACGACGAAGCCGGTCGTCACCCTCTCCATGTCCAGCTCGTTCGTGGCCCACTGGCTGTTGCCGCGGCTGGGCGAATTCCATGCGGCTTTTCCGGAGATCGATATCCGTTTCGACCTCATCCCGGGCGTCCTGCGCGGCATTCCCGACAATGTGGATCTGGCAACGCGCATCGTCGAAGACGACGACGCGCGCTACCATCGCTGGTTCTTCGCGCCGGAGATCATCTTCCCCGTCTGCAGCCCGGCCTATCTGAAGGCGCGCGGCAGGCTCGATCACGCCGGGGACGGGTTGGGGCATGTGTTCTTGTGGCTCACGGACCACGCTATGCCCAAATGGGCGCGGGAATGGGGCAATGTCGCCCAACGAAACAGTTCGAAAGGCGTCTGGCACGAGTTCACGGATTACTCCGTCATCCTGCAAGCCGCCCTGAACGGGGAAGGCATCGCTCTCGGCTGGCTCAGCGTGGTCTCGAGCGCCTTGCTGAAGGGAACTCTGATTCCCGCCCCCGACCTGATCATCCGCACGGGGCAGCACCACAGCTTGATCGCGCCGCGGTCGAGGCCTCTCAATGCGATGGTCGAAGGGGTGGCGCTATGGCTTCGGACCCAGATCGCGACGGAATTGGATGCACTCGACGAGGCGCTCCGGCCACGCCCGAAATGCTCGCCCGACATCTCGGATGGTCAGAGCCAAGACCATGAGCGCCGATAGCTGGCTCGCGCTAAAGTAACCCGGCACAACAACTTAGAACATTTATAATGTTTCCGGCTCGACTAGCCCTTTTCCCGCAGGGGCGTAAAGAGCTCGCCGCACAGACTACATTTCCTGGACATAGCGCGTTGGCCGACTCAGGGGTGGGAGAGCATCATTGCGGCGAAGCCGGACGTCGTCACAATACTATGAGCGAGATCGGCTTCCACGAGCGTAGAGATTTCATCCAATTGTAGATCGCGTTAACGACCTTGTTGGAGCGATATCGTGAAGCGCGAAGAACGTTATCCTCTGCAAAGCGCGCGAACCGCTTGAGCTTCACGCCGGCCGGATTTTTCCAACACAATCGGGGCGAGCCGGCCTCCAGGCACCGCCAGCGGCTGTGATTTAGGTGGACTGCCAAGCCTCCCAGACAGTTTTTTGAATTCAGGGCAGCATGATGATACCGATCGCCAACGTCGCGAGCGTCAGCGGCGCGCCGACCTTGAAATAGGTCCAGAAGTCGATGGTGATGCCGTCCTTGGCGGCGCGCTCGGCGACGATCAGGTTGGCGACGGAGCCCAGGAGCGTGAAGTTGCCGGCGAGAGTCGAGGCCATCGCCACGACGAGCCAGGCGCGCTGGGGATCGTGCAGCTGCTCGACGAAGGGCTTCAGCACGAGAACCGCTGGGACGTTGCTGACGAGGTTGGACAGCACCGCGGTGACGCCGGTCAGGGTCGCCGCGTTGCCGAGGTCGAGGCGGGCGGCCTGCGCCAGCAGGTCAGGCGTCAACACCGCTTGTTCAAGCCCCCGCACCACGACGAAGAGCCCGGCGAACATCAGCAGGAGCGGCCCGTCGATCTCGGCGTAGACCTTGCGCGGCTCGATCCTGCGGGTGAGCAGCAGCAGCGCTGCCGCGCAGATCGCCACCTTCGCCACCGGCTGGCCGAGGAAGAACAGGGCGATCATCGCCACCGAAACCAGCGCTGCCTTCGTCGCGAGCCAGCCGTGATAGTGAGCGGGAACGGTCACGCTGCGCAGCGCCTGCCGCGTCATGTATTCGCGCGGATTGAGCAGGAGCACGAGCAGGATCGTCACCAGCAGCCCCAGCACCGCGATCGGCAGCAGCGCGCCGGTGAAGGCGCCATAGGAGATGCCCGAGAGATTGCCGATGATCATGTTCTGGGGGTTGCCGGTGATCGTCGCCGTCGAGCCGACATTGGAGGCGAGCGCCACCGCGATGAGATAGGGCACCGGGTTGCGGTCGAGCGCGCGGGTCAGCGTGATCACGATCGGCGCCATCACCAGGCAGATCGCGTCGTTGACGAGGAAGGCGGAGAGCACGCCGGTCGTCATCACTACGACCGACAGTAGCAGCACCGGATGCCGCGCCCGGCCTGCGGCCCAGCCGGTCACCATGCGGAAGAAGCCCGAGAGCCGCAGATTGGCGACCACGATCATCATGCCGAGCAGCAGCGTGATGGTGTCGAGATCGATCGCCCGATAGGCATCCTCGAGGGAAAGCACCCCGCAGCCGACCATGAGCGCAGCCCCGATCAGCGCCGCTCCCGCACGGTCGACGCGCAGGCCGGGCATACGGCCGATCGCGATGGCGACATAGGTCGCGAGGAAGATCGCGATCGCGAGGATCTGCGTCGCGTTGAGGCCCCAGCCGGTCATGCAGATCAGGCCATTCTCTCGCTCGCCGCCGGCACCGGGCGGGCGCCGTGGTCGGTCGGCGGCTCATAGCCGTGCGTTTCCGGCATGGCAACGACATAGAGAACGAGGCCGCAAGCCGCGATTGCCGCAAGCGTGACGAAGCCGGCGGAATAGCCGGCGGTGACGATGATCACGCCCGCCGGCAAGGCGGAGATCGAAGCCCCCACGCCCTGGACCGTCGCGACGGCACCTTGCGCGGCGTTGAAGCGGCCGGTGCCTCGGGTCAGGTCCGCCACCACGATGGGGAACAGCGCACCGAAGATGCCGGCGCCGACGCCGCTGAGCGCCTGCACGGCCACCAGCCAGAACGGGTTGTCCGAGACGACATAGGGCGCGCCGCTCAGCGCCCGCACGCCTAAGGTGACCAGGAAGATCGGCTTTCGGCCCCGGGCATTGACCTTGAGCGGGCTCATCCGGTCCCAATGTAGAAATTTCGTTCCTATGCGGGCGAAGAGGGCGCCTCGCTTGGGGCGCTTCACTAGCAACCGAAGAGCGTTTTCTCCGCCGCGCGCCGACCCAGCTTGAACTTCAAGCCCCCCGGATTTTTTAACACAATCGGCGCGAAGCCGCTTGATGCTTCTAATGGATAAGAAGCCAACTGCGAAGGCTAGCTGAGAGCCAGTTTCGCCATTCGCCGCTCCCAAGAATCAGCGAGGCGCTATACTGCGGAACATCTCCATTAAATCTGCCAGGAGATCGTCCGGATGCTCCAGTCCGATCGACAGCCGGATCAGTCCCGGCGGGCAATCGGATTCCTCGCCTTCGGTGCTCAACCTGTGTTCGATCAGGCTCTCGGGCGACCCGAGCGAGGTCGAGGGGCGGAAGACCCGCGTCCGGGCGCAGAGATCTACGGCCTCGGCCGCGTCGGCGAGTTCGAAGGAGAGCATGCCGCCGAAGCCCTCCCGGAATTGCCGGCAGGCCAGTCCGTGCTGCGGGTGCTGTGGCAACCCCGGATAATGCACCTTGCAGACGCGCGGATGACGGTCGAGCCAGCCCGCGAGCGTCAGAGCCGTCGTGGAGACACGCTCCATCCTAAGTGCCAGTGACCGCATGCCGCGCAGCAGCAGCCAGGCCTCGAAGGGCGGCAGGATGCTGCCATGCGCCTCGCGGGCGGCTAGCATCGCATGCCACCACCCATCGTCCTCTGCCGCAACGAGCACGCCGGCGACCAGATCGCCATGGCCGTTGAGGTATTTCGTCGCCGAATGCAGCACGAGATCGGCGCCCAGCGTCAGCGGCCGGCAGAGCACCGGGGTCGCCGCTGTCGCATCGACCAGCAGCCTTGCGCGATGCCGATGCGCCAGCGCTGCCAGCGCAGCGAGATCCGGCACGCGCCAGAGCGGGTTGCTCGGGCATTCGGCCCAGACGAGCCGCGTCGGCGCGGCACCGAGGCTCAGGGCGACCGCATCGAGATCGCAGAGATCGGCCCGCGCCAATCCCAGACCGAAGCGTTCCGCGAAGGCGCCAATCATGCGTCCGAACTCGTAGTAGAGGCCGCTGTCGATCAGCACCCGGTCACCGGGTCGCAAGGTCGCGAGCACGGCCTGGGCCGCTGCCGCTCCGGCCCCGAACGCCGCGGCCACGGCGCCACCTTCGAGCTGACAGAGGATGGTCTCGATAAGCGCCGCGCCGCTGTTTCCCGAGCGGGCATAGCCCAGGGCGATGTCGCTTCCGGGCCGGACATAGGTCACGCCGGGATGGATCGACGGCACCAGCCCGCCCGTCGACGGATCCGTGACGTGGTCGAGCTGGGCCAGGATGGTCGCGGCGTGCATCGGAATATCATGCTCCGGGGAGCGCGCATTTTAGAAGTCTATTGTCGATTGTCGATCCTCGGTCCAATTGCGGCGACTGATGATCTGTGCGAAGTTCAGGTCTCCTTACCGTCCGTCAGAGCCTCTGATGTCTGCCGACCGCCAGAACGACCTCTCACTCGCGATCGAACGCCATGTCGCCGAGATCGAGCCGCAGCTGATCGCCATCCGGCGCGACATCCACGCCCACCCCGAAATCGGGTTCGAGACCGCGCGGACCGCCGAGATCGTCGCGCAGGAGCTGGAGCGCATCGGGCTCGTGCCGCAGCGCGGCGTCGGGCGCACCGGTGTCGTGGCCGAGATCGCCGGCGGCGCTCCCGGCCCCTGCCTGCTGATCCGAGCCGACATGGATGCCCTGCCGATGGAGGAGCTGACGGGGCTGCCCTTCGCCAGCACCGTGCCCGGAAAGATGCATGCCTGCGGCCATGACATTCACACCGCCACGCTGCTCGGCGTCGGCTCGGTGCTGCAGGCGATCGCGCCCCGGCTGCGCGGCAGCGTCAGGCTCGTGTTCCAGCCGGCGGAGGAGACGGTCGAGAGCGGAGCCGCCGCCATGGTCGCGGATGGCGCGGCCGATGGCGCTGCCATCGCGCTCGCCTTCCACAACCGGCCGGAGATGCCGGTCGGTCGCTTCGGCTATGTCCGGGGGGCGTCCACGGCGTCCAGCGACGAATTCGACGTGGTCGTGCATGGCAAGTCGGGCCATGCGGCGCGCCCGCATTCGGCGCTCGATCCGATCGTCGCCGCCTCCGCGATGATCATGCAGCTGCAGACGGCGATTTCGCGCGTGATGGACCCGACCCGCTCGGCGGTGCTCACCATCGGCCACATCCAGGGCGGCTCGACGCACAACATCATCCCCGACAGTTGTCTGTTCCAGGGCACGGTCCGCTGCCGCTCGCCCGAGAGCCGCGACACGATGGAAGCCACCTTCCGGCGCATCTGCGACGGCGTCGCTGCAGCGATGGGCGTAACCTGCGAGATCGACTACAAGCGCGGGGCCCCCGCGCTCATCAACGATGACGGCGTCGTCGATGCGGTGATCCGCTCGGTGTCCGAGCAATTCGGCGGGGACAAGATCGACCAGCTCGAGGGACGCTTCGGCGCCGAGGATTTCTCCTATTTCTCGGAGCGGATCCCGTCCTGCCAGTTGCTGGTCGGCTCGTCGCAGCCCGGCCGCGACGACCGCGTGCACAATTCCGACTATCAGCCGGACGAGCGCTGCATCGGACTGGGCGCCGCAGCCCTCGCCCGCACCGCCTTCGACATCCTGTCCTGATCCCGCCCGCATTCTCTAAGGCCCTGGAGACCCGACATGACGATCACCCGCTCCGACTTCCTCAAGCTGGGCCTCGGCGCGGCCGCCGGCCTCGCTCTGGGCGTGGCTCCCCGTGCCGCCGCCGCCAAGGAGTGGAAGGTCATCCGCGTCGCCACGGAAGGCGCCTTCCCTCCCTACAACATGCACGCGCCTGACGGCCGCCTGATCGGCTTCGAGCCTGACCTGCTGCAGGAGCTGTCCACCCGCATGAACGTCAAATGCGAGATGATCGCACAGGCCTGGGATGGCATGATCGCCGGGCTGACCGACGGCAAATACGACGCGATCATGGACGCGCTCTCGATCACGCCCAAGCGCGAGGAGGTGATCGCCTTTTCCCGTCCCTACGCCTCCGCCGGCTCGGGCTTCGCGATCATGAAGGAAGGCAGCATCAAGGCCATGCCCGGCACCGGCACGCGGGTACCGCTGACCGACGAGGCCGCCGCCAAGAAGGCGATCGATGAACTCGCCAAGTCGCTCGCTGGCAAGACCGTCGCGGTTCAGGTCGCGACGATCCAGAACGACGTGCTCAACCGCTACTTCAAGGACGTCCTGACCATCCGCACCTATCCCTCGGGGCCCGACACCTTCCTGGACCTGAAGAGCGGCCGCGTCGACGCCGTGATGGCCTCCCAGATCAACATCCAGGCCACGGCGAAGAAGTCGAACGGCGAGATGATCCAGTCCGGCTATCTCTTCGCCGGCGGTCTGCTCGGGCTGGGTTCGGCAGTCGGCCTGCGCAAGGGCGATCCCGAGCTCAAGGAGATGTTCGACAAGGCGCTGAAGTCCGTCATTGACGACGGCACGCTGAAGAAGCTGGCGCTGAAGTGGTTCGAGATGGACATCACGCCCGCGAGCTGACCCAGGCGGGCAGGACGAGATGGATGACAGCCTGACATTGCTCGGCTTCGGCCCGGAGGGCTGGGGCCATGCTCTGCTGAACGGCGGGCTGATGACGCTCGCCGTCTCGGCCAGCGCCTTCGCGCTCGGGCTCGGGCTGGGCACGCTCTGCGCCTGGGCGCGGATCGCCGGCTCCGCGCCGGTGCAACGCCTCGCGCAGGGCTATGGCGTGGTGATGCGCGGCATCCCGGATCTGCTGGTCATCTATCTCTTTTATTTCGGCGGCCGGCAGATCGCGTCCACCGTCGCCAAGCAGTTCGGTCATGTCGGTCCGGTCGAGATCAGCGGCTTTGCCGCCGGCTGCCTCGCGATCGGCCTGCTTTCAGGCGCCACGCAGGCGGAAGTGCTGCGCGGCGCCTTCCATGCCATCGCGCCCGGAACGCTAGAGGCGGCGCGCGTCACCGGCATGGGCCGCTGGACGATGTTCCGGCGCATCATCGCCCCGCTGGCCCTGCGCACCGCGCTGCCGGGCCTCGGCAACCAGTGGCAGTCGGTCATCAAGGAATCGGCGCTGGTCTCGGTCACCGGGCTCGTCGAGACGCTGCGCGCGGTGACGGTGGCCGCGAACTCGACCGAGCTGCCCTTCCTGTTCTTCCTCGCCGGCGGCGGGATCTATCTCGCCATCACCACGGTCTCCGGCTTCCTCTTCCGCATCGCCGAATGGCGCTCGATGCGGGGGCAGGCAGCAACGACCGGCAGGGGGTAGCGATGGATATCGCATTCATCGCCCAGATCTTTCCCAAGCTGCTCGCCGGGCTGCCGCTGACGCTGCTCCTGGCGGTGCTGGCGCTTCTCGGCGGCGGCCTTATCGCGCTGGGGCTGTCGGGCTTGCGCGCCTCCTCCTGGATCGGCGCGCGGATCGCCGACTTCTACGTCTACATCTTCCGCGGCACGCCGCTGCTGATCCAGATCTTCCTGATCTATTACGGTCTCGCCCAGTTTCCGGCGGTGCGTCACTCGCCGCTCTGGCCGCTGCTGCGCGAGCCGTATGTCTGCGCCGTCCTCGCGCTGATGCTGAACGACGCCGCCTATACCTCCGAGATCCTGCGCGGCGGCCTTCGCGCCGTTTCCACGGGTGCGATCGAGGCCGCGCGCGTCTCCGGCATGACGCGCCTGACCATGCTGCGCCGGATTGTGCTCCCCCTCGCTTTCCGCCAGGCGCTGCCGGCCTATGGCGCGGAGATCACCAGCATGGTCAAGGCGACCTCGCTCGCCAGCGTCGTGACGCTGATGGAGATCACCGGCATCGCGCGCGCGGAAGTCTCCGAAACCTACCGCGCCATCGAGATCTTCCTGTGCGCGGCGGTGATCTATCTCGTCTTGGTGACGGTGATCGCCCGGGCGGTCGATTGGCTCGAGCAGCACCTCTCCCCCTATCGCCGGCCGACCGGCGCCCGGAGCGTGGCATGAAGCCGATCACGGTCAGGCTGACCGACATCCGAAAGAGCTTTGGCGGGCAGGAGGTGCTGCGCGGGGTCGACCTCGCCGCCCGCGACGGCGACGTGATCGCCATCATCGGCGCGAGCGGCTCGGGCAAGAGCACGCTGCTGCGCTGCATCCCGCTGCTCGAAATCCCGGATCGGGGCGAGGTCAGCGTCGGCGATGCGCAGATCCGCATCAGGAATGCCGGCCATCGCTTCTCGCGGGCCGAGCGGCAGACCGTGCGCCGGCTGCGCGGCCAGCTCGGCTTCGTCTTCCAGAGCTTCAATCTCTGGCCGCATATGACGGCGCTGCAGAACGTCATGGAGGTCCCGCTCCACGTCCAGGGGCGGCCGCGCGCCGAATGCCGCGAGGAGGCTGAGGCGATGCTCGCCAAGGTCGGGCTCTCCGACAAGTTCGACGCCTGGCCGGCCCATCTCTCCGGCGGCCAGCAGCAACGCGTCGCCATCGCCCGCGCTTTGGCGATGCGGCCCCGCGCGCTGCTCTTCGACGAGCCGACCTCGGCCCTCGACCCGGAACTGGTCGGCGAAGTGCTGCGCGTCATCCGGGCCTTGGCCGAAGAGGGCCGCACGATGCTGATCGTGACCCATGAGATGACCTTTGCGCGCGAGGTCTCCAACCACGCCATCTATCTCCAGGACGGGCGCGTCGAGGAACAGGGCCCGCCCGAGCAGGTCTTCCTCGATCCGCAGTCGGAGCGCTGCCGCCGCTTCGTCGGCATGCATCGCAGCGGCGTGTGAGGAGCGGCCAGTGCCCCTGACCGACGACCAGCAGCCGATCGAGCGGCTCAGCCTCGCCGATATGGCGATGCGCCGCCTGCGCGATGACATCGTCCGCGGCCGGCTGCTGCCGGACGAGGTGCTGACCGAGATCGCGCTGGCAGGCCGCCTCGGGGTCGGGCGCGGCACGGTGCGGACCGCCCTGTTCGCGCTGGAGGCCGACGAACTCGTGGTCCGCGCGCCCTATTCGAACTGGCGCGTCGCCAGCCTCAACGACCAGGTGATCTGGGAAATCTACACCCTACGGGAAGCGATGGAGGGGCTGGCGGCGCGCATCCTGGCCGACCGCGGCGAGACGCGGCCCCGAGAGCTGCTGGCCGCCGCCTTCGCGAAGCTGGCGCCGGCGGAAGCGAGTTCGATCGACGACCGCGTCGCGGCCGATCTCGGCTTTCACCGAGCGATCGTTGAGGCGACCGGCCACCGCCATCTGATCAAGCGATACGCTGCCCTCTCCACTAAGATGGAATGGCTCTACCGCTGGTCGGAGATGCATTGGCCCGCGCGTTTTCCGCTGGAAGCCGATCACCGCGCCCTGTTCGAGGGCGTGATGCGCGGCACGCCCGACGAGGCGGAGCGCGCCGTGCGCGCCCATATCGATCCCAGTCTCGCCGCCGATCTCGAAGGATACCGCAGTCTGGTCTCAGTGGGCGACATAGGTTCAGAAGCCGCAAAGAGGACACGCGATCCGACATGAACGAGAGAATGATCGTCCTCGATGGCGGCATGGGCCGCGAGCTGAAGCGCATGGGCGCCCCGTTCCGGCAGCCGGAATGGTCAGCGCTGGCGCTCATGGAAGCGCCGGAAACGGTCGTCGCGGCGCATCGCGCCTTCATCGAGGCAGGCGCCACGGTCATCACCACCAACAGCTACGCGGTCGTGCCCTTCCATATCGGCGAGGAGCGCTTCGCGCAGGACGGCGCGCGTCTCGCCGCGCTGTCCGGCGAACTGGCCCGTCGCGCTGCCGATGAGGAGAGGCTGCGCAGCGGCCGCGGCATCGCCGTCGCCGGCTCGCTGCCGCCGCTGTTCGGCTCCTACCGCCCCGATCTCTTCGATCCGGCGCGGGCGCCCTCCCTGCTGGCGGTGCTGATCGAGGCGCTTCTCCCCTCCGTCGATCACTTCCTCGCCGAGACGCAAAGCTGCATCGCCGAGGCGCTGGCGGCCTGCGCCGCCGTGCGCCCCACCGGCAAGCCGATCTGGGCGTCCTTCACGCTGCAGGACGAGGGCGCGGCCGGCGGCCTGCCCGTGCTGCGCTCCGGCGAATTCGTCGCGGAAGCCGTCGCCGCCGTCCGCGACGCTGGTGCCGCCGCCGTGCTCTTCAACTGCAGCCTGCCGGAGGTCATGGGCCCGGCCGTCGACGTCGCCCGCTCCGTGCTCGGCGACGCCGAGCTTCCGATCGGCGTCTATGCCAATGCCTTCCCCGAAAAGACCGGAGATGCCGCGGCCAACGAGGGCCTGAGCGATCTGCGCGACGATGTCGGGCCGCTGCGCTATCGCGACTTCGGGCGGGACTGGCGGCGCCGCGGCGCCCGTATCATCGGCGGATGCTGCGGCATCGGCCCCGACGCGATCTGCGCGCTGCACACCGAATTAAGGGCTGATTGAACGCGCGCTTACCGGCAGTGTGCCAAGTTCCGCATCTGGCGCACGGCCGACTGGTTACCAGAGTGGGGCCGCAAAAGCCGCCTTGGGCCGGAAGCAGACCTGTTTGCTATCAACTCGATTAGCCAATCCAGCGGATGGGCTGCACGGCGGCGGCCATAAGAGAAGCCGCCGACTCGACGACAACTTGGCTCGTCGGCCCCGCTCCATGAATGTGAGATACCGAGCCGATCTTTTCGTCGCCCGCCCGTCCGCGACAGGGGATAGCTGGCTGCACCCTGGTTCATCCACCATCCATTTCCCGGCTTGCCCGGAGAGAGAGCCGCCGATCCGCGGGAGCCATCATCAACGGCCACCACAAAGCGCTGTCGAAGATCTCACGCCATGGCGCGTCCGGAAAACCTCGACCCCAAATCCGTAAGCCACTGGCGCGGCGCTTACGTCAGCAACGCCACGACGGGCTGCGAAATCATGGAAGGAACGCCTGATTTAGTCGACGACCAACTCGATAACCTTCATTCAAATCAAGCCGGTCGCCCGGGCTTGATGCTGATGATGGTGCGACACGGCGGCCACAAAAATAACCCGAAGGAATTGGTGGCCCGGCGTCATGCAGGATGTGAAGTCGCTGGTTTCTTCACAGATCGACCGGCTTTCCCGATCCCTCCTCCTCAAGCTTCACGGCGATATCCGCATTGGCGGAAAGGCGCACCTTGTCGCCTTGGACACCGGCGACGAAGCCGAGCTCAATGTAGTGATGGTGGCCCTCATGACGGCCGTAAGCATCGCTTTTCTTGAGCTTGATGCGCCCTCCCTCGACTCGATCGACCGTTCCGACATGGACGCCGTCGGCGCCGATGAGTTCCATGTTCTCCCTGATCTCGTCCGTCATCCTGAACTCCTCCTGGTTTGAAGCGTGGCCACGCTCGAACGCTGTGCCGGCGGTCACGCCGCCCGCGGCTCCAGCCGTAACCACCGGCGGCTCGGACGGGTTCCATGCGTTTCGCCAGTGGCGTGCCTCAACCCTGGCGCTCCTTCATTCCCTCCCGTAGTTCGGCGAGGACGCGCCGCAGCCCGTGGACCTGGTCCATGAGATTCAAGATCACATCGATGCCCTCGTCGTTGGCGCCGATATCGTCCTTGAGCTGCCGAATGAGACGGGCGCGCGCGATGTCGATATCGTGGAAATGCATCTCGCCGTCCGCCTCCTCCGGGACCAGCCAGCGCTGCTCCAGCCAGAACTCCAGCACCTGCGCCTGCAGCCCCGATGAGATCAGGAACTCCTGCTTGGTCATCCTCATGACACACCGCCCTCGCGCGGATCGTAGTCCTTGGCCTTCCAGCTCGACACGAAGGCTTCGAGCTCAGGATCCACAGTCTTCGGCAGCACCACCTTCAGCTTGACGAACTGATCGCCCTGGCCACCACCCCGCTTCGGGGCTCCCCTGCCGCGCAATCGCAGCCGGGTCCCAGCGTTCGATCCCTTCGGCACAGACATCGTGACGTCGCCCGTCGGCGTTGGCACCCTGACCTGTCCGCCGAGAACCGCCTCCGTGAGCGAGACTGGCAGCTCGAATGTGATGTCGTCACCCTCGCGGGTGAAGCGGCGATCCGGCCGGACCTCGACCTCGATCAGCGCGTCCCCCGCCCCGCCCTTGCCTGCGCCGGGTGCGCCCTTGCCTTTCAGCCGGAGCGTCTGGCCATCGACGAGGCCCGGCGGGATCTTCACGTCAATCGTGCTGCCATCCGGCAGATCGAGTCGCTTGGTTCCGCCGGTGATCGAATCGGCAAAGTCGATCACCAGATGGTAGTGCAGATCCTGCCCACGCCGGTTCGCCCGCGCCCTCTGGCTGCGCCGGAGAAGCTCGGCGAAGGCATCGTCCTGATCCATGAAGTCCGCAAAGCCGGAGGCATCGGCATAGGGGTCTCCCTGAGACGAGGTCGCAAAATCCCGATAGTAATGGTGCTGCGGCCGTTCGGCGCCAGAGGCGTCGATATCGCCTGCGTCGAAACGCCGGCGCTTGTCGGTATCGCTCAGCAGATCATAGGCGGCCGCCACCTCCTTGAATTTGTCCTCGGCGGTCTTGTCGCCGGGGTTGAGGTCAGGGTGCAGCTTTTTCGCCAGCTTGCGATAGGCGCTTTGGATCTCGGCGGGTGAAGCCGTCGAGGCAACGCCGAGAACCTCGTAGGGATTTTTCACGGGTTACTCCGAAGGCCTATTCGGTGGCGAAGGTGCGAGGCGAATTGTGTCACTTCGCGTGAAATTTGATAGCGGCATGCGTCCATCTCAGAATGACTTGTGCCCCGACCTGCCGCAACGGCACAGCGTCACCCGCTGCAAGGACGCCGGCGTGAGGCCATCGACCGGCTCCGTCGGCCACGCCTATGACAACGCCATGTGCGAGGGCTTCTTCGCGACATTGGAATGCGAACTGCTCGATCGGCATCGCTTCCGAAACTGGCCTCTTAAAAAGCCCTGTCGGCAGCATCGGAGCCTTGGCCTTCTGCCCACAACACGCGGCAGAAACCAGGCTCCGCCATCTCCCGGAATCAGGCCAAGCTTGACGAAATTCTCACCGAAGCTCGCATTCTCGGAGGCGATGCGAAGGTCGCACATCAATGTCAGGTCGCAGCCCGCCGATCGCCGCCCCGTTGACCGCCGCGATGATCGGGATTTCGAGCGCTTCGAGCGTCAGGGCAGGTTCTGGATTCCGCTGCGATAATTGCCCCGCGTTCGCACCAGCAGCCGATCGTTGAGGCCGCTGCCGCTGCCCATCTTCTTCAGATTGCTGCCGCAGGAGGATGCCGTGCCGGCTCCGGTCAGGATCGCGACGCGGGCAGCCGCATCGGCTTGGAGCCTATCCCACGCGGCAAGCAGCGCTGCGACCATATCCTCATCCGAGATCGGATTACGGAGCTCGGCCTGTTCAGAGGCAGGGTGACGATCCCCTGAGGGTCGTCCCGGGAGCGAACCGCTTCGGTCATTTTGCGCCACGTTGAACTGCTGAAATGCGTGAGAGAAGGGCCGTCAGCCGGCCATCATCTTGCGCGGCAGCCAGAGGATGATCTCCGGCCACGCGACCAGAACCGCGATGACGACGATGTGGGCGATGAAGTGCGGCAGCGAACCGCGGAAGATCTCCTGCACCGGCCGCCCCGAATAGCGCGCAACGACGAAACAGTTGAGCCCGATCGGTGGCGTGATCATCCCGACTTCCGCGGTGACGATCTTGATGATGCCGAACCAGAGGGGGTCGAAGCCGAGCACCTTGATCAGCGGCAGGACGATCGGCACGGTCAGGACCAGGATCGCGATCTGGTCCATGAACATGCCGAGGATGATGTAGCCGCACAGGATGAGCGCGATGATCAGCCAGCGCGAGACCTCGAGCGCGCCCACCCAGCCGACGAGCGTCTGTGTGACCTGGGTCAGCGTGAAGAAATAGCCGAAGATCTGGGCGCCGAGCAGGATCATCACGATCATGCAGGTGCCGTTGGCGGAGCGGCGCAAGACGCGCACCAGCGCCGGTAGCGTGACCTTGCCGTACCAGGCCGCAATGGCGAGCGCGCCGGCGGCGCCGAGCGCCGAAGCCTCTGTTGGCGTGGCGATACCGGTATAGATGACGCCGGTCACTGCTCCGAACAGGACGACCATAGGGCCGACAACCCTGAGCCAGGCGATCTTCTCGCGCCACGGGACGGGTTTTGCCGGCGGGGCGCGGGAGGGGTCGAGCAGCACCAGTACGTAGACCGTCGCCATGATCGTGAGCATGACGAGGATGCCGGGAATGATGCCGCCGATCAGCAGCGCGCCGATATTAACCTCGGCAAGCAAGCCGAAGATGACGAGCGCGACACTGGGCGGGATCAGCATTGCGAGGGTGCCGGAGATCGCGACGACGCCGCCGGCCATCGCCGGCTCGTAACCCTGCTTGAGCATGGCCGGCAGGCTCGTCGCCGAAAGCGTCGCAGCCGAGGCGGTGCTCGTGCCGCAGATGGCGCCGAAGCCGGCGCCGGCCAGCGCCGTCGCCATGGCCAAACCACCCCGCACCCGCCCCATCCACGCTGCCGTCGCGCGGAAGAGGTCGTCGGCGACGCCGCTGAGGAGCACGAGCTCGGCCATCAGCAGGAACATCGGGATGGTGATGAGCTCATAGGCTCCGACGGTCGAGAGCGGCGCCGTCTCAAGGATGCCCGAGAGCATCGACATGCCGCCCACCAGCCACAGGCCAAGGACGCCCGATGCGATCATGGCAAAGCCAACAGGTGTGCCGATGGCGAGCAGGAAGAACAGCACGCCCAGTCCGATGGCGACGATCATTCGAAATGTTCTCCCTCGCCATGCCCGATCCTGACCGGCACGAAATCCCGGCCCGTGGCGAGACTGAGCAACTGGGCGATGAACTGGACTGCGAGCCGCACCGTCATGAGCCCGCAACCGAGCGGCACCAGCGCGAGCGACGGCCATGTCGGCCAGGGAATGGCACCCGACAGCACGTCGCGGGAGGCATAGGCATCGATCGTCCTCAGCGCACCGAAATAGGTGATGAGCGCGAAGACGAGTGCGCCGATCGCCGCGGTGACGAGTTCCGTCAGCCGGATCGTGCTGGGCGGAAAGGCCTGCTGCAGGATATCGACATTGACATGTGCTCCCTCGGTATAGGCGGCCGACAGCGAGAGAAAGAAGACGGCGGCGACGAGATAGAGCGAGATCAGGTCATAGGCCCAGGACAGCGGGCTGTGGAAGAAGTAGCGCATGATGACGTCGCAGAAGACGATCAACATGATCACGAACATCGCGGCAGCCGACAGCCAGCCGAGAGCATTCTCGACTACGGACAACGCACGCAGGACCGACTTCATCTGAGTTCCTTTCGGCAGAGGCAGGCGACGCGGGCTGAGCTCCCGCGCCATTTGCGGCAGCTCAGCCGCCAGCCTGCTTCTTCAGCAGAGCCCGGAACTCCTTCAGCACCTCGCTGCCCTTCTTGCCGCGCCCGTCGAGGCCCTTGGCCCATTCGTCACCGACCGCGCTGAGCTTGCCTGCTATGCTGGCATGCATCGCTGCCGGCAGAGGAGCGAAAGTGACGCCGGATGTCTTCAGCTTCTGCCGGGTCTCGTCGTCCTGGCGATCGACCTCGGCGCAGGCGCTCTTGTTAACGACCTCAGCCGCCTCGGCCATGGCCTTCTGCGTCTCGGGGGCAAGCTTGCTCCAGGCGGCGTCGCTGATCGAATAAGCGACGATGAAGCTGCCGAAATTCTCGCCTTCGGTGGAGTGCTTCACCAGCTTGTCGACATTGTAGGAGATCACGCTGTCGAGCGGGAACAGCACGCCGTCGAGCGTGCCGCGCGAGAGCGACTCGTAGGTGTCGGGCGCGGCCATGCGCACCGGCGTCGCACCGATGCTGCGCAGGGTCAGGTCCTGCGCGCCGCCTGTCGTGCGTAGCTTCAGTCCCTTCAGGTCCGCATCGGATGCCACAGGCGCCTTCACCGTCAGAATCTGATAAGGCGGCAGCGCGACGGCGAGCAGCAGCTTGATCTTGTTGGGCGTGTAGTCCTCGGCCGCCACGAGCCCGTTGCGCGCCGTTTCCAGATAGGCCTTCGTGCCTTGGCAAGCCGCGGTGAAGCCGCCCGGCAGCATCGCGACCTCGGAAGCCACCATCTTGTCCGACACATAGGCCGGCGCGACATAGCCGATATCGACCACGCCCGATTGCGTCAGCTTCAACATGTCAGCCGCCTTGCCGATCTGCTGGCTCGGGAAATAGTCAAAAGTGACGCCGCCGTTCGTGCGCTTGGTGACCTCCGCCATCCAGGGCTGGATGATCAGCTTCACGAGGTAATGACCCGCGGGGAAGGAATCCGCCACGCGCAGCTTGCGGGTCTCCGCCTGGACGGAGGCGCTCAGCACGCCGAGCGCCGTCGCGGCAAGGCATGCCGCCATCAGGGTCCTGTTCATGTGTTGTCCTCCGTCTCGAATGGGGGCGCGTTGCGGCCGCGCTCTTGAGGTGGGTGGCTCAACCGGCCTGTCGGCGCAGCTCCGTCTTCAGGATCTTGCCGTAGGAGTTCTTCGGCAGGGCCTCGAAGAACCGGTATTGCTTGGGCTTCTTGAAGCGAGCGATGTGAGCCTCGCACAGGGCGTCCAGCTCTGCGGTGACGACGGAAGCGCCTTCATGCAGGCTGAGCGCCGCGACGACTTCCTCGCCCCAATCCGGGTGTCTGCGCCCGAAGACCGCGACTTCCGCGACGGCCGGGTGCAGGAGCAGCACCTCCTCGACCTCGCGCGGATAGATGTTCACGCCGCCGGAGATGATCACATCCTTGGAACGGTCCTTCAGCGTCAGCAGGCCATGCTCGTCGAGCGAACCGAGATCTCCGGTATGAAGCCAGCCGTCGTGCAGCGCCGCCGCGGTCGCCTCCGGATTGTTCCAGTATCCGCTCATGACGCTGTCGCCGCGGACCAGAACTTCCCCGACCTCGCCGGCGGGCAAGGACGCGCCGTCACTGCCGACGACCCGCAGGGAGACGATGGCCTGCGCATAGCCGACGGACCCGAGCCGGTGATCGAGCAGACCGTCGCCCGTATCCTTGTGAAGGCCGCGCGGCAGCACCGTGATCGTCATCGGGCTTTCGCCCTGACCGTAGATCTGGACGAGGCGTTGGCCGAATACCTCGAGCGCACGCCGGCTGTCCTCCACATACATCGGACCTCCGCCATAGATGATCGTCTTCAGGCCTGCGCGTTCGGCATCGCCAATCACGCCGGCATTCATCAGGCGGGTAACGATCGTCGGCGCGGCGAAGAAGGCGCAGCCTCGATGGCTGCGCAGCAGCGAGGCGAGCTCGGCCGGGTCGAACCGGCCGCTCTCGGGCACGACCTGGGCAGCCATGCCGGCGACATGCGGCAAGGCATAGAGACCCGAGCCATGCGAGAGCGGCGCCGGGTGCAGGATGCAATCCCCGGGCGAAACCGTGTCGACCTCTGCCAGGTAGCCCAGCGTCATCGCTAACAGGTTGCGGTGGGAGAGCACCGCCCCCTTCGAACGGCCCGTCGTGCCGCTGGTGTAGAACAGCCAGGCCGGATCGCCAGCGATGACATCGCGTTCAGCAGCTTCCTCCGATCGAGCGAGAGTGCGATGATCCCGGCTGCCGATGGCGACGACCGGGGGCAGGCGCTCCCGCATGAAGCCCAGCGCCTCCGAGACCGTGCCGGCCAGATCCGCCGTGGAGAAGACGAGGGCCGCGCCGGAGTCGTCGAGGATATGAGCGACCTCCCTGGCGTGGAGCTTCGCGTTCACCGGCACGCAGATCAGCCCGGCGCGCCAGCAGGCGAAGAGCAGCGCGAGATAGTCGGGGCAGTTGCGCATCACCAGCGCGACCCGATCGCCGGGCCGGAGGCCGTGGCCTTCGACGAGCCCCCCTGCGAGCCGCGCCGCCAGCGCAGCCCATTCCGCATAGCTCCAGACCGGCGCCGTGCCCTCGTAGACGGCGATGCGGCCGGGGGTCAATTTGGCGGCGCGGCGGAGGAGGGATGCGATGTTCATGGCGTCATTGTCCCAGATAGGCCGCGCGAACCTGGGGGTCGGCCAGCAGCTGAGCCGCTTCTCCGCGCAAGACGATCTCGCCCTGGCGCAGGACATAGCCTTCGTCGACAGAGCGCAAGCTGAGGTGGACGTTCTGCTCGACCAGAAGCAGGCTGAGCCCCTCCCGGGTGAGCGTGCTCAGGACCTCGAAGATTTCAGCGACGACCTTGGGGGCGAGGCCGATCGAGGGTTCGTCGAGGACGAGCAGGCGCGGGCGCGTCATAAGCGCCCGGCCGATCGCGACCATCTGCTGCTCTCCGCCGGAGAGTGTGCCGGTGCGCTGGCCGGCGCGCTCACGCAGGCGCGGGAACAGCCCGTAGACTCGCTCAAGCCCCTGCTCGCGATGCTCCTTCGCGCTTCCGAAGGTGCTGGCTGCGACGAGGTTCTCCTTCACCGTGCATTCGGGGAAGAGCATCCGCCCCTCCGGCACCGTGCCGATCCCGGCGCGCGTCCTGTCGGAGGCCTTCATCGCGCCGAGCGTGGTTCCGTCCCAGGCGATTGTGCCGATGCGCGTGGGCAGCAGACCGTTGATCGCCTTGACGATCGTGCTTTTACCCGCGCCGTTGGAGCCGATCAGCGCGACGCGCCGGCCGCTTTCGATGGTCAGGTCGATGCCGCGGATGACATTGGCCTTGCCGTATCCGGTGGCAACGCCTTGCAGGACGAGGCGGCTCACGAGACGGCACTCCCGAGATAGGCTTCCTGCACCTGGGCATCGGCCAGCACCGCGCGGGTTGCGCCTATTGCCAGCATCTCGCCGAAATTGAGCACGATGGAGTTTCCGCAGAGTTCGCTGATGATCGGCACGGAATGCTCGACCATCATGATGGTGACCCCTTCCGCGTTGATCCGCCGGATCTGTTCGCAGAGTGAGGCTGCCTCCGTCGCGGTCAGGCCGGCCAGCATCTCGTCGAGCAGCAGCAGGCGCGGCTCCGTCGCGATGGCGCGCGCGATCTCGAGGCGGCGCATCTCGGCGACGCTGAGCCGCTCGGCGTCGAGATCGGCGAGATGCGTCATGCCGACCCGCCCCAATGCCAGCCGGGCATGCTGCTCGGCGGCGGCGGATGCGGGGTGACGGGCGAAGGCCGCGACCTTGACGTTCTCCAGCACGCTCATCCCGTGGAAGGGGCGTACGATCTGGAACGTCCGGGCGAGGCCGAGCCGGCAGATCTCGTGCGGGCGCAGGCCGTCGATGCGGCGCCCGTCGAGAAGCACCGTGCCGGCAGACAGTGGCAGCAGCCCCGACAGGCAATTGAACAGGGTCGTCTTGCCGGCGCCGTTCGGCCCGATGATGCCGAAGATCTCGCCGGGCATCACCGTGAAGCCGACATCGGAGACGGCCTTTAGCCCACCGAACGACTTGCCGAGCCCTGCGACGGCGAGCAGTGGCTGCTGCTGGCTCACGGTGCCGCCTCCATGGCGAGGGCCCTCCCGGCCGCGTTCCGCTTCCCCGGAAGGATCCGCCGGAGGCGCGCGCTCAGCACGCCGCCGAGCCCTTGCGGCAGCACCAGCGCCAGCACGATCATCAGCAGCGCATAGGCGACGATGTTGACCCCGTGGAAGCTGGAGCCGAGATAGGTCCGCAGCAGCTCGCCGGCCGGGATCAGCAGCGCGGCGCCGAGCAGAGGCCCCCAGAGCAGGCCGAGGCCGCCGATGATGCCGAAGACCAGCAGCTGGATCGAGAGCTCGACGCCGAGCGTCGAGCGCGGATCGACGAAGGCGAAGGTGTTGGCGAAGATCGCGCCGCCGAGCGCGGTCAGCGCGGCACTGAGAGCGAAGACCACCAGCTTGTAGCGCATCGCCGGCACACCGAGCGCTTCAGCCGCCCCCTCATTGTCGCGCAGGGCGCGCCAGTAATACCCTGGCCGGGCCGTCAGGAACGCCTGGGAGAGGATAAGCGTCAGGGCGAGGAAGGCGACGATGATCAGGCCATAGGGCCATTTCTGGTCGAACTGCAGGTAGCGCAGCGTCTCGGAGGAGGAAGGCAGCATCATGCCGTCGGACCGGCCAAGCCAGAGCGCGGACGAGACGAGCAGGAATGCCACCTCGCTGAAGGCAAGCGTGGCGATCGAGAAGAAATAGCCCCGCAGCCCATAGCGGAAGCAAAGCAGCCCGATGAAGAGCGCGCTCGCGACAGCCAGCAGGACCGCGATCGGCCAGGTCGCGAGTGGGCCGAGCCCGAAGCCGACCTGGCCGTAGGCGACGGTGTAGGCGCCGATGCCGAAGAACAGCGAATGGCCGAGCGAGACCAGGCCAGTGAAACCCGCCATCAGGTTCCAGGCGACGGCCACGGTGCCGATCAACCCGACCATGATGAAGATTTCCATGAAATACGGGTCGGTGAGGCTGAAGCCGAAGCCGACGATCGCGAGCAGTGTCGGCACCAGCGCCGGCAGGAAACGGCGGAGCATCAGCGCGACCCTCCCGCCGGGACGAGGCCTTCCGGCCGCAGCAGCATGACCAGGATCAGCAGCGCAAAGGGCACGGCAGCGGCGACCGAGGCGGTCAGCCAGGACGCAGCGATGCTCTCGGCGATGCCGACCAGCAGCGCCCCGATCAGCACGCCGCCGAAGGAGCCCATGCCGCCGACAATGACGATGACGAAGGCCTTCAGGGTGAATAGCTGGCCTACATGCGGGTTGACGTAGAGCGCCGAGACCATCAGCGGCCCGGCGATTCCGAGCGTGCCGAGGCCGATCGCCATCGCCCAGCGATAGGTGCCGCCGATATCGATGCCGGAGAGCGCCGCGCCGTCGCGCGACTGCGAGACGACGCGCATGATCAGGCCGAGATCGGTCTTGCGCAGGACAACGTAGAACAGCCCGAGCAGGATGATCGAGGCGAGAGCGGCGATCGCCTGCGGCATCTGGATCAGCACCGGACCGAGCCAGATGCTCGCGGTGGAACGCTCTTGCGTCACCAGCAGGTTGTCGGCCTTGAAGACGACGAGCGCGAGATACTGCAACAACAGCGACAGGCCGAGCGTGACCGCCATCTGGTTGATCTCCGGCACCTTCAGCGCCGGGCGGATCAGGCCGCCGAAGAGCAGATAGCCCATCAGCATCAGCACGGGCGCGACCAGGAAGACGGCCAGGATCGGGTCGACTCCCAGGAAGGTGAAGGCGAGGTAGCCGCCATACATCGCGAGCATCAGGAACTCGCCATGGGCGAAGTTGACGATGCGCATGACGCCGAAGACCAGCGTCAATCCCACGGCGACGAGCGCGTAGATCGCTCCGTTGGTGAGCCCGCTGAGCATGGCCTGGAGAAAGATGGTCGTCGACATGCGGCTCCTCGCGCACCGCGCCTCTGCCTCGCGGCGAAGGCACGGCGGATCGTGACGGGTCGGCCGGTCAGCCCTGGACGGGCGCCGGCGGGCGGACGGCGACGGCTTCTGGCCAGACGGTGACGAACTTGCCGTCGATGGCCTGAACGATGACGCAGGTCGCGGGCGATTGCCCTTGCTCGTCGAAGGAGAGCACGGGGGCGGGCAGCACCGCGGCGGGCCCGTCCGTGATCTTCAACGTGGTCAAAGCCTCGCGGATCGCGTTGCGATCGGTCGATTTGGCGGCGTCGGCGGCGAGCGCCAGCGCATAGGTCGCGACGAAGGCCTGGGCCTGGTTGCTGAGCGGGGTTTCGCCCGGATGGGCTTCCGCGAAGGCCTTCACGAAGGCCAGGCTCGCCGGCCTGTTCAGGTCGGGGGACCATTCGACGACGCCGAAGCTCCGGTCGCTCGGCTTGCCGGCGGCGAGCACCGTCTGGTTCACATGCGCGCCGCCGAAGCCGACATAGAGCGGCCGGAAGCTCTGGGCGGCCAGGGCGCGCAGCAGCACCGTCGAATCCTCGGCATAGGCGCAGGTCAGGAGCCCTTCGGCTCCGCTGGTGCGCAGCTTGGTGGCGATGGTGCTGAAATCGGGCGTGCCGGTGCGGAAGGTCTCGTCCGTCAGGATCGGATAGCCGCGCCCAGGCATGACCGAGGTGTAGTTGCTGCGCACCGCCTGGCCGGCCGGACCGTCCTCGGTGGCGAGCGCGATCTTGCCGACCGAGATCCCCTTCGACTTCTGATAGTCGAGGAAATCGGCGATATACCCGCCGAACCACTTCGCCTTCACCGCCGTCCGGAAGACATATTTCATGCCCTGCTCGGT
Organism: Allobosea sp. 05T438; assembly: GCF_056396025.1. Taxonomy (NCBI): domain Bacteria; kingdom Pseudomonadati; phylum Pseudomonadota; class Alphaproteobacteria; order Hyphomicrobiales; family Alloboseaceae; genus Allobosea; species Allobosea sp. 05T438. The sequence continues at coordinate 175,269 of NZ_JBFTKQ010000010.1, forward strand.
CAAGGCGTCGTTGACCGCGCTGGTGATCATGAAGGGGGTGCGGTTGCGGTCGGCGATCTGTGCCGCAGGAATGGTCGTGGCCGAGGCCCAGGCGCCGGTCAGCGCGCTCACCCGTTCGCGGCTGATCAATCTCTCCGCCTCGGCGCGCGAGACCTCAGGCTTCGACTGGATGTCGGTGACCAGCAGCTCGACCTTGGCGCCTCCGAGCGATTTGAGGCCGCCCGCGTCGTTGATCATCTTGGCGGCGAGTTGATGCGCCTTGAGCATGCGGATGCCGTCCGAGGCGTGGACGCCGGTGGTGGGCACCAGGACGCCGATCTTCAGCGCTTCCGTCGCGGCGCTGCCGCGGGAGGGGATGATGGCCGGCATGGCTATCGCCGCCCCCATTAGCAGCGTCTGCCTGCGGTCGATTCCGGATTTCGTCATGGTTGCCTTCCCTCCCTCATGAATGCGGCGACGGGTTCCTTCGCCCGTTGCCGTTCTGGTTGTCAGCTCATGGGCACAGCACCGCGCGGCCGACAAAGCGGCCCTCGCGAAGACCGACCAGGGCATCGTTGGCGCTTTCGAGCGGCAGCCGCGTCACCGGGATCGGCGCGATCTTGCCGGCGCGGGCCAGCGCGAGGAGCTCCCGCAACTCGGCGAGATTGCCGACCAGGCTGCCCTGGATGCGGGCCGCCTTCATCGGAATGAGCGGCAGCGACCATGGCGCCGTGCCTCCGAACAGCCCGACGATCACCAACGTCCCGCCCTTGGCGAGGGCGTCGAAGCCCAGGGCTGCCGATTTTTCGTTTCCGACGAGATCGACCACCGACTGGGCGGGCCCCCCGACGGCCTCGGCGATCTGCGCCAGTGCATCGGGCGCCGCGCCGTCGATCGCCGCGATGGCGCCCGCTTCCAGGGCCGATCGGCGCTTGGCCGGGTCGAGGTCGACGAGAACGGCGCCGACGCCGCCGAGGGCGCGCAGGATTTGGATGCACATCAGCCCGAGGCCGCCGGCGCCGATCACCAGGACGGGCTGACGCTCGATCTGGTCGCCGAGCTTCCTGAGGGCGCTGTAGGTGGTGACGCCGGAGCAAGCGAGGGGAGCCACCTGCGCCGGGTCGAGATCACCGATCGGCAGGAGGTAACGGGCATCCGGCACGCGCAGGTATTCGGCATAGCCGCCGTCGCGGTGGACACCGAGATAGCCGGCCTTGGCGCAGTAGTTCTCGAAACCGTCCCGGCAGGTCTGGCACTGGCCGCAGCCGATCCAGGGATAGGCGAGGCATCGTTCGCCCAGGGCGACGCCTTCGGCCTCCGGCCCGAGCGCAACGACCTCGCCGACCGTCTCATGCCCCATGGTGATCGGCAGCGCCACACCGCGGTCCCGGAGCGAGAGCTTGCGTCCGGCTCCGAGATCGTAGCCGCCTTCCCAGAGATGGATATCGCTGTGGCAGACGCCCGCAGCCTTGACTCGCATCACGACCTCGCGGCCGGTCGGAGCCGGCTGCGGCTTCTCGGCGGCGGCGAGCGGAGCGCCGAACTCCTCGATGCAGAAGAAGCGCATGCTTTCCCCTTTGACGTTCAGCGGGCCGTGAAGCCGCCGTCGACCGGCAGGGCGACGCCGGTGACGAAGGACGCGTCGTCGGATGCCAGCCAGAGCGCGGCATGGGCGATTTCGTCCGGGCGGCAGAGCCGGCCGAGCGGCACGGCTGCGAGCAGCTTCTTCTCGTTCGCGGCGGCTTCGGCCGGATCGCCCGAACGGCTGGTGAAATTGAACGCCATCGGCGTGTCGGTGAGGCCCGGGCAGATCACGTTCACGCGCACCTTGTCGGGCGCGAATGTCTGTGACAACGACTTGGTCAATCCGACGACGGCGAACTTGGCAGCCGAGTAGACCGGGCTGAACATCGAGCCGACGAGCCCCGAGACCGACGCTGTGAAGATCAGCGAACCGCCCCCGCGCTTGCGCATGTGCTTGATGACCTCGCCGGCTGCGAGCGCCGCCGAATCGACGTTCAGCGCCATCGCTCGGTCATAGGCCCCGAGATCGAGATCCTCGATGCCGGCGGGACCGGGAATGCCGGCATGCGCCCACATGACGTCGATACCGCCGAGGCGTGCCGCCGCCTCATGGACGGAGGAGCGCATCACCTCCTGCCGGGAGAGGTCCGCCTGCAGCGTCTCGACATTCTGCCCTCTTGCCTTCGCTTCGGCGGCAAGTTGCGCGAGCGCCTCGGCGTTGACGTCGATCGCGACGACTTTCGCACCTTCGCGCAGGAAAAGCTCGACTCCGGCCTTTCCCATTCCCGACGCCGCCGCGGTGATGACGGCAAGCTTGTCCGCAAGACGCATGGTCGTTTTCTCCGGCTGTTCTATTGTGCGTAGGCGTCCGGGAACTGGCCGGTCGTGCTGACGACCGTGGTCCGCGTTTCCAGGAAGTTGTCGAGCGCTTCGAGCCCGTTCTCGCGTCCCCAGCCACTGCTCTTGAAACCGCCATAAGGCGTCGACCAGCGGATGTAGCGGTAGGTGTTCACCCAGACGATGCCGGCCTGAATGCGCGCGGAGACGCGATGCGCCCTCCCGACATCGCGGGTCCAGAGGCCGGCGGTCAGCCCGTAGGCCGTGTCGTTGGCGATCGCGACCGCCTCCTCCTCACCGGAGAACGGGATCAGCGCGGCGACCGGGCCGAAGATCTCCTCGCGGGCGATACGCATGTTGTTGGCGACATTGGCGAAGACCGTCGGGGCGACGAAGAAGCCCTTGGCGAGCGGGCCGTCCGACAGACGGTTGCCGCCGGCGATCAGTTCCGCGCCCTCGGACTTGCCGATGTCGATATAGGAGAGCGTCTTGTCGAGCTGTTCGGCATGGGCCTGCGGCCCCATATGCGTGGCTTCCTCGAGCGGCATGCCGACGCGGACCTTCGTGGCACGCTCGGCGAAGGCCGCGACGACGCGGTCGTAGATCGGCCGCTCCACCAGGACGCGCGAGCCCAGGGCGCAGCTCTGGCCGCAGACGGCCCAGGCCGACGAGGTCGCGGCATTGACGGCCTGGTCGACATCGGCGTCGGCGAAGATGATGTGCGGTGCCTTCCCGCCGAGCTCGAAGGAGAAGCGCTTCAGATTCTCGGCACCATTGCGCAGGATCGTCTTGGCCGTGCGCCCCTCGCCGGTGAAGGCGATCTTGTCGACGCCCGGATGGGCGACGAGATGGGCGCCGGCATCATGGCCGTTGCCCGGAACGACGTTGAAAACGCCGGGCGGAAAGCCGGCCTTCTCGATCAGCCTGGCGAGCTCCAGTGCCGTGACCGGCGTTTGCTCGGCCGGCTTCAGCACGACGGCGCAACCGGCCGCGAGTGCCGGCGCGACCTTCCAGGTCGTCGTCAGCATCGGCGCGTTCCAGGGCGTGATCGCGCCGACCACGCCGACCGGCACGCGTGTGGTGAAACAATGCACCGAATCGTCGATCGGGATGGTCCGGCCGGAAATCTTGTCGGCCAGCGACGCGAACCACTGATACCAGTGGTGATGCGCGCCGACGTCGCTGCGCGCCTCGCGGATGGCGCGGCCGGAATCCCGTGATTCCAGCACGGCCATCTCGCCGGCGAACTCGCGGTAGAGATCGGCCAGGCGCCGCAGCAGCGCCGCCCGCTCCCAGCCCGGCATGCGGCGCCACGGTCCCTCGAAGGCTTCGCGGGCCGCGGCGACCGCGCGATCGATGTCGCGCGGTCCACCGAATGCGACCTCCGCCCAGGGCAACCCCGTCGCCGGGTCGATGCTTTCGACGAGGCCGCCATCGAGTGGCGCGACCCATTCGCCGCCGATGAAGAGACGATCGTAGCGGCGGAGCGAACCCGCGGGCTTCTGCGATTGCAATTCGGAGTTCAACGCAACGGCCACGGGCGCCTCCCGTTCATGGGCTGGGCAAATGTGTACACAGTCATGAATTCGGGTGTCAACCGACAGAACCGGGCAAGGTAAAATTCGAATTTGAATTTATCATGTTGATACCACTGCGGTAATTTTTCCTGTGGGTCACAGTCGAAGGTCTTGCATCGCAGCAAATCGTCGCCGCGGCGCAGCATGGATTTCATCTTTTCTGAACAATAAATCTCTGTATATGAATTATGAGCAGGCCGCCGAGGCTTGGAAAGGACGAGGCATGGGTCCACTCGAAGGCATCAAGATCATCGACATGACGTCGGTCCTGATGGGGCCCTATGCGACCCAGATGCTGGGCGACATGGGGGCGGACGTCATCAAGGTCGAAGCGCCCGACGGGGACGTCACACGGCAGATCGCTCCCTCGCGCAACCCGGGCATGGGCGCGATCTATCTCAACGCCAACCGGAACAAGCGCAGCATCTGCCTCGATCTCAAGCAGAACGCGGGACGGGAAGCCCTTCTCCGGCTGGCGGCCGATGCCGACGTGCTGGTCTACAACATTCGTCCGCAGGCGATGCGGCGGCTGGGGCTGGGCTACGAGACGCTAGCAGGCATCAATCCCCGCCTCGTCTATGCCGGGCTCTTCGGTTTCGGGCAGGGCGGCCCCTATGCCGCGAAGCCGGCCTATGACGACCTGATCCAGGGCGCCTCGGTGATGTCGTCGCTCATCGCGAAGGCGGGTGACGGCACGCCGCGCTATGTCCCTTCCGCCATCGCCGATCGCGTGGTCGGCCTCGCCGCGGTCGGCGCGATCTGCGCCACGCTAGTCAATCGCGACCGGACCGGCCTCGGCCAGCAGGTCGATATCCCGATGTTCGAGACGATGGTCGGCTTCGTGCTCGGCGACCATCTCGGCGGCCTGACCTTCGAGCCGCCCATCGGCGGCGGCGGCTATGGCCGCCAGCTCTCGCCCGAGCGCCGCCCGTATCGGACCAGCGACGGCTATGTCTGCGCGCTGATCTACACCGACAAGCAATGGGCGAGCTTCCTGGAGGCGATCGGCCAGGCGGACCTGCCGCAGCGCGATCCGCGCTTCGCGAATTTCGCCAACCGGATTGCCAATATCGACCATGTCTATGGCGAATTGGGACGCATCTTCGCGCAGCGCAGCACGGCCGAATGGCTGGAGCTGCTGGAGCGCGCCGACATTCCGTCGATGCCGATGCATGATTTCGACAGCGTGCTGAGTGATCCGCATCTCGCGCAGACCGGCTTCTTCCAGCCTGTCGACCACCCGACCGAAGGGCGCCTGCGCATGATGCGCCTCGCCACGACATGGTCCCGGACCCCGTCGGAAATCACGCGCCTGCCGCCCCACAAGGGCGCGGACGGCATCGCGATCCTGCGCGATGCGGGCTTTTCGGATGACGAGATCGACGAACTCGCGGCGCAGCGGGCTCTGCTCGCCACGGAACGCACGCCGGACATGGCGGATAGTTGAGGGACGACCCGATGGATTTCAGGCTGAGTGACGACCAGGAAGCGATTCGCGACGCGATCTCCGCGATCTGCAAGCGCTTCGGCGACGACTACTGGTTGAAGCGCGATCGCGAGGGCGGCTTCCCGCAGGACTTCTATGCGGCCTTCGCAGAGGCCGGCTGGCTCGGCATCTGCATCCCCGAGGAGTATGGCGGTTCGGGGCTCGGCATCACCGAAGCCGCGATCATGATGCGCGCCATCGCCGAATCCGGCGCCGGCATGTCGGGCGCCTCCTGCCTGCACATCAACATCTTCGGCCTCAATCCAGTGCTCGTGAACGGCACCGAGGAGCAGAAGCGGCGCATGCTGCCGCCGATGGTGCAAGGCAAGGAGAAGGCCTGCTTCGCCGTGACCGAGCCCAATACCGGCCTCAACACGACGCAGCTCAAGACGCGCGCCGTTCGCAAGGGTGACCGCTATGTCGTGGACGGCCAGAAGGTCTGGATCTCGACCGCGCAGGTCGCCGACAAGATCCTGCTATTGGCTCGCACCACCCCTCTGGAGGAGGTGAAGAAGCCGACCCATGGCTTGAGCCTGTTCTACACCGATTTCGACCGCAACCGGATCAAGGTGCACGAGATCGAGAAGATGGGCCGCAAGGTCGTCGACTCGAACGAGCTCTTCATCGAGGGCTTCGAGATTCCAGTTGAGGACCGCATCGGAGAGGAAGGTCGGGGCTTCGAATATATCCTGCACGGCATGAATCCCGAGCGGGTGCTGATCGCAGCCGAAGCGATCGGTCTTGGCCGACTCGCGCTCTCGCGGGCGACGGCTTATGCGAAAGAGCGCGTCGTCTTCAACCGCCCGATCGGCCAGAATCAGGCGATCCAGCATCCGCTCGCGCGCAACTGGATGCAGCTCGAGGCGGCCTGGCTGATGGTGATGCGCGCGGCCTGGGAATATGATTCCAGCCTGCCCTGCGGCGCCAGTGCCAATGCCGCGAAGTATCTCGCCGGCGAGGCCGGCTTCGATGCCTGCCAGCAGGCCGTCATGACCCATGGCGGCTTCGGCTATGCCAAGGAATTCCATGTCGAGCGCTATCTGCGCGAGGTGATGATTCCGCGCATCGCGCCGATCAGCCCGCAGCTCGTGCTCTGCTTCATTGCCGAGAAGGTGCTCGGCCTGCCCAAATCCTACTGAGCGGCATGCGCAGTATCGGAACAGACGCACTGGATCTGGCCGCGTTCATCAGACCCGGCGACCGGGTACTGTGCGGCCAGGTCTCGGCCGAGCCGCAGACATTGGCTGCGGCGCTGCCGGCCGCCTTCGGGACCGTCGGGCCGTTCGAGACCTTTCTCGGAACGGTGGTGTCGAACAGTTTCGATACCGTTCCGGCGGATATGCCTTTCGCGGGCTACGGCGCCATGGGCCGGGCGAGCCGCATCGCCCGGCGCGTGCGGCTGAATGTCTGGCCTCTGCACTACAGCGCGCTCGAGGCCGGCTTCGCATCGGGCGCCATTCGTGCCGATGTCGTGTTGATCCAGCTCGCAGAGGGGCCCGGCGGCCGATGCGCGACATTGGCCAACGACTATGTCCTGGCCGCCGCCCGTCAGGCGCGTTTCGTGATCGCGGAGGTGAACGCGCGGGCGCCCTGGTGCGCTGGGGCGGAAGTCCCGTCGGACCTCCGCATCGACGCGGTCGTCGAGACGGACCGGGAACCGGTCTCGTCGCCGGCCGCCGCGGCAGGAGGGGTCGAGCGCGCGATCGCGAAGCATGTGGCGGCACTGGTCCCGGATGGAGCGACCATCCAGATCGGCATCGGCGCCATTCCGGATGCCGTCCTCGACGGCCTTGCCGATCACCGCGAGCTCGGCATCCATTCAGGCGTCTTCGGCGACCGGATGGCGGCTCTCGTTGCGCGCGGCGTCTTCACCAATGCCCGCAAGACCGTCGATCCGGGGCTGGGCATCGCCAATGTCGTCGTCGGCTCCGGCCGGGCCTTCGCCGTGCTCGATCGCAATGAGGCGATCCGATTGCGCCCCGCCGCCCATACGCATGCCTTTGCCGTTCTGGCGCGGCAGAAGCGGATGATCGCCGTCAATGCGGCGATCGAAGTGGACCTGTCCGGCCAGATCAATGCGGAGGCGGTCGACGGCGCTCCGGTCGGCGGGACAGGTGGGCTCTGCGACTTCTCGCGCGGGGCCAGCGCTTCACAAGGTGGGCGCGCGATCGTCGCCCTGCGCGCGACCGACCGGACGGGCGCGATCTCGCGAATCGTGCCGCGCGTCGGAGCCGTCACGCTCGCCCGCACCGATGCCGATACGATCGTGACCGAATACGGCGTAGCGGAACTCGCCCATCGCGGTGCGGCCGAGCGCGCCCGCGCCCTGATCGCGATCGCGGCGCCGCAGCATCGCGAGATGCTGGAGCGCAGCCTCGTCGAGGAAGCTGCGACATGACGCAACCCCGCAACGGCCCGCTCGCCGGCCTGAAGATCGTCGAGTTCGCGGGCATCGGCCCCGCTCCGATGGCCGCGATGCTGTTGTCCGATCTCGGCGCCGATATCATCGTCATCGACCGTCTGGAGCCAAGCGGCCTCGGCATCGCGAAGCCGATCCGCTTCGATGTTACGCGCCGTGGGCGCCGTTCGATCGCGCTCGACCTGAAGCGGCCGGAGGGGATCGCCTGCGCGGTCACGCTCGTCGCGAAAGCCGATGCGCTGATCGAAGGGTTCCGGCCTGGCACGATGGAGCGCCTGGGCCTCGGTCCCGGGATTTGCCTCGAACGCAACCCGCGCCTCGTCTACGGTCGCGTGACCGGCTGGGGCCAGAGCGGGCCGCTCGCCCAGGCCGCGGGTCATGATCTCAACTACATCGCGCTTTCGGGCGCGCTGTCCGCGATCGGGCGGGCGGGCCAGGCGCCGACCGTGCCGCTCAATCTGATCGGCGATTATGGCGGCGGCGCCATGCTGCTCGCCTTCGGCATCGTTTGCGCGCTGCTCGCGGCCCGGCAGTCCGGGGCGGGCCAGGTCGTCGATGCCGCCATGGTCGAGGGCAGCACGACATTGATGGCGAGCCTCTTCGGCCTCGCCGCAGCCGGTCTCCACGGACCGGAGCGCGGAACCAATCTCCTCGATTCCGGCGCTCCGCACTACGAGACCTACGCTTGCGCCGATGGCGCATGGATCGCCGTGGCGCCGATCGAGACGAAATTCAGGGACGAGCTGTTGCGCCGGATCGGTTTCGATCCTGCGCGCTTTCCCGATGTCGACGACCGTGCGTCATGGCCGGAGGCCCGCGAACTGCTGAGCCGGCGCTTCGCGGAGCGCAGCCGCGCCGAATGGTGCGCCCTGCTGGAGGGGACGGATGCCTGCTTCGCGCCGGTGCTCAGCCTCGCCGAGGCTCCGGAGCACGATCACGCGAAGGCGCGCGGGAGTTTCGTCGCGATCGACGGCGTCCTCCAGCCAGCCCCCCACCCGCGCTTCAGCCGGACACCGGCGGCGACGCCGACCGCGGCGCGGGCGCCGGGAGAAGGCGGGCGGGCGGCCCTGAGCGAATGGGGCTTGCCCACGGCCGAGATCGACAGGCTGGAAAAGGCAGGAGTCCTCCGCGCCACAGCCGATATTCCCGAAGCGAACGGTACTGCAGGAGCACGATGATGGCCGGACTCTACTACGAGGAATTCGAGATCGGGCAGGTCTTCGAACATGCCTATTCGCGAACGGTCACTGAGCAGGACAATATCAGTTTCAGTCTGATGACCTTGAACCCGCAACCGCTCCATATCGACGCCGATTTCTCCAGCCGCACGGAATGGGGAAAGCCGCTGTTCAACAGCCTCTACACGCTCGGGATCATGATCGGCATGAGCGTGTCCGACACAACGCTCGGCACGACGATCGGCAATCTCGGCATGAGCGACGTGCGCTTTCCGAAGCCGGTGTTCCAGGGCGATACGCTGCGCTCCCGGACCAAGGTTCTCGGCAAGCGCGAGAGCCGGTCGCGGCCTACGGCGGGGCTGGTCGAGTTCGAGCACGAATGCCTCAACCAGCGCGGCGAGGTGGTGGCGGTGTGCCGGCGCATGGCAATGATGCACCGGCAGCAGGCGGCGGCGTGATGCGCAGCCTCCTCTTCGTTCCCGGCGACAGTGCCCGCAAATTCGCGCGCGCCCGTGATTGCGGCGCCGATGCGCTGATCCTCGATCTGGAGGATTCCGTCGCCGCCGACGCCAAGGAGGCCGCGCGGCGCGAGACCGCCGCCATGCTGCAGGCGCCGCGTGGCCAGCAGAAGCTGTTCGTGCGCATCAATGCCTTCGAAACCGGGCTCAGCGCCACCGACCTCGCGGCGGTGATGCCGTATCGCCCGAACGGGATCGCCTTGCCGAAATGCGACAGACCGGACCAGGTTCGGCGCCTTGCGTATATGCTCGACGCGCTGGAGGCCGCCAACGGCATTGCCGCCGGGAGCACGCTCGTCCTGGCGATCGTCACCGAGACGGCCGCTTCCCTCTTCGGGCTCGGCAGCTATCGCGGCTGCAGCGAGCGCCTCTGGGGAATGATGTGGGGTGCGGAAGACCTCGCCGCCTCCTTCGGCGCGACGGCCAATCGCGATGCCGGCGGCATCCTGCCGCCCTACCAGCTCGCGCGCAACCTCTGCCTTGCCGGTGCCGCCGCCGCCGGGGTCGTCGCCGTGGACACGGTCGCCGTGACGATCGATGACCTCGCTGCGGTGGAACGGGAAGCACGCGAAGCGCGACGCGACGGCTTCATGGCCAAGGGCGTGATCCATCCCAGACATGTCGAGCCGGTCAATGCCGCCTTCAGACCGAGCGAGCAGGAGATCGCCTGGGCGCGTCGCATCACCGATGCATTTGGCAATCAGGCCGATCTCGGCGTAGTGAAAATCGACGGTCAAATGATCGACAAGCCGCATTTGCGCGCCGCCGAGCGCATTTTGGCGTCGCTCTCTCCGTCGTAGTCACGATCGAAGCGCAACAGGAAGACGCATGCAGGTCAAGCAGGCTGCCAATGTTCTGGAGCTTCTCGAGTTCTTCGCCCGCCGGCAGCGCCCGGCGACCCTGGCCGAGCTCTCGGACGAGCTTGGCTGGCCGCGATCCAGTACGTTCAACCTGATCGGCACTCTCGCGGAGAAGGGCTATCTCTACGAGCCGCGGACCCGAGGGGGCTACTATCCCAGCCCGCGATGGCTGGCCATGGCGCAAGCCGTCTCGAAGGCTGAACCCCTGCCGGAAGCCGCTCTCCAGCTCGTGGCAGAGATCGCCGAGGAGACGGGGGAGACCACGGCGATCGGCGCGCCCGCGAGCACACACGCGCTGTTCATCCATGTCGTCGAGTCGAAGGCGCCCATCCGGTATTTCGCTCGCGTGGGGCATCGCCTACCGATCCATGCTAGTTCGACCGGCCGCGCGATCCTCGCCCAGTACTCCCCGGCGGAGCGTCAAGCGCTTTACCGCAAGCTCAGCTTCGAGCGCTATTCGGCAACGACGCCAATGAGTATCGAGGCCGTCGAGGCTGAGATTCGGCGCTCGGCGGCGCGCGGCTATCATTTCAGCAACGGCGACTTCAGCGCCGATCTGGTTGGCGTCGCCTTTCCGCTGCCGGTCCGCCATCGCCGGCTCTCGATCGTCGTCGCGGGCCCTCAATTCCGCTGTCTCGACAGAACCGCCGAGATCGCTGAGACAATAAGGCTCGCGATTGCGCGCTTTGCCGGCGACCTGTCGGCCGATGAGGGGGCGACCTTCTAAGGCATCGAGTTGATTGTCCCGCCAGGTTTCTGGCTTCTTTCCCAAGTCGGCGCGTTGGCCGCTTCATGGTTGGGTCCGACGAGAGGTGGATTACGCTTTTCGCGGAGGGACCTTGCGGTCCCCAACCCGCCCTTGGTCTCACCACCCTTCGGGCCCTAGGGGAGATCGCTCCGCCTTGCAACCGATCTCGGAAAGGGTGCTGTTGAGGCTAGGCTTGGGTCGGCTCGGCCATCCTGAGCGCTGATTTCGTAGTTCGTACACTGCGCAGACTTGGCCACGAGCCCCGCATCATTCCAGCGAAGTACGCCAAGCTTTTCGCGAAGGGCCAGAAGAACGACTACAACGACGCCGAGGCCATCGCGGAGGCCGCGCTGCGACCGAACCTACGGGTGGTACGGGAGAAGACACAGGACGAACTCGACCTGCAGGCCTATCACCGTATCCGGTCGCCGCTGGTCTCGCGCCGGACCGCGACGGTCAATCAGATCCGGGCGTTCCTGATCGAACAGGGTATCGCCATTCGCCCCGGGCTGCGGGCCCTGCGAAGCTCGCTCTTCGACATCCTGAAGAACCGGGCCGATAATACCAACGGCCCTCATGATTGACCGATATGGGCCCATTTCCGGTTGCCGATGGAAGCGATGACGGAGGGCTGCGACGGGAGTCTGTTCCAGGCTTCGCAGGCAGCATCGAGGATGTCGGCATAGGTGTCGAAGACACGGTTCGAGAGCCAGTTTGCCCTCAGATATTGCCAGATGTTTTCGACCGGATTGAGCTCGGGAGCCCGCGAAGGCAGGAAGATCAGGGAGAGGTTTCTCGGCACGATGAGCTTGTCCGTGGTGTGCCATCCAGCACGGTCCAGCAGCAGGACAGCGTGTGCGCCCCTTGCCACCGTCGCGGCGATCTCGTCGAGATGGGCCTGCATGGCCCAAGTGTCGGCGAAGGGCATGGCGAGCGCCGCGCCGACGCCCCGAGCCGGGCAGATCGCACCGAAGAGATATGCGCTCTCGTAGCGTTGATCGGCCGGCTGGCGCGGCCTGGTTCCGCGTCTCGCCCATTGCCGGACAAGGCCGTTCTTCTGGCCGATCCGGGCTTCATCCTGGAACCAGATCTCAACCGGCTGGTGTTTGGGAAGATGCGCGAGATGGGCTTTCAGTGTGGCCGCGAAGTTTTTTTGAAGCTTTCGACCACCCGCCCGTCCTGAGCCGGATGCTGCGGCCGCACGCTGAGCCGGGCAAAGCCGATCTGCGCCAGAAGTTTGCCGATCGTGCGCTCGTGATAGACGACCCCGAAGCGCTCCTCGATCACCCGCTTCAGGTCGATCCGCCGCCAGCGGACGACACTATCGACCATGCGGTCGGGACCAGTCTCGACGATGGTTGCGAACGCGGCGATCTGATCGGGCGTCAACCGCGGCGTATGGCCTTTGCTGCGGATGTCCTTCAGGCCCTCCGGCCCGTGCGCGTTGAACCGATGGACCCAGTCGCGCAGGGTTTGACGATCCATGCCGCCCATCCGCGCCGCCTGCTCCCGATCCATGCCGTCGAGAACCGCCGCCAACGAAAGAAGCCGGCGACTCTGGTTGGCATGCCGGGAGCCGGCTGCGAGCCGTCGCAGGTCAACGGCCGAGTAGTCCGTCCGAAGCTTCACCGCAGCAGGCATGGCGCGAATCCTCCTCGCGCCCATGGAATCAGTGAACGGCGTCGCCGAAAAGACCCCGTGAGTCAGCCTCAGCGGCCGTTGGTATAAGATCTCGCCTCGCAGGAGCGATCTGATCGTCGGCCTCTATGAGGAATGGCTATGACTCGACGAGCGGATCGAGATGATCACAGCCGAAATCGAGAAGATCGCAGCAGTGCAGGCTGCCTGCACACGGCTTATGAGCGTGCCGGACGTTGGGCCGATCATCTCAACCACGATGGTCGCCGCGATCGGCGACGGTGAAGCCTTCGACCGAGGCCGTGATTTCGGCGCGTTGCTCGGTCTCGTCCCACGACAATACTGCACCGGCGGTAGAACCGTGCTCGGGCGCATCTCGAAACAGGGCAACACCTATCTGAGAATGCTGTTCACCCAGACCGCGAAGGTCATCATCCTGAGGCCGCACAACTGGGAGAAGTTCAGCTTCGGAACCTGGTTGAAGGAAGCGGCTCCGCGGCTTCACCGCAACAAGCTCGCGACCGCCTCGCCAACAAGCTCGCTCGCATCAGCTGGAGCGTGCTGCGCAACGGACGGTCCTTCGACACGCACGGGGTGGCGCTCGCAATCTAGCAGCCCCCCAATGAGTTCGCGAGGGAGCATGCATGCAACGGATTCAATATGCGCACCCTGAGCCTGGTGGCCCTTTTGGCCGCTGAACGGCCGATCTGCTAATGAGCTCAAAGATGCGCGCGTACTCCCATCAAGGCCACGGCCCGCGGGCCGATCAGTACGCCCGACACATATGAGCGACTTCCGTTACCGCGCCCAACCGTTGTGAAACGCAGCCGGTCCATACAAAAGGGCCAATCCCGCTCGTCAGACGCCTCGTCGGGAATGTCGCACTTGAGTCACCAGCCGATGCTGCCCACCCGTCGGTGAATGTCCGGTCTCGGGTAAGGTGCCAACTTCCGCTCCTGGCACGACGCAGCCTTGAGGATTTGCTTCCTCCCTTTGATGCGACCGAATCCGCCGATCAATAGGTCGCCCGGCCGCCCGACAGGTCGAAGACGCCGCCGGTCGAGAACGAACACTCGTCCGAGGCCAGCCACAGCACCATCCGCGCCACCTCCTCGATCTCGACGAAGCGGCCCATGGGGATGCGCGACAGAATGTCGGCGCGGCGCTCGGCGGAAATCTCCTTCGCCATTGCGGTCTCGGCGGCGGCAGGAGTGATGGCGGTGACGACGATGCCGTCTCGCGCTGTTTCCTTGGCCGCGCTCTTGGTCAGCGCGATCACCCCGGCCTTGCTGGCCGAGTAGGCGGCGGCCAGCGCCATGCCTTCCTTGCCCTGGATCGAGGCGATGTTGACGACATGGCCGCGCAGCGCATGGCCGCCGACACCGCTACGCGGAGCCTGCATCCGCATGCGGCCGAGCAGCGCGCGGCTGACGAGATAGGTGCCGAACAGGTTGACCCGCAGCACCGCCTCGAAATTGCGGGGATCGGTCTCCCAGATCGGCTTCACCTCGCCGAGAATGCCGGCATTGTTGATCAGAATGTCGATCCGCCCCTGCGCGGCGAAGGCGGCCGAGGCCGCGACATCGACCATCGCGGCATCGGTGATGTCGACCTGCCTGGCGGCGACACCCAATTCGGCGGCGGCCGCCTCCAGCTTTTTGGGGTCGGCATCCCATAATTCCACCGTCGCGCCGGCATCGCGCAGCGCTTGCGCGATGCCGCGTCCCAGCCCGCCGGCACCGCCGGTGACGATGGCCGCGCGGCTGGCAAGGTCGTAGCGCGCATCCATCAGCCGGCGCTCCAGGCGGTCTTGGTCCGGGTGATCTGGTGACGATAGAGGCCGAGCGAATAGGGCCCTTCGCCGCCGATGGAGCCGAGGGAAGCGGGTGAGAGCTCCTGCTTCGCCAGCGTGACGAAATCGGCCTCGTCGCCCCAACCTTCGAGCAGCAGCACCCAGCGCGGCACGGCGTTGGCGACACCACGCGCCTTCTGTTCGGCGGTGGCGACGCCGCTCGCCTCGGCATCGGCGACGAGCAGATGCACGCCGGCCACGCCCGGCTTGTCCAGCAGGTCCGGGATGAAGCGCCGCAGCAGCGCATCGCGGTGAGCCTGCGCGCCTCCCTCGGGCACGTCGTAGCGCAGTGTCGCGATCAACCCGCCCTGAGCCGGGCCGGCACTATGGGCGACACGGCAGATCGAGCGGGCGACCGAGCGGAAGTGCTTGACGGCACTCAGCGTCCAGGGCGTCGGCGCATTGACGCGGGCCGTGTAGTCCTGGCTCTTCAGCGTCTCGACGGTGATCGCCTCGTAGAGGTTGAAGAACTCCAGATCGGCCTCGATCGCGACATAGCGGCGCCCGCGCAGGAAACCGGGAATGCCCACACGCTCGGGCATGTGCTCCTGACCGTGCCAGGCATAGAACTCGGCGCGCCCCTCCGGCGCGATGTCGTGCCAGATCGCGACCGCCCCCTCACCCGCCAGACTCATGCGCCCTCCCATATTCCGCCGCGAGGCGCGTTGACTTGGCCTCGTCGCGCTCTTATACGGAAAGCAATTCTGAATTGGAAATCATTTCCAAAAATAATCCGAGGGATGAAACGCAGGTGACGATCGCGGCCGTCGAGCGAGCGTTGAAGCTGATGGAGGCGCTGGCCGGCGCGCCGGATGGCGTCGATCTCAGCCTGCTCGCCGAACGGCTCGACCTGCCCTTCAGTGCGACGCATCGCCTGCTCGCCACGCTGGCCGAGCGCGGCTTCGTCCGGCAGGACGCACATTCCGGCGCCTATGGGCTGACGCTGAAGCTGGCCCAGCTCGCCTTTCGCGACCTCGACAGCCGCGGCCTGCCCGATGCCGGCCAGATCGTGCTCGACCGGCTGGCGGCGGCAACGCGCGAATATTGCCGGCTCGCCGTGGTCGAGGGCGGCGATCTGATCTGGATCGCCCGTTCGCAAGGCGCGACGGCGGGGTTGCGCTACGAGCCGCCGATGGGTTCCGGCCCCGTGCTGCATGCGACTGCCACCGGCAAGGCTTGGCTCGCCTCGCTACCGGAAACGGAGGCGCTGCGCATCGTCTTCGCGCGCGGCTTCGACGGCGACGACCGCACCGGGCCGAACGCGCTCAAGGATGTCGATGCGCTGCGCGCCCATCTCGACGAGACGCGGCGGCGCGGCTTCGCCATAGCAGTAGAGGAAGGCGAAATCGGCATTGTCGCGATGGCGACGACCTTCCGCGCCGGGCCCGATCCGGCCGCACCGGTCGCCGGGACGCTCAGCGTTGCCGGCCCCTTGCCGCGCATGCCCGAGGATCGACGCATCGCCATCACTGAGGCGCTCGGGCGCGCGGCGGCGGAGATGGCCGATATCTGGCCGCTGCGCCGGCGCCAGATCCCGCAGTCCCACGCCCATCCGCTCGTCTCGGCCAACCAGAACCATCCCGCAGGAACACCGGCATGAGCGACAGTGCCGCCAACGCCTCCCCCGCAGCAGCAGATAGCGGGCATAGCAGACTCCAGGAGTGGGGCTCGGCCATCGCCTGGCCGCTGATGAGCTTCGCCGTGCTGCTCGCTGCCTGGGAGTGGCTGGTGCCGCTCGCGCGCATTCCGGAATACATCCTGCCGGTGCCGAGCGCCTTCTTCGAGCGGCTGTGGACCGACAGGGGAGAGATCTTCCGGCACACGCTGGTGACGGGCAACGAGATCGTCCTCGGATTCCTGATGGCGGCTGTGATCTCGATCCCGCTCGGCTATGTCATCGTCTCGGTGCGGATCCTGGAGAAGGCGATCTATCCGGTCATCGTCTTCTTCCAGCTCGTGCCGAAGATCGCGATCGCGCCGCTCTTCGTCGTCTGGTTCGGTTTCGGCCTGTTCCCGAAGGTGCTGCTGACCTTCCTGCTCTGCTTCTTCCCGACTTTGGTGGCGAGCATGACCGGCTTCCGCGCGCTGGACGAGCGCGTGCTCTATCTCACCCGTTCGATGGGCGCTTCCGCCTGGCAGACCTTCCGCTATGTCCGCGTGCCGGCAGCACTGACCTATATCTTCTCGGGGCTGAAGGTCTCGGCCGTCTTCGCCGCGACCGGCGCCATCGTCGGCGAGTTCGTCGGCGCCAATGCGGGGCTCGGCTATCTCCTGCTACGCGGCACGAGCTTTCTCGACATGCCGCTGATCTTCGCCTGCCTGGTGGCGCTGAGCGTCGTCGGCATCCTGTTCAGCTACATCGTCGACGGCCTCGAAATCCTGCTGATGCCCTGGCAACGCAAGGGCTGAATCCAGACCACACCAATAAGCCGGACGAACCGGCTCAAGGGAGGACACCATGATGAACAGACGCATGCTGATCGGCGCCGTCGCGGCCATCGCGCTCAGCGCTTCCGGCGCCCTCGCGCAAGGCACCGGCAAGCCGATGAAGATCACGCTCAACTTCCTCGCCGCCGCTCCCAATGCCGGCTTCATGATGGCCAAGCAGATGGGCCTCTACCAGAAGGCCGGCATCGACCTGACCATCGAAGAAGGCAAGGGCTCCGGCACCACGGCCCAGATGGTCGCGACCGGCCAGACCGATATCGGCTTCGCCGACGCACCCGCCGCCATGCAATTGCGCACCAAGGGCGCGCCGGTGAAGATCATCGCGCCGGTGCTGCAGACCAACGGCTTCGCCATCATCGCGCTGGAGGAGAGCGGCATCGCCTCGCCGAAGGACCTCGTCGGCAAGAAGGTCGCTGTACAGCCCGGCACGGCGCAGACCACCCTGCTCGACGCCATCCTCGCCAGCAACCAGATCGACAAGAGCAAGCTCGACATCATCAACATCGATCCCGGCGCCTTCGTCGGGGCGCTGCTGGAGAAGAAGGTCGACGCCATCCTGGGCGGTGCCGATTTCCACTCCGTCCAGATCCGCGAGCGCGGCTTCAAGGTGCGCGACATCTTCTATCGCGACGTCGGCGTGCCGACAGTGGGGCTCTCGATCATCGCCCGCGACGACAAGATCAAGGCCGATGCCGAACTCTACAAGAAGTTCGTCGACGCGAGCCTGCAGGGCTGGGACGCCGCCCGCAAGAACCCGGATGCCGCCGCCGACGCGGTCGTCGCGCAATTTCCCTCGGTGAAGAAGGCGCAGGTGCTCGCCCAGTTCGACGTGGTCAACAAGCTGCTCTGCGCGCCCGGCGCGACCGCGCTCGGCAAGGTGCCCGACGCAAACTGGACCAAGAGCTTCGAACTGCTGACCCAGTATCTCGGCCTGCCCAAGGACAAGCCGATCACCGACTACTACACGACGGAACTGCTGCCCGCCTCGGCGCCGTCCTGCCCCTGACAACCCAACCCTCGTCATCCCGGATCTCCCTTCGGTCGCCCGGGATGCCCTTGGATTGATCGAGATACGAGCATGAACGTCACACCCGCCTCAGTCGCCGCCTCGATAGAAGGGCGCGGCATCATCAAGACCTTCGGCGGCTTCACCGCCGTCGACGGGCTGACGCTCAACATCCGCAGCGGCGAGTTCGTCAGCCTGATCGGCCCGTCCGGCTGCGGCAAGAGCACGTTCATGCTGATGGCGGCCGGGCTGATCCCGGTGAGCCGGGGCGAGCTCCTGGTCAACGGCAAGGCGCTGACCTCGCCGCTGACCGATATCGGCATCGTCTTCCAGGATCACCTCCTGCTCGAATTCCGCACGGCGATGGAGAACGTGCTGCTGCAGGCGGAGATCCGCGGCCTGCCGCTGGAGCCGGCGCGCGAGCGGGCGCTCGACCTATTCGCCAAGCTCGGCATCTCGCATGCGGTCGACCGCTACCCGAAGCAGCTCTCCGGCGGCATGCGCCAGCGCGTCTCGATCGCCCGCGCGCTGATCCACAATCCCGCCGTGCTGATGATGGACGAGCCCTTCGGCGCGCTCGACGCCATCACCCGCACCCAGATCCGCCACGACCTCGAACTGCTCTGGATGGAGCAGGCCAAGACGGTGGTGTTCATCACCCACTCGATCGAGGAGGCGATCGGGCTTTCTGATCGTGTGCTGGTGATGTCGCCGACGCCCGGCAGGATCGTCGACGAGATCGCGATCGAACTGCCACGCCCGCGCCCGGCCCATCTCGGCGACTATCCAAGCTTCAACCACTACGCCGACCGGATTCACGATGCATTCCGACGCTTCGGGGTAATCAAGTACTGAGGCGGCGCGCGACCGGCACACCCCGGCGGGCGCCGAACTGATCGACCGAGCTTGGCGTATCGCTTCCGTTAGATGTTAATTCCACTGCTCCGCCGACCTCCACAACACATAAGGCCAGATTTGGTCTCGCGGAATTTTCAACGACGGATAGACAAAGCTTTAAATCTCAGGCGCACGATCGATTCGAAGCAATTTATCAAAATAAAAATCACATAACGAGGCGTAAATACTAATATTACCACTCATAACTGGAAGGTAAATCAACCTTCAGCCTCTTTATCAAGATCAATAGGCTCGAACATCTCGGCATGCTGCTCAAGGAGGATAGGCAGGGCGTCCAGGAGCTTGGTTGTGTGGCGACGCGTCAAGGCTTCGGCTCTGTCGGCGTCACCGGACGCCACGGCATCGAGGATTGCCTCATGCTCACCGATATTGACGTTGTAGAGGTTCGCGTAGCTCGGATCTCTAGCTTCGGCCCTTCGCAGCTTCAAATATCGGATGCGGTCGATTTGGATCCTGTGATCGTCGACGATCTTCCATGCCAGCTCGAAGCCGGCGGCGGTGATGACGAGCCGGTGGAACTCGTCGTCCAGTCGCATGAAACGCTGGATCTCGTTGCTCTCCGCCGCAGTCTTCTGAAGTGCCACGCAATAGCGTAATTCCTTGAGAACCGCAGCCGTCGCCTGCATGCTGGCGCGTCGAGCCGCAGCACATTCAAGGGCTTCTCTGACGAAGCAGGCGGCCTCGACTGCAGGGATCGAGATCTTCTGCACCTGTGTGGCTTTCTGCGGTAAAGACCGGATCAGCCCTGTGTCCCGTAGTTGCAGCAGCGCATTGCGAACGGGGTGCCGGCTCAGGCCGAAAGCATCGGCAATGTCCTGCTCCGAAAGCCGTTCTCCCGGCGCGATATCTAGGCGCACAACCGCGTCCCTGATGACGCGTAGGAGCTGGGCGGCCGCCGATTCTCCGGACGCGAGCGGATGTCGCGAGGCAAGCCGCTTCAACACCGTCATGCATTTCCTCCGTGGTCGCCTGCTTTTGGTTGCTGGCCACCTTGTTGACATAAAAACGACACCATGCGCAACTGGGCCACTAGTAGCCTAGTGACTCAGAAGCTGGATCCGATGTCGCCTCCCGTTCAGAAAGTCATTTCCAGCCCGCAGCTCCCGCAGAAGGTCGATGTTGTCGTCATCGGCGGCGGTATCGCCGGCGTCAGCACTGCCTTCTTCTTGGCTCGCAAAGGAATTTCAGTCGCGCTCTGCGAGAAGGGGGAGATCGGCGCCGAGCAGTCGAGCCGGAACTGGGGCTGGTGCCGGACCCTGAGCCGCGACCCGCGGGAGCTTCCTCTGGCGATCGAAAGCCTCCGGCTCTGGCGGCGAATGAACGAAATGACCGGGCGCGAGACCGGCTTCCGCCAGTGCGGCATTCTCTCGCTCTGCGCGACAGAGGGGGAGATCGCGGAAGCGCAACGGGCTGATGACGAGGCCAGACTCTACCAATCCGACGCGAGGATGATCGGGCCCGAAGAGATCCGTGGGCTGGTGCCGGGCACGGGCAAACCCTGGATCGGGGCTCATTTCGCGCCGAGTGACGGGCGGGCCGAACCTGCCCTAGCAGCTCCCGCGATCGCCGAAAGTGCACGCGACGCGGGCGCCTACATCCTGACTGGCTGCGCGGTTCGCGGCATTGAGACTGCGGCCGGTGCGGTTTCAAGCGTAGTTACGGAAAAGGGCGAAATCGCTTGTCAGTCTGTCGTCCTCGCAGGAGGCGTCTGGTCGCGCCTCATGTGCCGCAGCCTTGGCATCCGGCTGCCGCAGCTCAACGTGCAGGGCAATGTCATGCGGACCGCTCCACTTGACGGCGGGCCGGAGGTCTCGGTGCGGGGCCGTGGCTTCGGCCTGCGCAAGCGCCTCGACGGCGGCTACAACATCGCCTACGGACTTTCGAACGAGGCGCAGATAGTTCCGGACAGCTTCCGTTATCTGTTCGATTTTCTGCCGCGTCTTATGATCGAACGTAAGTCGATCCGGCTCCGCTTGGGCAAACGCTTCCTTGAAGAGGCTCGTGATGCACGCGGCTGGTCGACAGACGGCATTTCCCCGTTCGAGCGAACCCGGATTTTGGATCCGCAGGTCATCCAATCGGACATGGATGCCGCATTGCGCAACCTCCGCGCGGCGTTCCCCGTTTTCGACAACGCAAAGATCGTCGAATCCTGGGGCGGGTTAATCGACGCTACCCCTGACGCCGTGCCTGTGATCTCGGCTGTCGATGAGCTGCCGGGCTTCTTCCTCAGCACTGGCTATTCCGGGCATGGCTTCGGCATCGGACCGGGGGCGGGACGGCTGACCGCCGAGATCGTGATGGGAGATGCTCCCGTCGTCGACCCGACGCCCTTCTCATTCAATCGATTGCGGAAGGGTTCGAAGCCCTTGCTCAAGCAAGATCTGCGACGGCTTCCGCTGCAATAGCGAACGCCGGCAGAAGGACCACCGTCACAGTAAGAGGGGAAAAGACGTGGTGAAAGCACTGACGAGATTGTTCGCGGCCATCGTGCTGCTGGCAACAGCGCCGATGGCCTTCGCTCAGGATACCTTGCGCTGGGGTTATAATTCCGCGCCATTTCCGCCGTGGACCAACAAGAGTCCGGCAGGCGAATGGTACGGCTTCGATATCGACATCATGAACGCCCTATGCCGTGAGATGAAGGCTACATGCGAGATCGTTCCCGTCGCCTGGGATGGAATCATCCCAGCTCTCCAGGCCAACAAGATCGACATCATCTGGTCCGGCATGTCGATGACGGCAGAGCGCGAGAAGGTAGTCGACTTCACTGATCGCTATCGTCGCGGACCGGCAGCTTTCATCGCCCCCAAGGCGCTGAAGGTAGAGGTCAGCGCCGCGGGCCTCAAGGACAAGATCGTCGCGGTGACGAAGGCGACGAATTTTCAGCGCTACCTGGAATCGTATTACGGCAATACGGCCAAGATCAAACTGTACGATACACTGGACGACGCCACCGCAGACCTCGTGGCTGGCCGCAACGATGTCGTCATGGGCGATATCCTGCAGTTGACGATCTTCATGAAGAACGTTCCTGGCCAGCCATACGAGATCAAGGGCATCACGCCTGTCGATCCGATCCTGGGGCGCGGCGCAGGCGCCGGCGTGCGCAAGGGCGACACCGTCTTGCGCGACCGCATGAACGTCGCGCTGGCAGCGATCCGCAAGAGCGGGGAGTACCAGGCGATCGCCAAGAAGTATTTCGAGCACGACCCTTACGGCGAGTGATCCGAAGCGGCGAGCCGGTCTGGCCGGCTCGCCCGCAAGATGGCGGTTGGTATGCAGTTCGACCTTTCAACATTCATGACACTGATTGGCTTCGGGCCAACCGGGTGGGGCGGGCAGCTCCTTCGAGGCGCCCTGACGACGATCGAGATCTCCATCGCTTCCTATGTTCTCGGAATGGCGCTCGGCCTTGTCGGGTGCTGGGCCAAGCTCTCAGGCAGCCTGCTCGCCGAAAAGGTGGCAGAGCTCTATACAACGCTCGTGCGGGCCATTCCCGCGCTGCTCCTGATCATCCTGCTCTATTATACTGGAACGGCACTGTTCGACGCGGCTATGGGGCTTATCGGCCTCAAGGGGCGCATTACGCTCAGCGGCTTCGCCACCGTTGTGTTTGCGCTCGGCTTCATAAAGGGCGCGTACATGACGGAGGTGTTCCGGGGCGCCATGGTCTCTGTCCCGCGGGGGATTCACGAGGCCGGTCGGGCGCTGGCTCTACCACCACTGACGCGTTTCCGCTTGGTCACCCTTCCGCTCATGTTGCGCATCGCATTGCCAGGGCTAGGAAACCTCTGGCAATCGGCGCTGAAGGACTCGGCGTTGGTCAGTGTTGTCGGGTTCGAAGAGCTATTGAATGTCGGGAAGATCGCTGCCAGCCAGACGAAGTTCTATCTCAGCTTCTTCCTGCTCGTCGCGGCGATGTTCCTTGCGATCTCGCTGATCTCCAACCTCTTCATCGCGCGGCTTGAGCGGCGCCTGAACCGGGGCTTCGCCTGAAATGGAACTCGCGTTCTTCGTCGAGATGGTGCCGCAACTCGTCGATGGGTTCTGGATCACGCTCAGCCTGTGGCTGTTCTCGCTACTTGCGGGGCTCGCAGGTGCGACCCTCGTGGCAACGATGCGGATGTCGCCGTCTATCTTGCTGAGCGCACCGGCAAGATCATTCCTGACCGTGATCAGGGGCACGCCGCTACTGATACAGGTTTATATCCTCTACTACGGCTTCGGAAACCTCTTCGCGCAGATGCCGTCGATCCGCTACAGCGCGTTCTGGCCCGTCCTTCGAGAGGGGTACTGGTATGCCTGGGCGGCTTTGACGATCAGCTTTGCTGCCTATGGCGGCGAGATTCTGCGGGGCGGCATCGCCGGCGTGCCCAAGGGCGAGATCGAGGCGGCGCGCTCGCTGGGCCTTCGTAGTTGGATGACTTGGCTGCTGATCGTTCTGCCCCGCGCCTTTCGCATCAGTCTACCGGCGTTGGGCGGCCAGAACATCATCCTGCTGAAATCGACAGTCCTGGCGTCGACTATCACGGTGATGGATCTGCTCGGGATGGCCAACTACATCAGAATGCAGACATTCAAGGTTTACGAGCCGCTTCTGGCCGCAACTTTCGTTTTCGTCATCCTGACATGGATTTCGGCACGCGCCGTGACGTGGCTTGAACGCCGGTACAGCTATGGCGCGGGGTAGAAGCTACCTCGTCCCCGCTTCAAGCGCTCAAACGCATCCAACGATCTGTGCTGCTCGGGAACAGCGTCTGCTGTCGGCAGCCATCACTCACCAAGAGGTCACAGCGCATGGAAATCGGGTCGTCACAGCCCAAGGTTGTCGTCATCGGCGCCGGCATTTTCGGTAGCTCAGCCGCACTCCATCTCGCTCGCCTCGGCGCGCGTGTGACGCTCGTCACCGAAGCCGGGTCGGCGAGCGGCGCTTCAGGACGTTCCCTGTCTTGGCTGAACTCGGCTCGCTTGCGGTCGACTGAATATCACGAACTGCGCATGCTCGGGCTGGAACGGTATCGCACTCTCTTGAAACAGCATCCCGGCGCGCCGTGGCTGCGGTTCGACGGCGGTTTGACCTGGGATGCAGATAGCGAGACCAATGGAATAGCCAGCGTATTCGCACACGAGCAGAGCATTGGCTATCCTGCACGGCTACTTTCGGCGGACCAGATTGCGAGTGCGACCCCAGGCGTTCGCGCGCAGGCTGTGCCGCCGCAAGGCGCGATCTTTAATCCGGATGAGGGCTGGGTCGATCTGCCGTCTTTGATCGATGTGTTGCTGATCGAATTTCAGGGCCTTGGCGGGCAGATCGTTCAGAACGCAGGGAAAGCATCGATCGCCGTGTCCGGCTCGCGCGTGAAGGGCGTGAATACCGCTCAAGGCCATTCTTTCGATGCCGATGCGGTGCTGCTCGCGACAGGTCCTGCTGTGCCGAAGATCGTTGCCGAGGTCGGAGCGCGCATTCCGGATGCTACGCCTATCGGTCTGCTCGTGCGGACCAAGCCGGTCGAAGTCTCCTTGCGTGCGGTTTTGAACACGCCCCGCGCGGCCGTCCGTCCCACGCCTGACGGAGCGCTAGTTGTGGACTCGGGTTGGTCAGAGCGGGAAGTCGTAATCCATCCTGATGGCGGCTACGAGGCCAAGGACTCGACCATTCAGGGCCTGCTGCGAGAAGCTTCCGCGGTTTTGGAGGGCAACCCCAAGCTCGTGTTGGATTCATACGGATTGGGCCCCAAGCCGATCCCCGAGGGCGGAGAGCCAGTGTTCGGCCAACTGGACGAGGTCGCCGGCTATCATGTCGCCTTCAGCCATAGCGGGGCCACACTCGGATTGATCGCTGGTGAGTTGCTGGCAGCTGAGATCGTTACCAGTGAACAGAGTCCGCTTCTCGCGAAATTTCGACCAAACCGTTTCGGATAGGCCGGCACCTTTTGCGAGCCGATCGTAAACGATTGGCTGTCGGATTTCAGCGAACTTAGGAGACTTGGACGATGAGTGTGATCGAGCCTGCCGGCTCCCGGCCTGCGGCGCCGAAGCAGACCTCGTTGAACACGGCGACGGCGGTCGAGATGATCGGCGTGAACAAGTGGTACGGCGAGTTCCACGTGTTGCGGGACATCAACCTCAAGGTTCAGCGCGGCGAGAAGCTGGTCATCTGCGGCCCGTCCGGTTCGGGCAAGT
>NZ_JBFTKQ010000011.1:0-186953 GCF_056396025.1 Allobosea sp. 05T438
ACCCAGCAGAACGCGGCGCTGGCCGAACAGAGCGCCGCTTCCGCCAATGCGCTTTCCGGCCGGATCGGCCAGCTCAACGAGCTGGTCGCGACCTTCCGCACCAGCCGCGAGGCGGTGGGGCAGTCAGGCTATCCGCAGCCTGTCCCGGCCGCGCGCCCGGCGAAAGCCGCGCCTCGCGCCGCGGCGCGCCCTGTCGCCGTCACGGCAGCCGCCCCGGCCGCATCCGCCAGGGCTCCGGCGGCCGAGCCGGAGCGGCTGCGCAAGCTCGCCGAGGCCGCCTTCGCCCAGTCCAAGGCCGCCCCCGCCCCGCGCAAGGTCGCCAATGGCCGCGCCCAGGACGCAGGCTGGGAAGAGTTCTGAGGCGGGAAGGCCCGCCCGACACGACACGACCCGGCGCCCCGAAAGGGCGCCGTTTTCGATTCAGGGACGCAGCGGCTCAGCCCGGCAGCCGGTAGTCCTTGAACATCTCGCGCAGCGCCGTCTTCTGGATCTTCCCTGTCGCGGTGTGCGGGATTGCCTCGACCAGCACGACATCGTCCGGCAACCACCATTTCGCGATCTTGCCGCTCATGAAGGCAAGCATCTCCTCCTTACCGGGCGTGCGGCCCGGCTTCGGCACGATCACCAGCAATGGCCGCTCGTCCCATTTCGGATGCGCGACACCGATCACCGCCGCCTCGGCCACATCGGGGTGGCCGACGGCGAGGTTTTCGAGGTCGATCGAGGAGATCCATTCGCCCCCCGATTTGATCACGTCCTTCGAGCGGTCGGTGACCTGCATGTAGCCGGCGGGATCGATCGTCGCGACATCGCCGGTATCGAAGAAGCCGTGATCGTCGAGAATGTCCTCGTCCTCGCGCCGGTAATAGGCGCCAGCCACCGCCGGCCCACGCACCTTGAGGCGACCGAAGGTCTTGCCATCCCAGGGCAGGTCCCGGCCGGCGTCGTCGGTGAGCCGGAACTCCACCGTGAAGGGTGGGTGGCCCTGCTTGACCTTGAGATCGTAGAGCGCCTCGCCTTCGAGCTGCTGGTAGACCGGCTTCATCGAGCAGAAGGAGCCGAGCGGGCTCATCTCGGTCATGCCCCAGGCATGGGCGACCGTGACGCCGTATTTGCGCTCGAAGGCCTCCGTCATCGCGCGCGGGCAGGCCGAGCCGCCGATGACGACGCGCTTCAGCGTCGACAGCTTGCCGCCGGTCGCCTCCAGATGCTGCAGCAATCCGAGCCAGACCGTCGGCACCGCCGCAGTCATGGTGACGCCCTCGCCTTCCAGCAATTCATGAAGGGAGGGGCCGTCCAGCTTCGCGCCGGGCATCACCAGCTTGGCGCCCGTCATCGGCGCGGAATAGGCCAGCGACCAGCTGTTCGCATGGAAGAGCGGCACGACCGGCATCACGGTGTCGCGCGAGGACAGCCCCATATAGTCCGGCGCCGCGCAGGCGAGCGCGTGCAGAACGTTGGAGCGATGCGAGTAGAGCACGCCCTTCGGCCCGCCGGTCGTGCCGGAGGTGTAGCAGAGACCAGCCGCCGTGTTCTCGTCGAAGACACCCCAGGCGAAATCCTCGTCCGCTTCGGCGAGCCAGTCCTCATAGGCGACCGCGCCCTTGAGACCGCACTTCTGCATATGCGCGGCATCGCTGAGGACGATGTAGCGCTCGATGCTCGGCAGCTTCTCCTGCAACTGCTCGATCATCGGCACGAACGTCAGGTCGAGGAAGAGCAGCCGGTCCTCGGCATGGTTGATGATCCAGGCGATCTGCTCGGGGAACAGGCGCGGGTTGACCGTGTGCGTGATCGCGCCGATGCCGCTGATGCCGTACCAGAGCTCGAGATGCCGGTCGCTGTTCCAGGCCAGCGTCGCCACCCGGTCCCCGAGCTTGACGCCTTCCCGCTGCAGCCGCTTGGCCACGCGAAGCGCTCGGCCCCTGATCTCGGCATAGTTTCGTCGCCGCAGCGTGCCGTCCTCGACCGCCCGGCTGACGACCTCGCGCGTGCCGTGCTGGATCGCCGCATGGTCGATGATCCGGTGGAGCAGAAGGGACCAATCCTGCATCAGGCCGAGCATGCGCGTTCCTCCCGAAGGCTTATCGTTTTCGAGAGGATAGCGACGTGCTTCCGCGAAAGGAAAGTCGCACTATCGAAGGCTCGCCTGACGGCTCCGGATAGTTTAGGTCTGATCGTTCCAGAGGGGGGAAACGCGATGACCGCTCCGAAAAGCGTGCCGCACGCGGTGACGGAGCCTGACCGGGTCTGGTTCCGCTTTATGCGACTGCACCAGCGCATGCTGATGCAGATGACCGGGCGCATCCGCAAGCTCGGCCTCTCGATCCCGCAATTCGACCTGCTCTCGACCCTGACGGAGCAGGAAGGCATCAGCCAGAGCGAGCTCGCCGAGCGGCTTTATGTCACCAAGGGCAATGTCTCGGGACTGGTCGACCGCCTCGTGCAGGCCGGCCTCGTCGAGCGTCGTGCGATCGCCGGGGACCGGCGCTCCTAT
Organism: Allobosea sp. 05T438; assembly: GCF_056396025.1. Lineage (NCBI taxonomy): Bacteria > Pseudomonadati > Pseudomonadota > Alphaproteobacteria > Hyphomicrobiales > Alloboseaceae > Allobosea > Allobosea sp. 05T438. The sequence continues at coordinate 2,498 of NZ_JBFTKQ010000011.1, forward strand.
GCCATGCACTTGACTGCCGAAGGCCGCCGGCTGGCCGAGGCTGGCATCGCCAGCCAGCGCGACTTCGTCGCCAGCACGCTTGGCAAGCTGAAGCCCGACGATCTCGCAGAACTCGATCGGCTCGTCCTGCTCTGGCGCGATCACGCCCGCGCCGTCGATGCGGAGTGATGCCGGGATGGCTGCCGACATCGACCTGACCGCCTCGGCCACCGCCCTGCGTACGGCCCTGCTTGCGCGCCGCTTCAGCGCCACCGACCTGCTCGAGGCCACCTTCGCCCGCATCGATGCGATCAACCCGCATCTCAACGCGATCGTCGCGCAGGATCGCGAGGCCGCCCGCGCCATGGCCCGCGTCAGTGACGAACGGTTCGCGAATGGCACGGCGCGGCCTCTCGAAGGCCTGCCGATCACGATCAAGGACGCCTTCGACGTCGCCGGCCTGCCCTCATCAGGCGGTCTGCCGGCCTATCGCGAGCGCTTGCCTGCCGAAGATGCGGCCGCGGTCGCGAGGCTGCGCGCTGCCGGCGCGGTCATCGTCGGCAAGACCAATGTCCCGGTCTTCTCCGGGGATTTCCAGAGCTACAATCCCGTCCATGGCGTGACCAACAACCCCTGGGACGAAACCCGCTCCCCCGGCGGTTCTTCAGGCGGCGCAGCGGTCGCTGTCGCCACGGGCATGAGCGCCTTCGAGCTCGGCTCCGACCTCGGCAGCTCAATCCGCTGGCCGGCCCATGCCTGCGGCGTCTTCGGGCTCAAGACGAGCTGGGGGCTGGTCTCGACCTGGGGCGCGATCCCACCTCCGCCCGAGCGCCGGACTGCCCGCAATGTCGACCTGATGGTGGCCGGTCCGATCACCCGCGCGGCAGAGGATCTCGACCTCATATTGCCGGTGATCGCCGGCCCGCGCGATGCCGCGCTCCCCTCTCCCGCCCTGCCTGAGCCGCGCGCCCGGACGGCCAAGGGCCTGCGCATCGCGCTCTGGGCCGAGGACCCCTTCGCTCCCGTCGACAAGGAGGTGTCCGAGGCCGTGCGCGAAGCCGCCCGTCGCCTCGCAGAAGCCGGCGCCAGCGTCGACGAGACAGCCCGCCCCTCGGTGAGCTTCGCCGATGCTTTCGAGGTCTATGCGTTGCTGAACCACGCCGTCGTGGCCTATGGTCTGCCGCCGAAGGTACGTGCCCGCATCCAGGCCCAGGCCTCGCGCTTCAGCCCGAACGATCTGTCACATCAGGCGCTGCAGGCGCGCGGCGCGCGGATGACGCCCGGTCTCTATCAGCAACTTGCCCACCGCCGGCTTGCCCAGAAGCGGCAATGGGCGCGCTTCTTCGAGCGCTACGACGTCGTGCTTTGTCCGCCGGCTCCGGTCGCCGCGATCCCGCACGACCACGGCCCGGACATCCATGCCCGCCGGCTGATGGTGAATGGCGAGCCGAGACCCTATCTCGATTTCCTGCTGTGGGCAGCGCCCGCCACCGGCGCCGACCTGCCGGCGCTCTGCGCGCCGGTGATGCGGTCGCGCGAGGGCATGCCGCTCGGCGTCCAGATCATCGCGCCCTTCGGCGAGGACCGCACGGCGATCGCCGTCGGCGCGATGCTGGAAGAACTCGGCAGCCGCTTCGTCCCGCCGCCGATCGCGCGCTGAGGCCTGTCACGGCGCACTGCATTTTCACGGATGCGGGGGTCATCACGGACGCAGCGAAGCGGAGATCCGGGATCCATGCCTGAACCTTGATCGGCAGCGCGCTGGCATTGCCCAGAGTCAAGCCCGGAATGGCAGCGTATCATAACACCGGTAGGCTCCAAAAACACCTGGCGGAACTCTTTGCCTCCGCAGCCGCCCTGCGGCAGAGTCTACCGTCCCCTGCGCCAAAATCGCTCAACATTTGCGGCCATCTCGGCTTATGGTGGCAAGAATATTAAACAGAACCGGGAGCCCATCATGCTGTCGAATGTCGCCGTCAGGGACATCGAGACCCTCGTCCATCCCTATACCAACCTCGCCACCCACCGGCAGAACGGGCCGCTGGTGATGGAAAGCGGCAAAGGCGTCTACGTCTACGATTCCGCTGGCAAGGAATATATCGAGGGCATGGCGGGCCTCTGGTGCACCTCGCTCGGCTACTCCAACCAGGAGCTGATCGAGACCGCCTACGAGCAGATGAAGAAGCTGCCCTTCACCCATATCTTCGGTGGGCGCAGCCACGACCCGGCGATCGAGCTCGCCGAGAAGCTGAAGGAGATCGCCCCGGTTCCGATCTCGAAGGTGTTCTACGGGGCCTCCGGCTCCGATGCCAACGACACCCAGGTCAAGATCGTCTGGTACATGAACAATGCGCTCGGCCGGCCGCAGAAGAAGAAGATCATCTCGCGGTTGAAGGGCTATCACGGCGTCACCGTCGCCTCGGCATCGCTGACCGGCCTGCCGAACAACCATATCGACTTCGACCTGCCGCTGCCGGGCATCCTGCACACCTCCTGCCCGCACCATTACCGCTTCGCCGAGCCGGGCGAGAGCGAGCAGGACTACTCGACCCGCCTCGCTGCCGAGCTCGAGGAGATGATCCTGCGCGAGGGGCCCGACACCGTCGCCGCCTTCATCGCCGAGCCGGTGATGGGCGCCGGCGGCGCGATCACCCCGCCGGAGGGCTATTTCGAGAAGGTCAACGCCGTCCTCGCCAAATACGACATCCTGTTCATCTCGGATGAGGTCATCACCGGCTTCGCCCGCACCGGCAAGATGTTCGGCACCGAGACCTACGGCATGAACGCCGACACAATCTCGCTCGCCAAGCAGATCACCTCGGCCTATTTCCCGCTCAGCGCCGTGATGATGAACGAGAAGGTCTATGAGGTTCTGGTCGACCAGAGCCGCAAGATCGGCACCTTCGGCCACGGCAACACCTATGCGGGCCACCCGGTCGGCTGCGCCGTCGCGGTGAAGACGCTGGAGATCTACCAGCGCGACAAGATCGTCGATCACGTCAACAAGGTCTCGCCGACCTTCATCCGCCGCCTCGAGAAGCTTGCCGAGCATCCGCTCGTCGGCGAAGCCCGCGGTGTCGGCCTGATCGGCGGCGCCGAGCTGGTCAAGGACAAGCAGACCAAGGCTGCCTTCGAGACCAAGAAGGGCGTCGGCGCCAAGGCTGTCGCCTTCGCGCTGCAGGAGGGTCTCATCACCCGCGCCATGGGCGACCGTCTCGCCTTCTGCCCGCCGCTGGTCATCAGCGAGGCCGAGACCGAGGAGATGTTCAACCGCTGCGAGCGCGCCCTCGACAAGACGCTGGACTGGGCCAAGGCGGAAGGCCTGTTCGCCTGACGGCCACGGCATGTGCGATTTTGAAGGCCGGGCGGCGATCGCCCGGCCTTTTTTGTTTTCGTTCATCAATGTGGCCGAAACCGCGCACGGCCCGAGATCGCCACGAACAAATCACAGACGCGCCCCGGCCCCGTCCTGATCGGCCGGCAGGGTGACGAGGTCGGCGGGCGAGAGCCTCCGGCGTCAGGTCATCAGAGAGTCAGGAGCCATGTTTCAAAACGACGTCCGTCCCCAGATGCAGGTGCGCAAGAGTTTCCACGATGCCGCGGCACGCGAAAACTACACGTCGCAGTTCCGCCCGATCGCGATTCAGGCGGTCGCTGCGGGAACCAGGCAGCTGTCAGGCGCGTTGAAGAAGCACGGCGAGGCACGCAGGACCGAACTCCCCGGTGTGCTCCGCCACGGTTTCGACGACTGAAACCTCCCTTCGAGACCCTAAACTGGCCGGCGCGGAGCTCTACTCCCGCCGGCCTTTTTCGTGACGGCCGCCTGTAACGAAAACGGGCGACCCGAAGGCCGCCCGCTCGAATTCCTGAAGTTGCCGTCGAAGGTCAGACGACGATGACCTTCGCGCCCACCGGCACGCGATTGAACAGGTCGATAGCGTCGATATTGCGCATCCGGATGCAGCCGGACGAGGCCGAACGGCCGATCGTCTCGGGTTCGTTGGTGCCGTGGATGCGATAGAGCGTGTCGTGGCCGTTCTGATAGAGATAGAGCGCGCGCGCGCCGAGCGGGTTTTCCGGCCCGCCGTTCATTCCGCCCGCAACCGGCTTCAGATGCGGCCAGCGCTTGACCATCTCGGCCGGCGGCGTCCAGCGCGGCCATTCGGCCTTGCGCTGCACCACGGCCTCGCCGGTCCAGCCATAAGCCTCGTCACCGGTGGCGACGCCGTAGCGGATCGCCTTCTTGTTCGGCAGGACGAGGTAAAGGAACTTCTCCTTCGTATCGACATAGACCGTGCCGGGCGGTTGCCCGGTCGGATCGGCGATCTCGTAAGGGAGATAGGGAAGGTAGGTATCGAACTTGGGGACGAGCGCGATATATTCCGCGTCGCGGGCTGACAGCTCCGGAGCGGCCACGCTCTTATACTGGCAGGCACCGAGCAGCGCCGACAGCGCCAGGGCAACGAAAACGGTCTTCTTCATAGTCTCCACCAGAGCGACCCGAAGGCACCCTTTATGATGAATCAAGAGTTAACGCTTCGTATCGCCCAAGTCATACCCGAGGCGCGACGGTCTGGCGAAGCACTAGGCTCCAAACCGGCAAGGCGCAATCAAGTTCCCCTTAGGGCGCCCTGATCGCGCGCAGGCGTGGCAAACGGGCCACGCTTTCCGTCGCTTTGACCGCAATCGTCTGGATTGACCCGCTTGACCACGCTTCTGATCACCCATCCCGCAGGCTTCGGCCACGCCATGCCGCCCGGCCACCCCGAATGCGCCGAGCGGCTGAAGGCGATCGATCAGGCTCTGGAAGCAGAGCGTTTCGCGGCGCTGATTCGGGTGGAGGCGCCGCTCGGAACGCTCGAACAGGTGACGCTCTGCCACCCCGCCACCTACGCTCAGGCGCTGATCGATTCGAGCCCGGCTTCCGGCTTCGTTCAGGTCGACGGCGACACGTTCATGTCTCCCGGCACGATCGAGGCCGTCCTGCGCGCCGTCGGCGGCGCAACCGCTGCCGTGGACGAGGTCATGAGCGGCAAGGCCCGCAATGCCTTTGTCGCCATGCGCCCGCCGGGACACCATGCCGAGCGCAACCGCGCCATGGGCTTCTGCTTCTTCAACCACGCTGCGATTGCCGCTCGTCATGCGCAGAAGGCCCACGGTGCCGCGCGCGTCGCCATCGTCGATTGGGACGTCCATCACGGCAACGGCACGCAGGACATCTTCTGGGAGGATGCGAGCGTCCTTTACGCCTCCACCCACGAGATGCCGCTCTATCCGGGCACCGGCGCGGCGTCGGAGCGCGGCGCCCACGGCACGATCGTGAATGTGCCCTTGCACCCCGGGGAGGGATCGGACGAATTCCGCGAGGCCTTCGAGATCGCGATCCTGCCTCGCCTCGATGCCTTCCGCCCCGATCTCGTGGTGATCTCGGCCGGGTTCGACGCCCATTGGCGCGATCCGCTCGCCAGTCTCAATCTCCGCGAAGCCGATTTCGCCTGGGCGACGCAGAAGCTGATCGACATCGCGGACAAGCACGCCGGCGGCCGCGTCGTCTCCGTGCTCGAGGGCGGCTACGATCTCGACGCGCTGGCGCGATCGGCGGCCGCCCATGTCGGGGCGCTGATGGGCAGCTGAGCGGGCCTCACTCCAGCGGCGCGGTCTCCGCGATCTCGATGCCGAAGCCGCTGAGGCCCACGAAGGAGCGCGGCGAGGAGGCGAGGTTCACGATCGAGCTGACTCCGAGATCGCGCAGGATCTGCGCGCCGAGGCCGACCTCGCGCCATTGCTGGATGCGCAGCTCGTCCGAGCCTTCCTCGACGCTCTTGATCGGCACGCCGGCGCTGCCGTCGCGCAGATAGACGAGGACGCCCTTCCCTTCCTGCTGGAAGCGCCGCAGAACGCATTGGATCGAGCTGGCGCCGCCGAGCACATCGGCCACCACATCGGCCCTGTGCAGCCTGGCCGGCACCTTCTCGCCGTCGCCCAGCTTGCCCATCACGAAAGCAAAGTGCTGGGTGTTGTCGAAGGGCGTGATGTAGACATGGCCGGTCATCTCGCCGAACGCGGTCTTGACCGGGAAGGAATGCACCCGCTCGACCAGCTTCTCGCGCAACTGGCGATAGGCGATCAGGTCGGCGACCGTGATCTGCTTCAGCCCGTGCTTCTCGGCGAAGGCGGTGATCTGCGCGCCCTTCATCACGGTACCGTCGTCATTGGCGAGTTCGCAGATCACGCCGACCGGCGGCAGATCGGCGAGCTTGCACAGGTCGACGGCGGCTTCCGTATGGCCGGAACGCATCAGCACGCCGCCGTCCTTGGCGATCAGCGGGAAGACATGGCCCGGCCGGACGAAATCGGCCGCGCCCATATTGCCATTGGCGAGCGCGCGCACGGTGTTGGTGCGCTGCTCGGCCGAAATGCCGGTGGTCAGCCCGTGCTTGACGTCGACGGTGATGGTGAAGGCCGTGCCGAGCGGCGCGTCGTTGGACGAGACCATCGGATCGAGGCGCAGGCGCCGGGCCTCGCTCGCGGTCAGTGGCGCGCAGACGATGCCGCAGGTGTTGCGGATGATGAAGGCCATCTTCTCCGGCGTGCAGAGAGAGGCGGCGACGATGAGATCGCCCTCGTTCTCGCGATCGTCGTCATCGGTGACGATGACGATCTCGCCGCGGGCGAAGGCTTCGATGGTCTCGGCGACGTTGTTGGACATGGCAGCCTCGCGCGGCCCTGACAGGCCGAGGAAATCATTGGGAGTGACGGCGCCGCCTGTAGCGGCGGTGATGCGCTCGGCGCTTTCGCGGGAGATCCAGGCGGCAGGGTCGTTGCAGAGCGCCGTCACGCTGGCCGGCGACAGGCCAACCTGCTTGGCGAAGGCGCTGCGCGCGATCTTGTTCTGCCGGAGCCAGACGTCGAGCTTCATGCGAGCAAGCTAATACGACGAGACTTCATCCGCAATGAATGATTGACGCATTTTCAGTATTGCTGAAATGCAAGCCGCTACGCGTCGTGCCCGGGCTTGACCCGAGCATCTCGTGACGCGGGAGACTCGCCTATGAGCGCCTCTTCCGACCAGAGATTCCCGGGTCTCCGCTACGCTTCGCCCGAGAACGACGGCAGCGTCACTCCTGAAACGGCCAGCGCGGCTCCACAACGCCGACCTGCCCGCGATGGCGCAGATAGTGATCCGCCAGCACGCAGGCGACCATCGCCTCGCCGACCGGCACGGCCCGGATGCCGACGCAGGGATCATGGCGCCCCTTGGTGAACATCTCGGCTTCGCCACCCGTTCGCGTCACGGTCGCGCGCGTCGCCAGGATCGAGGAGGTCGGCTTCACCGCGAAACGGGCCACGATGGCCTGCCCCGTCGAGATGCCGCCAAGAATGCCGCCGGCATGGTTGGAGAGGAAGAGAGGGCGCCCGTCATTGCCGGCGCGCATCTCGTCGGCGTTCTCCTCGCCTGAAAGCTCGGCCGCGCCGAAGCCCTCGCCGATCTCGACGCCCTTCACCGCATTGATGCTCATCAGCGCCGCAGCGATCTCGGCATCGAGCTTGCCGTAGATCGGAGCGCCAAGGCCCGCCGGCACGCCTTCCGCGACGATCTCCAGCACGGCGCCGATCGAGGAACCGGACTTCCGGATACCGTCGAGATAATCGGCGAAGAAGGCCGCGGCCTTCGCATCCGGGCAGAAGAAGGGGTTGCGGGCGACTTCCTCCCAATCCCAGTTGGCGCGGTCGATCTTGTGCGGCCCCATCTGGACGAGTGCGCCACGCACCACCATGCCCGACACGACCTTGCGGGCGATGGCGCCGGCGGCGACGCGCATCGCCGTCTCGCGCGCCGAGGAACGCCCGCCGCCGCGATAGTCGCGGATGCCGTATTTCACATCATAGGTGAAATCGGCATGGCCCGGCCGGTACTTGTCCTTGATGTCCGAATAGTCCTTCGAGCGCTGGTCGACATTGTCGATCAGGAGCCCGATCGAGGTGCCCGTCGTCACCTGCACGCCGTCGCTCTCGCGCGCGAAGACGCCGGAGACGATGCGGACCTGGTCCGGCTCCTGGCGCTGCGTGGTGAAGCGCGACTGGCCGGGCCGGCGCCGGTCGAGATCGCCCTGGATATCGGCTTCCGTCAGCGGGATCAGCGGCGGGCAGCCGTCGACGACGCAGCCAATGGCGGGGCCATGGCTCTCGCCGAAGGTGGTGACGCGGAAGAGATGACCGAAGCTGTTGTGCGACATGGGAGCCCGATGCGTTGCGTATCGGCTCTTAAGCCGGATCGGGCCGCGGCGAAACCCCGCCCCGCTGCACGCGCTCCATTGACAAGACCGCGCCGCGCCGGCTTCAAGCTGACCGCATGAGTTGCTTGGCGCCCTGCCCCTCGCGCTCCTGGCGCCCCGGGAGCCCCATCATCGCGGGACTTTAGCCCCGAACCGCCCGCCGGCGGTTTCGGGGTTGAGCCGGCTCGCCCCTGCCAGCGCAATCGCGGCACCGAGCCACAGACACCAGATCACTCCCTGTCACCATCGCTCGATCGTCGGGACGGGCTCCGCCGCCTGCTGGCCGAACCGGCCGCACCGCAGCAGGCGGGAGCTTTTCCGATCCGTCGGGCAGGCCGCGCCATCGGCGCCCAGGCTCATCATGAAACCTTTCCGCAGGCGCCCCGCGCCCGGAACCGCGGCAAGCGTCGGCCTGGCCCGCGCCCTGTCCAAGCTCGGCTACTGCTCGCGCACCCAGGCGGAGAAGCTGATCCAGGAAGGGCGCGTCGCAGTCGACGGCCGCCGCGCCCGCCATCCGGAGCTGCGCATCGACCCGCAGCGGGCGCGTCTGCAGGTCGATGGCCAGCCCGTTTCCGCCGCAAGCCGTGTCTATCTGATGCTCAACAAGCCGCGCGGCGTGGTCACGACAACCAGCGACCCTGAGGGGCGCCAGACCGTCTATGCCTGTCTGGACGGCCTCGACCTGCCCTTCCTGGCTCCGGTCGGGCGCCTCGACATGGCGAGCGAGGGGCTGCTGCTCATGAGCAACGACACCCGCTGGGCGCAGCACATTCTCGACCCCGCTTCCGGCGTCGAGAAGACCTATCACGTCCAGATCGACCGGGTGCCCGACGACGCCTTCATGGCCCGTTTGCGGGCAGGAGCCACGCACGATGGCGAGACCCTGACGACACGCGCGGCCACGCTGCTGCGCCACGGCGCGCGCAATGCCTGGGTCGAGATGGTGATCGACGAGGGCCGCAACCGGCAGATCAGGCGGATCGTGGAAGCGGCCGGGGCCGAAGTCCTGCGCCTCGTCCGGGTCAGGATCGGCGAACTCGAACTCGGAGACCTGCCCAAGGGCGATGTCCGCGAACTCGGCGACGCGGAAAGGGCACTGCCGCTGGCCGGCCGCGCCGTTCCCGCAGGAAAGATCTGGGGTTCGGCGCGCTGAACCGCTCCAGCTTCAGTGCGCCGAGGCCTTCGCCGGCACCGCCGGCGCACCCTCCCAGCGCGTATGCGCCGGCAGGTTTTCGCCCTTCATGATCACGGTCAGCAACCCGACCTGAGCGTAGTCGCCGACATGGGTGTCGTAGAGCACGGTCGCGCCGGCACCGACGCAGACGCCCTTGCCCAGCCTGACACGGCCGACCTTCATCACGCGATCCTCGTAGAGGTGCGTCTGCAGCGCCGAGTGGGCGTTGACCGTGCAGAAATCGCCGACCTTGATGCAGTCGAACTCGGTGATATCGGTAGAGTCGAGCCAGACGCCCTTCCCGTACTTCGCGCCGAACAGCATCAGGAACCAGGGCAGAAACGGCGTGCCGCGCAGATAGTCGAACAGCACCTTGCCGCCGAGGCCCCAATACATCACCGCGACGGCCTCGGTGCGCATCGCCCACCACGACCACATCGGCTTCATCACCGGCTTGTAGGTGCCCATCATCAGCCATTTGACGGCAGCGCAGATCAGGGCCTGGGCCACGGCGATCAGCACCGAGACCGCCATGAAGGACAGGGCAAGGCCGAGCCAGTCGCCCTCGTTGATCTTCTGCTGCAGCACCATGTCGACGGCGATGGTGCCGAAGGTGATGAACAGCATCGACGGGAAGGAAGTGTGCAACGCCTCGAAGACGCCGCGCCCGAACTGCTTGGCGAAGGAGGGCTTGTAGGTCCAGTCCGCGCCGAGATCGACCTTCTGACGGGTCGGCAGCTTGATCGGCGGGGAGCCGAACCAGGTGTCGCCGGGCTGCATCCGGTCATTGGCCGGCGGCTTCGACTTGATGCCGATCAACACCCGGTCTGGGATGACCGCGCCGGGCGGCACCACCGCGTCGTTGCCGACGAAGACCTGCTCGCCCGTGCGCGTCGCGTCGAGCCGCATATAGCCGCGGCGCATGTCCTCGTCGCCGAAGACGACCTCGTCGGCGATGAAGTTGCCCGCGCCGATGCCGGTGAGGTCGTAGCGGCCGGAGAGATTGGTCGAGATCTCCGCGCCCTTGCCGATGTGCGCGCCCATCAGCCGGTACCAGGCCCGCATATAGATCGTGGCAAAGAGCGAGGAGAGCGTCTCCAGCGTCACCTCGGTCGCCAGCGCCACCGTCCATTTGCGGGCGTAGAAGCCGGAATGGATCGAGTAGGAGCCGGAGGTGACGCGCGGCAGGATCGCCCAGCGCAACCCCGCCATCAGCAGCACGGTGAAGGCGATGAGGCCGATCGCGGTCGGCCAGGTCAGGATCGGCAGGAACCAGAGATAGCTGATCTCGGTCCAGCCGGCGATGAAGTCGTCGATCTTGTCGAACAGCCAGAAGGCCGGGAAGATCGGCAGTAGGCTGACCGGCGGCAGCACGATCAGCATCAGGAGGTAGAAGACGGTCATCAGCGCGCGCCGCGCCGGTGAGGCTTCGGCCTGCGGCGGCAGGGCGGCGAGGTCGACCGTGCCGATCTTGCGGCCGGGCGTGCCGTCCCAGATCTCGGCCTCTCCGACATGGACGCCGGGCTGAATGGCGGTGAGGTCGCCGATCTCGGCATGAGCGCCGATGACCGCGCCATGGCCGAGCACGACCGAAGCTCCCGCCGAGACATCCTTCCCGATCTTGATGCGGCCGATGATCAGCTTGTCGCCGATCGCCTCGCCATTGGCGAAGGTGGTCTTGGAGCCGAAGCTCGTGAAGTCGCCGATCTCGATCAGATCGATCGCGCCCGCCTCGTAATCGGAGATGACGACGTCGCGCCCGACCTTGGCACCGAGCAGGCGCCAGTAGAACCGCATCACCGGGGTGCCCTGGAGCCATTTGATATGGACGAGGCCGGCGACACGCGCCGCAAACCACCAGCGGAAATAGTAGACGCCCCAGAGCGGATAGACGCCGGGCTTGGTCCGGCCGAGCACGATCCACTTCAGCGCGACGGCAATGAGCCCGGTCGCGACGATGATCATGATGTAGACGCCGAGCAGGGCAGCGATCTGGCCGAGCAGCGGCAGATCCTCGCCCGAGAGGATCATGTAGGTGACGAAGACGCCGAGCCACTGCGCCGTCGACAGGCCGATGATGACCGGCAGCACAGCAGCCTGCGCCAACCCGCACAGGAAGCGCCGCAGGAACGGCGGAGGCGTGAAGGAGAGGTCCTCCGCCGTTGCCGCGCCCCGCTCGTCGAGCAGCGCGGCCATCGCACGCAGCGTACGGGCACCATAGACATCCTGCAGCGTGATGCCGGCATAGGCCGGCGTCTCCCGCACGATCGAGATGAAGCGCGCCGCGAGCAGCGAATGCCCACCCAGATCGACGAAGAAATCGGCTTCCAGCGGCAGGCTGGCTGCGCCGAGCACGCGCCTGGCGGCATCGAGCAGGGCGGCTTCCGTCTCGTTGCGCGGGGGCTCCTGTTCGCCCTCGGCGCTCGGCGCCGTCAGCGGCGCCGCCTTCAGCATCTTGCGGTCGACCTTGCCGGAAACCATGCGCGGCAGCGAGCCGACCGCCTCGAAATGCGCGGGAACCATGTAGGGCGGCAGCTTCTCGCGCAGTGCCGCTCTGAGCGCAGCACCGTCCACCGCCACGCCCGGCTCCGCCACGACGAAGGCGACGAGCCGCTCGATGCCGTCATCCGTGCGCAGCACGACGGCCGCCTGCGCCACGCCCGGCTCGTCCGCGAGCTTCGATTCGATCTCGCCGAGCTCGACGCGGAAGCCACGGATCTTGATCTGGTCGTCGATGCGGCCGTGGAAGACAATGTTGCCGTTCTCATCGAGGCTGACGGCATCGCCGGAGCGGTAGAGCACCGGGTCGCCCTCGCCGGCCAGCCCGGAAAACGGGTTGGCGATGAACTTCTCGGCCGTCAGTTCGGGGCGCCCGTGATAGCCCTTGGCGACGCCCGGCCCGCCGATCAGAAGCTCGCCCTGCTCGCCCGGATGGACCAGGCGCAAATCTTCGCCGACGACATAGGCGGTGTAGTTCGCGATCGGCTTGCCGATGGTGACGGTCTCACCGGGAACGACCTCGGCAGCGGTCGCCACGACCGTCGCCTCGGTCGGGCCGTAGGTGTTGAGGATGCGCCGGCCCGGCTTCGACCATTTCTGCACGATCGCCGGCGGCAGCGCCTCGCCGCCGAGCAGGATCAGCTTCAGGGAAGGCACGTCGGCCGGCAGGATGCCGAGCAATGTCGGCACGGTGTCGATGACGGTGACGCCGGCCTCGTCGAGGATGGCAGGCAGCTCCTCGGCATCGCCCATCATCTCGGGCGAGGCGACGAAGAGCGTCGCCCCGACGAGATAGGGCGTCCAGATCTCCTCCATCGACAGGTCGAAGGCGACCGAGGCGCCCTGGAAGACGACGTCGTCGGGGCCGATCCCGTAAAGCGCGTTCCCGGAGCGCAGGAAATGGCAGATGTTGCGGTGGCTGATGACGATCGCCTTCGGCGTGCCCGTCGAGCCGGAGGTGTAGATCAGATAGGCCGGATGTTCCTTGGTCAGCCCGGCCGGCCGCGCCGGCGGCTCATGCCCGTCCGCCGCGGCCGCGAGGATTTCGGGCGTCCAGACCTTGCGGTCCGTCTCCTCGGCCCGGGCAGCCCAGCCGGCGCAGGTGACGATGCCCTTGGCCTCGGCGTCATTGAGGCAGGTCGCGATGCGCTCGACCGGCGCATCCGCGTCGAAGGGCACCCAGGCCGCGCCCGCGCGCGTGATCGCGATCTGCGCGACGAGCAGATCGATGCCGCGCGGCATCCACAGGCCGACCATGTCGCCCGGCCCGACGCCGGCAAGCTGCAAGCCCCGCGCCTGCCGCCCGGCCTGGGCCCAGACCTCGGCATAGCTGAGGCGACGTTCGCGATCGACAAGAGCGGGATGGTCAGGGCGAGCGGCTGCGGTCGCCGCAAAGATCTCGGCCAGCACCTCGTCACGGATCAGGTCCGGGCGCTTCTCGCCGGCCAGCATGGCAAGGAGGTTTGCGCCGGCCGGATCAGACGCCGCCGACAGCTTCGTCATATCGTTCATCGCGCCCCGCTGCGCTCAAAGGCCCGTCGCTATGACCGAGGCGGCTCATGCCTTCGGTCGGGCGGCACCTTGCCACGCACCCTATGAAGAAAACCGGAATCCGTCGCCACTGCGCCGCGACATCCGCGTGAGCCCCCCGGCCGGGCAGGCCGCCGCATCACGACGCTCTGCTAGCATATTCTTCCTGCCGAATCACGCGTGAACCGGTGATGAATGCCGGGATGCCGCCGGCACTGCCCGAGCCTCTCAGAGCCAGTCGGCCTTGCTCCCGGTGACGACGAGCAGCTTGCCCTGCCAGATCTCCACCCTGGCGGCGTCGCGTGGCGCAACCGCACCAACCAGCGCGAGCACGGCGCGCGCAACCCCGCCATGGCTGACGATCACCGTCTCGCGCCGCAAGCCTTCGAGCACCGGACGCACCCGTTCGGCCAGCATGCGATAGCTCTCGCCGCCCGGCGGCACGAAGCCCCATTTGTCGCGCTCGCGCAGATGCGCCTGCTCGCGCTCGGCCTTGCGGACATCGCGCCAGGTAAAGCCTTCCCATTCGCCGAAGGTCAGCTCCCGCAGCCGGTCATCGACGGCATAGCCGCCTTCCGGCAGAGCGAGTTCGCGGCTCAGGATGTCCATCGTCTCGCGCGCCCGCCGCATCGGCGATGAGATGTAGTCGAGCTCGGCATAGGCCGGCTCCAGCGTCTTCAGACGGCCGGCGGCCTCAGCCGCCTGTTCACGGCCGAGATCGTTGAGCGGGATATCCTGTCCGCCTTGCAGCCGCCCCTCGCGATTCCAGTCGGTTTCGCCGTGGCGGACGAGGATGAGCCGATGCGAAAGCGAAAGCGGAAGCATGCGGGGCTTCTGCACGCTGACGCCGCCCGCGTCAAAAGCCAAAGGCGGCCGGAGCCCATGCATCCGCCCCATAGCGACAATCGGCCGCTTTCTGTGGCCCATCGCACACGGGGTGTGTATAGCGCCCTTGCCCAATCATCGACGGAACCGCATGCCCTTCTCCCTCACCTTGCCTGATGGCCGCAGCCTCGCGCTCGATGCGCGGCCGCTGGTCATGGGCATCGTCAACGTCACGCCCGATTCCTTTTCGGATGGCGGCCTGCACGCCGGCACCCAGGCCGCGGTGTCGCATGGCGAAAGCCTTGTCGCCGAGGGGGCGGCCATCGTCGATGTCGGTGGCGAGTCGACCCGGCCGGGCCATGCCACCGTCGATGCCGAGACCGAGAAGGCGCGCGTGCTGCCGGTGATCGCCCAGCTGAAGGCGCGCATCGAGGCGCCGATCTCCATCGACAGCTACAAGGCCGAGATCGCGGAAGCGGCGCTCGCCGCCGGCGCATCGATCGTCAACGACGTCTGGGGCGCCCAGCGCGATCCGCGCATCGCCGCGGTCGCAGCGCGGGCCGGCGCCCCGATCATCCTGATGCACAACCGCGAGAAGGCCGACGGCGCGCTCGACATCTTCGACGAGGTGCTGCGCTTCCTCGAGCGCTCGATCGCGATCGCGACGCAGGCCGGCGTCCCGCGTGACCAGATCGTCGTCGATCCCGGCATCGGCTTCGGCAAGACCATCAGCCAGAATCTCGACCTGATCCACCATCTCGACCGGCTCGGCGAGCTCGGCTGCCCGATCCTGCTCGGCGCCTCGCGCAAATCGACGCTCGGGCATATCACCGGCCGCACGATCCCGGCCGAACGGCTCGCCGCCAGCATCGCCGCCCATCTCTACGGCGCCAGCCGCGGCGCCGCCATCATCCGCGCCCATGACGTCGCGCCCCATATCGATGCGCTGAAGACCTGGGCCGCGATCGAGGACAGCACGAAGGCAGACCTGTGAGCGAAACCGGCCGCATCCTGATCGAGAAGCTCGATATCTACGCCTATCACGGCTTTTTCTCGGAGGAGGAGCGGCTCGGCCAACGCTTTGTCCTCGACCTCGTGCTCGACGTCGACCTGCGTGCCGCCGCCGCCAGCGACCGCCTGGCCGATACGGTCGATTACGGGCGTGCCGTCGCCATCGTGAACGACGCTTTCACGGCCTGCCGCTATCATCTGCTTGAAGGCGCAGCCCGTGCCGTGGCTTTGGCGATCCTCGACGCCTTTCCCACGGTCGATGCTGTGGAAGTCACGTTGCGCAAGCCGGCGCCTCCGATCCCGGCGACGCTCGGCTCGGTCGGCATCCAGTTGAGATTCCAGCGTGAAGGTTGAAGCCGCGCTCGCCTTCGGCGGCAATCTCGGCGATCCCGTCGCCGCCTTCGCCGCGGCCTTGCATGGGTTGCGCGACCACCCGGCCATCACTCTTGGCCGGCTGTCCTCGATCTATCGCACACCGCCCTGGGGCAAGACCGACCAGCCGGAATTCCTCAACATGGCAGCTCTGGTCGAGACATCGCTCGCCCCGCAGGACCTGCTCGCGTTCTGCCTTGAGCTGGAGCGTGCCGGCGGCCGCGAACGGCGCGAGCGCTGGGGACCGCGCACGCTCGACATCGACATCCTGACCTATGGCGATGCGGTCATCGACCAGGCGCGGCTGCAGATTCCGCACCCGCGCATTCCCGAGCGCGCCTTCGTGCTGACGCCGCTGGCGGAGATCCTGCCACAACGCCTGATCGGCGGACGGACGGTGGCCGATCTGCTTGCAGCCGCCGCAGACGAAACGATCCGCCGCGACGACGGCGCGACGGATCGCTTGAAAACCTTGCTGGCGGGCTAGCCGGACGGCCGGTCGTCAATCCTCGTAGAGTTCGCGCAAAACCGCCAGGGCATTGCTGAGCGTTGCCGGGTGGGCCGCGCCTAACCGCCGGATCAGCCTCTTCTTGTCGAGAGCCCTGCTCTGCTCGAGCAGGATCAGCCCATCAATGCCTTGAAATGAGATCGGCACCCTGAAGCCCGCCGGGCGGCTCTTTGAAGTCATGGGCGCGACGATGACCGTGCGTAGATGATCGTGAATCTCGGCAGGCGAGATGATCAGGCAAGGCCGCGTCTTCTGGATTTCGCTGCCCACCGTTGGGTCGAGAGCCGCGAGCCAGATGTCCCCGCGCTTCACCATGTCAGTTCGGTGTCTTCGGCATTGCCGAATTCCGGCCACGCTAGCGCATCGTCTTCCGTAGCCGCGAGGCGTTTGGCATCCTCGGCCCAGCCTTCGCGTGCCCGCCCCTGCAGCGGCTGGATGATAATGCGGCCTTGCTCGACGGTGAGCTCGACGCCATCGCCCGCCTTTGCCCCGATCTCGGCGAGAAGAGGCTTCGGGATGACGATTCCGGCCGAATTACCGATCTTCTTGACGGCGCTGCGCATGGCTCCCTCCATCGAAGAGGCAGGATAAGCGCAATCAAGCTCCGTTACAACAATGTTATAACGAAGTGGAAACCTCACTCGCCCTTGTCGAGAGAGATGTCCGGCGCGGTCGGCACCTTCATGCCGACGACATGGTAGCCGGCATCGACATGCATGATCTCGCCGGTGATGCCGCGCGACATGTCGGAGACGAGGAACACGGCGGTCTCGCCGACCTCCTCGATGGTGACCGTGCGGCGCAGCGGCGAGTTGTACTCGTTCCAGCGCAGGATGTAGCGGAAATCGCCGATGCCGGAGGCGGCCAGCGTCTTGATCGGGCCGGCCGAGATCGCGTTGACGCGGATCTTCGAGGGGCCGAGATCGGCGGCGAGATACTGCACGCTCGATTCCAACGCCGCCTTGGCAATGCCCATGACATTGTAATGCGGCATCCACTTCTCGGCGCCGTAATAGGTCAGCGTCAGCAGCGAGCCGCCATCGGGCATCAGCTTCTCGGCGCGCTGGGTGATCGCGGTGAAGGAATAACAGGAGATCAGCAGCGATTTGGAGAAGTTCGCCTCGGTGGTCTCGACATAGCGGCCGGTCAGCTCGTCCTTGTCCGAGAAGGCGATGCAGTGGACGACGAAGTCGAGCTTGCCCCAGAGCTTCTCGACCTCGGCGAAGACCGCGTCGATCGTGGCGCCGTCGGTGACGTCGCAATGGCCGACCACATGGCCGCCGAGTTCCTTGGCGAGCGGCTCCACCCGCTTCTTCAGCGCATCGCCCTGATAGGTGAACGCGAGTTCCGCGCCCGCGTCGGCCGCCGCCTTGGCGATGCCCCAGGCGATGGAGCGGTTGTTCGCGACGCCCATCACGAGTCCGCGCTTGCCCTTGAGGAGATTGGCGGTCGGCGAAACGGCGTTGGAATCAGGCATGGGGAACCCGCAGGGTGAACGAGGAGCAGGTCTCTTAGAACAGTCGCAGGGAAACGGGAACCGCTTTTGACGGCGGCCTCCACGGTTGAATCACGCATCCGGCCCCAATCGGGGGTATTTTCCCTCGGATCGGGGCCGGCAAAGGCCCATCGCATAATGCTGGAAGGTTAGCCGGCCTCGCTGCGCGCCTTCATCAGAGCGGTCAACTCGGCGTCGCTTGCCGGCATCTCGATATCGATCGCGACGAAGAGGTCGCCAACCGCGCCCTTCTCGCCCTTGAGCCCTTTGCCGCGCAGGCGGAACTGCTTGGTCGTGCCGGTCATCGGCGGGATCGTCATCTCGACGGCGCCGGTCAGCGTCGGGACGTGCAACGGCCCGCCAAGAACCGCCTTGGTGAGCGGCACCGCGACGCGGGTGCGCAGATCCTTGCCGTCGACCGTGAAGCGCGGGTCCGGCTTGATCTTGATCGTCATCATCACGTCGCCGGTCTCGCCGGAGAACGGATCGGTCTGGCCGAGACCGCGCAGGCGCATCACCTTGCCGTCGGTGACGCCTTCGGGGATGGTGATCTCGACCTCGCGCCCGGTCGGCAGCTTGACCCGGCGCGCGCCGCCGGTCACGGCCTGAGCCAGCGTGACCTCGAGCGTGAAGCTCTGCTCCGCCGGCTTCTGCGGCTCGGGCCGCCCGCGCGAGCGCCGGCTCGCCTCGCCGAAGAGCGAGGAGAAGATGTCGGAGGCGTCGAAGCCGGCGTCGCCACCGGGCTGCCCGCCGCCGGGTTGCGCGCCGGCGCGCCCGCCGAAGGGGTTGCCGCCCTGGCCGAAATTGAATTCGAAGCCGCCGCTGCGACCGCCGCGGCCGGCGCCCATGCCCTCGAAGCCCTGGAACTTCGGCTTGCCCTCGGCATCGATCTCGCCGCGGTCGAACTGCTTGCGCTTGGTCTCGTCGCCCAGGATCTCATAGGCGGTGTTCAGCTCGGAGAAGCGATCCTGCGCCTTCGGATCTTCCTGGTTGCGGTCCGGGTGCAGCTCCTTGGCACGGCGGCGGAAGGCCTTCTTGATCTCCGCATCGCTCGCGCCGCGGGCGACGCCCAGAACCTGATAGGGATCGCGCATCCAAAACCTCGTTTTCACGCAAAGTCGGACGGCCGGTATCGAAAGCCGGCATCCGTCCGCTCCGCCTTATCTGGGGATGGTGTGGCGCCGACGCAACACCCTCCGGGGGCCCTTCTGCACCCGCCGCAAACGCAAGGCAAGCCGATAGCTGGGCGCTCAGCTCACGCCCTTCCAGGGCGCGACATCCTTGACCGCCCACTCGCCGCCGGAGGGGCGGCAGGCGGTGCCTTGCAGCTTGGCCGGCCGGGCTTGCGTCTGGACGCTGGCGATGAAGGCCCGGCAGATCTCGTCCGACCGCAGGAACGGGCCACCTACCGGAATGAAGGAACCCTTGATGCCGCTCTGGGGGTTGTCCCAGGATACCGCGGCACCGTTGCCCTGCGGGTCGAGAGCGACGCTCATCGCGCCATCGGCGCGGCGCATGTCTTCGGGACCGAGCTCGGCCGCAAGGCTGGCGAGGGCCGCCGGCCGTTCGCCGCCGCGCGCAGGCAGAACCGCGGAGGTCGTCGCGACCTCGTCCTCGCTCTTGCTCGACAGGCCGAGAATCGGAAAGGAAACCGAGCAGCCGGCGGCGAACAGCGCCAGCACGGCCACAGCCATCAGCGGGCGCATGGGGGCTGCGCGATCAGGAAGGCTTTGGAACGCTCCGGCCCCTGCCCTATATAAACCAGTCGCCCGTAACCGGATCACTTTGCGCTCGCCCGACGCCCAACTTCCACTGACCGAGGATTAGAACGTGCAACCGTTAACGAGCGGTGACTTCACCGAGGAAAACGAGCCTTTCGCCTTGTTCCAGAAGTGGTTGGACGAAGCGACGAAATCCGAGCCCAACGACCCGAACGGCATGGCGCTTTCGACCGTCGATGCCGACGGCCTGCCCAACAGCCGCATGGTGCTGCTGAAGGGCCACGGGCCGGACGGATTCGTCTTCTACACCAACACCGAAAGCCAGAAAGGCGAGGAGCTGCTCGGCCAGCCCAAGGCCGCGGCGCTGTTCCACTGGAAGAGCCTGCGCCGGCAAATCCGCATCCGCGGCCCCGTCGCCCCCGTCACCGACGCCGAATCGGAGGCCTATTTCCAGTCGCGCCCGCGCGACAGCCGCATCGGCGCCTGGGCCTCGCAGCAGTCGCGCCCGCTGGAAAGCCGCTTCGCGCTGGAGAAAGCGGTCGCGGCCTATACGCTGAAGTTCGGCATCGGCGAGATCCCGCGCCCGCCCTATTGGCGTGGCTTTCGCATCACCCCGGTCTATATCGAGTTCTGGCGCGACGGCGCCTTCCGCCTGCACGACCGCATCATCTTCCGCCGCGGCTCGGCCGGTGAGCCCTGGTCCAAGACACGCTTCTACCCCTGAGGACTCCAGCCCCATGGCGATGCCGAAGTTCGATTTTCCGAAGACCGAGCCGGGCAATCGCCCGGTCATGCTGCTGACCGGAGCGAGCCGCGGTATCGGCCATGCCACGGTGATGCAGTTCGCCATGGCGGGCTGGCGTATCCTGTCCTGCTCGCGCCAGGGCTTCTCCGAGAAGTGCCCCTGGCCCTCTGGTGCCGACGACCATGTCCAGATCGACCTCGGCGACCCCGAGGACACGATGCGCGGCATCGCCGAGATCAAGAAGCGGCTGGCCGTCGAGGGCGGCAAGCTGAATGCGCTGGTCAACAATGCCGGCATCTCGCCGAAGGGGCGCAACGGCGAGCGGCTCGGCGCCGCCACCACCTCCTTCAACGACTGGCACAAGGTCTTCCAGGTCAATTTCTTCGCGCCGATCATGCTGGCGCGCGGACTGCTCGACGAACTCACCGCCGCGAAGGGCGCGATCGTCAACGTCACCTCGATCGCCGGCTCACGCGTGCACCCCTTCGCGGGTGCCGCCTATGCCACCTCCAAGGCGGCTCTCGCCAGCCTCACCCGCGAGATGGCCGCCGATTTCGGGCCGTTCGGCATCCGCGTGAACTCGATCTCGCCGGGCGAGATCGATACCGCCATCCTCTCGCCGGGCACCGAGAAGATCGTCGCGACCCTGCCGATGAAGCGCCTGGGCAAGACCGACGAGGTCGCCAAGGCGATCTATTTCCTCTGCACGGACGCCTCGAGCTATGTCACCGGCTCGGAGCTGCACATCAATGGCGGACAGCACGTTTGACGCCGGTCAGCGCGCCATGAGCGAGGATGGCGGCCAGGTCATCCGCTTCCCCACGCCCGGCCGCGCGGCGGCTCGGCCTGTGCTCGCAGCCTCGGTCGCCGTCTTCCGCGAAGGCAAGGTGCTGCTGGCGACCCGCACCAAGCCGCCGGCCGACCAGCTCTGGTCGCTGCCCGGCGGCAAGGTCGAGGCCGGCGAGACACTCGAGCAGGCGGCGCTGCGCGAACTCGACGAGGAGGTCGGCGTGACCGCCCGTATCCTCGGCTTCAACCGCCATGTCGAGATCTTCGGCCGCGATGCCAAGGGCGCCGTGACGCATCACTTCGTCGTCGCATCCTTCGTCGGCGAATGGCTTTCCGGCGAACCGCAACCGGGCCCGGAGGCAGGCGCCGTGATGTGGGCCGATCCGCTCAAGATCGGCGGGCTCGCCACCACGCGCGAACTCGGCGACGTGCTGCGCCGGGCTCACAGCCTCTTCGCGGCCAGCGGGTCGGCATGAGGCGCGGCGCTCGCGCTTCGGCCGTTCTGGCCCTTGCCGTGCTCGCGCCGCTGGTTTCGCAGGCGCAGCAGCGAACGCCGCAGCCGGCGAAACCGCCCGCAGCCAAGCCTGCGGAACCGCCCGTCCAGGAGCCGGACGGCCCGCCCTATGAGCCGCAACTGCTCCAGCTCGCCGAGATCATGGGCTCGCTCGCCTATCTGCGCACGCTCTGCGGCGGCAAGGAGGCTCAGGATTGGCGCGCCCGCATGGCCGCCC
Source organism: Allobosea sp. 05T438 (assembly GCF_056396025.1). Lineage (NCBI taxonomy): Bacteria > Pseudomonadati > Pseudomonadota > Alphaproteobacteria > Hyphomicrobiales > Alloboseaceae > Allobosea > Allobosea sp. 05T438. The sequence goes on from NZ_JBFTKQ010000011.1 coordinate 24,153, forward strand.
TGATCGAGGCCGAAGGGCGTACCCCACAACGGCGCGACCGCCTGACCGCCGCTTTCAACCGCGGTTTCAAGGCCTATTCGCTGACCCACCGTTCCTGTACCGATGCCAGCCAGGAAGCCTCCGCGCGCCTCGCGGCTGAAGGCGAGGCCCTATCGCGGGCGCTGGCCAGCCGCTATGGCGGATAGGCAACAGCTGTTGCCCGAATGCGATCTTCGGTGGAATTCTTCCGGTCGCGTTAACCTTTCTTAAACACCGCGGTAGCGTGCCGCTCTGGCACGGCCTATGACTTGAGTGTCGCCCAACCGTCGCGAACCGGGTCACAACCGGCGCGATTCGCATCAGATAGAAGGCCGCAGAGTCCCATTTCGATGCCAATCCAGCCCGAAGACACGATGCTCGACCCGAATCTCGCCGAAGACCATGGCGATGCGCGCCGCGTCGCCTACGGCTACGTCGAGGACGCCTTCACCGAAGCCCAGCAGGACGGGCTCGATTCGGATGCGCTCGCCCATGCCGCGCTCTTTGCTGCGCTCCGCACCCTGGTCGAGACCTATGGCGAGGAAGCCACCGCCGTCTTCACCGAGGCCCTGCCCGAGAAAGTTCGCTGCGGCGCCTTCACCACCGGCACGCGGCACTGATCCCAGGGGTCATTCTCGGGCGAAGCGAAGCGCAGGCCTGGGAATCCCTAGACAGGCGAGTGCGGAAGCCTCGGTTGGCATGAGATGCCCGGGTCAAGCCCGGGCATGACGGCTTAAGGCCTGGCGAGACGTTCTCAGCTCGATGCGGCCCGGCGGGCACCAGCACGTGCCGCTGCCGCTCGTTCTTCCATCAAAGCTCGTTCCTTGACGTTGCGCGTCAGTGCTACAGCCTGCTCGAAGGCCGCAGCCGCCTCGGCAAGCCGACCGAGCTTGGACAGCAGGTCGCCGCGCACGCTCGGCAGGAGATGGTAGCGCTTGAGCGACGGCTCGGTGGCCAGCGCTTCGACCAGTTCCAGCCCTGCCGCCGGCCCTTCAGCCATGCCGACCGCCACGGCCCGATTGAGCTCGACGATCGGCGACGGCAACACCCGGCCGAGCACCGCGTAGAGCGCCGCGATTCGATGCCAGTCGGTCTCTTCCGCCGTGCGCGCACGGGCATGGCAGGCGGCCAGTGCYGCCTGCAGCAGATAGGGACCCGGCAAAGTGCCGGCGAGCCGCTCCGCCCGTTCCAGCGCCGCAAGTCCTCGTCCGATCAGAAGCCTGTCCCAGCGCGCGCGGTTCTGGTCGAGCAGAAGAATCGGCTCGCCGTCGGGGCCGACACGCGCCCGGAGTCGTGAAGCCTGCAGCTCCATCAGCGCGACAAGACCGAGCACCTCCGGCTCCTCCGGAGCCCGCGCCGCCAGGATGCGCCCGAGCCGCAGCGCCTCCTCGCACAGTCCCGGCCGGACCCAGTCCTCGCCGGCCGTGGCCGAATAACCCTCGTTGAAGATCAGGTAGACGACCTCCAGCACCGAGGCGAGGCGTTCGCCGAGCTCGGCGCCGGCCGGCACTTCGTAAGGCACCCCGGCCTCGCTCAGCGTCTTCTTCGCCCGCACGATGCGCTGCGCCATCGTCGGTTCCGGCACCAGGAAGGCGCGCGCGATCTCCTCCGTCGTCAGTCCACCGAGCAGCCGCAGCGTCAGCGCGATCCGCGCCTCCTTGGGCAGCACCGGATGGCAGGCGGTGAAGATCAGGCGCAGGAGGTCGTCGCCGACCTCGTCATCGAGCGCCTCGTCGATATCCGGCATCGCCGGCCCTTCGCTGTCGATATCGCGGCCGATCTCGTCTCGCTTGCGCCGGGCCATGATCTCGTGGCGGGCGGCATCCGCGGCGCGACGCTTGGCGACCTGCATCAGCCAGGCCGCCGGATTGCGCGGCACGCCCTCTTCGGGCCATTGCTTCAGCGCCGCGACCAGCGCGTCCTGCGCCAGCTCCTCGGCCCGGCCGACATCGCGGGTCAGCCGCGCGAGCCCCGCGATCAGCCGGGGCGCTTCCATGCGCCAGACCGTCTCGATGGTGCGGTGTGCATCGCTGCCCGACATGGGAAGCGATACACACCATCAGCGCATCGGCTGGCAAGTGGCCCAGGCAAGGCGTCGATCGCTCAGCCCTGCTCCTCGGACTCGGCCTTGAGCCGGTCCCACTGCGCCGCCGTCTCCGGCGTGACGATCTCGCCGAAATCGGCCAGTTCGAACAGCGGCCGGATTTCGATCTCGGACGGACCCGGCATCGGATTGGGGCAGCGCTTGACCCAGGCGATCGCCTCGTCGAGCGATTGGCACTCCCAGAGCCAATAGCCTGCGACGAGCTCCTTGGTCTCGGCGAAGGGCCCGTCGACGACGGAGCGCTTGGCGCCGTCGAATTGGACGCGCGCGCCCTTCGAGCTGGGCTGCAAGCCGTCGCCGCCCTTCATGATGCCGGCTTTCACCAGCTCTTCGTTATAGGCCATCATCGCCTCGAGCAGCTCCTGGCTCGGCGGAGCGCCGGCTTCGCTGTCCTTCGTCGCCTTGACCATCACCATGAAACGCATCGGTTTTCTCCTTCGAGAGACGGGGGCGTAGCCTGCACCGTCCGTTGAGCTGGGTTTGGGGTATCGGGCCGGCTCAGCCGGGACGTTTCTCGAATTCGGCGCGCAGGTTTTCCTTCCGTTCGCGCCGCTCCGGCGTCACCATCTCGCCGAAATCCTCCATCTCGAAGACGGGCCTGAGCTCGATCTCGGTGCCGCCGTCGAAGGGCGCGCGCTTGAGCCATTCGACCGCTTCGTCGAAGGACTTCACCTGCCAGAGCCAGAAGCCGGCCAGCAATTCCTTGGTCTCGGCGAAGGGGCCGTCGGTGATCGCCCTGTCGCCGCCGGAGAAGCGCATGCGCAGCCCCTTGGAGGTCGGCTGCAGGCCTTCCGCGGCGAGCAGGATGCCGGCCTTGATCAGTTCCTCGTTATAGGCGCCCATCTTCGCGAAGACGTCCGGATCCGGCATCACGCCGGCTTCGCTGTCCTTGCTTGCCTTGACCAGAACCATCACACGCATCGGTCTTCTCCTTGGGTTTGGGAGAACCGGGCGGCTTCGGCGCGAACCGCCGAAACCCGTTCTCTGACTGCACGTCGAACGGGCGCGGCTGGAATCGACAGCGCCGGGAATCTTTTTTCGATTTTTTTTTGCGGCGCCGCCCGCGCGCTCATCGAGAGCTGAACGCGGGCGGCGCCGATCCGTTTCAGGCGCTGCGCGGCAGCGCCTCCAGGAAGCGGGCCGGCTCACCCTGCGACGGCGTCGTCAATTCGCCCTCCCACATCACCTTGAGACCACGCACGAAGGTGCCGACCGGCCAGCCGGTGACGGTGACGCCGTCATAGGGCGTCCAGCCGCATTTCGAGGCGATCCAGTCATTGGTGATCGTCTCCCGGCGCTTGAGGTCGACGATCGTGAAATCGGCATCGTAGCCGACCGCGATCCGGCCCTTGCCTTCCAGTCCGAAGATGCGCTGCGGCCCATGGCTGGTCAGGTCGACGAAGCGCTCCAGCGAGAGCCGGCCGGCATTCACATGGTCGAGCATGATCGGCACCAGCGTCTGGACGCCCGGCATGCCGGAATGGCTTGCCGGATAGGCGTGGTGCTTCTCCTCATGAGTATGCGGCGCATGATCGGAACCGAGCACGTCGACGATGCCCTGTTCCACGCCCCACCAGATGCGCTGGCGATGGCTGTCATCGCGGATCGGGGGATTCATCTGGGCGTAGGTGCCGAGCCGCTCGTAGCAATCCGGCGCAACCAGCGTCAGATGGTTCGGCAGCACCTCGACGGTGGCGACATCCTTGTGATCCCTGAGGAACAGCATCTCGTCCCCGGTCGATATGTGCAGGATATGCACCCGCGCCCCGGTCTCGCGCGCGATGCGCACCAGCCGCGTCGTGCAGGTCAGTGCGACCTCGGGCGAGCGCCAGACCGGATGGCTTGCCGGATCGCCCTCGACGCGCAGGCCCATGCGCTCGCGCAGCATCGTCTCGTCCTCGGAGTGGAAGGCGGCGCGCCGGCGGGTGCGCTTGAGGATCTCGGCGACGCCCTTGTCGTCCTCGACCAAAAGATCGCCGGTGGACGAGCCCATGAACACCTTGATGCCGGCCGCGCCCGGCAGCCGCTCGAGCTCCGGTACGTCGTTGGCGTTCTCATGCGTGCCGCCGACCCAGAAGGCGAAGTCGCAATGCATGCGGTGCCGGCCGCGCCGGATCTTGTCGGCCAGCGCCTCCGGCGTCGTCGTCTGCGGGATGGTGTTCGGCATCTCGAAGACGCAGGTCACGCCGCCGAGGGCGGCAGCGCGCGAGCCCGTCTCCAGATCCTCCTTGTGGTCGAGCCCCGGCTCGCGGAAGTGCACCTGGCTGTCGATCACGCCCGGCAGGATGTGCAGGCCGGTGCAGTCGACCGTCTCGCCGGCCGAGGCCTGGGAGAGATCGCCCAGCGCCATGATCTTGCCGCCGGTGATGCCGATGTCGCGCGCGACGCGGCCATCCTGGTTGACCACCGTGCCGCCCTTGAGGATGACGTCATAGGTCTGGGGCATGGCGGTTCTCCGGGCGGTTGAGCAAAGGGCCGATGCGGCCTACCTATCGGCAGTCTCGCCGTCCCGAAAGCGGAAACAGCTTTCGGGTGGCGCGATCATCCCTTTCGGCCGCACGAGCCCGGCATGGAATCAGAACTGGAACGGCTGCCTATGTCCGCAACCCGATTGATCGATCGCGGCGTCATCCGCGTCAGCGGCGAGGATGCCCGCGACTTCCTGCAGAACATCGTCACCAACGAGATGGACGAGGTGACACCCGAACGGGCCGGCTATGGCGCACTGCTGACACCGCAGGGCAAGATCATCTGCGATTTCTTCGTCGTCGCGCTGCCGGCGGAAGACGGGGGCGGCTTCCTGCTCGACACCCCCCTGCTCCAGACCGCCGATCTGATGAAACGCCTGAAACTCTATAAGCTGCGCGCCAAGGTCGCTCTGGAAGACCTCACCGAGAAGAGCGCCGTGCTCGTCTCGGCGGACGGAGCGCCGCTACCGGGCGAGGCCGGCTTCGTCTATGACGACCCGCGCCTGCCGGCGCTCGGCCAGCGGGCCATCGCCGATGTCGAGGGCATCGATGAGCTCGTCACGGCCGAGCCCGACGCCTACCACGCCCGCCGCATCGCGCTCGGTATTCCCGCAGGCGGTCGCGATTTCCCCTATGGCGACACCTTCCCGCACGAAGCCCTGCTCGACCAGCTCGGCGGCGTCTCCTTCAAGAAGGGCTGCTATATCGGGCAGGAGGTCGTCTCCCGCATGCAGCATCGCGGCACGGCCCGCACCCGCGTCGTTCCGATCGCCTTCGACGACGGCATCRTCGCCGAGACCGGCGTGGAAGCGACCGCCGGCGGCAAGATGCTCGGCAGCATCGGCTCGGGCGCGAACGGCAAGGCGCTCGCCATGCTCCGCCTCGACCGGCTGGCCGATGCATTGGCGGCAGGCGAGACGCCGCTCGGTGGCGGCCTCGCCTTCCATCTCGCTGACAAGCCCGATTTCATCCGCTTCCCCTTCCCCGGCGAGACGGGCTTCGGAGCCGCCGCAGGAGTCGCCTTATGAGCGAAGAACGCATCGCGATCGAGGGGCCGGACGGCAAGTTCCGCTGCCGCTGGCCGGGAACGGACCCGCTTTATCTCGCCTATCACGACACCGAATGGGGCGTGCCGGAATATGATTCCCGTGCACTCTGGGAGAAACTGATCCTCGACGGTTTCCAGGCCGGCCTCTCCTGGATCACGATCCTGCGCAAGCGCGACGCCTTCCGCGCCGGCTTCGCCAGCTTCGAGCCGGAAGCCGTCGCACGCTTCGGCGAGGCCGATGTCCAGCGCCTCCTGGCCGACCCCGGCATCATCCGCCATCGCGGCAAGATCGAAGGCACGATCAAGAGCGCGCAGGCCTATCTCAGGATCAGCGAGCGCGAGCCCTTCGCCGATTTCCTCTGGAAGCATCTCGACGGCCGCGTGCTGCAGAACGCCTTCCGCACCCATGAGGAGGTGCCGACGCAGACCAAGTTTTCAGAGGCTATGGCCAAGGAACTGAAGAAGGCGGGCTTCACCTTCTGCGGCCCGACCATCGTCTATGCCTTCATGCAGGCCTGCGGGCTGGTCAACGACCATCTCACCGGCTGCTTCCGCTACACCGAATGCGCTGAATTGGCGCGCGACTCCCGTCCCGCCGCCTGATGTCCCGCACGCCTGAACCGCCGCGTGCCTGGCAGCGCATGCTTTCGGGCCGGCGGCTCGATTTGCTCGATCCCTCTCCGCTCGACATCGAGATCGAGGACATCGCCCATGGACTCGCCCGCGTCGCCCGCTGGAATGGGCAGACGCGCGGCGCGCATTCCTTCTCGGTGGCGCAGCATTGCCTGCTGGTCGAGGCTATCGCGGGCTTCCTGAATCCGGATTGGAGCGAGGCGTGGCGGCTGACGGCGCTGCTGCACGACGCGCCGGAATACGTCATCGGCGACATGATCTCGCCGTTCAAGGTTGTGATGGGCGATGCCTACAAGAGCGTGGAGCTGCGCCTGCTCACGGCGATCCAGCTGCGCTTTGGCCTGCCTGCAACCACACCGGCGATGCTGAAGCGCAAAACGAAGGAGGCCGACACCATCGCCGCCTTCTTCGAGGCGACGCAGCTCGCCGGTTTCGACCGTCCGGAGGCGCTGAAATTCTTCGGCCGGCCGCAGGCGCTGCCGGCCGAAGTCCTGGCCTGGCTCGACCCGCTGGACACCGAGACGGCGCAAGCGCGCTTCCTGGCGCGCTTCGCCGAACTCGGCGGCGGCCTCAGTGCGTCAAACGCACTGCGCTGATCTCGTTGGCGATCGACTTGAAGATCGGGCTGAGCTGCGAGGCACTCGTCACCTCATAGTACATGGTCGAATCTGTGGCACAGTTGCGCAGCATCGCCGCGTTTCCATCCATGACGCGGATCGTATAGACGCTGACGCCGGCCGCCTTGACGTTTGCGCAGGCAAGTTTCGTTCGAGCATCGATATTTGGATTGGGGGTGCTACCGTCGCCTTCGAAACGGTTCTGGGTGTTGTCGCCGTCGGTCAGCAAGATCATGTACTTCTTCAGCCGCGGCTCCGTATTTGGCTTGGCCTCCGTGTAGGGCGCGCCGGTCGACAGCGTTGCCCAGCCCCAGACTGCGCCGATGGTGACATTGGTGGCGCCGACTGGTGTCATCGTATCGATCTTGGCCGTCAGCGCCGTMCAATCGGAACTCAACCCCATCGTTTGCGCCAGCGAGGTTTGGCCACACCAGGTCGCCGGATACTGCTGGGCGCTGGCGGAATACGCCCCGCCATCGGTGACGTCGTAGCTCTGGTCCCGGTCGGCTATGCAGCCCTCAGTCTTGACCCAGTTAGCCTTCGTCAGGGTCTCGGTGCAGGTCGTCACGCCCTTGCTGGTCTTGCAATTCGAAATTGTGGGGTCGGACGCAGCCGCACCGCTAGGCGCCTTGCAGTTGTTGCCGTTCTTGTCGCAGGTCATCGTCACCGACCGGGTCATGCCGTAGCGAATCCACGGCTCGTCCTTCAAGGCGCGGTCGATACGAACCTGCGTGTTGAACGGCACGATCGAGATCCGAATCTGATCCGTTTCGATCGCAGCGTCCTTCATAATCTGAATCAGATCCTTCGACGCCTGTTTCAGCGCCGTCATCTTTCCCGAGGACGACATCGAGCCCGTATTGTCGAGCACCAGGGCCAGCTCGATCTTGTTCGTTCCCCAGGTCGATTGGCTGTCACTGGCGACAGGAATGTACTGAGGTCCAAGCACGCGCCCGATCGTCGTCTCCACATTGGCGTTCGCCGTGATCTTGATCGTTCGCGCCGTGCGGTCGATCACCACGTTCGCACCGGTGAATTCACTCTTCGCGCTCGCCGGCAGATTGTCGCGGATCCAGGAATCGATCCGATCCCTGAGTTGCCCGTCCGTCAGCTTCTGGGCGTCGCGCGCCGCCATCAGCGAGGCGGAATCGATCGCCGAGCTCAGCGCCTGGCGGGCGTTGCTGGCGCGCGAGTAGTCGACGGTGACGCCGACGATGCCGATGAGCGGAAGCGTCAGGAAGCCGGTCATGACGAGCACGTTGCCGCGCTGGTCGCGGCGGAACCGCCGCATTAATTCCGAAATGAAAGCGAGCTTGACCATGACATCTCATCCTGGGCCGGATTGCCGCATTGAGCCGGATGAGGGTTGGGGCTCGGAGCTTACGAATTGCTAAAATCGATTCATGGAACTCGGCCCTATCTGCGCATTTTTTGGGAAAAGAAGTGCCGTTGCGTCATCCCGCCTTCCACACGCCGATAATTATTTCTCACATAGAATAAGTGAAAATCATTTTTCTCCATTCCGAAAACAATCATTTCGCAGAACAGTGCGTTCAGATCACCAAAGGAGCAGCCATGTCGGACACCCCCACTCTCTTCCTTCCGCCGGGCGTCGTCATCAAGGGCGCCGTGCAGGCGCGCTTCGACGAGATCCTCACCACGGAAGCGCTGGCCTTCGTCGCTGACCTGCATCGCCGCTTCAACGAGACGCGCAAGCGCCTGCTCGCCCTGCGGGCCGAGCGCCAGAAGCGCTTCGACGCCGGCGAAACGCCGGATTTCCTGGCTGAGACCAGGCACATCCGCGAAGGCGACTGGAACGTCGCGCCGATCCCGGCCGATCTTCAGGATCGCCGCGTCGAGATCACCGGCCCGGTCGACCGCAAAATGATCATCAACGCGCTGAATTCCGGCGCGAAGGTCTTCATGGCCGATTTCGAGGACGCTTCCTCCCCGGTCTGGACCAATATGGTCGAGGGCCAGATCAACCTCAGGGATCGCTGGGCGGGCAAGATCGACTTCACCGATCCCACGAGCGGCAAGGACTACAAGCTCGGCGCCAAGCCGGCCGTGCTGATCATCCGCCCGCGCGGCTGGCATCTGCCGGAGCGCCACATCGAGATCGACGGCGAGGAGGCCTCCGGCTCCCTGGTCGATTTCGGGCTCTATGTCTTCCACAATGCCAAGGCGGCGCTGGCGGCCGGTTCGGGCCCCTATTTCTACCTGCCGAAGCTCGAGAGCCATCTCGAGGCCCGGCTCTGGAACGACGTCTTCGTCGCCGCCCAGTCGGCGCTCGGCCTGAAGAACGGCACGATCAAGGTGACCGTCCTGATCGAGACCCTGCCGGCCGCCTTCGAGATGGACGAGATCCTCTACGAGCTGCGCGAGCACATCGCGGGCCTCAATTGCGGCCGCTGGGACTACATCTTCTCCTTCATCAAGAAGCTCGCCCGCAACAAGGCCTATGTCCTGCCGGACCGCTCGCAGGTCGTGATGTCCAAGGCCTTCCTGCGCGCCTATTCGCTGCTGCTGATCAAGACCTGCCACAGGCGAGGCGCCTTCGCGATGGGCGGCATGGCCGCGCAGATCCCGGTCAAGAACAACCCCGACGCGAACGCCGCAGCCTTCGCCAAGGTCAAGGCGGACAAGGAGCGCGAGGCTGGCGACGGCCATGACGGCACCTGGGTCGCCCACCCCGACCTCGTTCCCGTGGCGATGGAGGTCTTCGACCGGCTGATGCCCCAGGCGAACCAGCTCGGCAAGAAGCGCGACGACGTGAACATCGGCACCAGGGACCTGCTGGAAGTCCATCAGGGCACGCGCACCGAGGAAGGCTTCCGCGAGAACATCCGCGTCGGCGTGCAGTATATTGAGGCATGGCTGCGCGGCCGGGGCGCGGTGCCGATCTACAACATGATGGAAGACGCCGCGACCGCCGAGATCAGCCGCGCCCAGATCTGGCAATTCGTCCAGTATGGCGTCGAGCTCGAAGGCGGCGTGAAGGCAGATGCGGCGCTGTTCAAGCGCTGCCTGCCTGAGGAAATGGATCGGGTGAAGGGCGAGCTCGGGGCAGACGTCTATGCCAAGGGCCGTTTCCCCGAAGCGATCGCGCTGTTCGAGACACTGTCGCTCGCGCCGAACTTCGAGGACTTCCTCACCGTCCCGGCCTACGCCAAGCTGGGCTGAATCCGGGTCCGGTCAGTCGATCGAGGGCGCCGCTGCGAAGCGGCGCCCTTTCGTTTGCGCGGTCAGTGCAGGTGCCACCAGACCCGCCCGCCAATGACGACGGCGAGCAGGGCGACCGACCCGAAGAGATGCAGCAGGTCGGCCTTCCAGCTGCCGCTCGATGAACCGCGAACATGCTGGTAGATCGCCTCCCGGCGACGGCGATAGGTGCCGATCGTGGTCATTGAAGTCTCCATCCGATCATTGCAGGCGCTTCGGCGCCCACGCCGGGTTCAGGCGCGGCAGGGCGCCCCCGCCGCGCCGCTCCGCGTCGCCGCCATCGCCGTGCCGGCGAGCGGGCGCGGCAGATCCTCGATCGCATCGCGCATGAGGGCCGTGAGCTCCGGCCGCGCCGGCGCGAGCGGCGCGCGACAGGCAGCACCGATCTCCGGGTGAAGCATCGACAGGGCGAGCTTGACGAGCACCGGATCGGGCTCCCGAGCCAGCAGGTCGAGCAGCGGGACGAGACGCCGCTGCAGGATCTGCGCCTGCCCGTAGAGTTCGGAGCGCGCGGCGCTCTCCAGCCGCGCCAGCCAATGCGGTGCGAGATTGCCGACGCTGGTGACGGCTCCGCAGCCGCCCGCGAGCAGATAGGCGGGGATCGTCTCGGCCGCGCCGGTCAGCCGCATGAACCGGCGGTCGCGCAGCCTGGCGATCCGGTCGCAGCGAACGAGATCGCCGCGCCGCTCCAGGATGCCGACGATATTCGCGGCGCCTTCCAGGCGCTCCAGCGTCTCCGGCGCGACCTCGACGCCGCAGCGGTCCGGATCGTTGTCGAGAATGATCTCGAGCCCGGTCGCCGCCGCCGCAGCCAAGGCATGGGCGGCGAGACCCGCCTGCGTCGGCCGGTTGTAATAGGGCATGCGCAGCAGCAGGGCCGAGGCGCCGGCCTTCTCGGCAGCGGCGATCTCGGCGATCGTCTCGGCCGTTGCATAGCTGCCGACGGCCGCGATCACCGGGAAATGCCTGCCGGCGATGAGGCGGGCGGCAGCACAGAGTTCCCTGCGCTCCGCCTCGTTCAGGGTCGGGCTTTCGCCCGTGGCGGTGCCGATCACGATACCGTCGGCGCCCTGCGCGATCTGCCAGTGAATGAGGCGTTCCAGAGCGCCGTAGTCGATCGCGTCCTCATCGAAGGGCGTGACCAGCGCGGTGAACATGCCGTGTAGCCAGTGGTTCATGGCGCGCCTCAGAGCAGCCTCAGCGTCTTCGCCGTCATGCGGACCGCGCGCGGCCGGTGGCCGGTCTCGAAGACGGCATAGCGCAGCGCGGTGCCGCGGTCGGCGAAGATGCCGCCGCCGCGACCATGGGTCTCGACGGCCAGCCAGTGCCCTTCGATGTCTCGCCCGACCAGAAACTGGAGCGGACCGCCGAAGGATTTGCGAGGGATACTGAACATCATCCTGTTTCCCGAACGGTCTTCCAGACCGCACGGACAAGGTATTTTTGCCCCCATAGGCATTCGAGACGTAGCGAAGCGCGACAACATCAACGATGCATAAAAACTGCGACGCCGCTTTTGACTTCCGCGGGCCGCTCGCGCTCAATCCGCCCGTCTCTCCTGGATTCGCCGCATGCGCCCCCGCCTACTCTCCCTCCTCGCCGCCGCCCTCCTCGGCGCTTCCTTCGCCCATGCCGCGACGCTCGCACCCGAACAGCGGTTCAGGACGCTGGGGGACTTCTCGGGCAAAAGGCCGGGCAGGGTGGCGCACGATGTCAGCGGCCTCGCCTGCATGCCGGTCGCGAACGGAGCCCAGCGCTGCCTGCTGATCAATGACGAGGGCTCCTTCGCCCAGTTCGCCCGGATCGCCGAGAACCGCATCACGCCCGGCGCGACCCTGCCGGTCGTCGGCACGGACGCCTCGCCCGACACGCTCGGCCAGCCGCCGCAGGGCATCTGCCGGGCGCCCGGCCGCTTCGCCGAACTCGATGGCGAGGCCGTCGCCTATGCGGATGGCGCTTTCTATCTGGCCGGTTCCCATGGCTGCTCGCGCAACAAGGGCGAGTTCCGCCTCTCCGCCTTCCATCTGGCGCGGATCAAGGTCGATGCCGACGGCGCCCCGACCGGACGCGTCGAGCTGACCTATCGCTTGAGCGACATGCTGCGCCGGGCTGACGAGGCAGGAGCCTTCTTCGGCCGCAGCCTGATGGACGACAACGGGCTCAATGTCGAAGGCATCGCCGTCATCGGCGATACGCTCTGGGCCGGCCTGCGCGCGCCTTCGCTCGGCAATCGCAGCTTCCTCGTCGGCGCTTCGCTCGCAGCGCTCTTCGCACCGGGGCATGCTGCCGCGACAACGGCTCCGACGGTGGTGGCACTGCCGGCCGGGCGCGATCGCGGCATCCGCGACCTTGCCCCCCTGCCCGACGGACGGCTGCTCGCGCTGCTCGGCCCGGCGCAGGACCAATCGCTGCCCTATTCCCTGATGCTGGTCGATACGTCCCGGCCGGAGGCAGCGGCGCCCCTCGGCGAGTTGCCGGCCCGCGGCGAAGGCAAGGCGGAATCCCTGACGATCCTGGCGGAAAGCCGCGGCGCGCTCACCGTCCTAATCGGCTATGACGGCCGCAAGAACGGCCATTTCGAATCCTACCGCCTGCCTCTGCCTGGCCAGACCCGTTGATCGCCATGGATTTTCACTCCCGCCTTGCCCGCGCCGTCGCGCGCTACCGTGCCGAGGTCGCCGGCCCGCGCGAGCATCTCTCGCTGCTGCGCTGGCAGATGGCGGAGGGTCACGCCCTCGACCGCCGCGACACCTTTCCCGGTCATCTCACCACCAGCGCCTTCGTGCTCTCCCCCGACCATGCGCAGGTCCTGCTGATCGACCATGTCGTGATCGGCCGCTGGCTCCAGCCCGGCGGTCATTGGGAGGAGGCCGAGCATTTCCATCTATCGGCGGCGCGCGAAGCCGAGGAGGAGACCGGCGTCCAGGGGCTGACGCTGCATCCCTGGCACGCGGGCGGCGACGTGCCCTTCACCATCGACAGCCACGACGTGCCGGGCAAGCCCGCCCGCGGCGAGCCCGACCATATCCATCACGACCTGCAATATCTCTTCCTCGCCGCCCCCACCCGGCCGCTCGTCGCGCAGGTCGAGGAGGTTCACGCCGCCGCCTGGAAGCCCGTCGCGGCCTTGGCCGAGATCGCGCCACGCGCCCTGGAACGGCTCTCGTGCCTGCCAAAGCGCTGACTGTTGCGGCGCAACAACATCGGGCCGGATTGCGGAAACGCCTATGGCTCTTTTATCGCGCCGGGTCCGGACCCACGGCATGGTTCATTCAAGGATGAATTAGATATTGCAAACGATTTGCAATAGCGTATTGATCCGTGACCTCCCCGGAGCCCGCTATGCCTTCGAAAGCCCTCGCTCTCGCCCTGATCGCCACTGCTGCGTCAGCCTCTGCCTTTGCCGCTGATCTGCCATCCCGCAAGACCGCTCCCGCACCGGCGCCAGTCGTCTCGGCTTGTACCGAGAGCGAAGGCATTCCGACTGACGCATTCGGCTTCACCACCGGCTCGGATGTCGCGGAGAAGGGCGCCTTCGGCCCCAGCCTCACCTATAACGGCGCGTTCGGCACGCGCGTCGGCTCCTCGAACGGCCACGGCCTCACCCTGCAGGGATCCTACGGGCTCTTCCCCTGCTTCGAGATCGGCCCCTATGTGCTGGGCTCCTTCACCAATGCTTCGGCCAACGGCATCGGCGCCGACGCGCGCGCCATCGGCGCCGGCGTCGAGATGAAGTACAAGCTGCTCGGCCGCGACATGCACGGGCTCGGCTTGACCCTCGTGATCGACCCCAGCTTCAACCGCGCCGATCCGGACGGCGCCGGCCGCTTCACCACCTACAACACCGGCATCCGCCTCTTCGCCGACAAGACCCTGATCCCCGGAACGCTCTATGCGGCGCTCAACCTCTCGCAGGATCTGACCTGGACCGGCCCCTCGCCCTATCAGCGCTCCTCGACCCTCACGGTCGCTGGTTCGCTCTCCTGGCAGGTCTCGGACGGACTCTATCTCAGCGGCGAAGTCCGCCACATGCGCGCCCATAACGAGCTCGGCTTCGGTAATGAGGCGGGCTACGCCACCTTCGCCGGCCCCGGCATCTTCTGGCAGGCGACGAAGCAGCTCGCACTCTCGGCCGCCTACAACATCCAGGTCGCCGGCAAGGCCAAGGGCGAGCCCGGCAATCTCGACCTGACCAATTTCGGCCAGCATCTCGTCAAGGTGAAGCTCGGCTACAGCTTCTGAGCCTTCTGAACATCGCGCCTGCGCAAGGGCGGCAGCGGCAACGCTGCCGCCCTTTTTCATGTCGGCAAGTCGCCCGCGTTGACATACTCCCCCCGAGTACCATAGCGTAACTGGCAGATCGAAGCTCGACATGTCGCCATGCCTCATACGCCGGAAGAGAAGAAGCGCGCCGTCACGCGGCTGCGCCGGATCAGGGGGCAGGCCGACGCCCTGATCGCCGCCGTGGAACGCGGCGAGGAATGCGGCGCCCTGCTCCAGCAGCTCGCCGCGCTGCGCGGCGCCGCGACCGGGCTGATGGCGGAGGTGCTGGAGAGCCACCTGCGCGAAACCATGCACGGCACCGCCGGCCCGGCAAAGACATCCCCCGATGACGCCGACGAGGTCGCCGCGATCATGCGGGTCATCCGCCCCTATCTGAAATGACCGTTCGCAAGGAAGGAAACACCCCATGAAAACCCGCGCCGCCGTCGCCTGGGAAGCCGGCAAGCCGCTTACCATCGAAACCATCGAGATCGGTGGCCCCAAGGCCGGCGAGGTCCTCGTCGAGGTCATGGCGACCGGTATCTGCCACACCGACGCCTACACGCTCTCGGGTCTCGATTCCGAGGGCAAGTTCCCGGCGATCCTCGGCCATGAGGGCGCAGGCATCGTGCGCGAGGTCGGCGCCGGAGTGACGACGCTGAAGCCCGGCGACCATGTCATCCCGCTCTACACGCCGGAATGCCGCAGCTGTAAGTCCTGCCTGTCGCGCCGGACCAATCTCTGCACCTCGATCCGCGCGACCCAGGGCCAGGGCGTCATGCCGGACGGCACCTCGCGCTTCTCCTGCGACGGCGGCGAGGTGTTCCACTACATGGGCTGCTCGACCTTCGCGAATTTCACTGTCCTGCCCGAGATCGCGCTCGCCAAGGTCCGCGAGGACGCACCCTTCGACAAGATCTGCTACATCGGCTGCGGCGTCACCACCGGCATCGGCGCCGTGATCTACACCGCCAAGGTCTGGCCGGGCGCCAATGTCGTGGTCTTCGGCCTCGGCGGCATCGGCCTCAACGTCATCCAGGGCGCCCGCATGGTCGGCGCCGACAAGATCATCGGCGTCGACATCAATCCGGCCAAGCAGGAGATGGCGCGCAAGTTCGGCATGACCGACTTCATCAACCCGGCCGAGATCGGCAACGACAAGGTCGTGCAGGCGATCGTCGACCTGACCGGCGGCGGCGCCGATTTCTCGTTCGACGCCACCGGCAACACCAATGTGATGCGCCAGGCGCTGGAATGCTGCCATCGCGGCTGGGGCGAGTCGATCATCATCGGCGTCGCCGAGGCCGGCAAGGAGATCGCCACCCGCCCGTTCCAGCTCGTCACCGGCCGCGTCTGGAAGGGCACCGCCTTCGGCGGCGCGCGCGGGCGCACCGACGTGCCGAAGATCGTCGACTGGTATATGGAAGGAAAGATCAACATCGACGACCTGATCACCCACAAGCTCACGCTGGAGGAGATCAATCACGGCTTCGACCTGATGCATGAGGGCAAGTCTATCCGCAGCGTCGTGGTCTACTGAGGCACGCCGCTTTCTGGCCTTATCGATAGGGCACGGAGCCACCGTCATACCGGACAAGCGGTGAAGCCGCGCCGATCCGGGCTCCATCGTAGAGCAAAGTTCCTCACGATGGATCCCGGATCTCCGCTTCGCTGCGCCCGGGATGACGGCGCAGGTTAAGCTGCATTGTCGCAGGCGCTCGACCGAAAGGAACTCACCATGGAACTCCTCTCCTCCTCGAAGGCCTTCGGCGGCTCCCAGCGCGTCTACCGTCACGAGAGCGCGGCCTGCGCCTGCCCGATGACCTTCGCGGTCTATCTGCCGCATCAGATCGAGGATGGGCCGGTTCCGGTGCTCTGGTACCTTTCGGGCCTGACCTGCACCCATCAGAACGCCATGGACAAGGGTGAGTACCGCGCCGCGGCCGCCGCCAATGGCATCGCCATCATCTGCCCGGACACCAGCCCGCGCGGCGAAGCCGTGCCGGATGAGCCCGACAACTGGCAGTTCGGCTCGGGCGCCGGCTTCTATCTCGATGCCACCCAGGAGCCCTACGCCCGCAACTACCGGATGGAGAGCTACATCCGCGACGAGCTGCCCGCGCTGGTCACCAAGAACTTTCCGCTCGACATGAGCCGGCAGGGCATCTTCGGCCACTCCATGGGTGGGCATGGGGCGATCACGCTCGCGCTCAAGAATCCCGGGCGCTACGCCTCGGTCTCGGCTTTCGCGCCGATCACCCAGCCCTCGACCGCGGGCTGGTCCCGGCCTGCATTCGAGAAATATCTCGGCCCCGACGAAACGACCTGGCGCGCCTATGATTCAACCCTGCTGATCGCGGACGGGCATCGCATCCCCGATCTCCTCGTGGACCAGGGCACCGCCGACGGCTTCCTCGACGAGGGCCTGCGCCCGCAATTGCTCGAAATCGCCTGCGCCACGGCCGGCATCCCGCTTCAGCTGACGATGCGGGACGGCTACGACCACTCCTACAATTTCGTCTCGACCTTCATGGCGCAGCATATCGCCTGGCACGCCGAGCGGCTGTTCGCCTAGAGCATCGGATCGAAGAGGTCCGCCGCGAATTCGAGGATATGGCGGCAAAGGGCCGCCAGACTGCCAACCGGAAGGCGGCTGTCGGCTCCGGCCCAACCGCCGCAGATGCGGTCGCGAAAAGGGCCTGGGCCGGCCGCTCTCAGCCCCGATCGGGAAAGGCACGGGACGGAGAACGTCCTCCCGGTCGAACCGGCCATGCGCGCAATTCATCCAAATGAAGGATGCCGGTTAACGTCATTTAAGGCCAAATATCCTCGGGGGGCCACGGGTGCGGCCTATCAATGATGGATGTGCAGATCGCTCACCTGAATGAGCGCGGGAATTTCTTTGTGATCGTTCCGGTCGAAAGTTCCTTCGGCGCGCAGACCCGCGTGGCGCAGGAGGCCGCGATCGACAGGATGCGGCTTGCAGCGATGACCGCGCGCCTCAACGGCACGGTCGTCCCCGTCTGGCAGGATGGCAACCGCCTCGCTTTTCGGGCGCCCCAGCGCTTTCACAGCTTCTTCAGGAGCCTGTCGCTGCCGATCATCCGCAGCAAGCTGAATGCGACTCTGCCCTGCCAGTGACCAGGCAGTCTCACTGCCATCGCCCTCGCCTCGGATCTCGGCCAACCCGAAATCAGAAAGATTTCGTTAAGCATTCGGGCGCTGTTCAGGCAAAAGTAAGGTTAGCCGTTAGGGTTAAGGGTCATTTAAGAAATGTCTGACAGGTTCTTCCCGTTGGTAACTCGCGCGGGCTGCGTTCTTGCGCCGCGCAAACGCGAAGGACACTGCCATGGGCAGCCTGAAAACTCTCGCGCTGGCGGGCGCCCTGGCCCTCGGTGCCTCCGTCGCGGCGCACGCAGCCGATCTGGCCTACGCACCGCCGCCTCCCCCGCCTGAGCCCCTCGGCCTCAAGGGCACGATCTCCGGCGGCTTCTACCTGCGCGGCGATATCGGCGTCGGTGTCCAGAGCGTCGGGAAATATTTCCAGGAAGATGTCGCCCAGTTCGGTGGCAGATTCTTCGGCAAGACCGACAACTCGGCCTTCTTCGCCGGCCTCGGCATCGGCTATCGCTTCAACAACTGGCTCCGCTTCGACGTCACCGGCGAGTATCGCGGTTCCACCTCGATCGGGGTGAACGACATCGTCTTCAACCCCTTCATCAACGACAACCAGACCAACACCTACAAGGGCAACCTGTCCTCGCTGGTCACGCTGTTCAACGGCTACATCGACCTCGGCACCTGGAACTGCCTGACGCCGTATATCGGCGCCGGCATCGGCTTTACGCAGAACCGCATCAGCGGCCTGACCGACCAGGGCTCGGTCGCCGGCTTCCCGACACTGGGCTATGCGAACAACGGCACCAAGACCAACGTCGCCTGGGCGCTCATGGCCGGCCTCGGCTACGAGGTGAACAAGAACCTCACCCTCGAACTCGGCTATCGCTACCTCAACCTCGGCGACGGCCAGTCGGGCCGCATCCAGAACGCCTTCCTCCCCGAGAGCTATGGCCCGCTCAAGGCCAAGGACCTCGACAGCCACGACTTCCGCATCGGCATGCGCTGGAACTTCGGAGACCCGAACTGCTGCGGCACTCCGGAGCCGGTCGCCTATGCGCCGCCGCCGGTGGTGCGCAAGTACTGAGACTGACCCAACGACCAAAAAACGAAACGGCGCGGATCATCTCCGCGCCGTTTTGCTTTTGCCGGTCGCCCCGCCTCAGCGCAGCAGCGACTGCCCGGTCATCTCCGCCGGCTGCTCCAGCTCCATCAACGCGAGCAAGGTCGGCGAGATGTCGGCAAGGCGCCCATCCGCCAGCGCCTTGGCCTGCCCGCCGATCAGCATCACCGGCACCGGGTTCGTCGTGTGCGCGGTATGCGGCTTGCCGGTCTGCGGATCGACCATCAGCTCGGCATTGCCGTGATCGGCCGTGACGAGCACCGCCCCGCCCTGCCGCTGCACCGCTTCGGCGATCGCGCCCAAGCCTGCATCGACCGTCTCGACCGCCTTGATCGCCGCCGCCAGCACGCCGGTATGGCCGACCATGTCGGGATTGGCGAAGTTGAGCACGACGAGATCGTAGCGGCCGGACTCGATCGCCTCGACCGCCTTGGCGGTCAGCTCCGGAGCCGACATTTCGGGCTGCAGATCATAGGTCGCGACCTTGGGCGACGGCACCATCACCCGCTCCTCGCCGGCATAGGGCGTCTCCTCGCCGCCGTTGAAAAAATAGGTGACGTGAGGGTACTTCTCCGTCTCCGCCATGCGGACCTGCGTCCGGCCCGCCCTGGCGACCGTCTCGCCCAGCCCGTTGGCGAGTGTCTGCGCCGGGAAGAGCGCCGGCATGATCTTGTCGAGCTCGGCGCTGTAGGAGGTCATGCTGACCGCCTTGACGAGCTGTGGCCGATGCGGACGCGCGAAGCCGGTGAAACCCGGCTCGAGCACCGCGTTCAAGATCTCGCGGATGCGGTCCGAGCGGAAGTTGAAGCTGAGCAGCCCGTCGCCATCCTTCATGCCGGCATAACCGCCGATCGCCGCCGGCAGGATGAATTCATCGGTGACCTTGCCGGCATAGGCGGCCGCGATCGCCGCACCGGCCGTGGCGAAGGCCTCGCCCTCTCCCAGCACCATCGCTCGCCAGGCCTTCTCGACCCTCTCCCAGCGATTGTCGCGGTCCATCGCATAGTAGCGGCCCGAGACGCTGGCGATCACCGCCTCTGGCGGCAGTGCGGCGGCAAAGGCCTTGACGTAGTCGGCGGCCGATTGCGGCGGCGTATCACGCCCGTCGGTGAAGACATGGACCCGAACCGGGATGCCCTGCTTCGTCAGGATATGGGCGAGCGCGACGGCATGGTCCTGATGGGCATGGACGCCGCCCGGCGAGACGAGACCAAGCAGATGGCAGGCACCACCGCTCGCCTTGAGTTCAGCGACGAGACCGGAGGCAGCGAGCGCGGCCTCGATCGAACCGTCGGCGATCGCCTGGTTGATCCGCGGCAGGTCCTGCATCACCACCCGGCCGGCGCCGAGATTCAGATGGCCGACCTCGGAATTGCCCATCTGGCCTGCGGGCAGGCCGACATCGAGCCCGGAGGTGCGCAGGAAGGCATGGGGGCAACTCGCCCAGAAACGATCGAAATTCGGGGTCTTCGCCAGCCGCACGGCGTTGTCTTTGCTGTCGTCGCGCCAGCCCCAACCGTCGAGGATCATCAGCATCACGGGGCGAGGCGGCATCGGCTTACCTGTCGGCATCGGTGAAGGATGGTTGTGCGGATATCACGCACCACCTCGCCTATGCGAGTGCTAAGAAAGCGGCGGAACCGCGGCGAAGCCCCGATGGGAGGCAGCGATGACGATCAAGGCGCTGGTTTTCGATGCCTATGGCACGCTGTTCGACGTGCAGTCCGTCGCAGGCGTCACCGACCGGGCTTTTCCGGGGCACGGCGCGGCGATCACGCAGATCTGGCGGCTGAAGCAGCTCGAATACACCTGGCTGCGCGCCCTGATGGACCGCTACGAGGATTTCTGGACCGTCACCCGCGACTCGCTCGACTTCACCTTGCGGACGCTCCGCCTCTCGGCGCCGCCGAATCTCGTTTGGCAGATTGCCGAGGCCTATGACGCGCTCGCCCTCTACCCGGAGGCGCGGGCGGCGCTGGAAGGGCTCGCCTCGCACCGCCTCGCCATCTTCTCGAACGGCAGCCCGGCGATGCTGAAGCGGCTCGTCGCCCATGCCGGCATCGGCGAACTGCTGGAAACCGTGATCAGCGTCGACGAGATCGGCGTCTACAAGCCTGACCCGCGCGGCTATGCCCATGTCGAGAAGCGGCTCGGGCTGGCGCGCGAGGAGATCCTCTTCGTCTCCTCGAATGGCTTCGACATCGCCGGCGCCAAGTCGCATGGTTTCCACGTCGCCCGCATCGAGCGCGTGCCAGCGGACAGGCTGCGCTGCGAGCTGGAAACGGCAGCAACGCTCGACCCGGCCCTGATGTTCAAGGCGCTCAGGATGCAGCCTGAACAACTCGGATTTCAGGCCGACGCGACCATTGCAGCGCTGACCGATCTCGTCTCCTATGTCGCCGCACTGAGACAGGCCTGAGCGCCGCCGAGGAGCCCCATGATCAAGCTCTACTACCACCCCTCGCCCAATCCGGCGAAGATCGCGCTCTTTCTCGAGGAAGCCGGCCTGCCCTACGAGATGGTGCCGGTCGACACCCGCAAGGGCGACCAGTTCAAGCCGGAATTCCTCGCCATCAACCCCAACGCCAAGACCCCGGCTCTCACCGACGGCGACGTCACGGTTTTCGACTCGAACGCGATCCTTCTCTATCTCGCCGAGAAGACAGGGCAGTTCCTGCCGCAGGACACGCCGAGGGCGCGCGGCGAAATGCTGTCCTGGTTGATGTTCGTCGCCACCGGCATCGGCCCCTATTGCGGCCAGGCCGTGCATTTCAGCCGCTTCGCACCGGAGAAGATTCCCTACGCCATCAACCGCTATTCCCGCGAGGCCGAGCGGCACTGGGGCATCATCAACGATCTCCTCGCCCGGCGCCGCTACATGCTCGGCGACGTCTACACGCTGGTCGACATGTCGGTCTGGGGCTGGGCGACGCGCCTTTCCTTTGCGGTGGGCGAGACCTGGCCCGAGATGTTCCCGCATGTGAAGCGCCATCTCGACGAGATCTCGGCTCGCCCCGCAGCGCGGCGCGCGGTCGCTCTCAAGGACCGGTTCGACTTCAAGGCCGATTTCGACGCCGAGGCGTTCAGGTACCTGTTCCCGCAGAACGCCCATCTCAAAGCCTGAGGCCGCCCGTGCGGTGCGCTCATCGCAGCGCGCCGCACCGCCTGTGCATCATGGCTGCCTCCGCGGCAAAAGCGCTGGCGGCGACAGGCGTTTCGCGCCAGTGTCGCCGCGGCTCTGCCCCCGGGGAGGCGCGGAGCAAGTACAGTCTCCGAGAGGACGGATGCCGACCGATATCGAGATCGCGCGCGCCGCGACGCTTCAACCTGTTGCCGCCATCGCCGAGCGCGTGGGCATTCCCTCGGAGGCGCTCAACCCCTACGGCAAGCACATCGCCAAGATCGACACGCAGGCGATCCCCGACTTCGAAACGCGGCCGGACGGCAAGCTGATCCTCGTCACCGCGATCAGCCCGACACCGGCTGGCGAAGGCAAGACCACGACGACGGTCGGTCTCGGCGACGGGCTTTCTCGCATCGGCAAGCGCGCGATGATCGCGCTGCGCGAGCCTTCTCTCGGCCCCTGCTTCGGCGTCAAGGGCGGCGCGGCCGGCGGTGGCTATTCCCAGGTCGTGCCTATGGAGCAGATCAATCTGCACTTCACCGGCGACTTCCACGCCATCACCAGCGCCCACAACCTGCTCGCGGCCATGATCGACAATCATGTCTACTGGGGCAACGGGCTGGAGTTCGACACCCGTCACATTGCCTGGCGCCGCGTGCTCGACATGAACGACCGGGCGCTGCGCTCGACGGTCTCGTCGCTCGGCGGCCCCGGCAACGGCTTTCCGCGGGAGGACGGCTTCGACATCACCGTCGCCTCCGAAGTGATGGCGATCTTCTGCCTGGCGCGTGACGCGATCGATATCGAGGAGCGTCTCGGCCGGATCGTCGTCGGCCGCACGCGCGACAAGCGCCTGATCACCGCGGCCGACCTCAAGGCGACCGGCGCGATGAGCGTCCTGCTCAAGGACGCGCTGATGCCGAACCTGGTGCAGACGCTGGAGGGCACGCCGGCCTTCGTCCATGGCGGCCCCTTCGCCAACATCGCCCATGGCTGCAATTCGGTGATCGCGACGCGCGCGGCGCTGAAGCTCGCGGACTATGTCGTCACCGAGGCCGGCTTCGGCGCGGATCTCGGCGCCGAGAAGTTCTTCGACATCAAGTGCCGCAAGGCCGGGCTCAAGCCCGCCGCGGCCGTCGTCGTCGCCACCGTGCGCGCCCTCAAGATGCATGGCGGGGTCGCCAAGGACGAACTCGGCCAGGAAAACCTCAAGGCGCTGGAAGCCGGCATGGCCAACCTCGCGCGCCATGTCGAGAACATCCGCAAATTCGGCGTGCCGCCGATCGTCGCGATCAACCACTTCACCACCGACACCGCGGCCGAGCACGATCTGATCCGCCATTACTGCCGCAACCATCTCGGCGCCGAGGCGGTCATCTGCCGGCACTGGGCCAAGGGCGGCGCCGGCGCCGAGGAGCTCGCCCGCAAGGTCGCCGCGCTCACCGACGAGGACGAGGCCGATTTCGCGCCGCTCTACCCGGACGAGATGCCGCTGCGCGATAAGCTGGAGACGATCGCGCGTGAGATCTACGGCGCGGCCGGTGTCGGCGTCGACGGCAGGCTACGCGACCGCTTCGCAGAGCTGGAAGCAGCCGGCTTCGGCAACCTGCCGGTCTGCGTCGCCAAGACCCAATATTCCTTCTCGGCCGACCCTGCGCTGCGCGGCGCGCCCTCCGGCCATATCGTGCCGCTGCGCGAGCTCAGGCTTTCGGCCGGCGCGGGTTTCGTCGTCGCGATCTGCGGGGACATCATGACGATGCCCGGCCTGCCGCGCCAGCCGGCCGCCGAGCGCATCCATATCGACGCGCAGGGGCGGATCGAAGGCTTGTTCTGACGGCTCCCCAACCGGCAGCGTCACGCCTTCGTCACATGACTCATCGAAGCGCCCCGCCTCGGCATCGACAGCGGGGCAGCGAAGATGAGCACGAAAATCACGGGCGCGCGGGCGCTCCTCGATGAACTCGTCGCGACGGACGTCTCGCTCGAAGGAGGTCTGATCGCCTCATTGGGCGAGGCCTCGCACACGGCGGATCTCGTGCTTCACGCCGAAGGCTGCCTCCTGCTGCCGGGTATCGTCGACTGCCATGGCGATGCCTTCGAGCGTCACATCATGCCGCGCCCGGGCGTCGCCTTCGATATCGATCTCGCGCTGCGCGACGCCGACCGCGCTTTGCTGGCGAGCGGCATCACCACGGCCTTCCATGGCGTGACCTGGTCCTGGGAGCCGGGCCTGCGCGGTGCGGAGAATGCGCGCCGGCTGGTCGAGCGCATCGCCGCCCTCAAGCCGGAGCTCGGCGCCGATACCCGTTTCCACATGCGTCATGAGACCTTCAACCTCGACGCCGAGGAAGAGATCGCCTCATGGCTGGCCGAGGGGTGCATCGGCGTCCTCGCCTTTAACGATCACACCGAAGGCACGCTGAAATCCCGCCACCGTCCGGACAAGGTCGGCAAGATGGTCGAGCGGACCGGCCTGAGCCACGACGAATTCATGGAACTCGTCGATCGCGTCTATGCCCGCAAGGGCGAGGTCGCGGGCTCGATCGCGCGGCTGGCCGAGGCGGCGCGCAAGGCGGGCGTGCCGACCATGTCCCATGACGACATGAGCCCTGGGATGCGGCAGCAGCATCGTGCGCTCGGCATCGCCATCGCCGAGTTTCCGATCAATGAGGCGACGGCGCGCGAGGCGGCCTCGGCCGGGGAAGCGATCGTCTTCGGCGCGCCGAATGTGGTACGCGGCGGCTCGCATACGGGCTGCCCGGCTGCCGAGGAGATGGTGCGCCAGGGGCTCTGCACCATCCTGGCCTCCGACTACTACTACCCGGCGCTAGCGCTGGCACCCTTCCTGCTGGCCGAGAGCGGCGCGGCCTCCTTCGCCGCAGCCTGGAAGCTTGTTTCGGAGAACCCTGCGGCAGTGCTCGGGCTCACCGATCGCGGCCGGATCACGCCGGGCTTGAGGGCTGATCTCGTCATCGTCAGGCCGGCCCCCACACCGCGCGTGGTGGCGACCATCGCCGGCGGGCGGCTCGTCCATCTCGCCGACCCGTCGCTGCTCGCCGGCTAGGACATGCGGCGTAATGCTCGGGCCTGGCCCGAGCATCTCATGCCGAAAGAGGCTCCCGCGCTATCCCCTCCCGAGATTCTCGGGTCCGCTAACGCGGCCCGAGAATGACGCTCCGCTTCGGCTCAGGCGAAGTCGAGCTGCACCTTGATCGCCTTCGACTTGTCTGCCGCCAGGTCGAAGGCCTCGACTGCGCGATCGACCGGGATCGTCGCCGTCAGCAGCGGCGAGAGATCGATAGTACGGGAGCCGATCATCGCCACCGCCCAGTCGAACTCCTCATGGAAGCGGAAGGAGCCGCGCAGGTCGAACTCCTTGGCGACCACGACGTTCATCGGCAGCGTGAACTGGCCGCCCACGCCGATCTGCACGATGATGCCACCCGGCCGGACCACATCGAAGGCGCCGGTCAGCGCATGCTGATTGCCGGAGGCCTCGAACATCACGTCGAAGGCGCCCTTCTCGGCCCCGTATTCCGCTTTCAGCCGCTCGGGCTCGGCGGCAACGTTCACGGTCGCGGTCGCTCCCATCCTGCGCGCGACCGGCAGCGGCCCGTCGACCACGTCGGTCGCCACGATCTCCGAGGCGCCCGCCGCCTTCGCCGCCACGATGGTGAGAGCGCCGATCGGCCCGGCCCCCGTCACCAGCACGCGCTTGCCGAGCAGCGGGCCGGCGCGCTTGGCGGCGTGGAGGCAGACCGAAAGCGGCTCGGCGAAGGCAGCCTCGGCGGCGCTGACATGCGGCGCGACTTTGACCGCCTGTCGCTCCTCGACGACGAGCACATCGCGGAAGCCGCCCTGAACATGCGGGAAGCGCATCGCCGAACCGTAGAACAACATGTCCGTGCAGTGCTGCTGCAGCCCCATCTGGCAGTAGCGGCAATGGCCGCAGGCCCGGCTCGGATTGACCGCGACGCGGTCTCCCGGCTTCACCCGCGAGACTTCGCCACCAACCGCCTCGACGCGGCCAGCGATCTCATGGCCGAGGATCATCGGTTCGCGCACGCGGATCGTGCCGAAACCGCCATGAAGGTAATAATGCAGATCCGAGCCGCAGATGCCGCCGGCCTCGATCCGCACGCGCACGTCGCGCGGTCCAAGCTCGGGCGCGGTCGTCGGCTCGACCCGCAGGTCCTTCTCGGCATGAATGACGACGGCACGCATGGTGGTTCTCCCTGATCCGGACGGCTTGTTTTCCTCTGCCCTCATCCTGAGGAGCCGCGGAACGCGGCGTCTCGAAGGATGGTTTGGAGCGCGCTGGAACACCCATCGAGACGCAAGGCATTCGCCTTGTTCCTCAGGATGAGGGCTGAGAAAGCGAAGGCGCCTTTCCGTGGTTGTCTAATCGATTGAAACCTGCTTACCCAAGGATGCAGGCTTTGCGCAAACCGAATTTGCTTACACCAGAACACTGCGAGGATACGCCATGTCGCTGTCGCTGTTCAGTCTCGAAGGCAAGATCGCACTGGTCACCGGCTCCGGCCAGGGCATCGGTCTGGCGCTCGCAGAGGGCCTGTCTGAGGCCGGCGCCCATGTCGTGCTGAACGGCCGCGACAAGGCCAAGCTCGAACGTGCCCAGAAGGCGCTCGCCGCCGCCGGCCGCAAGGCCTCCATCGCTCCCTTCGACGTCACCGACCAGAAGGCGGTCGAGGCCGGCATCGCCGCGATCGAGGCCGAGATCGGGCCGATCGACATCCTCATCAACAATGCTGGCATGCAGAAGCGCGCGCCGATCACCGAATTCCCGGTCGAAGGCTGGCACGAGGTGATGAACACCAACCTGCATTCAGTGTTCTACGTCACCCAGGCGGTGACGAAGCGAATGGTGCCGCGCAAGCGTGGCAAGATCATCAATATCGGCTCGGTGATGAGCGAGCTCGGCCGCGCCACCATCATCCCCTACACGGCGTCCAAGGGCGCGGTGAAGATGATGACGCGCGGTCTCGCCGCCGAGCTCGGCAAGCACAACATCCAGGCCAACGCCATCGGCCCCGGCTATTTCGCCACCGAGATCAATGCCGCGCTGATTGCGGACGAGGCCTTCTCGAACTGGGTTGCCACCCGCACGCCGGCGGGGCGCTGGGGGGAGACGAAGGAGCTCGTCGGCGCCGCCATCTTCCTGTCCGCGGCGGCATCCGACTACGTCAACGGCCATCTGCTGATGGTCGACGGTGGCCTGACCGCGGTGGTGTGAGGCTGGCACAGCAGTCATTCTCGGGCGAAGCGTAGCGCAGACCCGAGAATCTCATGACGGGGTCGCACCGAACCTCCACCGTCATTGCGAGCACAGCGAAGCAATCCAGGAGGACCGGGTGAGACGTCCAACCCAGTCTTCCTGGATTGCTTCGTCGCTTCGCTCCTCGCAATGACGACCGGAGCCTCCTCCGACCGGAGATACTCGGGTCGAGCCCGAGCATGACGGTGCCCTTCAGGCGGCGGCCTTCGTCACCGCCTCGACGACATCGTCCACCGCGCGCTCGACCAGATCGCGGTCGTCGCCTTCAGCCATCACGCGGATCACCGGCTCGGTTCCCGAGGGGCGGATCACCAGGCGTCCGCTGTCGCCCAGCAACTGCTTCGCGGCCTCGATCGCGCTGATGACGGGCTGCTGCTCCAGCGGCTTTCCGGCCTTGTAGCGCACGTTCTTGAGGATCTGCGGCAGCGGCTCGAAGCAGTGGCAGACTTCCGAGACCGGCCGGTCCATCCGCTTCACCACCGCGAGCAGTTGCAGCGCCGCGACCAACCCGTCGCCGGTCGTGCCGAAATCCGAGAGGATGATGTGGCCGGACTGCTCACCGCCGAGGTTGAAACCGTGGTTGCGCATATGCTCCAGCACATAGCGATCGCCGACCGCCGTGCGCGCCAGCGACAGACCAAGCCCCGCCAGATAGCGCTCCAGCCCGAGATTGGACATCACGGTTGCGACGATGCCGGGTGCCGAGAGGCGGCCATCTTCCATCCAGCTGCGCGCGATCACGGCCATGAGCTGGTCCCCATCGACGATATGGCCATGTTCGTCGACGACGAGCACGCGGTCGGCGTCGCCGTCGAGCGCAATGCCGACATCGGCGCGCAGCTCCTTGACCTTCTCGATCAACGTCGAAGGATGGGTCGAACCGATCTCGCGGTTGATGTTGAAGCCGTCGGGCTCGACGCCGATGGTAATGACCTCGGCGCCCAGCTCCCAGAGCGCCTGCGGCGCGACCTTGTAGGCGGCACCATTGGCGCAATCGAGCACGATGCGCAGGCCTTCAAGGCTCAGGTTGCGCGGTAGCGTCCGCTTGGCGAACTCGACATAGCGCGCATCGGCGCTGTCGATACGCTTGGCCCGGCCGAGCATCGGCGAAGTCGCCAGGCGCGGGCCGAGATCGGCGTCGATCAGCGCCTCGATCTCCCGCTCGACATCGTCGTTGAGCTTGTAGCCATCGGGCCCGAACAGCTTGATGCCGTTGTCCTCATAGGCGTTGTGCGAGGCCGAGATCATCACACCGAGATCGGCGCGCATCGAGCGCGTCAGCATGGCGACGGCCGGCGTCGGCATCGGGCCGAGCAGCATCACGTCCATGCCGACCGCGGTGAAACCCGCGACCATGGCGTATTCGATCATGTAGCCGGAGAGGCGGGTATCCTTGCCGATCACGACCCGATGGCGATATTCCCCGCGGCGGAAGGCGAGGCCGGTGGCCTGGCCGACCTTCATGGCAAGGTCGGGCGTAATGACGCCGTTCGCCCGCCCGCGAATGCCGTCAGTTCCGAAATATTTGCGCGTCATTGCGTTTCGATTCCGAGGGGCTGCAACGCCCGATTGTACGTGTTCTATAGCCAAAAAACCTTTCCGCCTTCTCACAAATTATGACGGAACATGACATCGTGGCTGCCCAAACAGAAAGGGCGGCCACGGGGGCCGCCCTTCCCTTCGACTATACTCGCGGTATCAGACCTGCGGCTGCGGCTCCATGCCGGCGTCCGGCTCGCCGCGCTTGCGGCCCTTGCCCGCGCTCGGCACGGCCGAGCCGCGCGGGGCATGCGGCGTGTCGTCGAGATCGCGCGAGGGGCGCTTGCCGGCGATCAGGTCGCGGATTTCCTCGCCGGTCAGCGTCTCGAACTCGAGCAGCGCCTCGGCCACCGCGACGAACTCCTCATGGTGATCGGTCAGAATCTTCTTGGCGTCGGCATAGCCCTCGTCGACGAGGCGCTTCACCTCCGCGTCGATCTTCTGGGCGGTCGACTCGGAGACGGACTGGCTGCGGCCCATCGACATGCCCAGGAAGACCTCTTCCTGATTGTCGCCATAGGCGACCATGCCGAGCTCGTCCGAATAGCCCATCTGCGTGACCATGGCCTTGGCCATCTTGGTCGCCTGCTGGATGTCGCCCGTGGCGCCCGAGGTCACGTTCTCGCGGCCGAAGGTCATCTCCTCCGCCACGCGCCCGCCCATGGCGACCGCAAGCTGCGAGGTGAACTCCTTGAACTTCATCGAGTAGCGGTCGCCCTCTGGCAGGAACTTGACCATGCCGAGCGCGCGACCGCGCGGGATGATCGTCGCCTTGTGGACCGGGATGCCGGCCGGCACGTAGAGGCCGACGATAGCATGGCCTGCCTCGTGATAGGCCGTGAGCTTCTTCTCCTCCTCGGACATCGCCATGGATTTGCGCTCGGCGCCCATCATGACCTTGTCCTTGGCGTCCTCGAACTCGGCATGGGTGACCATGCGCTTGCCGCGGCGGGCCGCCAGCAGCGCGGCTTCGTTGACGAGGTTCATCAGGTCGGCGCCGGAGAAGCCGGGCGTGCCGCGGGCGAGGATCTTGAGGTCGACATCCGGCGCCATCGGCACCTTGCGGACGTGAACCTTGAGGATCTTCTCGCGGCCGGCGACATCCGGGTTCGGCACGACGATCTGCCGGTCGAAACGGCCGGGGCGCAGCAGTGCCGGGTCGAGCACGTCCGGACGGTTGGTCGCAGCGATGATGATGACGCCCTCGTTCGGCTCGAAGCCGTCCATCTCGACGAGGAGCTGGTTCAGGGTCTGCTCGCGCTCGTCATTGCCACCGCCGAGACCGGCGCCGCGATGACGGCCGACAGCGTCGATCTCGTCGATGAAGATGATGCAGGGCGCGTTCTTCTTGGCCTGCTCGAACATGTCGCGGACGCGGCTCGCGCCGACGCCTACGAACATCTCCACGAAGTCGGAGCCCGAGATGGTGAAGAACGGGACATTGGCCTCACCGGCGACGGCGCGCGCCGTCAGCGTCTTGCCGGTGCCGGGAGGGCCGACCAGCAGCACGCCGCGCGGGATGCGCCCGCCCAGCCGCTGGAACTTCTGCGGATCACGCAGGAATTCGACGATCTCCTGCAGGTCTTCCTTGGCCTCGTCGATGCCCGCGACATCCTCGAAGGTGACGCGGCCATGCGCCTCGGTCAGCAGCTTGGCCTTCGACTTGCCGAAGCCCATTGCCCGGCCGGCGCCGTTCTGCATCTGGCGGGACATGAAGATCCACAGGCCGATGAAGATGACGAAGGGCAGCGAGTTGACCAGCAGCGCCATGAACCAGGGCGTGCCCTCGGACGGCGCGCGGGCCGACACCTGCACACCCTTCTGCGCCATGGTCTTCAGCAGATTGGGGTCGCCATAGGGCGCATAGGTCACGAAATTGCGCCCGTCGGAGAAGCTGCCGGAAATCTCCTGCCCGGCGACCACGACATTGGCGACGCGGCCGGCTTCAGCCTCGTTGATGAGCTGGCTATAGGGGATTTCGTTGGTGCTCGCGCGCTGGCTTGGGCTCTGGAACAGAGTCACCAGCGCCAGGACAAGAAGAAAAATCACCACCCAGAGGGCGAAATTACGAAAATTCGGATTCATCACCAGTCCGATCGGGCCTGCCGGACCAACCGGATAAGGCCAAGGGTTTCCCGAGCTAATCTAGGAGCGGCGTACGCCCTTGCCAAGGGAAACAGAAGACGTAAGGGCACTAAGATGTCGCAGGGTGAACGCCGCGTCGACGTGGCGGCTCCCGTTCGAGGGCCAGCACGCCGTCCACGCCGAGCATCACCATGCAGCCGGACAATGTCCGTCTGATGGCAGAACCTGTCTTCGCGCCAGCACGCAGCGCCTCCACGCAATCCTCCAGCCGTTCGAGCCGACCATAGCGGTCGCCGCTGGCCATGACGGCCTCAAGCGCCTGCCCGACCACGCGCAGAACGATCTCGTCCGGCTCGGCCATCAGCGCCGAAAAGTCGAGCC
Source organism: Allobosea sp. 05T438 (assembly GCF_056396025.1). NCBI lineage: Bacteria > Pseudomonadati > Pseudomonadota > Alphaproteobacteria > Hyphomicrobiales > Alloboseaceae > Allobosea > Allobosea sp. 05T438. The sequence continues at coordinate 55,191 of NZ_JBFTKQ010000011.1, forward strand.
TCACCCGGTCCTCGCCCGCCTCTCGCGGCAAGCCGACCGCTGCAAACACGGCCTGCGCGCGCTGGCTCGCCGCAGCCTCCAGCCGCGCCATCCTTTCCGCCATCCGTCCGAAGCGCTCAGCCGTCAGCCCCTCCTCCGCGAGAACCGGCATGATCTCACGCCAGCGAACGCGCTCGAAGCGCAGGTCGGCATTGCTCGGATCACTCACAAAGGGAAGGCTGCGCGCCCGGGCTGTCGCAACGAGCCGTGCCTTCGCAATGCCGAGAAGCGGGCGGACAAGTACGACACCGTCCTTCACGGTTCGCGCGCGCATCCCGGCGAGACCGGATGGGCCGGAGCCGTGGGCGAGCCGCATCAGCATCGTCTCGGCCTGATCGTCGAGCGTGTGGGCGGTCACCAGAACGGCACCGCCGAGCCGCTTCGCCTCTCCCGCCAGCAGCGCGTATCGGGCACGCCGGGCCGCTGCCTGGATGCCCCTTGAGGGCTTCTCGCCTTCCCAGCGCAGGGTCGCGTGCGCGACGCCGAGCCGCGCGCAGAGCGCGGCGACAGCGGCAGCCTCCGCCGAGGCTTCCGGCCTCAAGCCATGGTCGACGGTCGCGGCATGGAGCCGTGGCCGGCCCGGCAAGCGCGCCCAATCGGCCAGCAGCCCCAGCAATGCGACCGAATCCGGCCCGCCTGAAACCGCGACGAGCAGAACGCTTTCCTGCGTCAGCCCCAGAAAGAGTTCGCCGGCCTCGACAGGCGAGACCGGCGACGCATTCGTTTGATTCTGTGGCAGCGCGCTCAAGCGCAGCCGGAGCGGCGCCGCTCGCGCGCCACGCCCTGGCGCACCGCATTGGAGGCCGAGGGATAATCGACGCCGACCTTGGCATAGGTCGCGCAGGCCTGGTCCTTGGCACCGAGCCCATTCAAAGCCATGCCGAGCTTGAGCAGGCTGTCCGGCGCCTTGGTCGCCTTCGGCGATTCCCGCGAGATCTTCAGGAACTGCTCGGCAGCCTCGCGATAGCGCTGGCGCTGTAGATAGCTTTCGCCGAGCCAATAGGTGGCGTCGACCGCAAGCCGGTCGCGCGGATAGCTCTGCAGGAACTGCCGAAAGCCCATCTCCGCCTGCTCGTACTCCCTGCGTTGGAGCGAGGTGAAGGCGAGGTCGTAGGCCTCCTTGGCGCTCTGGGGACCGCTGGCAGCCGCGACGCTCGGCCCCCGCGGCATGGCCTGCGGCAGGCCGCCTTGCGGAGCGGGGCGTCCGACGCCCTGCAGGTCGAGCGGCCGGCCCGTGGCCGGTCCGCCGCCATCGTCATCCTCGATGATGCCTGCGATCCCGCCGCCGAGCTGCTGCGGGCCGCCGGCGGCGCCCTGCTGCATCGTCGGATCGAAGGCATCGCCACGGCGCTGGCGCTGCGGCGCCCCGGGGGCGCCACCGCCAGCCGGCGGAGCGCCCGGCGCGGCCCCGCCTGAACGGCCGCCGCCCTTCTCGTTCAGGCGGAAATCGACATCCTCCTGAAACTTGCGCAGCTGTTCGCTGAGGCGGCGGTTCTCGAACTGGAGCTGCTCGATCTGGCCGGACATCTGGCGCAGCTGGTTCTCCAGCCGCGTCGTACGCACCAGCAGGTCAGCGGCATCCTGGGCCGAGCCGGGCGCGGCCCCGCCGAACAGTGCCGCGGCGCAGGCGAGCGCAACCAGCCCCGAACGGGAAAGATAACGGGCGAGGATCGAAGGAAGCATCGATGAAACCGGTTTTCCGAACATGTCGCGCTTGTCTATATCATCTGCTCACCACGTCCAAAATATGAACATTTTCATGGCGCCCCCCCGCACATTTGGGTGCGTGCCGGCAAATCGCCTCTGGCGCTTTGCCGGCGGCTTGCTTACATTGGCTGAGCGGGGCTGCCTGGTGCGTGAGAGACAGCATTCCCCGGGCCCATACGACTCCCTAGGGAGCTGTCCCTGTCCGGATCCATCGGAACCGGGCACACGGCGCCCACCTACTTCTGTAGGTGTCCCGGGATTCAAAACTCCACGGCCGAGGTGGCTCCGCAGCCTGACCATGACGACCACGCGTCCCGATACGCCTTTCATACCCCCGGCCTCCCCATCCCCGCGCAAGGTCGTTCTCCGTGACGCCGCGCTGGCCCGCCGTGACGCGCTGGATCTCGACAGCCGGCTCGAATGGGATGCGGACATCGCCGCCCGCGTCCTCGCTCTGCCCGTCTGGGACAGCACCGGCCCTATCTCCGCCTATTGGCCGATGCGCTCGGAAGCCGATCCGCGCCCGATCCTCGAAGCGCTGCATGAGCGCGGGCTGCCGCTCTGCCTGCCGGCGATCGTCGACAAGCGCATGATCTTCCGCCGCTGGGCGCCCTACGAGCCGATCGTGCCGGGCGGCTTCGGCACGCTCGTCCCCGCTCCCGCCGAGCCCGAGGCTAAGCCTGTCATCCTGATCGTGCCGCTCGCCGCCTTCGACCGGCGCGGCTACCGCATCGGATACGGCAAGGGCTACTACGACCGTGCCCTGACGGAACTCGGGCCGACCGTCAGCATCGGCATTGGCTACGCAGCACAAGAAATCGAGGCCGTGCCGGACGAGCCGCACGACCAGCGCCTCGACTGGATCGTGACCGAACGCGACACTATCCGCTGCGGTTGATTCCGGCTGGCTTTCGGGTCACGGAGGAGGACAGACCTGCCATTCCACAGCCCTCATCCTGAGGAGCCGCGGAACGCGGCGTCTCGAAGGATGATCCAGCGGACTGTGGAACATCCGTCGAGGCGCGACCTGCGGCCGCTCCTCAGGATGAGGGCTCGTGTAACCGGCGCCCCTACCGGCTCGGAGCCCTCATGCGTTTTCTCTTCCTCGGTGACATCGTCGGCCGCCCTGGCCGGATTGCGGTTCAGGAGCGCCTGCCGGCCCTGCGCGAAGCGTGGAAGCTCGACTGCGTGGTCATCAACGGCGAGAATTCCGCGGGCGGCTTCGGCATCACCGAGGCGATTTGCGACGAGATCCTCGCAGCCGGCGCGGATGTCGTCACGCTCGGCAATCATTCCTGGGACCAGCGCGAGGCGCTTGTCTTCATCAACAGGCAGGACCGGCTGATCCGCCCGGCGAATTATCCGCCCGGCACGCCCGGCCGCGGCGCTACCGTCATCGAGGCGCGCAACGGCGCCCGCGTCCTCGTCGTCAACGTCATGGGTCGTCTCTTCATGGACCCGCTCGACGACCCCTTCGCCGCAGTCGAGCGCGAGCTCGCCGCCTGCCCGCTTGGCGAAGTCGCCGACGCCGTCATCGTCGACGTCCATGCCGAGGCGACGAGCGAAAAGCAGGCGATGGCCTATTTCCTCGATGGCCGCGCCAGCCTCGTCGTCGGCACCCACACCCATGCGCCGACCTCCGACACGCGCATCCTGCCCGCCGGCACGGCCTATCAGTCCGATGCCGGCATGTGTGGCGACTATGATTCCGTGCTCGGCATGCAGAAGGACGAGCCGGTGCGCCGCTTCCTGCAGAAGGTGCCGGGCGCGCGGCTGGAGCCGGCCACCGGCGAGGGCACTCTGTCAGGCGTCGCAGTCGAGATCGACGATGCGACGGGGCTCGCGAAAGCCGTCTGGGCCGTACGGGTCGGCCCGCATCTCAGCGAGGCGCTGCCCGGCTGGGCGCAAGACTGACCCGCAGGAGCCTGCGCGCCTCAGACCGCGCGGTGCTGGCGAACCAGATCGTCGAAGGCGTGGTTCAGACTCTCGGCCTGGCGGGACAGGGTGCCCGCCACGTCGAGCACGTCATGCACCGCCTTGCCGGCCTGCTGCGCCCGGTCGTTCAGTTGCACGATGGTTTCGGCGTTGGCCTGCGTGCCCATCGCCGCCTGATCGGCACTGCGTGCGATTTCCTGCGTGGCGGCGCGCTGCTCGTCGATGCTCGCCGCAACCGCACCGGCGATGCCGTTCACCTGGCTGACGAAGGCGACGATGCTCTCGATCGCCGTCACCGCCTCGCGCGTCGCCGCCTGCATCGCCGGGACCTGGGCCGCGATTTCGTCCGTGGCCTTCGCGGTGCGCGATGAAAGCTGCTTCACCTCCGTAGCCACAACGGCAAAGCCTCGTCCGGTCTCGCCGGCGCGTGCAGCCTCGATCGTAGCGTTGAGCGCAAGCAGATTGGTCTGGCTGGCGATCGTCTGGATCATCTCCACGACCGAGCCGATCGTCTCCGCCGAAAGAGCGAGACTCTTGACGATGGCATCGGTCTTCTGGGCAGCGACATGGGCCTCATGCGCCATGGTCGATGCCCGCACGACCTCCGCCGCGACATGGTCGAGCGAGATCGACAACTCGTTCGTCGCGGTCGCGACGTTGCTGACATTGTCCGAAGCGCTCCCCGCCGCCCCCGCGGCCCGTTTGGCTTGCGCGCTCGTTTCTCCGACCACGTCTTCGACCGAGGCGGCGAGGCGCTCCACCTTGCCGGCGCTCGCGTTCACCGCGCCAACCACCTCCCGGACCGTGACCTCGAACGCCTCGATCTGGTGGCGCGTGCGGTCGCGGCTCTCCTGCTGAACCACGGCATAGGTCTCGAGCAGCAGCTCCAGGTCGAGCTGGGTCGCCTTGGAGAGCGCCGTGCGCGTCGCGATCCGCCGGTCGAGCTCGCGTCTCTGCCAGAAGCTCGACAGCCCCATCATGCTCTGCCGGTCGAGGCCGAGCTCCACGATGATGGCGTTCGAGACGATCGCGTGGCAGATCACCACCGCATAGATCGGCACGCCATGGTCGTGGAACGCGGTCGCCAGCTTGCGGGCCGACTCGCTGTAGCCCTCCCGGAGATCGCCGGAAGCAAGTTTGATCCAGTGCGCCAGCCGCCGCTGGTGGACGTCGGGACGGCGCAGCGCCTGCGCGATCTCCGGCCAGGGCGCGAATTGCTCGTGCAGCTCCTCCAGCAGTTGCGGCAGCCGGTCGCGCGCGAAACCCGATAGCGAAGCGAGAAGCTCGATATCCTCGCTGAAGATCCGGAAGGCGCGGAACCGGTGTTCCTGCGCGGCGATGGAATTGAATGTCACTGGTTCACGAGCTTGAAGGATGGCGACATGGCGGCGCCGGCATACTGCTCGGCCACGGCAAACAATGGCTTAACGGCCGCTCCGCCATCGATCTCGCCAGCGAGGGCCCACTGGCGCTTGCCTGTCCCGGAAATCGGCGCCTATAAGGCCGTTCCGATCGCCCCGGCGCGCCGCGGGTGGTGTTTCCATGGTTCCATCATCTCAAAGGGCAGCGAGTCCCCATGGCCGGCCATTCACAGTTCAAGAACATCATGCACCGCAAGGGCAAGCAGGACGCGGTGCGCTCCAAGCTGTTCTCGAAGCTGGCCCGCGAAATCACCGTCGCCGCCAAGATGGGCATGCCCGATATCAACATGAACCCGCGGCTGCGCATGGCGGTGCTCGCCGCCCGCGCCGAGAACATGCCGAAGGACAATATCCAGCGCGCCATCAACAAGGCCGCCGGCGGCGAAGGCGATAACTACGACGAGGTCCGCTACGAGGGCTACGGCCCCGGCGGCGCCGCCGTCATCGTCGAGGCGCTGACCGACAATCGCAACCGCACCGCCTCGGCCGTCCGCTCCTACTTCACCAAGTCCGGCGGCGCGCTCGGCGAAAGCAATTCCGTCTCCTTCATGTTCAACCGCGTCGGCGAGGTCACCTATCCGCCGGAGGCCGGCGATGCCGACAAAGTGATGGAAGCCGCGATCGAAGCCGGCGCCGACGATGTCGCCTCGGACGAGAACGGCCATGTCATCACCTGCGCCTTCGACGCGCTGAACGAAGTCTCCAAGGCGCTCGAAGCCTCGCTCGGCGCGCCCGCCTCGGCCAAGCCGGTCTGGCGGCCGACGACGACGGCCCCGCTAGACGAGGACAAGGCGGCATCGATGATGAAGCTGATGGAAGCGCTCGACAACGACGACGACGTCCAGAACGTCTTCGCCAATTTCGAGATCGCCGACGACATCATGGCCAAGCTCAGCGCCTGATCCCGGCCAGCCGTCATTCTCGGGCGAAGCGAAGCGCAGACCCGAGAATCTCATGCCGGAAAACGCGGCGGCACCTCCTGGTCACGAGATGCTCGGGTCAAGCCCGAGCATGACGGCCTCCATTACCGCCCGATCAGCGCATCCCAGAGCGGCAGGCTGATCAGCGCACTCAGGAAGATCACCAGATAGGCGCCGCGCCGGAAGCTCTGCTCCGAGGCCAGCCGGAAGCCATGCGTGCCGGCCCAGAGCCCGATGCCGTAGACCGCGAAGAGCGGCACCGCCATCAGCAGCGCGCCAAAGATGAGAATGCCTTTCCACCACAGCACCGCGCCGCTGATCAGCGTCGAGACGCCGAAGAAGGCCTGCATGTTGGCCCGCGTCTTGTGCCGGTCGTTGCGCTGGGCACCCAGCCAGAACACCGCCAGCGGCATGCCGCCGATCGAGGCCATGCCGTTGAAAAGTCCGGACAGCGCGCCGACCCCGAGCGAAAGCGGGATCGTCGGGCGCCCGTGATAGCGCCATCCCGAGGCCATAAGAGCGACCGCAACCAGCACCAGCGAGGCGAGCAGCCAGCGCATCGTCTCGCGGTCGAGCCAGGTCAGAAGCCAGATGCCGGCCGGCAGCGCCAGCGTCGCCGTCAGCAGGAGCGGCAGGATTTCGCCCCACTCGGCCCGCCTGGCGCTGCGCGCCGCGATCGGCAGGGCGAAGGGCAGGTCGATGAACCAGATCAGCCCCAGCGCCGCCACCGGCCCGAGCACCATCGAGGCCAGCGGCATGAACACCATCGCAAAGCCGAAGCCGGTGAAGCCGCGCACCAGCCCGCCGAGCAGCGTGGCGGCGAGCAGGACGGCGATGCCGTCTGAGGTCAGTCCGGGCATGAAGGCGGAGAGGCTGAAAGGCATGGCGTCGGCGTCGGAGAAGCTGATCCGGCGAACCATGCCCGCCGCTGCGCGGCAAGAACAACTTTCCTTTTTGATGCGATCGCTGAGCGGAATTCATCTCCGCCCAAGTTCCGGGCGGGACAAATCCGAAACACCCGCTAGTTTGGCAACGTCATGGCACCCGCGATTCGCATCATCGGCATCGACCCCGGCCTCCGGAAGACCGGCTGGGGCGTCGTCGTCTCGGAAGGCAACAAGCTCTCCTTCGTCGCCTGCGGCTGCGTCGAAAGCGACGGCACTCTCGCCTTGGGCGAGCGCCTGCGGCAGCTGCACGAGGGACTGCACAAGATCATCGCCACGCATCGCCCGCATGAGGCGGCCGTGGAAGAGACCTTCATCAATCGCGATCCGCAATCGGCGCTGAAGCTCGGCCAGGCGCGCGGCATCGCATTGGTCGTGCCCTCGCTGGCCGGCCTGAGCGTGGCGGAATACGCCGCCAATCTCGTCAAGAAGACGGTGGTCGGCGTCGGCCACGCCGACAAGAAGCAGGTGCAGGCGATGATCCGCGTGCTCCTGCCCAAGGCCGAGACCCGCTCCGCCGATGCGGCGGACGCGCTCGCCGTCGCGATCTGCCATGCCCAGCATCGCGGCATGAAGGCGTTGGTCGCGCAATTGAAGGCATCGTGAGGGCCATGCTGTCATCTGGTAATTTTTGCGAGGCTCGTACCGCGCAGGTCATCCCGGACGCAGCGAAGCGGAGATCCGGGATCCATGCCTGAACCTCTATCGGCGGCGCTCCGGCATGGATCCCGGGTCTCCCTGCGGTCGCCCGGGATGACAGGCGGAGAATATCGATGATCGGCAAGCTCAAGGGCCTGATCGATTCCTATGGCGAGGATCACGTCATCATCGACGTGCAGGGCGTCGGCTATGTCGTGCAGTGCTCGGCGCGCACGCTGCAGCGCCTGCCCAAGCCGGGCGAGGCGGCGGCGCTCTCGATCGAGACCCATGTCCGCGAGGATGCCATCCGCCTCTACGGCTTCATGTCCGACGTCGAGCGCGACTGGTTCCGGCTGATGCAGGTGGTGCAGGGCGTCGGCGCCAAGGTCGCGCTCGCGATCCTCTCGACGCTCGATCCCGGCGCGCTCGCCACCGCCATCGCCACCAACGACAAGGCGGCGATCGCCCGCGCTCCGGGCGTCGGCCCCAAGCTGGCGCAGCGCCTCTGCGCCGAGCTCAAGGACAAGGCCCCGGCCTTCGGCCATATCGATCCCGGGATCGCCCAGCTCTCCGGCGCGCTCGAGGACCGGAAATTGCCGCAGCCCATCGCCGACGCAGTCTCGGCGCTCGCCAATCTCGGCTATCCTCAGGCGCAGGCCGTAGCGGCCGTCGCAGCCGCCGCCAAGGCCGCCGGCGACGGCGCCGGCACGGCCCAGCTCATCAAGCTGGGCCTGAAGGAACTGGCGAAGTGAGCGAAGCGCCCGACGAGCTGGACCTGCGCATCGTCACCGACAAGACCGAGCTTTGCCGCATCATGCTGGCGAGCTGGGGCTCGCACAGCATGATGATCGACCTGCATGTCTATGACGTCGCGGAGATCGGCGCGCTCGGCTTGTTCGAGCGCGATGGCAGGACGGCGGCGCTGGCGAGCTGGACGGTGAGAGGCGACACCGCCTATCTCTGCGCGCTCCATTCGCTGCGCCCCGGCGAAGGCGTGGCGATCCAGATGCTCGACGCCGTCATCGAGGCCGCACGGACGGCGGGCGCGAAGAAGCTCAAGGCGATGCTGACCAACGACAACATGCCCGGCCTGACCTTCTACCAGCGCCGCGGCTTCCGCCTCTCGGGGCTTTATATCGAGGCGATCGACCACTATCGCTCGGTCGTGCCTGATATCATCAAGACGGGGTACAAGGACATTCCGATCCACGACGCCATCGAGCTGGAGATCGCGCTGTGAGCGACCCAAAGCGCTCCGGCCTTATGACGGCCGAACGCCGCGACGACGACAGCGAAACCTCGCTGCGGCCGCTATCGCTCGCCGATTTCACCGGCCAGGCGGCGGCCCGCGCGAATCTCCAGGTCTTCATCAACGCCGCCAAAAGCCGGGGCGATGCGCTCGACCATGTCCTCTTCGTCGGCCCGCCCGGCCTCGGCAAGACGACGCTTGCGCAGATCGTGGCGCGCGAGCTCGGCGTCAATTTCCGCTCGACCTCGGGCCCGGTCATCGCCAAGGCCGGCGATCTCGCCGCGCAGCTCACCAATCTCGAAGAGCGCGACGTGCTCTTCATCGACGAGATCCATCGGCTGAACCCAGCAGTTGAGGAAATCCTCTACCCGGCGATGGAGGACTACCAGCTCGACCTGATCATCGGCGAGGGACCAGCCGCCCGCTCGGTCAAGATCGACCTGCCGAAGTTCACCCTGGTCGGCGCCACCACCCGCGCCGGCCTGCTGACCACGCCTTTGCGCGACCGCTTCGGGATCCCGATCCGGCTGCAGTTCTACACCGTCGAGGAACTGCAGGGCATCGTCGCCCGCGGTGCCCGCGTGCTCGGCGTGCCGATGTCGGACGACGGCGCCAACGAGATCGCCAAGCGGTCCCGGGGGACGCCGCGCATCGCCGGGCGCCTGCTGCGGCGGGTGCGCGACTTCGCCATCGTCGACGGCGACCCGATCGTCACCCGCAAGGTCGCGGACAAGGCGCTCTCGCTGCTCGATGTCGACGCCATCGGCCTCGACCAGATGGACCGGCGCTACCTGACGACGGTGGCCATCAATTTTGGCGGCGGCCCGGTCGGGATCGAGACCATCGCCGCCTCGCTCTCCGAGCCGCGCGACGCGATCGAGGAGATCATCGAGCCCTTCCTGCTGCAGCAGGGCTTCATCCAGCGCACGCCGCGCGGGCGGCTGCTGACCCCCCATGCCTTCCGCCATCTCGGCATGCCCGAGCCCTCGCGTGAAACGGCACAGTTCGGCTTGTTCGGAAACGACGAGGACGAAGCGTGAAGCAGATCGTTCGGAATTTCGCGCTGGCGCTCGCGCTGACGGGCCTGTTCGCAGTCCTGGCGGTTTCGGCCCGCGCCGGCGACGACGTTCCGCGCGGGCCGGTGGAAGAAGGGTACGCCATTACGACCAGGACGCTGATGGCCAAGGGCAAGGCCCCGCCGCCGGCATGGCGCCCGCCGCACCGTGACAAGCTGATGAGCAAGAGCCTGGCCGCGCTCTTCGCCCGCGACGACCTCTACCAGACGGAAAGCGGCGATATGGGCCAGATCGGCGCCGATCCCTTCCTCAACGGCCAGGATGGCGAAGTGAAGAAGCTGAGCTTCGACACGATTCCCGTCGCCGCCGGCAAGGCGACCGTGCTGGCCAACTTCCGTAGCTTCGGCAAGCCTGTCACCGTCCAGTTCCAGATGATCAGGGAGAACGGCGGCTGGCGCATCGACGACATCGTCAACCGCTTCGAGGGCAAGGATTATTCGATCCGCGAGCAGCTCTCGCAGCCCTATGATTGCGGCTCCTTCATTAACAAGCCCTGCAAGCGCTAAGCGCCCGCAGGGCCCGAGATAACCGCGCCGCCGGAACGCGCCGACTGATCAGCCGCTGCGGCGAGCCATCTTCGCGCGCATCATCGCGGGGCGGGCGCCAGCATCCTTGAGGGCGCCCGACTTGGCCGCCTTGGGATTCTCGACCGGCTGCATGCCCTTGCCGGCAGTGCGGCTCTTCGGACGCTCCAGCGCGCTCTGGCGTTGTTTCAGCGCCAACGCCTTGCGGGCGAGGCTGCGCTGGCTCGGCTCCTTCAGCTTCTCGGCGCGACGGGTGCGCTCGGCGCCGACCCGCTTCAGCGCCGCCGTCAGCGCATCGGCCTTGGCCTTGGTGCCGCTGTTGTCGCTCGCCGCCTTGGCGCCTTTCGGCTCCGCCTTGCCGCGCATCTCGCGCTTCTGGCGCCGCGCGCTGTCGCGCGCCTTGTCGCGGCGTTCCCGCAGCTTGGCGGCAAGATCGCGCAGCTCCTCGTCCGGTAATGCGGCTATCGCGCCGCGCTGCGTGCGGGCGACGAAGTCGAGCTCGGTCTTGTCGAGCAGCCTTGCCGTCGCCTTGCTGGATTGTGCCATCTGATGTCCTCCCACGTCTTTGGCCGCGTAACGGGCAACGCTTCCCGGCCGAACCGGTTCCGGCCTTTCCGAAGGCGCGCCTGTTGGTCTATTGCAGCGCGAACAATCCGACAGCGCCCCGGAGCGACATGAGCAGGGTCCACCGCCTCGACGTCCGCGTCTACTATGAAGACACCGATTTCTCGGGCGTGGTCTACCACGCCTCCTATCTACGCTTCATGGAGCGCGGGCGCACCGAGCTGATCCGTTCGCTCGGCATTGAGCAGCGCGAGCTGTTCGACGGCGAGACAGCGCTGGGCTTTGCCGTGCGCAAGATGACGATCGACTTCCTGCGCCCCGCCGTGATGGACGATCTGCTGACCGTCGAGACCCGCTCGGTCGAAGCGCGTGGCGCCACCATGGATCTCGAACAGCGCGTGCTGCGCGGCGAGGACGTGCTGATCACCGCGCAGGTCATGGTCGCCTGCGTCGGCGGCGGCCGGGCCCGGCGCATCCCGGACGGCCTGCGCAAGCGGCTGATGCTCGACGACTGACAGATCGCACGACAGTCGACGCGGCGCCTGCGCTTATGTTAGCGCTCCTTACATGAGCTGGAAGCGCGACCGCCCCGAGACACCCCGCGGCTATCACCATGGCAACCTCAAGGAGGAGCTGGTGCGTGCGGCGCTCGGGCTGATCGGCGAGAAGGGCCCGAACGGCTTCACCTTCGCCGAGGCCGCGCGCCTCGCCGGCGTCAGCCCGGCCGCGCCCTATCGCCATTTTCGCGACCGTGACGAACTGCTGGCCGATGTCGCGACACGCGGCTTCCAGGCGTTCGAGGCCGCGCTCTCGCACGCCTGGGACCAGGGCAGGCCCGATCCCGAAACCGCCTTCCACCGGCTGGGGCGCGCCTATCTCGCCTTCGCCCATGACGAGCCCGCCTATTATTCGGCGATGTTCGAGGCGGGCGTACCGCTCGACGCCAGTTCCGAATTGCGCGAAGCGGCCGACCGCGCCTTCGCCGGCTTGCGGCAGGCGGCGGAAGCGCTGATCGCCCGGCTGCCGCAGAACAAGCGCCCGCCCGCGCTGATGATGGCGCTGCACATCTGGGCGATGTCGCATGGCATCGCCGCCCTGTTCGGCCGCGCCGACGGTGGCCGGCGGCCGCTGCCGATGTCGGCCGCCGAGCTCCTCGAAGCCGGCATGCTGATCTACCTCCATGGCCTCGGAATCGGCCCGGACGCAGCGCCACCGCCGGCCGGCTGACGATTTTCGCGGCGCCATTCTTGACAAGCCGGGGGGTCGCGCGCATCTATGTAAATGTGATTTACATTCACGCCGATGAGCGGAGGAGAAGATGCCGATCGTCACGAAGCTTGACGAATATGGAAGAGGGGCCTGGATCGCCTTCGCGGTGCTCGGCTTCATCGTGTGGTGGCCGCTGGGTCTGGCGACCCTGGCCTTTCTGTTCGGGAGTGGACGCATGGGTTGTGGCTACGCGGGCGACCGTTACGAGCACCGGATGAGCCGCCTTCAGGGCAAGATGGATCGTCTGCGTGAGCGCATGGCCGGCCGTGAAGGCGGCTTTGGCGGCGGCTTCGGCGGCTGGGGCCGCGGCGGCCCCTCCAGCGGCAACCGCGCCTTCGACGAGTATCGCGCCGAGACGCTGCGCCGGCTCGAGGACGAGCAGCGCGAGTTCCACGACTTCCTGGGCCGCCTGCGCATGGCCCGGGACAAGGCCGAGTTCGATCAGTTCATGAACGAGCGCCGCAACAACCCGTCGGCCAATCCTCCGGCCCAGCCTGACGCGGCCTGACGCGCCGGTTGAGGCAAGCCAAGAATCGAGCCCGCCCCGGACCGCCGGGGCGGGCTTTTCTTTTCGGCCGCGGCTTCTTCGCACAAGCAAGCAGACGGCGGATGGCGACTACAGCGAGACGCCGACCTCCTGGCGCGACGCCGGCAGCGTCGCGCCGAAGCCCGATCGCACGACCAAGCGACGCAGTCTCATCGCCCAAAGCGGGCTCCGCCTGCCCGGGACCACCAGGCAGGCGGCCCATGCGGCCAAACGCTATTTGAGAGTGATGAAGAAGGCTTCCTCGAAGCTGAGGTCCACCATGTCACCCCGCTTGAACTTCTGCAGCCGCGCCTTCACGGCGGGGTCGACCACGGTGATCGAGCGCGGACCGAAGGGGCCCACATAACTCACGACGCCGCTGGCCGCATCGAACCGCTCGAACTTGGCGGTCAGCGTCACCGACCGGGCGACGAACCTCTCCGGCAGGTTCTGGAAGGTCGAACTGGCCCCTATCTCCGTATAGGTGATCCCCGGCTTGGCACCCCGCCTGTTGGGCCGGACCTCGACGACGACGCCCTCGACACGGCTGATATCGACCGTGTCGCCTTCCCGCAGATTTTCGAGATTGCCGAAGACAGGCGGGACATCAACGAGCCACCTGTAGCCGCGCTGCTCGACCGTCACGGCACGGTTGGGCCGGTCGATCGACACCACGCGGACATTGAGGCGCTCGATCTCGACCGGGCCGACGCCCGAAACGATCACGGTTTGGGTGGTAACCTCGGGGTAGGTGGCGCAACCCGCCAGACCCGCTGCGATTGAAATGGCAACAATCAGACCAATGTGCCTCGACATGGGAAACCTCTCCACTCAGAAAGCAACGACGGTTCAATTTTTTGCGTCTTGTCGCGGATGGCAGCCGCGACATCAGTCGTAGAGTGTTCCGAGACAAGTTTCAGCCGATTTCTTGTTTTTGCCATCCCGACGAACGCCGAGATGCCTCCGTGCGCCGATTCGGCCAGCCGGCCGAAGAGCGTCTGTGAGATCTCGAGCGGGTGAAAGTCCGTGGCCGGGTCAGATCACGGGCTTTTTCCGGAGATGCTCGGCGCCCTTCCCTTCGGATCCCGATCTGCGACATCTGCACGGAATACTGGCTGTTCCTTGCCGCTGAGCAGCCGAATCATGCGCCTGCCCGATGTTTCAAGCGGGGCTTTCCGTCCCTGCCTGTGCCCCCGTCATCGCCGCATCGCACCAGACGTATACCCCACATTAACCTTGCTGGATGCTTAACTGCTCCTGGAGCATGCGTTTCGTGGGAAACCCCGTTTCGGCCCATCTTTCGCCGAATTCGCGCGCGATTGACGGGATACGGCATTTCCCCGATCGCGAAACGGGCGGCGGCGTGGGTCTCCTGCGACGCGAGCGGCGGGGTTTGGGGCCGGGGCCATGAGCCTTGAAGGTTCGGGCCATCGGCGTACCGCCTGGGTAAGAAGGATGACAGGATGAACCCCGCCGACGTCGCGCAGGCCGCGCCACAGATCGACATGTCGTTCTGGACGCTGTTCTGGCATGCTCACATCGTCGTCAAGCTGGTGATGATGGGCCTGATCAGCGCCTCGATCTGGTGCTGGTCGATCATCATCGACAAGACGCTGCTCTATCGGCGCACGCGGCGCGACATGGACGCCTTCGAGGAGGTGTTCTGGTCCGGCCGCTCGCTCGAGGAACTCTATCGCGACCTCGCCAGCAAGCCCGTCAACGACATGGCCGCGGTCTTCGTCGCGGCGATGCGGGAATGGAAGCGCTCCTTCGAGAATGGCGGCCGCTCCGTCGCCAGTCTCTCCCAGCGCATCGACAAGGTGCTCGACGTCACCATCCAGCGCGAGACCGAGCGGCTCGAATCTAAGCTCCTGGTGCTCTCGACCATCGCTTCGGCTGCGCCCTTCATCGGCCTCTTCGGCACGGTCTGGGGCATCATGCACTCCTTCACCGCCATCGCGGTCTCCAAGAATTCCTCCCTCGCAGTGGTCGCGCCCGGCATCGCCGAAGCGCTCTTCGCCACCGCGATCGGCCTCTTCGCCGCAATCCCCGCGCTGATGGCCTACAACAAGCTCCAGGCCGAGGTCGCCAAGGCGCAAGGCCGGCTCGAAGCCTTCGCCGACGAGTTCTCCGCGATCCTGTCGCGGCAGATCGACGAGCGCATGGCCGCGTGAGGGGCTGAACAATGGGTATGTCCGCCGCCACCGCCGCGAAGGGCGCCGGCCGCCGGGGCCGCCGCGGGCGCCGCCACGGCGCCATCGCCGAGATCAACATGACGCCGTTCATCGACGTCATGCTGGTGTTGCTCATCATCTTCATGGTCGCCGCGCCGCTGATCGCGACGGGCGTCCCGCTCGACCTGCCGCAGACCGGCGCCAAGCCGATCAATGTCGATCAGAAACCGATCACCATCGCCATCGACAGCAAGGGGCAGATCTTCCTGCAGGATCAGCCGACGCTGGAGCCGGACCTTGTCAGCAAGCTGCAGGGCCTCGCCAAGCAGGGCTTCGACGAGCGCATCTATGTGCGCGGCGACAAGCTGGTGGATTACGGCCGGGTCGCTTCGGTGATGTCGACCATCACCTCGGCCGGCTTCAAGCGGGTCGCGCTGGTCACCGAGCCGGCGAGCCGCTGAGAGCGACGAGAGTAAGGGTGTTCAGGGCGTGAAGCTTACGACCTCCGAACCTGGCATGCTGGTGTCGGCGCTCGGCCATGCGACGGTCCTCGTCGCGGGGTTGCTGGCGTTTTCGTCCCCGGCGCCGCTGCCGGAGAACGAGGAAGCGATCGCCGTCGAGATCATCGATCCCAACGCACTGAACCAGGTCACGCGCGGCGAGCGTAGCGCCGAGAAGGTGCAGGCGCAGCCGACGCCGCGCGCCGAGCGCCAGTCCGATGTCGTCGAGCGCAAGGAAGCCGGCGAGGCCAAGACCGACACGCCCGCCCCACCCTCGCGCCCGCCCGAGCTGAAGGTCGCCGAGGACAACGCCTCGACACCGCCGCCGCCGGCCCGCCCGGTCGAGTTGCCGAAGCCCGAGACCAAGCCGCCGGAGCCGGCCAAGCAGCCCCCGCAGAAGAGCGAGGCCGCGGCCGCCCGCGAGGCCGAGCAGAAGCGCGAGGAGCTGGCGAAGCTCGCCGAGGACGCGGAGCTCGCCTCCAAGGCGAAGCAGGCCGAGGAGGAGGCGAAGGCCGCCGCCAAGGCCAAGGCGGAAGCCGAGGCCCAGGCCGCCAAGCGCGCGGCCGACGCGAAGGCCAAGGCCGAGGCGCTCGCCAAGGCCGAAGCCGACAAGCAGGCCAAGGAGAAGGCCGAAGCTGCCGCCAAGGCGAAGGCCGAGGCCGAGCAGAAGGCGAAGCTCGCCGCCGAGGCCAAGGCCAAGCAGGAGGCCGAGGCCAAGGCCAAGCGCGAGGCCGAGATCGCCAAGAACTTCAACGCCAGCGATATCGCCAAGCTGCTGCAGTCGAAGGAGAAGGCGCAGTCCTCCGGCTCCTCGGCGCCGCAGGTCAACCGCACGGCCTCGCTCGGCACCGAGCGCGGCGCCTCGCAGAAGCTCAGCCCGTCGCTCCGGGCGCAGCTCATCGGCATCATCCAGGATCAGCTGCTGAAGTGCTGGAACGTGCCGATCGCGCTCGCCAACGCGCATGGCAGCGGCAACGTCGTGCCGTCCGTGCGGATGAAGCTCAATACCGACGGCTCGCTCGCCGGCCAGCCGGGCGTGATCAACTCCTCGTCCGACCCGCTCTTCCGTGTCGCCGCCGACTCGGCGCTGACCGCCACCCGCCGCTGCGCGCCTTTGCGCATTCCGGCTCAATTCGCCGCCTATTATGACGACTGGCGCGACGTCGTCGTCAATTTCGACGCAAGGGACGTCATGTGACCCCGATGATCGACATTAGCCCCCTCCCCTTCCTGACGGCCGCGCCGACGCGCCGCCGTCTGCTCGCCACCGCCGGCGCCGCCCTGATGGTGCCTGCGGCCGCCCGCGCCGAACTTGTCATCGACCTGCGCGGCGGCGCCTTCCAGCCCATGCCGATCGCCATCGCCGATTTCGCCGGCGAAGGCGGCGTGCTCGTCTCCAGCGTGATCACCAACAACCTGAAGCGCTGCGGCTACTTCACGCCGGTCGACAAGAGCCGCTTCCCGGAGCCGAACCCGCCCTTCGACTCCGCGCCCCGCTTCGACGCCTGGAAGGCCAGCGGCGTACAGGCGCTGGTCACCGGCCGCGTCGCGCGCGAGGCCGGCCGCATCCGCGCCGAGTTCCGGCTCTGGGATGTCGCGACCGGCACGCAGACCGACGGCCAGCAGTACTTCACCGACCCGAGCAATGCCCGCCGCGTCGGCCACATCATCTCGGATGCGATCTTCAGCAAGGTCACCGGGCTCGGTGGCTTCTTCGACACCCGCGTCGTCTTCGTCGACGAATCCGGCCCGAAGGAGAGCCGCCGCAAGCGTCTCGCCATCATGGACCAGGACGGCGCCAATGTGCGCTATCTCACCAATGGCGATACCTCGGTGGTGACGCCGCGCTATTCGCCGGTCTCGCAGGACGTCACCTTCATGTCGCAGCGCCAGGGCGAGCAGCCCCGCGTGCAGGTGCTCAACATCGAGACCGGCCAGCGCCAGATCGTCGGCAACTTCCCGGACATGAGCTCGAGCCCGCGCTTCGCGCCCAACGGCCAGCGCGTCGTGCTCTCGCTGCAGCAGGGCGGCAACGCCAATCTCTACGCCATCGATATCGGCTCGCGCTCGACGACGCGCCTGACCTCGACGGCGGCGATCGACACCTCGCCTTCCTACGCGCCCGACGGCTCGCGGATCGTCTTCGAGAGCGACCGTGGCGGCCAGCAGCAGCTCTATGTGATGTCGTCCTCCGGCGGCGAAGCCCAGCGCATCTCCTTCGGCCAGGGCCGCTATTCGCAGCCTTCGTGGTCGCCGCGCGGCGACCTCATCGCCTTCACCCGGCAGGGCGGCGGCGGCTTCGCCATCGGCGTGATGCGCCCGGACGGCTCGGGCGAGCGCATCCTCACCGAGGGCTTCCACAACGAAGCCCCGAACTGGGCGCCGAACGGCCAGTACCTGATGTTCTTCCGCGATCCGGGCGGCCAATCCGGCGGTAAATTGTACATGGTCGACATCACCGGCCGCGTCGAGGTGCCGGTCCCGACACCGGCTTTCGCCTCCGATCCGACCTGGTCGCCGCTGCTGAGCGGGCAGCGCTGAGAACGGCCGCGTATTTGACAGGAGAAGGGGCCGCCCGGCCATGGTTGGGCGGCCTTCTTTTTGGCCAGAGAGGCGGCCCGGAGCCTGATCCGATCAGGTTCAATCGACCTGATCGGTTAAGCCGTCCCCAAGCTATTCAAAGTGCACGCCCCGACCGAGAGCTTGCCCCAGCCTTGTGATGCACTGCGAGGCGTCGCCGAAACGATTGCGCCCCTGATCGGTCGGGTAGCTGGCAAAGTGGCCAGAGAGGCGAGCTTCTGTGTCTCCAGGGCCACAACGGCCAGCGCAAACGCCTTTCGCCATAATTGGTTAACCATACGCCGCAATGCCGCCACTTCGCCTTGTTCTGGCAAGGTCTCGTTTAGGTTGACGCTTCATTGATGGAGCCACGCGAAGCCGTCCTTGAAGCGCGCCGCCAAGAGATTTCGATCGCCCGGAGTTTAGCCATGATGACCACTCTTTTCGCCGGCGGCCGTTCGGTCCGCTTTGCCGCCGCCATCGCCGCAACGCTCGCGCTCGGCGCCTGCGCCAAAGACCAGAATGCCGACGCCTCGGGCTTCGGCGCCGGCGGCGCCGCGACGCCCGGCAGCGCCCAGGACTTCGTCGTGAATGTCGGCGACCGCGTCTTCTTCGAGACCGACTCCACCGACCTGACCTCCACCGCCACCGCTACCCTCGACAAGCAGGCCGGCTGGCTGCAGCGCTATCCGCGCTACACCTTCACGGTCGAGGGCCACGCCGACGAGCGCGGCACGCGAGAGTACAACTATTCGCTCGGCGCCCGCCGCGCCCAGACCGTGCGCGACTACCTCGCCTCGCGCGGCATCCAGGCGAACCGCATGCGCACCATCTCCTATGGCAAGGAGCGCCCGGTCGCGGTCTGCAACGACATCTCCTGCTGGTCGCAGAACCGCCGCTCCGTCACGGTGCTGGACGGCGCGGGCGGCGCCCCGGGCGTCTGATCGCGACAGCTTTCGCAAGGAAAAAGCCCCGGACGGCAATCGTCCGGGGCTTTCGCTTTGATTGGCAGGTGCCGTTGCCGGCAGTCCGTCACCCCGTCATTGTCGGAAGCAAGCTCTTGGCCACGCCCTCGATCCGCTCGGCCGCCGCGACCAGGGCTTCCGCCGCGCGGTCCTCGACCTCGCTCAGGCGCTGGTCGGCCGCGCCGGCATCGCCCTGCGTTGCGGCGAGGTCGGATTCGAGCCTGGCCAGCCGCTGCTTCAGTTCATGGACCTCGTCCGCGACCATCAGCGCCGCCATGACATGCAGCCGCATGTCGCCGATCTCGCCGAAGGCCTGCCGCATCTCGCCGATCTTTTCGTCATAGAACTGCGCGAGCCCTTCGAGATGGGCTTCTTCGCCCTCCCCGCATGCCATGCGGTAGGCCTTGCCGGCGATCATGACGTTGACTTGCGGCATCCGTCTCCTGCCCTCTTCGCTTCTGGTGCATTTCCGCGTCTCTGCGTATCGCGGGAATGCTCCATCTCTTCGTTTTGTCGCGTTTTCCGTACGCGAACCGGCGTCCACTTCGCTCGAAAATGCGCTAGCTCGCTTCGGCCTCGTGCTCCGGCTCCTCGGCCGGCTGCTGCGCCTGCACGCGTTCGATCACCGCGCTGATGACGTTCATCGCCCGCAGCAACCGCTGGTCGACATCGGCGGCCGCCGTTTCGACATGGCCGAGCCGCGCCATCGCGCCGTCGAGATCGGCCGCGAGCCGCGCCCGGTCGTCCTGCATCAGCGCCAGTTCGGTTTCGAGATTGCCCCGGCCGCGTTCCGCTTCGATCCGCCGCCGCGCCGCCGCCTCGAGCTGCCCCAGAGCGCTGTCGAGACGCGCCAGCGCATTGTCCAGCATCAGGCTCGCCACGGTCGCTCTCCTTTCAGATCGAAGCCGGCTCACACGATTCGTGCCTGAATTTACAGCAGAACGCGGGAAAACAGGAATCGACCCAAAAGCGCGTAAACGCTGCCTCGCAAAGGCTTGCCCGCCGCGACGGATGCGCCATCTGCGAAAAACCGGGCACTGAGGCCCCCTGCGACCGCGAAAGCCGGCCTCCGCGAATTGACTCGAAGGGAGAGCCGGGCCTAATCCACCCGTCCTTTCCAAGCTCGCCAAAAGCAGCTTCAAGACTGCCTCCCCCCTCCCCCGGCCCGCTGTCGCGCAGGTCGGACCGGCCCTCCCGCCAGACGGAGCCCTGTGAGACCATCATGACCAGCATCGACCGCGCCCAGCACGACAAGCTCGCCAACGCCATCCGCGGCCTGGCGATGGACGGCGTCGAGAAGGCCAAGTCCGGCCACCCCGGCCTGCCGATGGGCGCCGCCGACGTCGCCGCCGTGCTGTTTACCCGCGTGATGAAATACGATGCCGCCGATCCGCGCTGGCCGGACCGCGACCGCTTCGTGCTCTCCGCCGGCCATGGCTCGATGCTGCTCTACGCCCTGCTCTATCTCACCGGCACCCCCGGCATGGAGCTCGCCGACCTCCAGAAATTCCGCCAGCTCGGTTCGAACACGCCGGGCCATCCGGAGAATTTCGAGACTGCCGGCGTCGAGACCACCACCGGCCCGCTCGGCCAGGGCCTCGCCACCGCCGTCGGCATGGCGATGGCCGAGCGCATGCTCGCCGCCGAGTTCGGCAAGAAGGTCGTCGATCACCACACCTATGTGCTGGCCTCTGACGGGGACCTGATG
Organism: Allobosea sp. 05T438; assembly: GCF_056396025.1. Classification (NCBI taxonomy): domain Bacteria; kingdom Pseudomonadati; phylum Pseudomonadota; class Alphaproteobacteria; order Hyphomicrobiales; family Alloboseaceae; genus Allobosea; species Allobosea sp. 05T438. The sequence goes on from NZ_JBFTKQ010000011.1 coordinate 75,910, forward strand.
GAGGGCATCAGCCAGGAGGCGATCGCGCTCGCCGGCCACCAGAAACTCAACAAGCTGATCGTGCTCTGGGACGACAACGGCATCTCCATCGACGGCCCGCTCTCGATCACCGACAATGTCGATCAGGTCGCGCGCTTCAAGGCCTGCGGCTGGCGCTCCGAGCGCGTCGACGGCCATGATCCCGAGGCGATCGAGGCCGCCATCCGCCGCGCCCAGAAGTCGAACAAGCCGACCATGATCGCCTGCAAGACGATCATCGGTTTCGGCGCGCCGCATAAGCAGGGCACCTCGAAGGCCCATGGCGAGGCGCTGGGCGCCGACGAGCTCGCCGCAGCCAAGAAGAACCTCGGCATCACCGGCGGCCCCTTCGAGGTTCCCGCCGAGGTGCTGAAGGCCTGGCGCAGCTTCGGCGCGGCCGGCGCCGCCGCGCACAAGGAATGGAACGAGCGCTTCGGCGCCCTATCCGAGCGAAAGCGCGGCGAGTTCGAGCGCCGTCTCGCCCACACGGTCCCCGCCAAGCTCGACAAGGTGATCCTCGCCCACAAGAAGGGGCTGATCGCTGCGCCGCAGGCCGTCGCGACCCGCAAGGCCTCGGAGCTGGCGCTGGAAGCCATCACGCCGGTCATGCCGGAGCTGGTGATGGGCTCGGCCGACCTGACGCCGTCGAACAACACCCGCACCAAGGCCGCCGAGGACTTCACCCCGAAGACCCCGAAGGGCCGCTACGTGCGCTACGGCATCCGCGAGCATGGCATGGCCGCGGCGATGAACGGCATCACCCTGCATGGCGGCTTCCGCACTGCCGGCGGCACCTTCCTCGTCTTCGCCGACTATGCCCGTCCGTCGATGCGCCTCGCCGCCCTGATGGGGCTGCCGGTCGTCTATGTCATGACCCATGACTCGATCGGCCTCGGCGAGGACGGCCCGACCCACCAGCCGGTCGAGCAGATCGCCTCGCTGCGCGCCATGCCGAACATGCGCGTCTTCCGCCCGGCCGACGCGATCGAGACCGCCGAAGCCTGGCAGGCAGCGCTGGAGCGCAGGGACGGGCCGACCGTGCTGGCTCTGTCGCGCCAGAACCTGCCGCAGCTGCGCACCGACGCCACGGCGAAGAACCGCTCCGCCGCCGGCGCCTATGAGCTGCTCGCGGCCGAGGGCGGCAAGGCCCAGGTCTCGCTCTTCGCCTCGGGCTCCGAGGTCGAGCTTGCCGTCGCCGCCCGCAAGCTGCTGGCTGAGAAGGGCGTGCGCGCCCGCGTCGTCTCGGTGCCCTCGCTCGAACTCCTGCTCCTGCAGGACGAGGCCACCCAGGCCGAGATCATCGGCTCCGCGCCGGTCAAGGTCGCGGTCGAGGCGGGCGTGCGCTTCGGCTGGGATGCGGTGATCGGCCATGACGGCGCATTCGTCGGCATGCACTCCTTCGGGGCGAGCGGCCCCTATAAGGAAGTCTACAAGCACTTCGGCATCACGGCGGAGGCTGTCGCCGAAGCCGCGATGAAGCAGCACAACGGCTGATATTCCCCCGTCATTGCGAGCGCGGCGAAGCAATTCAGGGGAACGTCGGGCCCTGCTGCCCCTGGATTGCTTCGTCGCTACGCTCCTCGCAATGACGGTTTTTATCTTGCGTTCGGCCATGCTTTGGCCGAATTGCCCGCGTGGATAGCGACGGCTCACGCCGGTTCGCTCGGCGAAGGAGAGGAAGAGATGACGGTTAAGGTGGCGATCAACGGCTTCGGCCGCATCGGGCGCAACGTTCTGCGCGCGATCATCGAGTCGAAGCGCAAGGACATCGAGGTCGTCGCGATCAACGATCTCGGCCCGGTCGAGACCAACGCCCATCTCTTCCGCTTCGACTCAGTCCACGGCCGCTTCCCCGGCACGGTGACCGTCTCCGGCGATACGATCGATGTCGGCCGCGGCCCGATCAAGGTCACCGCCATCCGCGATCCGAAGGACCTGCCGCACAAGGCTCTCGGCGTCGACATCGCGCTGGAATGCACTGGCATCTTTACCACCCGCGAGAAGGCCGCCGCCCATCTGGCCGCAGGCGCCAAGCGCGTGCTGGTCTCTGCCCCCTGCGACGGCGCCGACCTCACCGTCGTCTACGGCGTCAACCATGCCGAGCTCAGCAAGGAGCATCTCGTCGTCTCGAACGCCTCCTGCACCACGAACTGCCTCGCGCCGGTCGTGCGCGTGCTTCATGACGCCGTGGGCATCGACAAGGGCTTCATGACCACGATCCATGCCTATACCGGCGACCAGCCGACGCTCGACACCATGCACAAGGATCTCTATCGCGGCCGTGCCGCCGCGATGTCGATGATCCCGACCTCGACCGGCGCTGCCAAGGCGATCGGCCTCGTCATCCCCGATCTCAAGGGCCGCCTCGACGGCACCTCGATCCGCGTGCCGACGCCGAACGTCTCGGTCGTCGACTTCAAGTTCCTCGCCAAGCGCAAGACCTCGGTCGAGAAGATCAACGACGCCATCATCAAGGCGTCGAAGCGTGGCGCGCTGAAGGGCATCCTCGGGGTCACCGACCAGCCGAACGTTTCGATCGACTTCAACCACGACTCGCATTCCTCGACCTTCGCCCTCGACCAGACCAAGGTCATGGACGACAAGTTCGTGCGCGTGCTGTCCTGGTACGACAATGAGTGGGGCTTCTCGAACCGCATGAGCGACACGGCCGTCGCCATGGGCGCCCTGCTCTGATCCATCGCCCCCATGCCCCCGGCAGGGGGTATGGTGCCTGAAAGCGAGGCCGCACCGTGCTCCGGCGCGGCCCCGCCATTTCCTCCACGCTACGGAGAGCCTATGGCCAAGATCGAGCCGACTGTTGCGTCCCCGGTGCCCGTCGAGGCGCCCGCCGTGATGCCGCCCCCCGCATTCAGCCCTGCTCCCGCAGTTGCAGCGCTGGCACCGGCAGCTCCCGCCGTGGTCATCGGCTCCGCGGTGCCCGCCTCCGTCGAAACCGCATCGAAGCCCGATCCGCGCCAGCTCGATCAGCTCTCCCGCATCGAGGAGAAGGCCGCGCGCATCGAGGAGAAGTTCGCCCGCTACGAGGCTGTCCTGACCCGCGCCGAGGCCTCGCTGGAGCGCAGCGCCCACAAGGTCGACGCCGCCGCCGGCACGATGGACTTCGCCGCGATCCGCGGCGAGATTTCCGCTCTGCGTGACCGCGTCGACGCCACGCCGCGCGCCGGAACCCTGTTCTTGACCGCCATCGTCACGGCCGTTCTCACTGTCGCGCTCACCATTGCGGTGCTGAGGTTCGGAGTGCCCGGTCTGTTCGGGAGCCTGCTGACGCGATGACCGCCTTCCGCACCCTCGACGACGCCGATCTCGCCGGCAAGCGTGCCCTCGTCCGCGTCGACCTCAACGTTCCGATGGAGAACGGCAAGGTCAGCGACACCACCCGCATCGACCGTGTGCTGCCGACCATTCGCGAGATCGCCGACAAGGGCGGCAAGGTCATCCTGCTCGCGCATTTCGGCCGTCCCAAGGGCCGCGACGACAAGAACAGCCTGAAGCAGATCGTCCCGGCGCTGACGCAGGCGCTCGGCCGCCCCGTCGCCTTCGTCGACGACTGTATCGGCGAGCCGGTCGCCAAGGCCGTTGCCGCCGCGAAGAACGGCGACGTCCTGCTGCTGGAGAACACCCGTTTTCACGCTGGCGACGAGAAGAACGACGCCGAGTTCGTGAGGGCGATCGCCGCCAATGGCGATCTCTACGTCAATGACGCCTTCTCCGCCGCCCACCGCGCCCATGCCTCGACTGAAGGTCTCGCCCATGTCCTGCCGGCCTATGCCGGACGGACCATGCAGGCGGAGCTGGAGGCGCTTTCCGCCGGCCTCGACAATCCCGCCCGGCCGGTGATGGCGATCGTCGGTGGCGCCAAGGTCTCGACCAAGCTCGACTTGCTCGGCAACCTCGTCAGGAAGGTCGACGTGCTCGCTATCGGCGGCGGCATGGCCAACACGTTCCTCGCCGCGCGCGGCGTCGATGTCGGCAAGTCGCTCTGCGAGCACGACCTGCTCGACACCGCCCGCGAGATCGAAGCCAAGGCCAAGGCCGCCGGCTGCGAGATCCTGCTTCCGGTCGATGCGCTCGTCGCGCGTGAATTCAAGGCCCATCCCAGCTACCGCGTCGTGCCGGTTGGCGAGGTCGAGGCCGACGAGATGATCCTCGACGCCGGCCCGCTGAGCATCGCCGAAGTCGTTCTGCGGTTGGAGAAGGTCAAGACGCTGGTCTGGAACGGCCCCTTCGGTGCCTTCGAGCTGCCGCCCTTCGACACGGCGACCGTCGCGGTCGCCAAGGCGGCGGCCAGGCACGTCCAGGCAGGCGAACTCGTCGCGGTCGCCGGCGGCGGCGACACCGTCTCGGCCATGAACCATGCCGGCGTCGCGGACAGCCTGTCCTATGTCTCGACGGCAGGTGGCGCCTTCCTCGAATGGATGGAAGGCAAGGCTCTGCCGGGCGTCGAGGCGCTGCGGAAAGCCTGATTGCGACGATGTTTTCAGAGGCCGCCCGGCACCCGGGCGGCCCTTCGCATTTTCAGCATGTCAGTGCTTTAGTTTTGCGCCAGTGGCGCTTACGCACTACATCAAACCTCATATCGATTAGCCAAAGGGGAGTGCCAATCGTGGCCCGTATCACGCTTCGCCAGTTGCTCGACCACGCCGCCGAGAACGACTACGGCGTGCCCGCCTTCAACATCAACAACATGGAGCAGGCGCTGGCGATCATGGCCGCGGCGGATGCGACCGACGCGCCCGTCATCATCCAGGCCTCGCGCGGCGCCCGCAGCTACGCCAACGACATCATGCTCAAGCACATGATGGACGCCGTCACCGAGATCTATCCGCATATCCCGGTCTGCGTGCATCTCGACCACGGCAACGAGCCGGCGACCTGCATGACCGCGATCCAGGCGGGCTTCACCTCGGTGATGATGGACGGCTCGCTCAAGGCCGACGGCAAGACCCCCGGCGACTGGGACTACAATGTCGGCGTGACCAAGACCGTCACCGACATGGCCCATCTCGGCGGCATCTCGGTCGAGGGCGAGCTCGGCGTGCTCGGCTCGCTCGAATCCGGCGAGGGCGAGAAGGAGGACGGGCACGGCTTCGAGGGCAAGCTCAGCCATGACCAGCTCCTGACCAACCCCGACGAAGCCGTGAAGTTCGTTGCCGAGACCAAGGTCGATGCGCTCGCCATCGCCATGGGCACCTCGCACGGCGCCTACAAGTTCACCCGCAAGCCCGACGGCGCGATCCTGGCGATGCATGTCATCGAGGAGATCCACAAGCTGCTGCCGAACACGCATCTCGTCATGCACGGCTCGTCCAGCGTTCCGCAGGACCTTCAGGACGTCATCAACCAGTACGGCGGCAAGATGCCCCAGACCTGGGGTGTGCCGGTCGAGGAGATCCAGCGCGGCATCAAGCACGGCGTGCGCAAGATCAACATCGACACCGACAACCGCATGGCGATGACCGGCCAGATCCGCAAGATCCTGTCCGAGAACCCCGGCGAGTTCGATCCGCGCAAATATCTGAAGCCCGCCATGGAGGCGATGACCAAGCTCTGCAAGCAGCGGCTCGAGGAGTTCAACACCGCCGGCCAGGCCTCGAAGATCAAGCGCGTCATCACGCTCGCCGAAATGGCCAAGCGCTACGCCAAGGGCGAACTCGACCCGACCTTCGGCTCGAAGAAGGCGGCGTGATCCGCCTGACGGCTCCATTCTGCAACGCCCGGCCTGGCGCCGGGCGTTTTATTTCCGGGGCGGCGCATCGCTCCGGCTGCAGCTCGGCATGTGCCTAGCGCTCTTTCCGTACGCAGCGTTTTCTGATTCAACGGCTTGATCCCGCCGCCTGCGATCACCGCCGGAACGCCATGTCGATCGTCTTCTCCGCTCTGGTCGCAGTCTTCGTCGGCTTCGCCGCCTCGGTGGCCGTCATCCTCTCCGCCGCGCAGACGCTCGGCGCAACGGCCGGACAAACCGTGTCCTGGATCGCCGCGCTCGCCATTGCGACCGCGATCTCCAGCGCCTTTCTGTCCTGGCGCTACCGCATGCCGATGATCTGCGCCTGGTCGACGCCGGGCGCGGCCCTCATCGCCGCCGCCAGCGGCTTCGACATGGCGTCGGCGGTCGGCGCGTTTCTCCTCGCCGCGGCGCTGATGATGCTCACCGCCGCCTTCCGCCCGCTCGGCCGCCTGATCGAACGCATCCCGATGCCCGTCGCCTCGGCGATGCTGGCTGGTGTCATCTTCCGCTTTGTCGTCGCGGTCTTCGACGAGATGAGGCTGTCGCCGACGCTCGTCCTGCCGCTGCTCGCGGTCTTTCTCGTCGCGCGGCTGATCAGCCCCTTCCTTGGCGTCATCGCCGCGCTCGCCGCCGGTATTGTGATCAGCTTTGCGGGCGGGCTCGCCCATTGGCCGGCAGGAGAGATCGCGCTGACCGGCCTCGAATTCGTCACGCCGCGCTTCGATATTGCCGCCATGCTCGGCATCGGCGTCCCGCTCTACCTCGTCACCATGGCCGCCCAGAACCTGCCGGGTTTCGCCGTGCTGCGCGCCGCCGGCTACAGCCCCCCGACGGCGCCCGCCCTCTTCGTCACCGGCCTGACCTCGCTCGTCACCGCACCCTTCGGCGCGCATATGACCAACATGGCCGCGATATCAGCCTCGATCTGCACCGGCGGCGACACCCACCCTGACCCGAAGCAGCGCTGGAAGGCCGGCGTGGTCTACGGCGCGCTCTGGCTCACCGTCGCTGGCTTTGCCGGCCTGCTGATCGCGCTGGTGCTCGCCATGCCGAAGGCGCTGATCGTCGCCGTTGCCGGGCTCGGCCTCGTCGGCTCGCTCACGGGCGCGCTCGCACAGGCCATATCCTCCGACAAGGAGCGCTTCGCCGCCGTCATCGCCTTCTCCGTCGCCGCCTCCAGCTTCTCGCTCTTCGGCATCGGCTCCGCCTTCTGGAGCTTGATTGCCGGGCTTGCAGTCTTGACATTGGACTTCGCTGCGGGCCGTTTGCGCAGCCGATCATGACCACGCACTCCTCCCACACCCGCCTGATGCTCGTCACCCCGCCCGTCGCGGACGCGGAGGCGATCGTCTTTCGCCTGATGCAGGCCATGGCCGGCGGTGACATCGCCGCCATCGTGCTGCGCCTCACGCCCGGCGACGACCGCAACCGCATCGAGCGCGTCAAGCGCCTCGCCGCACCGGTCCAGGCCAACAACGTCGCCCTTGTCGTCGAGGACAGCGCGCTCGTCGCGACCCGCGGCGGCGCCGACGGCGTGCATGTCACCGGCGGGCCCGAGGCGATCGCAGAGGCCCGCTCCAGCCTGAAGAACGAGCGCATCGTCGGCGCCGGCGGCCTGCGCGCCCGCCACGACGCGATGGATGTCGGCGAGGCCGGTGTCGACTACGTCATGTTCGGCGAACCGCGCGCCGACGGCAGCGTGCCGCCGCTCACGGCCGTGATCGAGCGCGCCGGCTGGTGGGCCGAGATCTTCGAGACGCCCTGCGTCGCCTATGCGCCCGATGCCGAATCGATCCCCGCGCTGGTCGAGACCGGGGCCGAGTTCGTCGCGCTCGGTGCCTGGGCCTTCGAGGAAGGCCAGGATATCCGCGCGCTGGTCGAGGCTGCCAATGCCACGATCGCCGAATTCGCGGCCCGGAAGGCGGCGCGATGAAGCATCTCGCCCGTATTGCCTGCCTCGCCGGTTCCATGCTGGTGGCGGCTCCGGCTTGGGCCGCGCCCTCAGCCGACAATGCCTATGGCGCCTATCAGGCAGGCCACTACCGGCGTGCGCTGTCCGATGCGCTCAAGCGCATCGAGACCGACAACAGCGACGCCGCCGCGATGACGCTGCTCGGCGAGCTCTACCGTCAGGGCCTCGGCGTCGCCCCGAACCAGAAGGTCGCGACCGAATGGTATGAACGGGCCGAAGCGCGCGGCGATATCAATGCCACCTTCGCCCTGGCGACTCAGCTCCTCGACGAGAAAAGCGGAAAGCGCGATCCGGTCCGCGCCGGCGCCCTGCTTGAGAAGGCCGCTGCGGCCGGCCACCCGGCCGCCAACTACAATCTCGCGCTGACCCTGCTCGCCACCGGCCGCGAGGCGGACGACCAGCGCGCCGTCGCCTGCCTCGAGATCGCCGCCAAATCCAATGTCGGGGACGCCATGCATGCCCTCGGCGTGCTGGCAAAGCAGGGCCGCGGCATGCCGGCGAGCGAGGAGACAGCCGCGCGCTGGATGAAGCAGGCGGCTGCGGCCGGCAACGTTCCCGGCATGGTCGAGTATGCGATCATGCTGTTCAACGGCATCGGCGTGTCCAAGGATGAGGCGCGCGCGGCGAAGCTGTTCCAGCGCGCCGCCGCGCTCGGCAACCCGATCGCCCAGAACCGTCTGGCCAAGCTCTACCAGTTTGGCCTGGGCATTCCGCCCGACACGATCGAGGCAGCGGCCTGGCATCTCGCCGCCCGTGCGCAGGGGCTCGATGACCCCGGGCTCGACGCCCTGTTCGACCGGCTGAAGCCCGAACAGCAGGCCCGCGCCGCGCGCATTGCGGCCAGCCGCATCAGCAGCGCCGTCTTGACGGCGCAGTAAGAGCCGCGCAAGTGACGGGTTACTACGGTCGAAACACAGCCCTCATCCTGAGGAGCAGCCTTTAGGCTGCGTCTCGAAGGATGTTCCAGTGCACTCTGAAACATCCTTCGAGACGCCGCTTTGCGGCTCCTCAGGATGAGGGCTGGAGAGGCCGTTCCTTCCTTTCCAGCCGCGCCCCGGCGCGCAAGAGGTTTCCGATGATCCGCTCCCCCCTGATGACCGTGATGACCGACGCCGTGATGAAGGCGTCCCGCTCTCTGAAGCGCGACTTCGGCGAGGTCGAGAACCTGCAGGTGCTCGCGAAAGGGCCCGGCGACTTCGTCTCGAAGGCCGATCACAAGGCCGAGCAGATCCTGCGCGAGTCGCTGGAGAAGGCGCGGCCGGGCTACGGCTTCATCATGGAGGAAAGCGGCGTCGTCCACGGCACGGACGAGAGCAATCGCTGGCATATCGACCCGCTCGACGGCACCCACAACTTCCTGCGCGGCATCCCGCACTGGAACATCTCGGTCGCGCTCGAGCGCGACAACCAGTTCATCGCCGGCGTCGTCTATGACGCCGCCAAGGACGAGATGTTCATGGCCGAGAAGGGCAAGGGCGCCTATGTCAACAACCGGCGCCTGCGCGTCTCCGGCCGCAACGAGCCGGCCGACATGCTGATCGGCACCGGCATCCCGCATATCGGCAAGGGCGGCCACGGCCAGTTCCTGCGCGAGCTCGCCGCCGTGATGCCGCGCTTCGCCAATGTCCGCCGCATGGGTTCGGCCGCGCTCGACATCGCCTATGTCGCCGCCGGCCGCATGGATGCCTATTGGGAACGCGGGCTCAACACGTGGGATTTCGCGGCGGGCGCCGTGCTGATCCGCGAGGCGGGCGGCACCTTCGGCTCGCTCGACGGCAAGCCGATCACCAGCGCCCGGGACATCATCTGCGGCAACGAGGCCGGCGAGCGTGCGCTCGCCGCAGCGCTGAAGACAGCCGCCGCCTGAGAGGCTCTCTGGGCGCACCAGTCCTCATCCCGAGACGCCACTTCCGGCGAAATGGCTCCTCGCCCGAGGGCTGGGGACTTTTTCAAACCGGCTTTGAGACAGAACTGTAGCTCTTTCGTGCTTGATCCCGGAGGCGTGGAAGGCGACAGTCCTCCCCGCACTCCGAGGCGAACGGAAGACGACGAATGGCGAACGAGGATTTCGCGGCCGAGCCGGTGACGGCCGCACCCCTGCGTACGGAGACCCGCTTCTCGCGCCCGCTTCGCTACATCATCCGTGCGGTCCTGTTTCTCGCCCTGATCGGCTTCCTCGGCTACATCCTCCAGGGCGGCCTGGTTCAGGCCTTCATGACCAATCCGGGGCTGAACGGCCTCATTGTCGGCGCACTGTTCGTCGGCGTGCTGATCGCCCTGCGCGAACTCTGGCGCCTTTACACCGAGGCCCGTGCCGCCACCCGGCTTGCCGCCGCCCCCGCCTCGGCAGAGGTCCAGCGCAGCCAGGTCATCGCGCCCTTCGGCTCCGTCCTCACAGCTCTCGATCGCGGCACGCTCGCCCCCGCCCAGGCCGTCTCGGCCCTCGAATCGGTCGCGGTCAGGCTCGACGACGGGCGTGAGGTGCTGCGTTATCTCGCCGGCCTGCTCGTCTTCCTCGGCCTGCTCGGCACCTTCTGGGGCCTGCTCGACACCGTGGGTTCGGTCGGCACCGTCATCAAGTCGCTGCGCACCGGCGCCGAGGCCGGGGTGCTCTTCGACGAGCTGAAGGCCGGGCTCTCGGCCCCGCTCGCCGGCATGGGCCTGTCCTTCTCGTCCTCGCTCTTCGGCATCGCCGGCTCGCTGATTCTCGGCTTCCTCGATCTTCAGGTGGCGCAGGCGCAGCGCCGCTTCCGCAACGAGCTCGAAAGCTGGCTCGGCACCCGCACCGCAACGCCGGATACCATCGCGCCCCTGCTCGCCGCGGGCGACCCGCTGGCCGACCGCTTCGAAAGACTGAGCGCCGCGATGGCGGACGGCGCCTCGAACAACCGCGCGGCGACCCAGGCGCTCGCCAACCTCGCCGAGGGCATCCAGGGCCTCGTCCAGCATATGCGCGCCGAGCAGCAGATGATCCGCGACTGGGTCGAGGCGCAGGCCACGCGCGAAAAGGATCTGAAGCGGTTGATCGAACGCCTTACGGCTGACCAGATCACCGAGCCATGATCGCCGTCGGCACTTCAGGAGCCTGACCCATGGCCCTCTCCCGCGCCCATCGCCGCGAGGACGCGAATTTCTGGCCCGGTTTCGTCGATGCGCTCTCGACGATGCTGATCGGCATCGTCTTCCTGCTCACCGTCTTCGTCCTCGGCCAGTTCTTCCTCTCACAGGAGCTGACCGGCAAGGACACCGCCCTGGAGCGGCTCAACAGGCAGATCTCCGAGCTCACCGATTTGCTGGCGCTGGAGCGTTCCTCGAACCGGCAGGCGCAGGAGAACCTGCAGCTCATGCAATCGACCCTGACGCGCGAGCAGGACGAGCGCGGCCGCCTGCAAGGCCAGCTCGCCACCCAGAACAATGCAGCCCCGGTCCAGCTCGCAGAGGCGCAGAAGGCGCTCGACGCCGAAAAGCAGCTCTCCGCCCGCGCCCAGTCGACCGTCGATCTCGTCAACCAGCAGATTCTCGCCATGCGCCGTCAGCTCGCGGCGCTGGAAGAGGCGCTTGCCGCCTCGGAGGCCAAGGATAAGGATTCGCAGGCGCGCATCTCGGAACTGGGCTCGCGGCTCAATGTGGCGCTGGCCCAGCGCGTCCAGGAACTCGCGCGCTACCGCTCGGACTTCTTCGGACGTCTGCGCCAGGTGCTCGGCACGCGGCCCGACATCCGCGTCGTCGGGGACCGCTTCGTCTTCCAGTCGGAAGTCTTCTTCGATGCCGGTCAGGCGGTGCTGAAGCCCGAAGGCAAGGAGGAGCTCGACAAGCTCGCCACCATCCTGCTCGATCTCGGCCGCGAGATGCCGCCCGACCTGCCCTGGATCCTGCGCGTCGACGGCCACACCGACAACCGCCCGATCAAGACCGCCCAGTTCCCTTCGAACTGGCATCTCTCCTCGGCGCGCGCCATCGCCGTGGTCGAGTACCTGATCTCGCGCGGCCTGCCGACCGATCGGGTCGCCGCCACCGGCTTCGGCGAATACCAGCCGCTCGATGTCGCCAATACCGACGAAGCCCACCGCCGCAACCGCCGCATCGAGTTCAAGATCACGGAGCGCTGACCATGTCCGTCCGGCGCCTCTCTTTCACAGTCGCTGGGGCTCTCGCGCTGCTGCTGACGGCCCCGGCTTCGGCCCAGTCGCCGGGCGGCGGCGGCCGCTATCTCCACGACATGCTGAAGCAGCCGACCTATCGCGAGGCCTGGACCCACATGGTCGGCAAGCTCGGCCCGCGCGAAGCCTGGCTCAGGGCCGACAAGCTGAGCGGTCCGGGCGGCCCCAGCACGATCGTCACCGTCGGCGACCTGACCTTCGAGCGCGTCGACACCTGCAAGCGCCACGATTGCGGCGACAACCGGTTCTATGCGCTGTTCTCGCCCGATGGCAGCGAGGCGCTCGGCGTCCTCATCCAGCCCGGCAACATCCGCTTCTTCGGCCAACCCAGCGAAGAACAACAGCGCGCGCTGGTGGGCCCCTAGAGCCGGGCCCACTGCGTCACTCCGGACACGCCGCTTTAGCGGCGCCGATCCGGAACAACGGTTTTCTTCTCGCTCTATCCTACGCCGCCTCCAGCCCGAACTGCAGCGCGGCCAGGCGCGCATAAAGCCCGCCGCGCGCCTTGAGCTCGGCATGCGTGCCTTCCTCGACGATGCGTCCGTCTTCCATCACGAGAATTCGGTCGGCCGAGAGGATGGTCGCCAGGCGATGCGCCACGACCAGCGTCGTGCGCCCCAGCATCAGCCGGTCGAGCGCATCTTGAACCGCCCGCTCGCTTTCCGAGTCGAGCGCGCTCGTCGCCTCGTCGAGCAGCAGGATCGGCGCGTCCTTCAGGATCGCCCGCGCGATGGCGAGGCGCTGGCGTTGCCCGCCCGATAGCGTGACGCCACGCTCGCCCACGATCGTGTCGTAGCCCTGCGGCAGCGCACGGATGAACTCTTCGGCCGCCGCGAGCCGCGCCGCCGCTTCGACCTCGTCCTGCGACGCGTCGGGACGGCCATAGGCGATATTGTCCCGAATCGAGACACCGAAGACGGTCGGTTCCTGCGGCACCAGCGCGAAGCGCTCGCGCCAGATTTCCGGGTCTGCCTCGGGTCCGGCGACGCCGTCGACCACGACGCGCCCATCCTGCGGATCGTAGAAGCGCAGCGCGAGCTGCAGCACCGTGCTCTTGCCGGCGCCGGACGGCCCGACCAGCGCCACGCGCTCGCCCGGCCGCACGGAGAAGCTCAGATTCGACAGCGCCGGGCCGACCCGGCCGGGATAGCTGAACGAGACGTTCTCGAAGGCGAGCTCGCCGAGCGAAGGGGCCGGCATCGGCTTGGGATGCGGCGGCGCGGCGATCGCAGGCTTCAGGGCCAGGATCTCGCCGAGCCGGCTCGAGGCGCCGGCTGCCGCGCTGATATCGCCATAGACCTCGGACAGCTGGCCGAGCGAACTTGCCGCCAGCACCGCATAGAGAATGAACTGCGAGAGCCGGCCGCCGCTCATCCGCCCGTCGAACACCTCGGTCGCCCCGGTCCAGAGCACGCAGACGACGCTGGCGCTGACCAGGAAGATCGCGACGCCGGAGAGCAGCGCGCGCGAGGCCGTCGCTTCCCGCGAAGCGAAATAAGCTCCGTCGGAGGCGGCCTCGAAGCGGGCCGAGGTCTGGCGGGCGGCTCCGAAGGACTGCATCGTCCGGATCGCGCCGACAGCCTCGGCGGCGAAGGCGGAGGCGTCGGCCAACCTGTCCTGCGCGGCCCGCGCCCGTCTGCGCACCGAACGACCCGAGAGCACCAGCGGGACCACGATCAGCGGGATGACGCCGATGACGATGGCGGAGAGCCGCGGGCTCGTCGCCACCATCAGCCCGAGCGCGCCCAGCGCCATGATGACGTTGCGCAGGGCGATCGAGGCGGTCGAGGCGAAGGTCGACTTGATCTGCGTGGTGTCCGCCGTGAGCCGCGAGACGAGCTCGCCCGCCTTGCTCGAATCGAAGAAGGCCGGCTCCAGCCGCGTCAGATGGCGGAAGACATCGGCACGCAGCGAAGAGACGATGCGCTCGCCGATCGTCATGACGAGGTAGAAGCGCGCCGAACTCGCCAGCGCGAGCACCGCGACCACGCCGATCAGCAGGATGAAGTAGCTGTTGGCGAGCTGCCGTTCGCCGCCGGCGAAGCCGACATCGATGACGCGTCGGACCGCCATCGGCAGCACCAGCGTCGCCAGCGACGCGATCACGAGCGCGACGAGCGCGAAGGCGATCCGCCCCTTCTGCGCGCGTGCATAGGGCCAGAAGGTCGCCAGGGAGCGGAAGTCGGGACGCGCCTTCTTGTCGTTCTTGTCAGCCTCGGCCACGCACCGAACCTCCTTCGTCACGCGCGCGCCACGCGCGCGCCTTTTCCACCAATATCAACCTCGCCCGGTGAAGCCCATGAAGGCGAGCTTGGCAAACGACGCATCGCCGCAGGGGCGCGCCGATTGCCGGTTAAGCTTGCGCTGACGCCGCGGCTGCGATATGTGCACGCGACTTCACGACAGGCTCATCCGAATTCTTTCGACGGGCCGGGCAGGCTCGCCTGCTTGTCGATGCGCCCGTTTTTGTAAGCTCCGAGGATTTCGTCATGGCCAAGGCCGGCATCCACCCCGATTATCACACCATCAAGGTCGTCATGACCGATGGCACCGAATATGCCACCCGTTCGACCTACGGCAAGGAAGGCGACACGCTCAACCTTGACATCGACCCCAAGACCCATCCGGCCTGGACCGGCGGCACGCAGCATATGCTGGACCGTGGCGGCCGCGTCTCGCGCTTCAACACGCGCTTCGCGGGCCTGGGCACGATCGGCAAGAAGTGAGGCTGCGGCGCCCCGGCGCCACCGTCCTTGATCTGAGACAAAGAAACCCGGCCTCGCGGCCGGGTTTTTTGTTGTTCAGCCTGGAAGCGGCGTGAAGCCCGAGACGGCCCGCCCGGAGAGCGGGCCTCCCGCGAGAATTCTTCAGTGCCTCATGCCGAGGCGCGCCTGCAGGCTCGCCAGTTGGTCCTGGACGGGATTGCCGGCTTCGCGGCGGGTCTCGGTCCCGGACATCTGGTTTTCGAGATGGCGCACGCGGGTCTGCAGCCGCAGCGAATGCGCCATCAGGCTACGCAGGCGCTCCGGCAGCTGTGCGACGACATGCTCGGCAGGCGAGATCATCGGATCGCTGATCTTGACCTTGTTGTGCTCGGTTCTGGCCTGCTCGGCCGTGAGCTCGCCTTCGGCCACGGCGCGCTGGACCAGCAGCCAGGAGGCGATCTGCATCAGCCGCGTCGTCAGGCGCATGCTCTCGGTGGCATAGGTCAGCGCGATCTCGCGCGGCAGAGCCGCCGCTTCCTTGCGGCCTTCCCCGTCGAGATAGGCGGCGGTCTGTTCGACCAGCCCCATGCCTTCGCGAAACAGCAGCATGAAGGCGTCCGAACGGACGAAACGGCGCGCGAAGGAAAGCGCGCCCTCCTCCGTCGGCGGATCGAGCAGCTGGGCATCGTTCATGCGGTGTCTCCCATCGGCACAAGCCCGTGCGCCTTTGGAACGCGCCACGGATCATGCCGCTGACGTGGCAAGGATAACGCCGATCGCGTTTCCGAACGCCGCTAAGATGTCGTTAACCTTAACAAGGCTACACCGCTATGGCGGAAACGAGGCCGGCGGCCCGTCCGGGCACAGGCAGTGGCCCTCTCCACAGGAAGGCGCGCGGAAGCGCCAAAAACAAAAAAAGAGCCGCCAAAGGCGGCTCGAAGGTCAACAGGGAGGCGTCAAACAGAGTGGGCAGGAGCCACTCGACATCCAGACAAACTGGATGATGCGATTCATAATTTGGAATCATTAACGCCCCCTTAACGGGCGTTTCTTTTTGATGCTTTTTCAGGCGAGCTTCCGAAAGAAAGCGTCCGCTGCGGAGCGCGAGGCATCCTTGCGCGCCCGCGTTTCGGCCAGGCGTTCGATCTCGGCCTTCAGCGCGGCGATGCGCTCATCGATCTCGGCGAGCGAGAGCATCGACAGGTCCTGCCCGATCTCATGCACGCTCTTCGGTTTGGGGCGATCGTCCTCCGGGAATATCGACATGGCGGCCTCGCATCTGCTCAAACTGCGCGCGGCAGGCTAGCCAACTTGAGGCGACAGTCACGCTGCGCCGCACCATGACGAAGGATGACGAGGCCATGATCCCCATTCCCGAGACGATGACGGCGATCGGCATTCCCGCCCCCGGGGGCCCGGAAGTCCTGCGCCCGGAAACCCGCCCCGTTCCCAAGCCCGGCCCCGGCCAGGTCCTCGTCGCCATCGCGGCTGCCGGAGTGAACCGTCCCGATGTCCTGCAACGCCTTGGCGGTTACACGCCTCCTCCGGGCGCCTCCGACATTCCGGGGCTCGAATTCGCGGGCACGATCGTGACGCGCGGCGAAGGCGCGGAGCGCCTCGCCATCGGCCAGCAGGTCTGCGCCCTTGTTCCCGGCGGCGGCTATGCCGAATACGCCATCGTTCATGAGGACAATGCCCTGCCCGTGCCGAAGGGCTTTTCGCTTGTCGAAGCAGGCGCCGTCCCCGAGACCTACTTCACCGTCTGGACCAATGTCTTCCAGCGCGGCCGGCTGCAGGCGGGCGAGAGCTTCCTCGTCCATGGCGGCTCATCCGGCATCGGCACCACGGCGATCCAGCTCGCCAAGGCCTTCGGCGCGACCGTGCTGGCGACCGCCGGCTCCGACGAGAAGTGCCACGCCTGCCGCGAACTCGGCGCCGACCACGCCATCAACTACCGCACCGAGGACTTCGTCGCCGCTTCGAAGGCCGCGACCGGCGCGCGCGGCGTCGACCTCATCCTCGACATGGTCGGCGGCGACTATATCGACCGCAACTACGAAGCCGCGGCCGATCAGGGCCGCATCGTCCAGATCGCTTTCCTCAACGGCCCGAAGGCATCGGCCAATTTCAGCCGCCTGATGCTGAAGCGCCTGACTCATACCGGCTCGACGCTGCGTCCCCGCACCGTCCCCGAGAAGGCCGCCATCGCCGCCGAGCTGCATGCGAAAGTCTGGCCGCTGCTCGAAGCCGGGCGCTGCAAGCCGCAGATCCATGCTACATTCCCGTTGGCCCGGGCCGCGGACGCCCATCGTCTGATGGAGTCCAGCGCCCATATCGGGAAGATCGTGCTGACGGTGTAGCCATGCAGAACGAGGCGCCGGACGAGGACAGGCAGGCGATTGCAGCGCTGGTCGCGCGGCAGTTCGCCAGCCTGAGCTGGCAGCTCGACGAGCCGGCCGACTGGGCCGGCTTCAGCGCCGACTTCCATGACGCCGCCCTGCTCTATGCCTCCGCTCGCCCCGCCCGGCCGCAATCGCCCGCCCAGTTCGTCGCGCGGATGCAGGAGCTGTCGCAGACGAGCCTGCGCTCCTTCGAGGAAAGCCCGCTCGGCATCGAGATCCGCGTCTTCGGCAATGTCGCCGTGGCGGTCGCAGCCTGCGAGGCAGTCGAAAACGCGGTCGAAACCGGCCGCACCGTCGAGATGATGCTGCTGGTCAAGGAGGCCGACGTTTGGCGGATAGTGGCGCAGGCCTGGGACAAGGCGACACCGTCCCGGCCCGTCCCGGATGCCCTCCTCTCGGCCTGCGAGCAGCAGCCGCAATGACTTGCAAATCCATGGACACTGGCCACGCCCTCGCCTATAAGGCGCGCCATCCTGCTCATCGTCGATGATTTGGATGGCCGGCCGGGGAGGCCGGTCGGCGCATGAGAGCTTTTGTCCGCGACCCTGCCTTGACGAGCCCGATCGGGCGCGAAGGCCTTCCAGGAGACGCCCCGTGTCACAAACCCCGCTGATGCCCAAGGCCACCGCGGTCTGGCTGGTCGAGAACACCTCCCTGACGTTCGAGCAGATTGCCGAGTTCTGCAAGCTGCACCCGCTCGAGGTGCGCGGCATCGCCGATGGCGAGGTTGCGGCCGGCATCAAGGGCCTCGACCCGATCACCTCAGGCCAGCTCACCCGCGAGGAGCTGGAGCGCGCCGCCAAGAACCCGAACCATCATCTGCGTCTCGCCGAGCGCAAGGTGAAGGTGCCCGAGGTCAAGCGCGCCAAGGGCCCGCGCTATACCCCGGTCTCCAAGCGCCAGGATCGCCCGAACGCCATTCTCTGGTTGCTGCGCAACCACCCCGAGCTCAAGGACGCGCAGATCATCCGCCTGATCGGCACGACCAAGTCGACCATCGCGCAGATCCGCGACCGCACGCACTGGAACGCCCAGCAGCTCACCCCGATCGACCCGGTCAGCCTCGGCCTGTGCTCGCAGATCGACCTGGACTTCGAGGTCGGCCGCGCCGCCAAGGACCGTCCGGCCGCGCTGGCCGAAGCCGGCTCGACCCTGCTGCCCGCCGAAGAGACCACCGCGCCGGCGCACGCCCACACCGAGAGCCAGCCCTTCGCCGACATGAGCCGGCCGAAGCGCGAGGAGGAAGCGGCGATCGACGTCGATTCCGTCTTCGCCAAGCTGAAGCAGCTCAAGCGCCCGGCGGATGAGGACGACGAGGGCTGAGGCTCTCTAGCCTCCTTCCACACAACACCGTCATCCCGGACAAGCCGCGTGAGCGGCGCCGATCCGGGATCCATGCCTGAACAGTTCCGGCATGGATCCCGGGTCTTCGCTTCGCTCCGCCCGGGATGACTGTGGAGGATGACGGAGCCAGCCCTACCCGATTCCCTTGTCCTTCAGCGCCGTGCCGATCTCGTCGAGCACTCCGGCGTCCTCGATCGTCGCCGGCACGGCATAATCCTCGCCGTCGGCGATCTTCTTCATGGTCGCCCGCAGGATCTTGCCGGAACGCGTCTTCGGCAGCCGATTGACCGTCACCGCCAGCTTGAAGGCCGCCACGGGGCCGATCCGCTCGCGCACCAGCGCGACCAGCTCCTTCTCGACCTCCGCCGGCGACTGGCGTGTACCCGCCTTCAGCACGACGAAGCCGCAGGGCTGCTCGCCCTTGAGCGCATCGCGAATGCCGACCACGGCGCATTCCGCCACGGCCGGATGCGCCGCCAGCACCTCCTCCATGCCCCCGGTCGAGAGCCGGTGGCCGGCGACGTTGATGATGTCGTCGGTGCGCCCCATGATGAAGACATAACCGTCCTCGTCGATGAAACCGGCATCCGAGGTGTTGTAGTAGCCCGGATAGGTCGTCAGATACGCCTGCCTGAAGCGCTCGTCGTCGTTCCAGAGCGTCGGCAGGGCGCCGGGCGGCAGCGGCAGCTTCAGCACGATCGCGCCCATCGTCCCTGCCTTCACCGGATGGCCGGCCTCGTCGAGGCATTGGACGTCCCAGCCCGGCAGCGGCACCGTCGGCGAGCCGTGCTTCACCGGCAGCAGGCCGAGGCCCATCGGATCACCGACGATCGGCGAGCCGCTCTCGGTCTGCCACCAATGGTCGATCACCGGCACCTTGAGCAATTCCTCGGCCCATTTCAGCGTCTCGGGATCGGCCCGCTCGCCGGCGAGGAAGAGCGCCCTGAACCGCGACAGGTCATGACCGGCGAGGTACCTGCCCTCGGGATCCTCCTTGCGGATCGCGCGGAACGCGGTCGGCGCCGTGAACAGCACCTTGACGCCATGCTCCGCGATCACCCGCCAGAAGGCACCGGGATCGGGCGTGCCGACCGGCTTGCCCTCATAGAGCACGCTGGTCGCGCCCTGGATCAGCGGCGCGTAGACGATATAGCCGTGACCGACGACCCAGCCGACATCCGAGGCGGTGAACATCACCTCGCCGGGCTTCACGTCGAAGAGCTGGTCCATCGTCGCCTTGAGCACGACCATGTGCCCGCCATTGTCGCGCACCACGCCCTTCGGCTTGCCGGTCGTGCCGGAGGTGTAGAGGACATAGAGCGGGTCGGTCGCCGCCACCTCGACGCAATCAGCCTTGCGCCCGGCCGCCTTCGCCGCGGCCACCAGCGTGCGCCAGTTCTTGTCGCGCATTGCATGCATCGAGGCGTCCGCCTGCGGCCGCTGCAGCACGACGCAGGTTTGCGGCTTGTGCCTGGCCATCTCGATCGCGCCATCGAGCAGCGGCTTGTATTCGACCACGCGCGTCGGCTCGATGCCGCACGTCGCGGTCAGGATCACCTTGGGCTCGGCATCGTCGATACGCGTCGCCAGCTCCTTGGCGGCGAAGCCGCCGAAGACGACCGAATGCACCGCCCCGATGCGGGCGCAGGCCAGCATGGCGAAGGCCGCCTCCGGCACCATCGGCATATAGATGAGGACGCGGTCACCCTTGGCCACGCCAAGATCCTGCAGCACGGCCGCGAGCGTCGCGACCTCCTCCAGCATCTGCGCATAGGTGTAACGGGCCTTTGTCCCGGTCACCGGACTGTCGTAGATCAGCGCGACCTGATCGCCGCGCCCGTCCCGGACATGCCTGTCCAGCGCATTGAAGCAGGTGTTGCAGGTCGCGTCGGGGAACCAGCGGCCATAGATGCCGGCCGAAGCGTCGAAAGCCCTCTCGGGCGGCCGAATCCAATCGATTCCCTTGGCAATATCGAGCCAGTAGGCGGCCGGATCGGCCTGCCACCGGGCGTAGGTTTCGCGATAGCCTTCGGCGGGGCGGGCGGGTACCGCATGGGAGCCATTCATCGGACGTGTTCCTCTGCGCCGGGTTTCGTCCTAAAGCCCCGCAGCGAGCCGGCGATGGCAGGGCTGGTTTTGCGCGGAATCCTGCGCACTCCCCTCGGCCAGCGCAAGCACGTAAACTTACGACTTTCGCCCATCCCATTCTGCACCTCTCGGCGCTGCGGCGCAGCGTCACTCCATGTCCTTCGACCTCATCTTCTTCGCCGCCATGGTGCCGGCCGTCATCCTGACGGGGCTCGCGAAAGGCGGCTTTTCCGGGCTCGGCCTGCTTTCCCTGCCGCTGATGGCGCTGGTCGTCTCGCCGGTGACGGCAGCCGCGATCATGCTGCCGCTGCTGATCGCGCAGGACGTGGTCTCGGTCTGGTCCTACCGGCGGGACTTCGACCGCCGCAATCTCGCAACCCTGGCGCCCGGCGCGCTGCTGGGCATCCTCCTCGGCTATCTGCTGGCGGCGAAGGTCTCGGACGCAGCCGTCGTTCTCGCCGTCGGGTTGATCTCGGTCGGCTTCGCGTTGCGCCGCATGCTGAGCGACGGCAAGAAGCCCGCCGTGGCGACGCAGGCGAATTGGAGCGCGGGCGGCGTCTGGGGCTTCCTCTGCGGCTTCACCAGCATGGTCGCCCATGCCGGCGGCCCGCCATTCCAGATCTACGTCATGCCGCAGAAGCTGCCGCCCGCCGTCTTCGTCGGCACCGGCGCGATCTTCTTCGCCGCGATGAACTGGGTGAAGATCATCCCCTATCTCGCGCTCGGCCAGTTCAGCAGCCAGAACCTCATGGCCTCAGCCGCGCTGCTGCCCTTCGCCATCGCGGCGACCTTTGCCGGGATCTGGCTGGTCCGGCGGGTGCCGGCCGAGCGCTTCTACGGCATCGTCTACTGGCTGCTGCTGCTCGTCGGCGCGAAGCTGGTCTTCGACGGCGTGCGCGACCTGCACCTTCTCGGCTGATTCCCAGGCGCCCGTTCACCTCTCGGCCCTCATCCTGAGGGGCCGCGCAGCGGCGTCTCGAAGGATGAGGGCTCACGATGAACTGCCACCGCGCGATTGCGCCGCATCGGAAAAAGGGATGGATTACGCGAGGGCGCTCCAGCCGCTAAGGCTGTCGCGCTTGCGTGGAAGGTTTTCCGATGACCCGTTCGGCCTATGACACCGATCTCGACCGCAACCCGGCGAATTTCCAGCCGCTGACGCCGCTCACTTTCCTTGAGCGCGCCGCCGCGGTCTTCCCGAGCCGCACGGCAATCGTCCACGGCACGCTGCGGCGCTCCTATGCCGAGTTCTATGCCCGCTCGCGCCGGCTTGCGTCCGCGCTGGCGAAGCACGGCATCGGCAAGAACGACACCGTCGCCGCGATGCTGCCGAACACGCCGGCGATGCTCGAATGCCATTACGGCGTGCCGATGGCCGGCGCCGTCCTCAACACGCTGAACACCCGGCTCGATGCTGCGATCATCGCCTTCTCGCTCGACCATGGCGAAGCCAAGGTGCTGATCTGCGACCGTGAGTTCTCGAAGACGGTCAAGGAGGCGCTCGCGCTCTGCAAGGCGAAGCCGCTGGTCATCGACTATGACGATCCGGTCTATGACGGGCCGGGCGAGCGCCTGGGCAGTGTCGAATACGAGGATTTCGTCGCTGGCGGCGACCCGAATTTCGACTGGCAGATGCCATCGGACGAATGGGACGCCATCGCGCTGAACTACACCTCCGGCACCACGGGCGACCCGAAGGGCGTGGTCTATCACCACCGCGGCGCCAATCTGCTCGCCACCTCCAACGTCATCACCGGCAATATGGGCCGGCATCCCGTCTATCTCTGGACGCTGCCGATGTTCCACTGCAATGGCTGGTGCTTCCCCTGGACGATCTCGATCGTCGCCGGCACCCATGTCTGCCTGCGGCAGGTCCGCGCCAAGGCGATGTACGATGCGCTCGCCGACCACGGCGTCACGCATCTCTGCGGCGCGCCGATCGTGATGTCGACGCTGCTCAACGCCCCGGCCGAGGAGCGCCGCGACTTTCCGCAGAGGGTCTCCTTCTTCACCGCCGCCGCCCCGCCGCCAGAGGCGGTGCTCGCCGGCATGAAGCAGGCCGGCTTCGAGGTGACGCATCTCTACGGGCTGACCGAGTGCTACGGCCCGTCAGTCGTCAACGACTGGAACGACGACTGGAATGCGCTCTCCCCCGCCGATCAGGCCGCCAAGAAGGCCCGGCAGGGCGTGCGCTATCCGGCGCTGGAAGGGCTCGACGTGCTCGATCCCGAGACGATGCATCCGGTCCCGCGTGACGGCCAGACGCTCGGCGAGGTGATGATGCGCGGCAATGTGGTGATGAAGGGCTATCTCAAGAACCCGAAATCGACCGGCGCCGCCTTCACCGGGGGCTGGTTCCACACCGGCGACCTCGGCGTGCGCTATCCCGACGGCTACATCCAGCTCAAGGACCGCTCCAAGGACATCATCATCTCAGGCGGCGAGAACATCTCCTCGATCGAGGTCGAGGACGCGCTCTACAAGCACCCCGCCGTGCAGGCTGCCGCCGTGGTGGCGCGGCCCGACGAGAAATGGGGCGAGGCGCCCTGCGCTTTCATCGAGCTGAAGCCGGGCCACTCCGCGACCGAGGCCGAGATCATCGCCTGGTGCAAGGAGCACCTCGCCTCGTTCAAATGCCCGCGGACGATCGTCTTCGCCGAGGTGCCGAAGACCTCCACCGGCAAGATCCAGAAGTTCCGCTTGCGCGAAATGGCGCGGGCGCTCTGAGACAAACGAAAACCGTCATTCCGGGCGGCACGCAGAGCGACGGCCCGGAATCACGAAAACGGGCTGTCGATCAGCCCCGTTTCAACTGGCCTTCCGGCGTGTAGCGATCGACCGCTTCCGGCAGGATTTTCGACAGCCGCGCCAGCAGGTCTTCGCGAGTCAGCCCGGTCTGGCGCGTGATCGCGTCGATGACCTGGGGGCCGAGCGCCTGCTCCAGCTCATTCGGCGCAACCTGCTCATTCGGCCCCTGGCTCACCCAGGAATCGGCCTTCTGGCCCTGCCCCGACTGGTTGAAGCGGTCGACCAGTTCGCCCAGGCCGTTGTTGAGCACCGCGCCGACACCGCCCGCCCCGAGCAAGCCGCCGAGGCCGCCGAGAAGTCCGCCGCCCTGCTGCGGCTGTGCCTGTGCCTGCCCGGGTTGCGGCACGGGCGAGGGAATCTGTCCCGGCTCGGGCTGGCCGCGACCGCCGATCCACTCGGCGATCTTGTCGCGGTTTTGAAAGCCCGCCACGGCCAGAAGACCGAGCAAGGCGGTCATGGACGGGAAGCCGCTGCTGCTGTTGTCGTCACTCACGGCAATCACTCCTCTGTCCTGGAATAGGCTCGCGTGGATCAGACCGCACGATTGCGGCCGGATAGGGCGCCCCAGATGACGAGCACGACGATCGCGCCGACAACTGCGCCAATCAGCCCCGCGCCTTGGCCCGGCGCGTACCAGCCGAGCGCTTGGCCGAGATAGGTCGCCACGATGGCGCCGACGATGCCGAGGATCGTGGTCAGCACGAACCCGGAAGGCTCGTTCGATCCCGGCATGATGAACTTGGCGACGACGCCGGCAATGAAGCCGATGATGATGGTCCAGACGATGCCCAAGGCTACCTCCCCTTTGCACGAACGCCCGGCCTCAACGGCTGACTGAGCAAGATGTTCCTGCGCGATTGCGTCATCCTGTTGACGACCCTGCGCGAAGACGGCGTCGACAAAAAAACCGGCCCCTTTCGGGGGGCCGGCTCATCCGCATCGTCGAATTCTGGAATCGTCGAATCCTTGGCGGGCTGGGTCGCCCGCTCTGGCCTCAATGCAAGGTGCGCACCGGCATCGTCTGCCTTACGCGCTCGATCTCATCCTTCAGTTGCAACTTCTTCCGCTTCAGCTCAGCCACGCTGAGGTCGCTCGAGGACGGGCTCAAAACGGCCTGCGCGATCGCGTCTTCGAGCTGACGGTGCTTGCGCTCAAGTTCCGCAAGACGGGTTTGCAACGACATCTGGATCCTCCTGATGAGCGGTTGACGCCTCAATCTGACATAGAGCCGGCTTCACGTCTTCCCTGTGATGTCACACGGTATTCATGAGATTCTGTGATCCTCGCCAGCTCGGTCCCGGAAAGCCGTGAATAGGACGACCTTCCGGCCCTCGTACCGCCGCGGACGCTCTTGCAGGGCGCGCAGCGGCAAAGGCATAGTTGCGCCCAAGTGCGGCGATGATGAGATGGCCATGGGATTCGAGCTCAGCCCGGAAGAGGTCGAGACCTTCACCGCGGAGCTGGCGCGGCTACGCGAGGAACACCGCGATCTCGACAGCGCCATCGATGCGCTGGAGCGGGTCGGCGCGATCAACCAGATTCAGGTGCAGCGGCTGAAAAAGCGCAAGCTCTACCTGAAGGACCGCATCGCGCAGATCGAGGACGCGCTGACGCCCGATATCATCGCCTGACGTGATGCCTTTTCCGGCAGCGCAGGCCCGATTCGCCCTTGCTTACCGAGCGCGGGACGGTCTAGATCGCGCGCTTCCCTAAGCGGAGCCTTGAGCGCATCCATGGCCGAGACCAACCCTCCCGTCGCCATCATCATGGGCAGCCAGTCCGACTGGGCGACGATGCGCCATGCCGCGGAAGCGCTCGACGCGCTCGCCATTCCCTATGACGC
This sequence comes from Allobosea sp. 05T438, assembly GCF_056396025.1. NCBI lineage: Bacteria > Pseudomonadati > Pseudomonadota > Alphaproteobacteria > Hyphomicrobiales > Alloboseaceae > Allobosea > Allobosea sp. 05T438. The sequence goes on from NZ_JBFTKQ010000011.1 coordinate 100,999, forward strand.
CCGCATCGTCTCGGCTCATCGCACGCCCGATCGTCTTTTCGCCTTCGCCAAGGGCGCCAAGGCTGAGGGCTTCAAGGTGGTGATCGCAGGTGCCGGCGGGGCCGCCCATCTGCCGGGCATGACCGCTTCGCTGACGCCGCTGCCGGTCTTCGGCGTGCCGGTCGAATCCAAGGCGCTGTCGGGACAGGACAGCCTGCTCTCCATCGTGCAGATGCCGGCGGGCATCCCCGTCGGGACGCTCGCCATCGGCCGTGCGGGCGCGGTCAACGCCGCCCTTCTCGCCGCTGCAGTGCTCGCGCTTTCGGACGCGAAGCTGGCCGAGCGGCTGGATGCCTATCGCGCCCGACAGAGCGCCGGCATCGCCGAGCGCCCCAGCCGCGAGGACGCATGAGCCCCCCCGTTCCCACCGGCCTTGCGCCGGGCGCCGTGCTCGGCATCCTCGGCGGCGGCCAGCTCGCCCGCATGATGGCGCTCGCGGCCGCCGATCTGGGCGTGCGCTGCCATATCTTCGCGCCCGAGGCCGACAGCCCGGCTTTCGATGTCGCCGCCCGTCACACGATCGCCGAGTATGAGGACGAGGCGGCGCTCGCCGCCTTCGCCGGTGCGGTCGACGTGGTCACTTACGAATTCGAGAACGTTCCCGCCGCGACCGCCGCGTTCCTCGCCGGCCGCACCCCGCTGCACCCCGGCGCCCGCGCGCTTGCGGTCACCCAGGACCGGCTCAGCGAGAAGCGCTTCATCGCCAATCTCGGCCTGCCCGTCGCCCCCTTCCGCGCCGTCGATTCGCAGGCCGATCTCGAGGCTGCAGTCGCCGCCCTCGGGCGCCCCTGCGTGCTCAAGACCCGCCGCTTCGGCTATGACGGCAAGGGCCAGGTCAAGATCGCGCCCGGCAGCGATCTCGGCGAAGCCCACGAAGCGATCGGTCGCTTTCCCGCGATCCTCGAAGGCTTCGTGCCCTTCGTCCGCGAAGTCTCGGTCATTGCTGCCCGCGGGCTGGATGGCGCCTTCGCCGCCTTCGACGTCTGCGAGAACGAGCACCGCGACCACATCCTCGCCTTCACTCATGTGCCGGCGAATCTCTCCGCCGAGGCTTCGCACGCCGCCATCGATGCCGCACACCGCATCGGCGAGGCACTGGGCTATGTCGGCGTTTTCGCCGTCGAGATGTTCGTGCTCGAAGAGGGCGAGGCCGAGCGCATCGTCATCAACGAGATCGCCCCGCGCGTCCACAATTCCGGGCACTGGACCAGCGAAGGCGCGCAGACATCGCAGTTTCACCAGCATGTCCGCGCCGTCTGTGGCTTCCCGCTCGGGTCCGCCACCAGGCGCGGCCATATCGAGATGGAGAATCTGATTGGCGATGCCGCGCTGCGCTGGCGCGAGATCCTCGCCGAGCCCGGCGCTCATCTGCATCTTTACGGCAAGCGCGACGCCCGCCCCGGCCGCAAGATGGGCCACGTCACGCGCATTACCCGCGACGGAGTCTAGGCCTTCGGCACAGCGCCAACCTGAAACCGCCACAAACCCCGGTTTTCACGGGTTTTCGGCGTGGACAGGCAAAATGAATTCTGCTATCCGCACGAACCTTCGAGCGATGTGCCTCGTGTCATCGCCGGCCCTCATTTTTGGATCAACCGCTAAGGACGGACGTTTCACGTGCAGGTTCTCGTTCGCGACAACAATGTCGACCAGGCTCTCCGCGCTCTCAAGAAGAAGATGCAGCGCGAAGGTATCTTCCGTGAGATGAAGCTCCGCGGTCACTACGAGAAGCCCTCCGAGAAGAAGGCGCGTGAGAAGGCCGAGGCCGTCCGTCGCGCTCGCAAGCTCGTCCGCAAGAAGATGCAGCGCGAAGGTCTCCTGCCCGCGCCGGTGAAGCCGAAGCGTCCCTGATCGATTCCCGGGCGGCCATTGAGCCGTCCAGGACCCAGGGCCGATAGCGAAACGCGCCTGGAGACCCCTCCGGGCGCTCTTGCTTTTCAGCCATGTTAACCAAGTTTTGGCGGGTTTCAGGCGTTCTCTTCCGCGAGGCGCTGTCGGTTGGGAGCGCAGAGACGCCGTGTCCGGCCTTGTGCCGGATGAGCCTTCCGCGCGGAGGCCATGCGGCAGGCGAAGCACGGAACCAAAGAGGCAGAGCATGATCCGAGGCAGATATTGGCTGGCCGCCGCCGGCATGGCGCTTGCGCTCGCAGGATGCGACACCGTCTCCGGCCTCTCCTCGCAGCCCGCTATCGCCGAGCTCGACACCCGCGATACCGCCGACGCCAACGTCAATATCGGCTCGCTGACCGAGGTCATCAGCCGCAATCCGAACGACCCCGGCGCCTACAATCTTCGCGGTGCGGCCTATGCCCGCGTCGGCCGCTTCTCCGATGCGATCGGGGACTTCACCAAGGCGGTCCAGCTCGATCCGAACCTCGCCTCGGCCTATACGAATCGCGGCCTGGCACTGCGCCAGAGCGGCCGGAACGACGCCGCGCTCGCGGATTTCAACCGCGCCACGACGGCCAATGCGAATTATGCGCCGGCCTATGTCGCCCGCGCCAACCTGCTGCGCCAGCAGGGCAACAGCCAGCAGGCCATCGCCGACCTCAACACCGCGATCCGCCTCAACCCGGAAGCGGCCGAAGCCTTCCACGCCCGCGGGCTCGTTTACCAGAAGGAAGGCCAGCACCAGCATGCCGTCACCGATTTCGATTCGGTGATCGACCGGAACCCCTACACCGCGCCGCCCTATATCGCCCGCGGCCAGAGCCTGAACGCGCTCGGCAAATACGACGCGGCGCTGGAGGATTTCACCGCCGCGCTCAACGTCGACAACCGCAATGCCGATGCCTGGGCTGGCCGCGGCTTCGCCTTCGAGAAGCTCGGCAAGAAGACGGAGGCTTCGGAGGCCTATCAGCGTGCGCTCAGCCTCGACGGCAACAACGCCCAGGCTCGCGCAGGCCAGTCACGTCTCGGCGGCGGCGGCTTCTTCCGCAGCTGATCACGGCGCGGAGCCGGCCCTGGTTGCCGGCTCGCCCACCGTCCGGGTTTCGGCCCCGCTCAGCCTGCCTCCCGCGACATCGGCGAGGAAGCGTCGCACCTCGGCGAGCGAGCCATATTGCGGCAGATCCTCGTGCCCGCCATAGGGAAAGCGCAGGAAACGCTTCGGCGCGTTGGCGAGCTCATAAAGAGCCCTCCCTTGGGCGAAGGGAATGACCTTGTCCCGCTCGCCATGCATGACGAGCAAAGGCGTCTTGAGGCGCCCGACGACCTCATCCGAGTGGAACTGGTCCTTCATGAACGATCCGACCGGGGCGTAAGGATAGCGTTCCTGCGCGACGGCGGCGATCGAGAGGTAAGGCGCCTCCAGCACCACGGCCTTGAGCGGCACCTCCGCCGCCAGTTTCAGCAGCACGCCGGTCCCAAGCGACTCGCCGTAGCCGACCAGCCGCCCCGTGCCGAAACGGTCTGCGGCAGCGCCATAGGCGGCCCGGGCATCCTGCAGCAGCCCCTCCTCGCTCGGGCTGCCGGTCGAGCCGCCATAGCCGCGATAGCTCACCGCGAAGAGCCCCGTGCCATCCTCCGTCAGCGCCCGGAATCGCCCCACCCGGCCGGCCCGCGCGAGATTGCCGGCATTGCCGTGGAAATAGAGCAGGACCGGCTTGTCGGCCCGCGGCGGCACGATCCAGGCGATGAGCCGCTCGCCATCCGCGGTCGCGATGGTCGCCTCCTCGGCCGCGACGAGGCCCGCCGTGGCAATGTCTGCCTTCGCTGGATCGCGCGGATACAACAGCTCCCGCTGCCGGGCGTAGAGCATGCCGAGCATCGCGAGATAGCCGGCGACACCCAGAACTGCGATCAGCTTCAGAAGGCGCAGGACGATCACGACGGCACGCCCGGAAAGCGAAAGGGCCGGCGATCAAGCCGGCCCTTTGCAGCAATCCGATGACGGCGGGGCGTTTCGCCTGGAACCAGTCCGCATCGCAAAAGTGGCGCCACTTTTGCGGGGGCGTGTTCTCAGTGCGCCATCGCCTTGACGATCTCGTCGGTGACCTTCTTGGCGTCGCCGAACAGCATCATCGTGTTGGGCCGGAAGAACAGCTCGTTCTCGACGCCGGCATAGCCAGCCGCCATGCCGCGCTTGATGAAGATCACGGTCTTGGCCTTCTCGACGTCGAGAATCGGCATGCCGTAGATCGGCGAGGACTTGTCGGTCTTGGCCGCCGGGTTGGTGACGTCGTTGGCGCCGATGACGAAGGCGACATCGGCCTGGCCGAATTCCGAGTTGATGTCCTCCAGCTCGAAGACCTCGTCATAAGGCACGTTGGCTTCGGCCAGCAGCACGTTCATGTGGCCGGGCATGCGGCCCGCCACCGGGTGGATGGCGTATTTGACCTCGACGCCCTCCTTCTTCAGCGTGTCCGCCATTTCGCGCAGCGCATGCTGCGCCTGGGCCACCGCCATGCCGTAGCCCGGCACGATGATGATCTTGCCGGCGTTCTTCATGATGTAGGCAGCGTCGTCCGGCGAGCCCTGCTTGACCGGCCGCGCCTCGGCCGCGCCGCCCGCGCCAGCCGCTGCATCGTCGCCGCCGAAGCCGCCGAGAATGACGGAGATGAAGCTCCGGTTCATCGCCTTGCACATGATGTAGGACAGGATCGCGCCGGAGGAGCCGACCAGAGCGCCGGTGATGATCAGCGCCATATTGCCGAGCGTGAAGCCGATGCCGGCCGCAGCCCAGCCGGAATAGGAGTTCAGCATCGAGACCACGACCGGCATGTCGGCGCCGCCGATCGGGATGATCAGCAGGATGCCGAGAGCCAGCGAAACCACGACGATCAGCCAGAAGACCGCATGGCTCTCGCTCTTGATGAAGATCGCGAGCAGCACGACGAGCGCGATGCCGAGGCCGATATTGATGCCGTGGCGCTGCGGCAGCATGATCGGCTTGCCGCTCATCCGCCCGTCGAGCTTGAGGAAGGCGATGATCGAGCCGGTGAAGGTGATCGCGCCGATCGCGACGCCGAGCGCCATCTCGAACAGGCTCGAGCCGTGGATCGCGCCGGTGCGGCCGATACCGAAGGCGTCCGGGGCGTAGAGCGCCGCCGCCGCCACCAGCACGGCGGCGAGGCCGACCAGCGAGTGGAAGAAGGCGACGAGCTGCGGCATCTGCGTCATCTGCACGCGCTTGGCCATATAGGCGCCGGCGCCGCCGCCGATGGCGATGCCGACCACGACCAGCAGCCAGCCGGAGAAGCCGGCAGGCGGGAAGAACAGCACGGTCGTGACGATGGCGATCGCCATGCCGATCATGCCGTAGCGGTTGCCCTGTCGCGAGGTCGTCGGATGCGACAGGCCCCGCAGGGCCATGATGAAGAGGACGCCCGAAACGACGTAGAGGAGGGCTGAGAGGTTCGCGGCCATGCGTCAGCCCTTCTTCTTGTACATCGCGAGCATGCGCTCGGTGACGAGGAAGCCGCCGAAGATGTTCACCGAGGCCAGGATCAGCGCGACGAAGCCGAAGAGCTTGGCCCAGATCGGCCCGTCGCCCAGCGCATCCGCCGCCGAGACGCCGACCGCCAGCAGGGCGCCGACGACGATGACCGAGGAGATCGCGTTGGTGACCGACATCAGCGGCGTGTGCAGCGCCGGCGTCACCGACCAGACGACGTAATAGCCGACGAAGACGGCGAGCACGAAGATGGCGAGGCGGAACACCGTCGGATCGACGCCGCCGGTTGCGATGCTGGCGGCAGCTGCAGCCTGGTCGGCGTAGCGCTCGGCGAGCTCGGCCGCCTGTTTGGCGAGAGCGGCCGCGTTGCGGGCCTGTTCCAGAGCCTGTTCGGGAGAGGGAGTTGCCATGGTCGGAATTCCTTCGCTCAGGCCTTCGGCGCGAAATTCGGATGGATGACGGCACCGTCCTTCGTCAGGGCGGTCGCCTTGACCAGCTCGTCGTCCCAGTTCACCGCGAGTTTCTTCTCGGCCTTGTCGATCAGCGTCTCGACGAAGGCGAAGAGGTTCTTGGCGTAGAGCGAGGAGGAGGTCGCGGCCAGGCGCCCGGGCACGTTGAGATGGCCGACGATCTTGACGCCGTTGTCCGTCGTCACGACCTCGCCGGGCTTGGCCAGTTCGCAGTTGCCGCCGCGCTCGACCGCGAGGTCGACGATCACGGAACCGGGCTTCATGCTCTCCACCATTGCCGCCGAAATCAGCTTCGGCGCCGGGCGGCCCGGGATCAGCGCGGTGGTGATGACGATGTCCTGCTTGGCGATGTGGCTGGCTGTCAGCTCCGCCTGCTTCGCCTGGTACTCCTTGGACATCTCCTTGGCGTAGCCGCCCGCCGTCTGCGCCTGCTTGAACTCCTCGTCCTCGACGGCGAGGAACTTGGCACCGAGCGATTCGACCTGTTCCTTCGTGGCGGGGCGCACGTCGGTAGCCGTGACGATAGCGCCGAGGCGGCGCGCGGTGGCGATCGCCTGCAGGCCGGCGACGCCGACGCCCATTACGAAGATCTTCGCGGCCGGCACGGTGCCCGCCGCCGTCATCATCATCGGCAGCGCACGGCCGTATTCGCCCGCCGCGTCGATCACGGCGCGGTAGCCGGCAAGATTCGCCTGCGAGGAGAGCACGTCCATCACCTGGGCGCGGGTGATGCGCGGCATGAACTCCATGGCGAAGGCCGCGACATTGGCCTTGGCCAGCGCCTCGACCTGCGCCTCGTTGCCGTAGGGGTCCATCGTCGCGATGACGAGTGCGCCCGCCGGCAGGCCGGCTATCTCGGCCTCGCCCGGGCGCCGCACCTTCAGCACGATCTCGGCGCCCTTCAGCGCCTCCTCGGCCGTCTTCGCGATCGTTGCGCCAGCTGCCTCATACTCCGCATCGGGGATGCCGGAGGTTTTGCCCGCCCCAGCCTGGATCACCACCTCGGCTCCAAGGCCTTTGAACTTGCGGACGGTCTCCGGCGTCGCGGCGACGCGGGTTTCCGCCCCTTGCGTTTCGGCTGGGACAGCAATGCGCATGGTGGGGCAGGCCTTTCCGGCGTTATGGGAAGACGGTCAGAGCAGCAGGAGGGCGAGCAACATCAGGACCAGCGCGACGACCGGCGCGCGCCACGAGATCGAGGGAGCAGCAATGCCGACACCGGCGCCGATCACCGCAAGAATCGTTCCGATCAGCGCAGTGCCCCAGGCATGTTTGGAGCCACCGACCGCGAGCGCCGCGACGATCGCGAGACAGGCGACGGTGCCGACCTCGGCGAAGTGCACGAAGCCGGTATAGGTGCGCTCGTGCTCCTCGTAGTCCATCGCGGGGATGTCGGCATGCTGGGCGTGGTCGGCCATGGTCTCGATCCTGAAAAAGACACAGTCTCTCTAAGCCTGTAGCGCACCCGCGACGGACGGGCAACGCACCAGCGCAACGCACCCCGGCACGACATCGTTCAGCGGGCGCTTGCTCGACTAATAGCGACGCCCTGACGGCAATTCAATCGATTTAAAGAACACAAGTTGCCCCGTGTCCGCCAACCCCGCATGATCGCCGTTAACATCGTTTCGGCGCGGGCAAGGACGGCCCTCCCGATCTCGGCTAAACCTCTCGCGACGGAGTGGAGACGCTTGTCGTGAACGATCCTGGAAAGGATAGCAGCAAGGACGATCCCTTTGCCCTCGACCCCGCCCTGCGGGAGAAGGCCAGGCGCTGGTTCGCCGAGGCGCGAGAGCAGACCAAACGCGACGAAGAGGAGATCGCCGCCTGGCGTCGCGACAACGGCCCGGCCGGGGGCGATGGAGGAAGCGGCGATTTCGGCGGCGATGGCGGGGACTGCGGGGGCGGCGACTGAACCGGTCAGGGCTGCGCCTTCAAACCCGCATCCGCCAGCGCCGCGCCCTGCCGCTCGGCGACACCCACCAAGGAAAAGCCTTCGATTTCCGCCTCGAACAGCCGGTGGAAGTTCAATTCGGCGTCGAGATGCAGGAAGACGCCGCCGAGCCCGATCGCGGCGCGGTCCATGAAGACGAATTCGCGCGGCACCGTCACCGGCCCGCGCCGCTTCAGCGCCTGATGCACCTGGAAAGCCTGCTTGCGGCCATATTCGGCCGGGCTGACATCTTCGGCGATGCGCCGTGTCCGGTCTTCCAGCAGCGGCCCGTAGATGAAGCGCGCCCAGATGTTGAGCGTGTCGACGAGGTCCTTGGTCAGCCCCTTGAAGCCCCAGGTCTCGTAGGCATGGACGACCCGTGCCTCCTCGCCGTCCCGCAGCCCCTGATAGAGATCGACCACCCCCCCGACGAAGGACGGCGGGAAGATGCGGATGCAGCCATAGTCGAGCAGGTTGATGCCTTCAGGCTCCCCGTCCTCCGAGAACACCGTGTAGTTGCCGAGATGCGGATCGCCATGGATGACGCCGTGATGGCTGAAGGGGCGCCACCAGGCCTTGAACATCGCTGTCGAGATGCGGTCGCGCGCCTGCTGCCCATCCTGCTTGTGCGAGAGGATCGGGCTGCCGTCGAGCCAGTGCATGGTCAGGAGGCGCCGGGTCGAGAGCCCCGCCTCGACCGCCGGCACGCGCACTTCCGGCGTATCCGCGAGAATGGCTTGATAAAGCGCGATGTGCCGGGCTTCGCGGCGATAGTCGAGCTCTTCGCGGACGCGCGCCCCGATTTCCTTGGCGATCTCGCTGGTATCAATCACAGCCCCCATCCGCCGGTGCAGCGCGAACAGCACCTCGAGCTGCGCGATATCAGCTTCGACTGCTGATTCCATGTCGGGATATTGCAGCTTGCAGGCCAGCGGCGCGCCGCCCAGCGTCGTCGCGCGATGCACCTGGCCGAGCGAGGCCGCGGCGGCCGGCTTCAGGTCGAATTCGCCGAAGCGCTCGCGCCATTGCGGGCCGAGCTCGGCCATCATCCGGCGCTTCACGAAGGCGGCGCCCATCGGCGGCGCCTGCGACTGCAGCTTCTGCAGCTCGGCGGCGTATTCGGGCGGCACGACGTCGGGGATGGTGGCGATGAGCTGCGCCACCTTCATGATCGGGCCCTTCAGCCCGCCGAGAGCCCGGGCCAGCGCCTCGGCATTAGAGGCGTCCCGCCCCTCCACCCCGAAGAGCCGGGAGCCGGCGATCCGCGCCGCCACCCCGCCGACATTGGCGCCGACGCGGGCATATCGCGCGGCACGGGCGGAAAGTCGATTGGCTTCGCTATCGCGTTCGGACATCGGCTCGCTTTCGCGGATCGCTCGTCCCCAGCATTTAAGACGCCGTCGCCGTCATTCCAATGCGGCAGCTTGGCCAACGGCTCCGCAGACGCCCAGCTTGTCACCGCTGGCGGGCGCCACTAGGCAGGAGCCATGTCTCGACTGATCGAAATCGGCGGCACCCGCGCCCTCCTCTTCGCCAGCACCGGACCGCTCCTGGCCAGCCCGGGCGACTCGAATGACTTCATCGGCGAGGCCTGGTCCGTCAGCGCCGACCTGCTCGCGATCCCCATCGAGCGTCTCGGCCCGGACGTGCTGAACCTGCGCACGCGCGTCGGCGGCGAGATCTTCCAGAAATTCGCGAATTATCGCCTGCGCTGCGCGATCGTCGGCGACATCAGCGCTGCCCTCGATGGCAGCGGCGCCCTGCGCGATTTCGTGCGCGAGACCAATGACGGCCCGGCGCTCTGGTTCGTCCGGGATATCGATCAGCTGCGCGCCCGGCTCGAAGCCGAAACCGCCGCCTAGCGATCGAAAGCCATCAAGAGCCGCTTACCGCGTCACGCGCCGCGAGATCGGCGCGCACCTCGGCGACGCTCGCCGGGCGGCCTCCCGCGGCCTCGACCTTGCGGACGAGATCTGCGATCAGCGCCGCATTGCTGCGTATCTCACCGAAGGGTGCATCCTCCAGCCCGCCGCGGACATGGATGCCGCGCGCAACGGCGGGCGCGATCAGCCCGGAGAGGTCGACGCCGAGCCCGGCGATCATCACCGGCGCATCGGGCGCATCCTCCGCCAGCAGCTTCAGATGAGCCTCCAGCGCCCATTCGCGCGGCGGAAAGCCCCAGGCGAAGGCGTCGGAGAACATCAGCCGGTAGATCGGTGTCGGCATGCCCGGATAGACTTGGGCCAGCGCAGCGCCCAATCGCGTGAAGCCCGGCTCGTAGATCGCATAGCTCGGATGAATCTTGTGGCGCTCAGCCACCTCCATCCCCTCGCGGATATGCTCGCCGGGGTTCTGGTAGATGAAGCCGGCCTCGCCCTGCGGGATGCCGGCGAAACTCGTCCAGTTGCAGGAACCGGGATCGAGCACGCCCCACTCGACCAGCCCGCGCTTCGCCAGTTCCTCGAGATGGGTGTAGCGGCCGGAACCGTGCATGTCGCCGGCGTAGGCGGAGCCGAGGATCGGGATCGTCGGATAGATGATGGCGTCGACCTTGGCGCGGATGCCCTCGATCGCCTGCGCATAGAGCTGCCAGTCGTCGCGCTGCCTGCCGGTCGCGACATCGTATACGTGGAGATGGACGATAGCCGCACCCGCCTCGGCAGCCGCAATGCCATCGGCGACGATGTCGGGAATGGTGATCGGGATGCCCGGCTGGCGCTCCTTGCCCCAGGGTCCGTTGATCGCAGCTTCGATCCAGATCGGCTTGGTCATGAGCTTATCCTTCCCGCAAGCCGCATGCGATCGAGCTGTCTGAACGGCTACGCGGCAAAGATCTCTTTTTCCGCCGGTATGATGCCAGCAGGCCTTCGCGCCCATCTTCCATCGAAAGCCAGCGTCGCCACAAGCCACAGCACCAGCGCGAGAATCGCCGTGGTTCCCAAGGTCAGGAACGCAGCCGGGTATCCGAACGCCTGCGCGACCGAGCCGCCGAGCGTCGGGCTGAGTGACGCACCGATGCCCTGTATGGTCATGACCGCGCCCAATCCCACATTGAAATGTCCGCTGCCCCGCAGAATGCCCGCGACGAGGCCCGGTAGGGCAACGCCGAGAAGCCCCGCCCCGACTCCGTCGAGAATCTGCACGGGCACGAGAACCCAATAGCCTTGGAAGCTCGCAGCGATGAGCCCGCGCAATGGCAGCGCGACGAGGGCGAGCACGATCACGATCCAGTACCCCCTGCGCTGCGCCAGCCGGGCGGCGAGGAGTGCCATCGGGATCATGGTCAGTTGCGCCACCACGACGGTCAAAGCGGTCGCCGCGCTCGGGTCGCCCTCGCCTCGGGCCACAATCGCTTGCCCGAGGAGCGGCAGCATCGCGCCATTGCCGAGATGGAAGAGCAGCATCACCAGCGCGGTCACCACCAGCGGCGTCGAGGTCAGCAACACCCGCCAGCCGGAGCCATCGCGTTCTTCGGCGTCCTGTGCCTCACAGCCACGCGCCGCTTCGTGATCGATGGCATCCGCAGGGATGCAGAGCGTCGCCGCGATCGCGCCGACCGCCATCGCGGCCATGAACCAGAACACCGCCTGCAAACCGAAGACGTAGCCGAGGCCGCCGCCGGCCAGCGCCGCGAACATGTTGCCGCCGTGATTGAACGCTTCGTTGCGGCCGAGCTGCTTTGCGAACCCGGCCTGCCGGACGAGCCCAAGCGTGATCGCAGCGATGGCCGGCGCGATGACGGCACCGGCGACGCCCTGTACGATCTGCGCCCCGAGCGTCACCGAGAGGCTGGGGACGTAAAGCATGGTCAGGCTCGCCACGATGATGGCGAGCGAGGCCGCGATCATCACCGCGCGTTTCGCCCGCGTCGCGTCGACGAAGGCTCCCAGCGGCGTCGTCGCGACCATCCCGGCGAGCCCGCCGACCGTCATGACGAAACCGATGTCCTGCGGCCCCCAGCCCTTCTCCTGCAGATAGACCCCGAGGAAGGGGCCGAGCCCGTCCCTGACATCGGCCATGAAGAAATTGAGGGCGTTCAGGGCCGGCAGGGACATCGGATTTCTTCCGCAGGGGGCGGCGGCAGAACGTCCGGAAAGGACGCCGGTTCCCGCAACGGCACGGTGCATGAAAATGCCGGGCGCGTGCCTTGCCGCGTGCTCGTATGGAGGCTCTAGTTGCGGCAGACGATAATGCCGGAGTGAGGACATGCTCGAACGCGGCACGACCTATGACGACACGCAGCGCCGCTTCGCCTGGCGCATTCCCGAGCGCTTCAACATCGGCACGGCCTGCTCGGACGCACATGCCGACGGCACCGGCAAGCCGGCGCTGATCTTCGAGGAGGACGGCGGCAAGGTCGCGACGCTCTCCTTCGACGATCTCTCCCGCGCCTCGAACCGCTTCGCCAATCTGCTCAACGCTCACGGCATCCGGCCGGGCGAGCGCGTCGGCATCCTCTTGCCGCAATCGCCGCAGACCGCGATCGCCCATCTCGGCGCCTATAAGCTGGGCGCCATCGCGCTGCCGCTCTTTATCCAGTTCGGTCCCGAGGCGCTGGAGCACCGCCTCGGCCATAGCGGCGCCAGCGTGCTCGTCACCGATGCCGAGAATATCGACAAGGTTGAGGCCATCCGCGACGCCCTGCCGGGCCTGCGCCGGATATTCGTCGTCGGCGGTGCCGGCCATCTCGATTTCGAGGCGGAGATGGCGAAGGCCTCCGACAGCTTCACTCACGCCGATACCCGCGCCGACGACCCGGCCGTGATCATCTACACCTCCGGCACGACGGGAAAGCCGAAGGGCGCGCTGCATGCCCACCGCGTCCTGCTCGGCCATCTGCCTGGTGTGCAGATGCCGCAGGAGTTCTTCCCGCAGGCCGGCGATCTGTTCTGGACGCCGGCAGACTGGGCCTGGATCGGCGGTTTGCTCGATGTGCTCCTGCCCAGCCTCTATTGCGGCGTGCCCGTGCTGGCCTCCCGCGCCCGCAAATTCGACCCCGAGGCCGCCTTCGCCCTGATGGCGCGCCACAAGGTGCGCAACGCCTTCCGCCGACCGCGCTCAAACTGATGCGGCAGGTCGGCAATCCCAAGCGCTTCGGCTATGCCATGCGCTCGATCGGCACCGGCGGCGAGACGCTGGGCGCCGACATGCTGGACTGGAGCCGCGAGACCTTCGGTTTCCCGGTCAGCGAGTTCTACGGCCAGACCGAAGCGAACCTGCTCGTCGCCAATTGCGCCAGCCTCTATCCCGTGAAGCCGGGCTCGATGGGCCGCGCCGTGCCCGGCCACCGCGTCGCGGTGATCTCGTCGGAAGGGCGCGAACTACCAGATGGCGAGCAAGGTCTGATCGCAGTCGCCAAACCCGATCCGGTGATGATGCTGGAATACTGGAACCAGCCCGAGGCGACGGCGGCGAAATTCATAGGCGACTGGCTGGTCACTGGCGACAGCGGCGCGCGCGACGAGGACGGCTATTTCTGGTTCCAAGGCCGCGACGACGACATCATCTCTTCCGGCTCCTACCGTATCGGGCCCGGCGATATCGAGGACTGCATCATCCGTCATCCCGCCGTGCTGATGGTCGCGGTCGTCGGCGTGCCCGATCCCGTCCGCACCGAGATCGTCAAGGCCTTCGTCCTGCCGAAGCCGGACGTGACGCCCTCGGCCGAACTGGCAGCCGAGATCCAGGCCTTCGTACGCGACCGGCTGGCGGCTTACCAATACCCGCGCGAGGTCCAATTCGTGACGGAACTGCCGCTGACCGCGACGGGGAAGATCATGCGCAAGGATTTGCGCAATCGCGAGATCGAGAAGCAGCGCGGCGGCTAGCACCACCGTCATGCTCGGGCTTGACCCGAGCATCTCAGGCCGGAAGAGACTCCCGCACCTTGTTCGGCAAGCGATTCTCGGGTCTGCGCTGCGCTTCGCCCGAGAATGACGAGGTGGTTACAGCGCCTCCAGGACCAGCTCGAAAGTCATAAGCACCGGGTTGTCGCCGCGGATCAGCCGCCCGCTCGCCAGCGCACCGCTGTAATCGACCAGCGCCACGTCGATCGCCGCCCGCAAACCGTCGCCGCCATCCGTGAAGCGCCCCTCGGTGATCGCAACCTCCGTAGCGAAGTTCTCGACCGCCCCGCCATCCGTGAACCGCGCCCCGATTGTCGAGCCGACGCCGCCATGGATCACCGCCTCGCGGATGCCGCGCTCGGCGCAGAACGCTTCCAGAACCCTGCAGAAATCGACATTCGGCTTCACCCGCAGCGCGAAGAAGCGCCCCTCCCCCGCCGCGCCTGACGGCGCCGGCTTCGGCCCGAACAGCTTGAAATGGGTCTCGCCGTCCGGCTCGGCGACGAAGGTCGCACCGTCGAGTCCGATGGCCGGCACGGTGATCGTCTCGGCGACCGTCGTCTCATCAGGCAGGATGTGCCCGCCGCTGCGCTTGCCGTCGCCTTCCGTCCAGAGCGCATGAGCGTGGAAGAAAGGCGCCCCGTCACGCTGGCCGAAGGTCATTGCGCCCACCTCGATGCGCGCGCCGCCTTCTGGCCGGAAGGTCTCGCTGTAGAATGCGGCATGCTCCGGCGTCTTCGACAGGGCCGGCATCACATAGGCAAAGGGCAAGAGCTTCAGCCCGTCGAGCTTCACCATGCCCGAGGCGAACCCCTCTGCCGCGAAACCGCTCCTCACCGCCTCCAGCAATGGCACACCAGCTGGCAACATCAGCGAAAAAGCGCGCCCGCCGCATTCCACCCATTGGATGCGCTCGGGCGTGCCGGTGCCGGGCTGCTCGATGCGCCTCATGACGCCTTCCCCTTCAGAAAATCGAGCTCGCCGCGCTTCTCCAGCTCGTCCTTGACCAGACGCTTCGGCACCTTGCCATAGCCCGATTTCGGCAGGGACTCCCAGAACAGGAAGCGCTTCGGCATCTTGTAGCGGGCGATCTTCGGCCCGAGGAAATCCGCGATCTCGGCCTCTGTCGCGCTCTGGCCGGGCCGGTTGACGCAGACCGCGATGCCGATCTCGCCCCAGACCGGATCGGGCACGCCGAGCACCGCGACCTCCGCGATCGCCGGATGGGTCAGGATCTTCTCCTCGATCTCGCGCGGATAGATATTGGAGCCGCCGGAGATGTACATGTCCGAGGCCCGGCCGGTGATGTAGACGAATCCCTGCTCGTCCATGTGACCGAGATCGCCGGTGCGGAACCAGCCGTCGCGGAAGGATTTCGCGTTGGCTTCCGGGTTGTCGTAATAGCCTGCGAAGACCGCGGGCCCGATCACGCAGATTTCGCCCTGAACGCCCGGCTCGACCTCCTTGCCGTCCTCATCCTGGATCTGCACCTGCATGCCCGTGCGCTCGAAGCCGCAGGTGCCGATGCGGGCATTCGGCCCGTCCTCGGCCTCGTGCAGGGCCGGCGGCAGCACGGTGATGTTGCCGGTGACTTCGCCCAGCCCGAAATACTGCACGATCACCTTGCCGAGCTTCTTCAGCGCCGCCTTCTGGTCCTCGCGATACATCGGCGCGCCCGCATAGATGATGTAGCGCAGGCTGGAGTGATCGTGCTGGTCGGCGGCGGGATGCTCGACCAGCATCTTCAGGATCGTCGGCACGGTGAAGATGTTGCTGACGCGGTGCTTGGCGATCAGGCGATAGGCCTCGTCGATGTCGAAGCGTTCGGTCGGCAGCAGGATCGAGGCGGCGCCCCGCGCCGAGATCACCAGCTGGTGCACGCCCGCGCCATGCGAAAGCGGCGCCACCACCAGCGAGGCATCGGCCTCGGTCGAGCCCGGCACGAGGTCGCAGAGATGGTTGGTGATGACGAAGCCCATCTGGCCGTGGGTCAGCACCGCGGCCTTGGAGCGCCCCGTCGTGCCCGAGGTGAAGAAGAACCAGCAGGGATCGCCATGCTCGACCGCAGCGTTCTCGACCTTCTCGCCGCGATGGCGTTCGATCACCGCGCCGACCTCGTCTTCGCCGAAGACGCCCGCTCCGATCCGCCAGGTGAACTCCGGCGCGGGGCTCGAAGCAGCGACAGCCGCCGCATGCTCCGGGAAATCGCCATGGCAGAGGAAACCTTTCGCCCCCGAAGCCGTGGCGAGATAGGCGACCTCGTCGGGCAGAAGGCGGAAATTGGTGGGCACCCAGACGGCGCCGAGCCGGAAGGTCGCGAACATCGAGACGAACATCGCGTCGCAATTCTTGGAATGGACGAGCAGGCGGTCGCCCTTGCCGATGCCGCGCGCCCGCAGGCCTGCCGCCAGCGCCGAGACCTGCGCATCGATCTCGGCCCAATCGAGGGTCTTTTCGCCCCAGATGAAGGCGGGATGCCCGGCCAGGCGGCGCGCATTCTGCGTCACGATATGGGCGAGGTTCATCACCCGCCGCGTCATCGGCACGACGCCCCCGATGGGGGCTGCGGTTGCGGAGCTCATCTTGCGGCTCTCCCTGTCTCGATCTGTCGTGGCGCGGCCGCCACAATGGGCTTGCTGCCCTGCTTGGAAACGAACATCTGCGCCAGCAGCGCTTCCATCCGCGCGGCCTCGCGTGCCAGCAGCCGCGAAAGCTCCTCCTGCCGGGCCGGCGCCATGCGGCTGTCGATCGCGGCAATCGAGAAGGCCCCGGCGACGCGCCCGTCCGGATAACGGAAAGCCCGCCCGACGCCCCAGGAACTGGCGACGAGCCGGCCGGGGTTGAGCGAGAAGCCACGCTCGCGGGTCTCGGCGATATCGACCCTCAGCGCGTCCGGCGCAAAGCCGGGGTAGCGCGCCAGCAGCGCCGCTTCGTTGGCGGCGATAATGCGGTCAACATCTTCGTCCGGCAGCGCGGCGAGGAGCGCGAGCGCGCCGGCGCCGACGCCGAGCGGATGCTGGTCACCGGTCTGCAGCGCATGGGTGCGCACCGGATAGGTGCCCTCCTCCCGGTGCAGGCAGATCGCGTAGTTCTCGCGCCGGATGGTGAGAAAGCTCGTATCCTGCGTCTCGCCCGAAAGCCGGCGCAAGCTGTCCATCGCCAGCTCGAGCAGGCCGTGGCGGCGCGCCGCCAGCACGCCCAGCACGAAAGCCTCCTCGCCAAGGCAATAACGGCGCGTCTGCGGCTCCTGTTCGACCAGCCCGGCCCGCATGAGGGCCAGCAGCAGCCGGCGCGTGGTCGGCTTGTTGAGCCCACTGCCGGAGACGATCTCGCCGAGCGGCAGGCCTTCGGCCGGCTCCCGCCCGATCAGCGAGAGCAGCCCGAGCGCACGGTCGACGCTCTGCGAGCCGGACAGGCCGGCTTCGGGCGCGGAACTCTGCGGCAAGCGTTCCTCCTGATAGTCCATATCATGGACCTTGTTCTTATCGCCTGAGCCTAGATTGGCGCATTGCCGATTGCAACGCCGCCTTCGACGTGTAAATCTGCCGACCGTCCGCTGCTCACAGTATGGACCGAAATCGACGCCGGCGACCCACAAGATCGGCGCGAAGGGAGGATGAACGATGGCCCTCGTGGCAACCTGCGTAGCGGGCGCAAGCGCGCGCCGTCCGAGCTTCGGCTGAGGCCGCGGCATGGTCGATGTCGCCGATACCCTGACGATCCCCGAGAATCTGAGCGAGAACGCCGACGCGCGTCCGGGCTCCGCCATCATGCGCCCGGTCGAGATCGCCGCCGCCGCGCTGGTCGCCTTCATCATCGGCGTGCTGCTGCTCGGCGTCGTCTCGCGCTATGTCTTCTCGCTGCCCTTCGTCTGGGTCGACGAGGTCGCCTCGATCGCCTTCATCTGGCTCGCCATGCTCGGCGCCGCCATTGCGGTCGACCGCAACGAGCATCTGCGATTGACGCTCTTCGTCGGCATGATGCCCACGAGGCTGCGCGAATTCGTCGAGACACTGGCGCTGACCGCCGTGGCCGCCTTCCTGGCCGCGATGGTCGACCCGGCCATCGAATATGCGGTGGAAGAGAGCTACGTCACCTCGGCCGCGCTCAACATTCCCGTCAGCTGGCGCGTCTCGGCCCTCGCCGTCGGCATCGTGCTGATGGCGCTGCTCACCCTGCGCTATCTGTTCAAGACCGCGCGCCTGGTCGACATCGCCGCCGCGGCCCTCGTCGTCGGCGGGTTCGGTCTCGCCTTCTGGCTCCTCGGGCCGACGCTGAAGGGGCTCGGCTACTATAACATCCTGATCTTCCTGATCGGCGTCGTCGCCGCCTGCCTCGTCGCGGGCGTTCCCATCGCCTTCTGCTTCGGGCTGGGCACGCTCGCCTTCCTCGCCTTCTCGACCAACGTCCCGATCATCGTCATGGTCGGGCGCATGGACGAGGGCATGTCGAGCCTCATCCTGCTATCCGTGCCCATCTTCGTGCTGCTCGGCTGCATCCTCGACGCCACCGGAATGGGCAAGGCGATCGTCGATTTCCTCGCATCGCTGCTCGGCCATGTCCGCGCCGGCATGTCCTATGTCCTGCTCGGCTCGCTCTACCTCGTCTCGGGCATTTCGGGTTCCAAGGTCTCGGACATGGCGACGGTCGCGCCGGCACTGTTCCCGGAGATGAAGCGGCGCGGCTACAAGCCCAAGGACCTGATCGCGCTGCTCTCCACCGGCGCCGCGATGGCCGACACCGTGCCGCCCTCGATCGTGCTGATCGTGCTCGGCTCGGTCGCCGGCGTCTCGATCGCCGGCCTGTTCAATGCCGGCTTCGTCATCGCCGGCGTGCTGCTGGTCGCGCTCGCGGGCCTCGCCCGCTGGAAGGCGGCGGCGGAGGACATGAAGGGCGTGCGCCGCGCTCCGCTCGCGGTCATCGGCAAGGTCGCGCTCGTCGCGGCTCCCGCCCTGGTCCTGCCCTTCATCATCCGTGCCGCGGTCGGCGGCGGCGTCGCAACCGCGACCGAAGTCTCGACCATCGCGGTGCTTTATGCGCTCGTCATCGGCATCGTCCTCTATGGCGGCATCGGCCCGCGCAAGTTCTACGCGATGCTGGTCGAGACGGCGGCGCTCTCCGGCGCGATCCTGATGATCCTCGGCACGGCGCTCGCCATGGCCTGGGCCCTGACCCAGACCGGCTTCGCCCGCGACCTCGCCAGCTTCATGGCGCATCTGCCCGGCGGCTGGCTCAGCTTCATGGCGGTGTCGATCGTCGTCTTCATGATCCTCGGCTGCGTGCTGGAAGGCCTGCCGGCGATCGTGTTGCTGGCGCCCTTGATGTTCCCGATCGCCAAGAGCCTCGGCATCAACGACGTGCACTATGCGATGGTCGTGGTCACCGCGATGAATATCGGCCTGATGGCGCCGCCGATCGGCATCGGTTTCTACATCGCCTGCAAGATCGGCAACGTCTCGCCTGACGAGGCAATGGGCGCGATCTGGCCCTATCTCATCGCCCTGCTCGTTGGCCTCGTCGTCATCGCCCTCGTCCCAGGCCTCTCGACCTGGGTGCTGTGAAGCTCACCGCTAACCATAAGAAACCCGCAAGACAACCGACGTTCTCAAGGAGAAAACGCCCATGACCATCTCGCGCCGCACCCTGCTCCAGGCGACAGCCGCCGCCTCCGCCATCGGCACCTTCCATATTGGCCGCGCCAACGCGCAGGCCGCCGAGTTCACCTACAAATACGCCAACAACCTGCCCGTCGCGCACCCGATGAACACCCGCGCCAACGAGGCCGTTGCGAAGATCAAGGAAGAGACGAAGGGCCGCGTCGACATCCAGATCTTCCCGAACAACCAGCTCGGCTCCGACACGGACATGCTGAGCCAGGTCCGCTCGGGCGGCGTCGAGTTCTTCACCCTCTCGCCGCTGATCCTGTCGACGCTGGTCGCCAACGCCTCGCTCTCGGGCATCGGCTTCGCCTTCCCGAACTATGACGCGGTCTGGAAGGCGATGGACGGCGAGCTCGGCGCTTACGTCCGCGGCCAGATCAACAAGGCCAACCTCGTCGTCATGGACAAGATCTGGGACAACGGCTTCCGCCAGATCACCTCGTCCAAGGGCCCGATCAACACGCCCGACGACCTCAAGGGCTTCAAGATCCGCGTGCCGGTCTCCCCGCTCTGGACCTCGATGTTCACCGCGCTCCAGTCGGCACCGGCCTCGATCAACTTCGCCGAGGTCTACACCGCGCTGCAGACCAAGATCGTCGACGGCCAGGAGAACCCGCTCGCGATCATCTCGACCGCCAAGCTCTTCGAGGTGCAGAAGTACCTCTCGCTGACCAACCATATGTGGGACGGCTTCTGGTTCCTGGCCAACCGCCGCGCCTGGGAGAAGCTGCCGGAAGACCTGCGCGCCATCGTCGCCAAGAACATCAACGCCGCCGCGCTGCTGGAGCGCCAGGACGTCGCCAAGCTCAATGCCGGCCTGCAGGGCGAGCTCGCCTCCAAGGGCATGACCATCAACGAGACCAAGGCCGACGCCTTCCGCGACGCTCTGCGCAAGGCCGGCTTCTACGCCGAGTGGAAGAAGAAGTACGGCGACGAAGCCTGGGGCATCCTGGAGAAGGCCGTCGGCAGCTCGCTGAGCTGATCGGCCAACGACCGCTCCGCGGTCATCCCGGACAAGCTGCGAAGCCGCGCCGATCCGGGATCCATGCCTGAACCGTTCCGGCATGGATCCCGGGTCTTCGCTTCGCTCCGCCCGGGATGACTGCGCTCGTTTCTATTGCTGGAAGAATGACACCATGGCCGACCGGCTGAAGGGCAAGATCGCGATCGTCTTCGGCGCCGGCTCCTCCGGCCCCGGCTGGGGCAACGGCAAGGCCGCCGCCGTCGCCTATGCCCGCGAGGGCGCCGGCGTCGCCTGCATCGACCTGAACCTGGCAGCAGCGGAAGAGACCGCCGCGATCATCGCCGGAGAAGGCGGCAACGCCCTGGCGCTGGCGGCCGATGTCACCAACCTCGCCTCGGTCGAGGCCTGCGTCGCGGACGCTGCGCAGCATTTCGGCCGCATCGACATCCTCCACAACAATGTCGGGGTCACCCATATGGGCGGCCCGGTCGAGCTGTCGGAGGAGCAGTTCAACGCCTCGCTCCAGCTCAATCTCGGCTCGGTCTATCGCTGTGCCAAGGCCGTGATTCCGCAGATGCTGAAGAGCGGCGGCGGCGCGATCGTCAACATCTCCTCGCTCGCCGCCATCCGCTGGACCGGCTATCCCTATTTCGCCTACTACGCCACCAAGGCGGCGGTGAACCAGGCGACGGTGGCGCTCGCGATGCAGTACGCGAAGCAGAACATCCGCGCGAACTGCATCATGCCCGGCCTGATCGACACGCCGCTGATCTACAAGCAGATCTCCTCGCAATACGCCTCCGTCGAGGAGATGGTCGCCGCCCGTGACGCGCAGGTGCCGATGGGCAAGATGGGCACGGCCTGGGACATCGCCAACGCCGCCGTCTTCCTCGCCTCGGACGAGGCCAAGTTCATCACCGGCGTCTGCCTGCCGGTCGATGGCGGCCAGAGTTGCACCGCCGGCCTGCCGGGCTGAGCCACGGCGGCGTTCCCGGGCGAAGCGAAGCGGAGGCACGGGAATTTCGTGCCGGGAAAGCAGCTGGAATCTCCTGCGGCAAGAGATGCTCGGGTCAAGCCCGAGCATGACAGCCCCCTTCCCCGGTCGATTGTTCATTCCCCTATTGGAACGCTTGCTCCATTTCCGCTTCGCTGCCAGAACTGTCGCAACGGGGACGGCAACGGGAATCCAGGATGAGCGAAACCGCCGTTGCGGAACTGCCGCGTGATTTCGACGGCCTGCGCACGCTGATTCTCGCCCAGCGCGAGAGCCTGCCCAAGCGCATCGCCCAGATCGCGGCCTATGCGCTCGACAATCCCGACGAGATCGCCTTCGGCACCGCCGCCAGCATCGCTGTCTCGGCCGGCGTGCAGCCCTCGACGCTGATCCGCTTCGCCCAGCATCTCGGCTTCGACGGCTTCACCAGCCTGCAGGGCGTCTTCCGCGAGCGGCTGCGCGAGCGCAATTCGAGCTATGAGGAGCGGCTCAACACGCTGCGCGCCGGCGAGGACGCGGCCGCTGGCAATCACCGCATCCTCGACGGCTTCCTGACCGCCTCGCGCAAATCGCTCGACGTGATGAGCCGCTCGCTCGACCACGGAGCGCTCGACCACGCGATCGCGACGCTGGCCGAGGCCGAGACGATTTATATCCTCGCCCGCCGCCGCTCCTTTCCGGTCGCGAGCTACCTCGCCTACGCGCTCGGCAAGCTCGAGGTGCGCAACCAGCTGGTCGAATCCGCGGCGGGCCTGAGCCCCGAGATCATCTCCTTCGCCACGCCGGGGGATGCCGCCCTCGTCGTCAGCTTCTCGCCCTATACGCCGGCGACGATCGAGGATGCGCGCGGCCTCGCCGAGCGGGGCGTGCCGGTTGTCGCCATCACCGACAGCGCCTTCTCGCCCCTCGCCAGTTTCGCGCAGACCTGGTTCGAGGTGGCCGAGGCGGATTTCGGCGGCTTCCGCACGCTGTCCTCGACCATGGCGCTCGCCATGGCGCTCGCCGTCGGCATCGGCGATGCCCGCCGCGCCGGGCGCGGCCGTCGCCGCCGCTCGCGTGAGTAGGAACAAGTATTCCGCATTGACGGCGTAATGGAATTATTATTTCATACCGTCAGCGCGGAGCCGTTCGGCCGACCGCGCCTCACAAGAAGCGACAAGGCCTGGAGGAACATATGACGGGACCGCTCGGCGGATCGGCGCAGGCGCTCGACGTCATCACCATCGGCCGCGCTTCGGTCGATCTCTACGGCCAGCAGATCGGCTCGCGGCTGGAGGATGTCACCAGCTTCGCCAAGTCGGTGGGCGGCTGCCCGGCGAACATCGCCATCGGCACGGCGCGGCTCGGCCTGCGCTCGGCCCTGCTCACCCGCGTCGGCAACGAGCAGTTCGGCCGCTTCCTGCGCGAGCAGCTCGCCCGCGAAGGCGTCAATCTCGACGGCCTCAAGACCGACTCCGAACGCCTCACCGCACTCGCCATCCTCTCGGTCGAGAGCGACAAATCCTTCCCGCTGCTGTTCTACCGCGAGAACTGCGCCGACATGGCGCTGGAGGAAGGCGACATCGACCCCGCCTTCATCGCGAAGGCCCGCGCCGTCGTCGTCACCGGCACGCATTTCGCCCGGCCCAAGCCCGAGGCCGCCCAGCGCAAGGCGATGAAGCTGATGCGCGAGAACGGCGGCAAGGTCGTGCTCGATATCGACTACCGACCTAATCTTTGGGGCCTTGCCGGCCACGACGCCGGCGACAACCGCTACATCGCCTCGCAGGCCGTCTCCGAGCGGATGAAGACCGTGCTGCCCGGCTGCGACCTGATCATCGGCACCGAGGAAGAGGTGCTGATCGCCTCGGGCGAGAGCGAGCTCTTGCAGGCGCTGAGGACAATCCGCTCCATCACCCCCGCCACCATCGTGCTCAAGCGCGGCCCGATGGGCTGCATCGTCTATGAAGGCGCGATCCCGGACGATCTCGAGGACGGCATTGTCGGCAAGGGCTTCCCGATCGAGGTCTACAATGTGCTCGGCGCCGGCGACGCCTTCATGTCCGGCTTCCTGCGCGGCTGGCTCGGGGGCGAGAGCCTCCAGACCGCCGCGACCTGGGCCAATGCCTGCGGCGCCTTCGCCGTCTCGCGCCTGCTCTGCTCGCCGGAGAGCCCGACCTTCGAGGAGTTGCAGTATTTCCTTGGGAATGGCAGCCCGCACCGCGCCTTGCGCAAGGACGAGGCCATCAACCACATCCACTGGGCGACGACGCGCCGGCGCGACATCCCCTCGCTGATGGCGCTCGCCTGCGACCACCGCATCCAGCTGGAAGAGCTTGCCGCGAAGCTCGGTGCCGACCCCGCCCGCATCCGTGACTTCAAGGTCCTCGCGGTCAAGGCTGCCGCCCGGGTCGCCGATGGCCGGCCCGGCTACGGCATGCTGCTCGACGAGAAGCATGGACGCGAGGCGATGTTCGAATTCGCGCGTCATCCCTTCGCCTGGCTCGGCCGCCCGGTCGAGCTGCCGGGATCGCGCCCGCTGCGCTTCGAGACGAGCCAGGACATCGGCTCGCTGCTGCCGGAATGGCCGGTCGACCACTGCATCAAGGCTCTCTGCTTCTATCACCCGGACGATTCCGAAGAGCTGAAGCAGGCACAGCAGGACAAGCTGCGCGGTCTGTTCGAGGCGGCGCGCAAGGTCGGCCGCGAATTGCTGATCGAGATCATCGCCAGCAAGAACGGCCCGCTGGGGCCGGACACGATCGC
The DNA here is from genome assembly GCF_056396025.1 of Allobosea sp. 05T438. Lineage (NCBI taxonomy): Bacteria > Pseudomonadati > Pseudomonadota > Alphaproteobacteria > Hyphomicrobiales > Alloboseaceae > Allobosea > Allobosea sp. 05T438. The sequence goes on from NZ_JBFTKQ010000011.1 coordinate 125,045, forward strand.
TCGCGCGATGGAGGAGATCTACGCGCTGGGCATCAAGCCGGACTGGTGGAAGCTCGAGCCGCAATCCTCTCCAGCCGCCTGGGCGGCCATCGAGAAGACCATCGCGAAGCACGATCCCTGGTGCCGCGGCGTGCTCCTGCTCGGGCTCGACGCCCCTGCCGAGGAGCTGGAGGCAGGCTTCGCCGCCACGGCCGCCGCCCCCATCGTCAAGGGCTTCGCCGTCGGCCGCACCATCTTCATGGCCGCAGCGGAAGGCTGGCTCGCCGGCAAGCTCGACGACGAAGCCGCCATCGCCGACATGGCCCGGCGTTTCGAGGCACTGACCGACCTCTGGCTTGCCACGCGCGGCCGCAAGGCGGCGTAGGCTCGGTGCTGCACTTTCATCCTCGCGGGTCATCCCGGACAAGCCGCGATAGCGGCGCCGATCCGGGATCCATTCCGGAGCTTTCATCGGTTAGGCTCCGGAATGGATCCCCGGTCTCGCTTCGCTCGTCCGGGATGACATCGTTACTTGTTATAGAGAGTCGGAAACCGACATGACTCGTACCGTCCGCCTCACCATGGCGCAGGCGCTGACGCGCTATCTCGCGGCGCAGATGACGGAGGTCGACGGGCAGCGCCTGCCGATCTTCGGCGGCGTCTGGGCGATCTTCGGGCATGGCAACGTCGCGGGCCTCGGCGAAGCGCTATGGCACGAGCGCGAGCGCCTGCCGACCTTCCGCGCCCATAACGAGCAGGCCATGGCGCATGCGGCCATCGCCTATGCCAAAGCGAACATGCGCCGCCGCTTCATGGCCGCGACCACCTCGATCGGCCCCGGCGCGACCAACCTCGTCACCGCCGCGGCGCTCGCTCATGTCAACCGCCTGCCGGTGCTGCTGCTGCCGGGCGACGTCTTCGCCAACCGCATTCCCGATCCCGTCCTCCAGCAGGTCGAGGATTTCGGCGACGGCACCGTCTCGGCCAATGACTGCTTCCGCCCCGTCTCGCGCTATTTCGACCGCATCACCCGGCCCGAGCAGATCATCCCGGCGCTCGCCCGGACCATGCAGGTGCTGACCGATCCGGCCGAATGCGGGCCGGTGACACTGGCGCTCTGCCAGGACGTGCAGGCGGAAGCCTATGACTATCCCGAGAGCTTCTTCGCCGAACGGCTCTGGACGCCGCGCCGACCCCGGACGGACCGCGACGAGCTGAAGGCTGCCGCAGCAGCGCTGAAAGGCGCGAAGAAGCCTCTGATCGTCGCGGGCGGCGGCGTACTCTATTCCGGCGCTTCCGACGAACTCGCCCGCTTCTCGGCCACGACGGGCATTCCCGTCTGCGAGACGCAGGGCGGCAAATCCGCCCTCCCCGACGACGACGCGCTCAACATGGCGGCCGTCGGCGTCACCGGCACCGCAGCGGCCAACCACCTGGCCGCCGAGGCGGACCTCATCCTCGCCATCGGCACCCGCCTGCAGGACTTCACCACCGGCTCCTGGGCGCTGTTCGGCGCGCAGCAGAAGACGATCATCGGCCTCAACGTCCAGCCCTTCGACGCTGGCAAGCACCGCGCCCTGCCCCTCGTCGCCGATGCCCGCGAGGGCCTGGCCGAGCTGGCGGAGATCATCGGCGGCTGGAAGGCGCCCGAGAGCTGGACAGCCGATGCCAAGGCCGGCAAGGCCGACTGGCGCGAGGAGGCAGACAAGGTCACCGCTGCCACCAACGCGGCGCTCCCCTCGGACGCGCAGGTCATCGGCGCGGTCCAGCGCGCGCTGGGCTCGGACGTCGTCCTGCTCCACGCTGCCGGCGGGCTGCCCGGCGAATTGCACAAGCTCTGGCAGGCCGGGGCACCCGGCTCCTACCACGCCGAATACGGCTTCTCCTGCATGGGCTACGAGATCGCCGGCGGTCTCGGCGCCAAGATGGCGCGCCCCGACAAGGAAGTCGTCGTCATGGTCGGCGACGGCTCCTATCTGATGCTGAATTCCGAGATCGCGACCTCGGTGATGCTGGGGCTCAAGCTCACCATCGTCCTGCTCGACAATCGCGGCTTCGGCTGCATCAACCGGCTCCAGAACGCGACCGGCGGCCAGAGCTTCAACAACCTGCTCCGGGATTCCCGGCACGAGACGCTGCCGGAGATCGACTTCGTCGCCCACGCCGCCAGCATGGGCGCGATCGCGACCAAGGCCGCCTCCATCGCCGAGCTAGAAGCCGCGCTGGCGCAGGCGAAGACCAACAGCCGCACGACCGTCGTCGTCATCGACACCGACCCGTTGATCTCGACCAGCGCCGGCGGTGCCTGGTGGGATGTCGCCGTGCCGGAAGTCAGCGAGCGCGGCGAGGTCCGCACGGCACGGGCGAATTACGACGAACGACGCAAACAGCAGCGCGTCGGTGAATAACAGGCCGTCATTGCGAGCGTAGCGAAGCAATCCAGGAGACGTCGAGCTCCACGAGACCTGGATTGCTTCGCTACGCTCGCAATGACGGCGGCAACCATGAATGAGAAAGACCCGACACATGATCCGCATCGGCGCGAACCCCATCGGCTGGTCGAATGACGACATGCTCGAGATCGGCGGCGACATCCCGCTCGAAACCTGCCTGAAGGAGGCGCGTGAAGCCGGCTTCACCGGCATGGAACTCGGGAACAAGTTCCCGCGCGAGGCCGCCCGGCTGAAGCCGATCCTCGACGCCCACGGCCATGCGCTGGTCTCCGGCTGGTATTCGACCGAGCTGCTCGTCCGCGACGTCGCCGCCGAGATGGAAGCGGTGAAGGCGCATGCGACGCTGCTGCGCGACATGGGCTGCTCGGTGCTGATCGCCGCCGAGACCTCGAACGCGATCCACTCCGACATCACCAAGCCGCTCTCGGCCCGCCCCATGCTGCCCAAGGCCCGCTGGGACGATTTCGGCGCGCGCTACACCAACTTCGCCGAGGCGGTGAAGGCGGAGTACGGCCTGCAGCTCGTCTATCACCACCACATGGGCACGGTCGTGCAGACCGAGGCCGAGATCGACCGGTTCATGGGCGTCACCGGCCCGGCCGTCGGCCTGCTGCTCGACACCGGCCACGCCACCTGGGGCGGCGGCGATCCCGCTCGCATCGCCCGCCACTGGAAGGCGCGCATCCACCACGTCCATTGCAAGGATATCCGCGAGGAGGTGATGTGGCGTTCCAATCGCGAGGACTGGTCCTTCCTCGAATCCGTCCTCGCAGGCGTCTACACCGTGCCGGGCGATGGCCTGATCGACTATGTCCGCGTGCTGAGAGAGCTCTGGGACTATTCGGGCTGGATCGTGGTCGAGGCCGAGCAGGACCCGAAGAAGGCCGAGCCAGCCGCTTACGCGAAGCTCGGGCATGCCAATCTGGCGCGCTTCATCAAGGAAGCGGGCCTGGTCTGAATACAACGTCATTCTCGGGCGAAGCGAAGCGCAAACCCGAGAATCTCTTGCCGGAGACGCTCGGGTCGAGCCCGAGCATGACGAGCCCACCGAGAATGCGCTGGAGAGCCCCCATGTCCCATCTCAAGGTCAAGCCCAACGGCTCCCACGGCCACGTCACGCATGTCACGCCGGAGAATGCCGGCTGGACCTATGTCGGCTTCGATCTGCACCGCTTGAAGCCGGGCGAGACCGTCTCGGCCCCGACCGGCGATCGCGAGACCTGCCTTGTCTTCGTCACCGGCAAGGGCAAGGCGGAAGCCGGCGGCAAGGAACTCGGCGAGCTCGGCCAGCGCATGAGCCCCTTCGAGGGCAAACCCTGGTCGGTCTATGTTCCGCAAGGCTCGGACTGGTCCGTCACCGCCACCACCGATCTCGAACTCGCGGTCTGCACGGCCCCCGGTCTCGGAGGCGGCTTGCCCGTGCGCGTCATCGGACCGGACGATCTCGGCCAGGAGATTCGCGGCAAGGGTTCCAACACCCGCCACGTCACCAACATCCTGCCGGAAGGCGAGCCGGCGGATTCGCTGCTCGTCGTCGAGGTCATCACCCCCGCCGGCAACACCTCGAGCTACCCGCCGCACAAGCACGATCGGGACGACCTGCCGCAGGAGTCCTATCTTGAAGAGACCTATTACCACCGCCTCAACCCGCCTCAGGGCTTCGGCTTCCAGCGCGTCTACACGGATGACCGCAGCCTCGACGAAGCCATGGCGATCGAGGACGGCGACGTCGTGCTGGTGCCGAAGGGCTATCACCCCTGCGCCACCTGCCACGGCTACGATCTTTATTATCTCAACGTCATGGCCGGCCCGAAGCGGACCTGGAAATTCCACAACGCCGCCGAGCATGAGTGGCTGCTGAAGGGCTGATTGCCGGCTCCTTGCGGGCGCCTGGCTCAGGCCCCCGCCCTCTTACCGGAACGAGCCGGCCACCCGGCTCACCGGACGCACTCGTAGACCGTGCCCGATGTGTCCGGCCCCTTCCACTTGATGTCGGCGGCGCTGGAGACGACATGGCTCCCGCCCATCTCCGCCGCCCTGATCTTCAGACGCGTCACGATCGTATCGCGCGCCGTATCGGTGAGCAGCACCGAATGCAGATCGGACTTGCCGTCGATCACGCCGAGCTTGGTGCAGCCCTCCACCACGCTCTGCGTATCCGTGACCACGACCGCGCTGCTCCGCGAGGTGTGATAGGCGCAAGCTCCCAGAAACAAAGCCGGCAGAAGAAGGAAGAAACGCGGCATCGACATGGTCCAGACTGTCCTGATCGGTTTGGCCATCATGTTCCGCTGCTGTCGCGCAAATGCAAGCCCGGATCTGTGCATGCCCCTTCGGGTTCCTTCACCAGATCGGGGTTCACTCAATTTGAGCGGAATTGTGCGGCTATTGAATGATTTCGGCTGTGCGAACTTTAACGCAAGACCTGAGACATTCTTGACCTGCAACGACGGCTGCTCTTAAGTCCCCGCAGGCCAATGGGAGGCTGAAAAGGATAAAATATGCGTAGCATTCTGATCGTCGGCGCGATGGCCGCTCTCCTCGCCGGTTGCCAGACCGCGCAGGAGTCCATGGCTGACGCTGAAGTCACCTGTGAGGCCCAGGGCTTCCGTCCCGGCACTCGCGCTTACCAGCAGTGCCGCTCGGCGAACTATGTCGAGAACCGTCGCGCTTCGAACGAGGCCGGCAACGCGGTCGCCGCAGGTGTGGCTGCGGGCGTCGTTGGCGGCGCGATCGCGGCCGGCGCCAGCCGCAACTACTACTACGGCCCCGGTTATTACGGCCCGCGCCGCTACTGGTGGTAACAATTGAGCGGCGCCTCCCGGAGGCGCCGCTCAAGCAATTCGGGAGCCCTGCGACGCCTCGCGCCGCAGGGCTTTTCCTTATGCGCTTTCGAAACCCCTGATTCCGCTCAGCGCTTGGTTGAGCGCCTGCGGGCCGGAGCGGGCGCCGGCTCCTCCCTGCTCGAGGCCGAGGCCAGCAGAGAGCCGATCACGTAGACGGCGAGTCCGAGCCCGACCAGGGCGGCCATCGGCTCGCGCTCGGCCCGCTTGACCAGCATGCGCCCGCCCGTGTCGGCGTATTCGCGCGCGCGCGACGCATAGTCGTTGGCGCGATCCGCATAGTCGTCCGCGAGGTCGCGGCGGGCGCTCAGCCAGTTGCTGCCAGCCTTCAAGGCACGGCTTCCGGCTTCCGCGGCGTCGGAGCCGTAGTCATTGAGCCAGCCACGCACCCGGCCATAGTCGGGCTGATAACGCTCCCAGCGCGAGACAGGCCGGCTGCGCAGCGTAGCCCAGGCGATCAGCCCGATGCTCACGGCACCGAGACCGAGCGTCGCGAGCGGATGCCGCTCCACCGTCCGCGCCACGGCTTGCCCGCCTTCACGGGCCGTCGCGATCGGGTCGGCCTCGTCCCAGGCTTCCCTCGCCCGCTCATAGCCGTCCTTCACGGTCTCGCTCGCCTTGTCGGCCATATCCGCCGCCTTGCCGCGCAGCGTGCTCACCGTGGACTCGACCTGATCCTGAGCTTCCTCGGCAGTGGTAGGCACATCCGGCGGAAATCTGTTGGCGATCGCCATGGCGGTCTCTCCGTTTCTGAAAGGGGGCACGGCCATGGAACGAGGGACGGAGCGGCTGGGTTCCCGCCGACGCGTGAAAAGACGGCCGACGCGAAAAGCCATGGGTCATCATTCTTCGCTGTTCGGCCATAACCCGGTCATGTTTGGATGCGATCTCCCCGGGAACAGGGGCAATCAACGAGAAGGAGACGCTATATGCACGTTCAGCACCTCCAGATCGCACATCCCTCGGTTCTCTCGGATCCGGAATGGATCGCGCTGGAAAGCATCGAAGAAAAGACCCAGCATTTCATCTTCGACGATACGATGCTGCTCGCCTTGCGCGATCGCGGGCTCGTCGAGACGGATGGAGCCGCGTGGCACGTCACGCAATCCGGTCAGCAGCGCCTGAGCGAACGCAGCTGAGCTCCCGGCAGATCGCCGGGCTCTCTCGCGCTTATCTTTCAGGATTATCTTGTCGATCGTCACGCCCGCTTTTCGGCGGGCTTTCGGCGGCGCTGGAAAATCTCCGGCGCCGTCGCCATGTCTGGCTGCAGTTCCACTGCTCGATGAGGCGCCATGGGCAAGCCCGTCTCCATTACCATCTCGCATGATCTCGGCCGCGAGGCCGCGCTCAACCGCCTGCGCAGCGGGATCGATCGCATCCGCGACAGGCTCGGCATGGTCAGGATGCAGCTCGTCGAGGAGCGTTGGGAGGGCGACAGCCTGCATTTCGGCGTCGGCGCGCTCGGCCACACCGTCCATGGCCGCGTCGAGGTCGAGGAGCGCCTCATCCGCGTCGAGGTGACGCTGCCCTGGATGCTCGCCGTCTTCGCCGAGAAGCTGAAGATCGGGGTCGAGAAGCAGGGCCAGGTCCTGCTCGAGAAACCCAAGGCGTAGGACTTACCCGTCATTCGCCGTTTGCGTCGCGGTCACCCGGCCGCCGACGTCGCTTCCTCATGTCCGCGGCTCACGCCGAAGGGACAGAAAATTCGCCATGGCAAGCCTAAAAGACGTACGTCTTTCGGTTGAAATCGGCGGTCTCAGTCCCCATGCTCCGAAACGTTCCAACATTTTCGATTTCTTGACGTTTCGGATTCGGGAGACCCATGCATCACGGCCCGCTGATCGCCATCATTGTCGCGGGCCTAGGCCTTGCTTTCGTCTTCGGGGCGCTTGCCCAAAAACTGCGGATTTCCCCCCTCGTCGGCTATCTCGTCGCCGGCGTCGCCGTCGGCCCGTTCACGCCCGGCTTCGTCGCCGATCAGAACCTCGCGAATGAGCTGGCCGAGATCGGCGTCATCCTGCTGATGTTCGGCGTCGGCCTGCATTTCTCCCTCAAGGACCTGCTTTCGGTGAAGGCGATCGCCGTGCCCGGCGCCGTCGTCCAGATCGGCATCGCCACGCTGCTCGGCCTCGGACTCGGCACGCTGCTCGGCTGGAGCTGGTTCTCCGGCGCGGTCTTCGGCCTTGCCCTCTCCACCGCCTCGACCGTCGTGCTGCTGCGTGCCTTGCAGGAGCGCCGGATGGTCCAGACCGAGCGCGGCCGCATCGCCGTCGGCTGGCTGATCGTCGAGGATATGGCCATGGTGCTGGCGCTGGTATTGCTGCCGGTGCTGGCCGACATCATCAACGGCGGCTCGCAGCCGGGCGCGAGCGCGCCGCTGGCGACCCGCTTCGACCTCGGCATCTGGGGCGTAATCGGCCTGACCTTCGCCAAGCTGATCGGCTTCCTCGCCTTCATGCTCGTCGTCGGGCGGCGCGTCATCCCCTGGGTGTTGCACTGGGTCGCCCATACCGGCTCGCGCGAGCTCTTCCGCCTCGCCGTGCTCGCAGTCGCCCTGGGCGTCGCCTATTCGGCCGCCACCCTGTTCGGCGTCTCCTTCGCGCTCGGCGCCTTCTTCGCCGGCATGATCCTGTCGGAGTCGCCGCTCTCGCAGCGCGCAGCCGAGGAGACGCTGCCGCTGCGCGACGCTTTCGCGGTGCTGTTCTTCGTCTCGGTCGGCATGCTCTTCGACCCCGGCATCATCCTGCGGGCGCCGGGTCCGCTGATCGCGACGCTCGCCATCATCCTGATCGGCAAATCCGTCGCCGCCTGGATGATCGTGCGCGCCTTCGGCCGCTCGAACGCGGTCGCGCTAACCATCTCGGCCTCTCTCGCGCAGATCGGCGAGTTCTCGTTCATTCTGGCCGGGCTCGGGAGCGCGCTCGGAATCCTGCCGGCCCAGGGCCGCGATCTGATCCTCGCCGGCGCGATCCTGTCGATCCTGTTCAATCCCGTGATGTTCGCGCTGGCCGAGCGCCTGGCCTCGGAGCCGCCCGCGGCGGCGAAGCCGAAGCCAAAGCCCGCCGCCGCTCCAACCGAGCCGGCCCCGGCGGAAAAGGCCGCGGCTCCTGCTCCCCAGCCCGAAACACCGCCGGAGCGCGACATCACTCCCACCAGCCTCAACGATCATATTGTCGTGGTCGGTTACGGCCGGGTGGGCAGCCTGCTCGGTGCCGGCCTGCTGGCGCAGGGCTCGAAGCTGCTGGTGATCGAGGACAATCCGGACGCGGTCGAAACCGCAAAGCGCGACGGCGCCGAGCTGCTCGTCGGCAATGCGGCCGATCCCGAGGTGTTGTCCGCGGCGGCGGTCGGGCGCGCCATCCGCCTCTTCGTCGCCATCCCCGGCAGCTTCGAGGCCGGCCAGGTCTGCGAGCAGGCCCGTGCCGAAAATCCGACCCTGCCGATCGTCGCCCGCGCCCATTCCGATGCGGAGGTTGCCCATCTCACCAAATGCGGCGCGACGCTGACGATCATGGGCGAGGCCGAGATCGCGCGGGCGATGCTGGGCCTGTGCCAGAACCTGGCCGCCACGGCACAGCCCGAGGCCGAAGCGGAAACGAAGGCCGCGCCGCCCGAGACGCGGGCCGACGAGGCGCCACCAGCCGAAGCGGCCGAGCCCCGCATGTTGAGGCCGCGCAAGCCGGCGGCGGAGAGCCCGCCGGAAGATCCGCCGGCCGCCGCGTGAAAGAGAAAGGGCGGGACGCCATGCGTCCCGCCCTTCTTGTCTCAACCCGTGCGCTGGATGCGGCTCAGCCGGCCAGCTCGAAGCGGATGTCCTGCGCGCCTTCCCAGAGGGTCTTGCGGCCGAGCGCGTAGAGGTTCTCAAGCCCCGAGGTCAGGGTAAGGAAGTGGTTGCCGGAGAGGACACCGGCCTTGCTGGCGAATTGCACGCCGCCATAGGCGAGCAGGATCTCGGTCTCGCTCACACCGCCCGGATAGAGGATGATCTGGCCCGGAGCCGGATAGGCCGTGTTGTTCTCGTAGCCGACGCCGAAATCGAGATCGCCGAGCGGCATCCAGACGCCCTCGCCGCTCCAGCGCACATGCACGATCTTGCTGACGAAGGGCAGGTGCCGCAGGAAGGCGGCGCAGGTCTTCGGCGCGGCCTCGAGCTCGAGCTTCGCGTCGAAGCTGTAGGGGCCGGCGGTGACGATCAGCTTGCTGCTCATGGAAAATCCCTGTCCTTCTGAAAACGGGTCCCTGACGGTGAATGGCATTTCGCCTCGCCCTCGCGCAAGCGCGGTCCCGGGAACAGGTGAGACGCCGGAACGCGAAGAATCCTGCAATCAGGGGACTGGGTTCCGAAGTCTCAGGTGATCGCCTCCCGGAGGTCGAGCGTCTCCGTGTGGCCGATCGCGGCATAATTGCGCTTCAGCCAGCGCTTGGCCGCCCCGCGGCCTATGTCCCGCAGCCGCAGCAGGAAGGACCAGTCGGCGTTCATCCGTGACGAGGAGGTCAGTTCGGCCAGCGGCGGGCCGCCGTCGATCCGGTGCATCAGCACGCGCTTGTACTCGTCGCGCGGCACCTTGCCGGCATCGACGAGGCGGTTGACGAAGTCGATGGCGCGCAACTCACGCAGCAGCGAGGCGTTGAAGGTGATCTCGTTGATCCGGTCCTGGATCTCGCGCGCCTTGGTCGGCAGCTCCTTGCGCTGGACCGGGTTGATCTGCACCAGCAGGATGTCGTCGCAATCAGCCTTGTAGAACAGCGGGAACAGGGCCGGGTTGCTCATATAGCCGCCGTCCCAATAGGCCTCCCCGTCGATCTCCACGGCCTGGAAGACCATCGGCAGGCAGGCCGACGCCATCACATGGTCCGGGGTCAGGTCCTTGCCGTCGAACACGGCGATCTTGCCGGTACGGACATTGGTCGCGGCGATGAAGAGTTTCACCGCGTCGCAGGCCCGGACCTTCTCGAAATCGATCAGATCGGCGACGACGCCGCGCAGCGGGTTGATGTTGAGCGGGTTGATGTCGTAGGGGCTCGCGACCTTCGAGAACATCTCCAGGAAGAGCAGGCCGGGCGGCGTGCCGTCATGGCCCCAGGAACCGAGCATCGTGTCGAGCAGCGAGCGCTCCGAGCCAGCATATTTGCCGTCGACGCTGATCGCCCGCCAGAAGGCTTCAAGCTTGGCGCGCGCGCCGTCTGCGCCCCCGTCGATCCAGCCTTCGACCAGCACCACGGCATTCATCGCGCCGGCGCTGGTCCCGGTCAGGGCCTCGATGCCGAGGCGCCCGTCTTCGAGGATGACGTCGAGCACGCCCCAGGTGAAGGCGCCATGGGCGCCTCCGCCTTGCAGGGCCAGCGAGACCGTCTTTTCCGCCTTCGGCCCGGCCAGTCCCTTGACCGGCTCGGCCTTGCGGGAGGGGCGCCCGCTCACGCGGCTGTCCAGCCGCCGTCGATTGGCAGGGTAGCTCCCGTGATCGACTTCGCCCCGTCGGTGCAAAGGAAGACGGCGAGCGCCGCGACCTGCTCGACCGTCACGAACTCCTTGGTCGGCTGGGCGTCGAGCAGCACGTCGTTGATGACCTGTTCCTTGGTCATGTTGCGCGCCTTCATCGTGTCGGGGATCTGCTTCTCGACCAGAGGCGTCCAGACATAGCCAGGCGCAATGGCGTTGACGGTGATGCCCTTGGTCGCGACTTCCAGCGCCACCGTCTTGGTCAGCCCGGCGATGCCATGCTTGGCGGCGACATAGGCTGATTTGAACGGCGAGGCGACGAAGGCGTGCGCCGACGCGGTGTTGATGATGCGGCCCCAGCCCTTCTCCTTCATCTTCGGCAGGGCGGCGCGGATGGTGTGGAAGGCTGAGGACAGGTTGATCGCGATGATCTGGTCCCACTTTTCCAGCGGAAACTCGTCGATGGGCGCGACGTACTGGATGCCGGCATTGTTGATCAGGATGTCGATGGCGCCGAACGCCTTTTCGCCCTCGGCAATGAAGCCGGCGATCTCGGCGGGCTTCGTCATGTCCGCCGGCGAGAACACCACCTTGACGCCGAACTCCTTCTCCAGGTCGGTGCGCAGCTTCTCTGCATCGGCTGGCGGCAGGATGCCGTTGATGACGAGATTGGCGCCCTCCGCAGCAAGCGCGCGGGCGTAGGCGAGGCCGATGCCGGAGGTCGAGCCGGTGATGGCCGCAGTACGGTCTTTGAGGAACATGAGCGTCAAGGCCCCTGACAATCGAGGAGAAAATGCTTAGGTTCGGGCTGAACGTGGCAATGCCGCAACGACAGGCACTCGCAAGTTGCCCGATGACTCTTTGCAACGCAACATGACGAAAATGCAGCCAAACGCGCATACGCATGACAACCATGTGCATCATACGCATGACGGCGATTGCCGCCATGCGGAGGATCATCGCCGCCACGCCGCCGAGGCGCTGGCGCGCGCCGAGCGGATCTGCCGCGAGCGCGGCCTTCGCCTCACTCCGATCCGGCGGCAGGCGCTGGAAGCGCTCCACGCGGACCATCGTCCGGTCGGCGCCTATGACCTCGCTGACCGCATTTCGCCGAAAGGCGGGCGGCGCCTCGCCCCGATCTCGATCTACCGCGCTCTCGATTTTCTCGTCGAGCAGGGTTTCGTCCACCGCCTCTCCTCGAAGAACGCCTATGTCGCCTGCCTTCACGGCCATGGCGCGAACGAGGTCGTAGCCTTCCTGATCTGCGAGGTCTGCGGCGGCGTCGATGAGGATTCCTCGCCCGCCATGAAGAAAGCGGTGGCGGCCATCGCCGAAACCCGGCAATTCTCGCCCTCTCATCAAATGGTCGAGATCGTCGGCCGCTGCGAGCATTGCCGGAACGCCGCTTCGTCATGAGGCTGTCAGAAACCATGAAAACGCTCTAGAGCAGCCGCATGAATGAGCGCGCCTTCTCCCATCTGACCCCGGAACGCGCCGGCCCGCTCGCCCGGCAGCTCACCGTGCCGGTCAAGGTCGGCCACGTCGTCGTCGGCGGCGGCGCGCCGATCGTCGTGCAGTCGATGACCAACACCGACACGGCCGATATCGCGGCTACGGTGGCCCAGGTCGCCGCGCTCGCGCGGCAAGGTTCGGAGCTGGTGCGCATCACCGTCGACCGCGACGAGGCCGCTGCCGCCGTGCCGAAGATCCGCGAGCGGCTCGACCGCATCGGCGTCGATGTGCCGCTGGTCGGCGACTTCCACTATATCGGCCACAAGCTGCTGGCCGATCATCCGGCTTGCGCCGAGGCGCTGGCGAAGTACCGGATCAACCCCGGCAATGTCGGCTTCAAGGACAAGAAGGACAAGCAGTTCGCCCAGATCGTCGAGATGGCGATCCGGCACCGCAAGCCCGTCCGCATCGGCGCCAACTGGGGCTCGCTCGACCAGGAGCTGCTCACCGCCCTGATGGACGAGAACGCCCGTGCCCAGCGCCCGCTCGACGCCCGCGCCATCATGCGCGAGGCCATGGTGCAGTCGGCGCTGCTCTCGGCGGAGCGTGCCGAGGAGCTCGGCCTCGCCCGCGAATACATCATCCTCTCGGCCAAGGTATCGGGCGTGCAGGACCTGATCACCGTCTACCGCATGCTGGCGAGCCGGGCGAACTACGCCATCCATCTCGGCCTGACCGAAGCCGGCATGGGCTCGAAGGGCATTGTCTCCTCCTCGGCCGCGCTCGGCATCCTGCTGCAGGAAGGCATCGGCGACACCATCCGCTATTCGCTGACGCCGGAGCCGGGCGGCGACCGCACGCTCGAGGTCAAGACGGCACAGGAACTGCTCCAGACCATGGGTTTCCGCGCCTTCGTGCCGCTCGTCGCGGCCTGCCCCGGCTGCGGGCGCACGACGTCGACCGTGTTCCAGGAGTTGGCGCGCGACATCCAGAACTGGATTTCGACCTCCATGCCGGAATGGAAGACGCGCTACCCCGGCGTGGAGAACCTCAACGTCGCGGTGATGGGTTGCATCGTCAACGGCCCCGGCGAGTCGAAGCACGCCGATATCGGCATCTCGCTCCCGGGAACCGGCGAGGCGCCGACCGCGCCGGTCTTCGTCGACGGCAAGAAGGTCGCCACGCTCAGGGGCGCCGGCATTGCGGAGGAGTTCAAGACCATGGTCGCGAGCTATGTCGAGCGGCGCTTCGGTGCCGGGCTCGGCGCCTCCAACTGAACCCTGCCTTTGCGCGCCGTTCGCATTATGCTAGAGCCCCCGGCCTTTCGCTGCACCGCAGCGTGTGCGGAGATCCCTGATGGGGCATGAGAAGCCGAATCCTGCGACCGTCCGGCCAGAGGATTCCCGTTTCGGACTCGACGATGGCCAAGGCCAGGCTGCGAGCCAGGGACACGGCAGGACCGGCTTCGCCGCTCTGGCTTTGGGCGCGCTCGGCGTCGTCTATGGCGATATCGGCACGAGTCCGCTCTATGCGCTTCGCGAAACGATCCTCGCCGCGACCGGCGGACAGGAGAACGTCACGGTTCCGCCGACCGTCGTGATCGGCGTCCTCTCGCTGATCCTGTGGTCGCTCGTCGTCGTCGTGACGCTGAAATATGTCGTGCTGCTGATGCGGGCCGACAACAACGGCGAAGGCGGCATCCTGACCCTCGTCGCGCTCGCCCAGCGCAGCCTCGGCCGGGCGCGCAGCCATGTTGCGCTGCTGCTCGGCATGATCGGCGCCGGCCTGTTCTACGGCGACACGGTCATCACCCCCGCCATCTCGGTGCTCTCGGCGATCGAGGGCGTCAAGCTGATCACCCCGGCCCTCGACGATTACATCCTCTGGATCGCCTCGGTGATCCTGATCGGCCTTTTCGTGATGCAGAGCCACGGCACCCATCGCGTCGCGACCTTCTTCGGCCCGATCATGCTGGTCTGGTTCCTGACGCTGGCCGGGCTCGGCATCTACCACATTGCCGACGATCTCAGCGTTTTCCGCTCGATCAACCCCTACTACGCCCTGCTGTTCTTCCGCGACCACGCCGGCGTCTCGCTCGCCGTGCTCGGTTCGGTCTGTCTGGCCGTGACGGGTGCCGAAGCGCTCTATGCCGATATGGGCCATTTCGGCCGCGGCCCGATCCGTGGCGCCTGGCTCTATGTCGTCTTTCCGGCGCTGTGGCTGAACTATCTCGGCCAGGGCGCGCTGATCCTGTCCGATCCGAGCGCCATCGACAACCCGTTCTACCGCCTCGCGCCGCAGGGCCTGCTGCTGCCCTTCGTCATCATGGCGACGGTGGCGACCATCATCGCCAGCCAGTCGGTCATCACCGGCGCCTTCTCGCTGACGCGGCAGGCGATCCAGCTCGGCCTGCTGCCGCGCATGGAGATCCGCCACACCTCCGAGCAGACCTCGGGCCAGATCTACGTGCCGCGCGTCAACCTGCTGCTGCTCGTGGTCGTGCTGATCCTGGTCTGGTCGTTCCGTACCTCCTCCAGCCTGTCGCACGCCTACGGCATCTCGGTCTTCGGCACGATGGTGGTCTCCTCTCTGCTCGCCGCCATCGTCATCCGTCGCCACTGGGGCTGGAGCCTGCCGGCCACCGCCGCGCTCATCCTCCCCTTCCTGCTGGTCGACGTCTCGTTCTTCTCGGCCAACATGCTGAAGCTGTTCCACGGCGGCTATGTGCCGGTGCTGCTCGCCATGGCGCTGACGCTGGTGATGTGGACCTGGATGCGCGGCACCAAGATCCTGTTCGACAAGACCCGCAAGACCGACGTGCCGCTGCTCGAGCTCGTCACCATGCTGTCGAAGAGCCCGCCGGCCCGGGTGAAGGGCATGGCAGTCTTCCTGACCAGCGACCCTGAGACGGCGCCGGCCTCGCTCCTGCACAACCTCAAGCACAACAAGGTCCTGCACGAGCGCAACGTCGTCCTGACCGTGCGCTCGGCCGACACCCCGCGCGTGCCCGAGGAAGAGCGTGTGCGCCTCGCCCGCATCACCGACGACTTCTGGCGGGTCGACATGGTCTATGGCTACATGGAAAGCCCGAACGTGCCCAAGGGCCTCGCCATGCTGCGCAAGCAGGGCTTCAAGTTCGACATCATGTCGACCTCGTTCTTCCTGTCGCGCCGCTCGATCAAGCCCTCGCCGCAATCCGGCATGCCGATCTGGCAGGACAATCTCTTCATCGGCCTGACCAAGAGCGCGACCGACGCGACGGACTTCTTCCAGATCCCGACCGGCCGCGTCGTCGAGGTCGGCACGCAGGTTACGGTCTGAACGGCTCCCCCGCCCCAGGGGGCGTCATGCTCGGGCTTGCCCCGAGCATCTCGTGATCCAGAAGGGCAGATTTACCCGCGCTTCTCTTTCATGGAGATTCTCGGGTCGTCGCTGGCGCGCCGCCCGAGAATGACCCTGCAATCTCAATCCAACCGTGCCGAAGCCGCTTCCTGCGGCACATGCCGCACACGCTCGCGATAGAGCAGATAGAGCCCCGAGGCGATGACGATCCCGGCGCCGGCAAAGGTCCAGCGATCCGGCCACTGGCCGAAGACGAGCCAGCCGAGCAGCACCATCCAGACGATCTGCGAGTAGATGAACGGCGCCAGCACCGTGGCCGGTGCGAGCCGATGCGCCAGGATCAGCAGCCAGTGGCCGAAGCCGCCGAGCACGCCGACCAGGACCATCAGCAGCCAGGGCAGCAGCCCCTGCGGCGTCTCCCAGATCCAGGGCAGCAGCGGAATCGTGGCGAGCGTTCCGGCGGCGCCGGAATAGATCATCGTCGTTTCCGATGAATCATGGGCCGAGAGCACGCGGGTCGACAGCGCGTAGAAGGCGAAGCAGAAGCAGCCGAGCACGCTGAGGAGCGCGGCCGGATGCATGCCGCCGATGCCCGGCCGCGTCACCACCAGCACGCCGAGAAAGCCGACGGCGATCGCCACCAGCCGGCGTGGGCCCGGCCATTCGCCGAGGAGCGGCCCGGAGACCAGCGCCACGAGAAACGGCGCCGCGAACATGATCGAAATCGTCTCGGCCAGCTGGAGATAGCGCAGGGCGATGAAATTCAGCGCGGTCGAGGCGAGCAGGAGCAGCGAGCGCCCCCATTGCAACCAGGGGCGCTTGGTCCGCAGCACGCCGGGATGCGTCCACGGATTGATCAGGGCGAAGACCAGGATCATGCTGCCGGCGTAGCGCGCAAACACCACCTGCAGCGGGTTCATCGACTGCCCCAGCCATTTCGCGCTGGCATCGAGCATCGAGAACAGCAGGACGGCCACGCCCATCAGGCCTATGGCCGCGAGCCGGGCTCGCCCCGCTTCGGAAGAGGCCTCGGATGGCAGGGGCACGTCCGGTTTCGCCATGCTCTGGAGGAATGACAAAACCAGATTGAACCGATTTAGACGCCTTCGCCAGTGCAGGAGCGCATGCGCTCCATGCAGAAATCAGGCGTCGCTATCGGCCTCGTCGATATCGCTGTCCGGGTCGTCGTGATCGGCGCCGGCCTTGGACAGGCCTTTCGCCGCCTTGCGCAGCAGCTTGCGCAACTGCTTGCGCTCCTTGCCGTCGAGCTTGTCGAGAAGTTCCTCCTCGACGTCGTTCCAGACGGCATCGAGTTCGATTGCTGTCTTCTGCCCGGCTTCCGTCAGGGCAACCTGGACCAGTCGGCCGTCACGGTTGCCGCCTTCGCGCGTCACCAGCCCCTGCAGCGACAACCGCCCGATCGTCTTCGACACGGTCGGCGGCTTCACGCGCAGCAGCGAGGCGAGCTCGCCCATCGTCATCGGCGCCGGTTGCAGCGCCTTCAGCGCCTGCTCCTGCCCTGGAAACAGGCCGAGCCCGTTCAGCCTCTCGCCCATCCGCGACCGATGCAGCCGGGCGGTGACGAGCAGGGCACGGCCGACGCTTTTCTCGATTGCCTTGGTCATAGGTCGATCCTTCGGGCCGATCCTTGGACGGATAAGCAGACGCTTCGCCGGCTGCGTAATCGCGCGCGAACATGACAGACAGATGACAATCCGATGTCAGAGCTAAAACACTGTCAGCTTCGTGGCGACTTTTTGCAGGAATGCCCCCCGGCTCTCCACGGTCGAGAGATTCATCTCATAATGAGCCAGATAAGTCGTGCGCGCCAGCGGATGGCAAACGGCGCGCAGCGCCCGGCAAACGGCCTTGCGCGGCGGATCGCCCACCAGAAAGGCGCGCCAGCGCGAGCCGCCATAGCTCGTCACAGCCGCAAGTCTGCGGATATTGTGGAGCGCGGGCTGAGCCTTTCCGTCGACCATCTTGAACGAGACGCCGGGCAGGAAGACCCGGTCGAGGAAACCCTTCAGGATCGCCGGGTAGCCGAAGTTCCAGACCGGAAAGCACAGCACCAGAGCCTCTGCGGCCCTGACGCGCTCGACATAGCCGGCAACCGGCAATGTGTTGCTGGCTGTGTCGTGATAGCCGCGGCGCTCGCCGCAGCTCAGCACCGGGTCGAAGCCCTCCGCATAGAGATCGCAATCGTCGACATCGTGCCCCGCCCGCTTCAGCGTCGCGACCACCGTCTGATGGATCGCGGCACCGAAGCTTTCCGGAACCGGATGGGCATAGAGGACGAGCACGCGCATGGCTGAGGCCTCCGTTCGACCATTTGTCGAGCCCTCATCCTGAGGAGCCGCGAAGCGGCGTCTCGAAGGATGCTTAAGCAGGCTCCGGAACCATCTCGATCATCCTTCGAGACGCAGCCTGCGGCTGCTCCTCAGGATGAGGGCTGAAGCTTCAAAAGATCTCTTAGCCGACACCGGCCTCGGCGAGGCTGCGGAACAGGAAGGTCTTCCCCGAGCGGTAATCGTAGCTCGGATCCTCCCAGGCGATCATCTTGCCGGGATTGAGCAGGCCCTGCGGATCGGCCTCGCGCTTGAAGGCGAGCTGCGTCTCGTCGGTCTGCTTCATGCCGCCCTCCTCCAGCGTATAGCGGTGCGGGTTGAAGATCGGCGCGCCCATCCCCTCATGAACAGCGATGATCTCCTCCAGCCGCTCCTCGGTGGTGAAACGGATGAGCGGCAGGCCGAAGCAGGTGATCTTGCCGTCGAAGCGCACGAATTCGAGATGGCAGGTCACCTCGTCGCCGAAGCGGGCATGGATCTTGTCGACCAGCTCGACCTGGTTCGGGAAGGGGTAGAGCACCTGCAGATAGGTGATCGCCGGGTCGACGCGCAGCGCCCTCAGCGTCGTGTGGTTCCAGCCGAGCTCATAGGCCGGCGGCAGGCCCTTCGCATCCTCGGGCGCGAGCTTGTCGGTGCGCAGCAGCAGCTCCGCCCCCTTGAAGCGGCGCGCATAGGCGCAGAGCGCATCCACCGCGAAATCGGCGGCCATGACAATGACGAGATGGCTGTCGCGCGGCAGGAACTTGCGGTGGCGCAGGAAGTATTCGTGCGGAGCGGGCGCAGCCACGACGCAGAGGTTCTTGAGCGCGAGCCCGTCCTGCTCGCCGACGGCATTGGCGAATTCGGTCGCGGCACGCAGGCTCTCGAAACCGATGATGACGTCGACCCAGTTATAGGCCGGCCCCAGCGGCATCTCGACCTCGGTGATGATGCCGTTGGTGCCATAGGCATGGGCGACCTTGTGCAGATCCTCGCCCGAAAATTCGAGGATGCGCGGGCTTGCCTCCATCGTCGCGACCTTGAGCCGGATGATGTTGCCCCAGTCGCGCAAGCCCCCCCATTTGATCGAGCCGACGCCGCCGGAGCCGCCGGCAATGAAGCCGCCGATCGAGGCCGTCTGGTAGGTAGAGGGATGCAGGCGCAGTTCCTGCCGCGAATGCGCCCGCGTCTCGTCATCGATGCGGGCCATGATCGCGCCTGGCTCGGCTACATAGCGGCCAGCGGCGATCTCCTTGACCTTGTTGAAGCCGGAGAGGTCGAGCAGAACGCCGCCGGAGAGCGGCATCGCCTGGCCGTAATTGCCCGTGCCGGTGCCGCGCGGCGTGACGGGAATGCCGAGCTCGTGGCAGGCGGCGAGAACCTGCAGAACCTGCGCCTCGCTCGTCGGCGAGACGACGATGTCGGCCACGACATGATCGAGCTGGCGCTTCAGCACCGGCGAGTACCAGAAGAAATCCCGGCTCTTCTGCTTCACCAGCGCCGGATTCTCTTCGGTGCGGATGCCGCTGATGCGGGTCTTCAGCGTGGCGATGTCGTAGCGTTCGGTCATGCGAGGCGTTCCTGTGGCGTCATGCTCGCCCTTGTGGCGAGCATCCCCGTCTTGAACACCGCCCGCGACGGAGGAAGACGTGGATGGTCGGCACAAGGCCGACCATGACGGGAAAGGTCATGGCGGGAAAGGTCGTCACTTGGCGCTCGCCATCAGATGGTCGAGTTCGCGGTAGTCCGGCAGCGTCCGGTCGATCGGCTTGCCCGCGACCAGCACGGTACGGTCGGCCTGCGGCCGGGAGAAGAGTTCTGTCCAGTCGCGTGCCCGCGTCAGGATGAGGTCGGCGGTCGCCCCGACAGCGATGACGCCGGTATCCCGCAGGCCCATCGCCTCGGCCGGGCTGCGCGCCACGGCGTTGGCCCAATCCGGCCCGGAATGGTCGAGCTGGAGGATACGCGTGCCCTCGCGCAGCACCTCGACGAGGTCGAGATCGCCATAGGCATAGAACGGGTCGCGCGTATTGTCGGAGGCGATCATCACCGGCACGCCGGCCGCCTTCAGCTCATGCAGGGCGGCGACACCGCGCCAGCGCGGCGTGCGACCGGGTTGCCGGTCCTGCAGGTACATGTTGCACATCGGCAGCGAGACCACGGCGATGCCGGCCTCGCGCAGCTTGGCGATGATGCGCGCCTCGTCCTCCGGCCCCTGCAGGCTGAGCGAGCAGCAATGCCCGCAGAGGATGCGACCGGTGAAGCGATGGCGCAGCGCCGCATCCGCGATGTGCTCCAGCGAGCGCGCCGCCGGGTCGTTGGTCTCGTCGACATGGAAATCGAGGTCGAAGCCGTTCTCGATCGCCGCCTGGAACAGGATGTCGAGCGCCCGGTCGAGCTCCGGGATCATGTAGGTGACGCAGCCGAGCAGACCGTCGCCATGCGCCTTCACCGCGGCGATCACCGCCGCCATATGCGCCGGATCGAGCGCGGCGTCGGCGCCGAACAGCGGCGACGCCTGCAGCGCGATGCGCCCCGCCCATTCCGCCCGAACCTCGGCATAAGCCGGCCAGGAGATGCCGATCTGCTTGCCCAGCGAGTCGAGATGGGTGCGCAACGCCGCCGTGCCGTGAGCGAAAGCGGTGCGCAGCGAGAAATCCATCCGCGTCCGCACATCCCCGGCGGACCAGTTCGCCTCGCGGTCGGCCCCGACGGTTTCGAGCGCCCCCGGAAAGGTGCCGTCCGGGTTGGGGCTGCGCGGCCAGATATGGCCCTTGTCGATATGAGTATGGCAGTCGACCAAGCGCGGCAGCGCGATGCCGCCGTCGAGATCGAGGCTCGGCGCCGTCACCGTCGCCACCGCGCCAACGGGCTCGATCGCCTCGATGCGGCCATCGGCAATGGCGAGATCCACCCGCGCCAGCCCATGGCGGTCGGCGGCGATGTCGGCGCCCTCGATCAGGCAGGCAGGGATACGCAGATCGGTGAGGCGGAAGGCCGGCGCGTCGGGCAAGCGGGCGAAACCAGTCGTCACGTTGTCCTTGCCCCTTCCGCTCACAGCCTGTGCGGGTTCGTCGATACCGGGCTGCCCGTAAGCCCGCAAGCCACGCCGGCCGCTCCTCCCCCGCCGATGGCGCCTGGCGCCATGCGAGCGTCGCATTCGGACTTGTCCGGGGCGGCCGGATCGCGCATGACGACGGCGTCATCACCAAGAACGAGGTCGGACCATGACCGGCGAAGCCCGCATCATCGACGGCAAAGCCGCCGCCGCCGCGCTCAGGGCCGAGATCGGCCGCGAGGTTGCAGCGATCAAGGCTATCAGCGGACTCGTTCCGGGCCTCCATGTCGTCCTCGTCGGCGAGGATCCGGCGAGCAAGGTCTATGTCGCGTCGAAGGAAAAGCTCGCCGTCGAAGTCGGCATGAACTCGGTGGCCCACCGGCTGCCGGCCGAGACGAGCGAAGCGGAATTGCTCGCCAAACTGGCCGAGCTGAACGCCGACGACGGCGTCGATGGCATCCTCGTCCAGCTGCCGCTGCCCAAGCATATCGACACCGGCCGCATCATCGACGCCATCGATCCCGCCAAGGATGTCGACGGGCTGCACCCGATCAATGCCGGCCTGCTCGCCGGCGGCAAGAACGGGCTGGTGCCCTGCACGCCGCTCGGCTGCATGCTCCTGCTGAGGCAGACGCTGCCRTCGCTGTCCGGGCTCGACGCCGTGGTGATCGGCCGCTCGGAGCTGGTCGGCCGTCCGGTCGCGCAGTTGCTGCTCCAGGCCGACTGCACCGTCACCATCGCCCATTCGCGCACGCGCGACCTCCCCGGCGTCATCAGCCGCGCCGACATCGTCGTCGCGGCGGTCGGCCGCCCGCGCATGATCAAGGGCGACTGGATCAAGCCCGGCGCCACCGTGATCGATGTCGGCATCAATCGCCTGCCCGACGGCAAGCTGACCGGCGATGTCGACTTCACTGACGCGGTGAAGGTCGCGGGCGCCATCACCCCGGTCCCCGGCGGCGTCGGCCCGATGACCATCGCCTGCCTGCTCAAGAACACGCTGACGGCGTTCCACGCCCGGCGGGGATAATTGTTTCCAGCCGTCATGGTCGGCCTTGAGCCGACCATCTCGGAAACCAGTGTTCTCTCTCGTCGCGAGATTCTCGGGTCGAAGCGATGCTTCGCCCGAGAATGACGCAGACGCGTCGATCACATATGGATCTGGCGCTTCTCCACCGCCATCGCGGCTTCCTTCACGGCCTCGGCCAGCGTCGGATGCGCATGGCAGGTGCGGGCGAGGTCTTCCGACGAGCCGCCGAACTCCATCAGCACCGTCACTTCGGCGATCAGGTCGCCGGCATGCGGGCCGATGATGTGGCAGCCGAGCACGCGGTCGGTCGCCGCATCGGCCAGCACCTTCACGAAGCCGTCGGTGTGGCGGATGGCGCGGGCGCGGCCGTTCGCCGTGAACGGGAACTTGCCGATCTTGTAGGCGACGCCGGCAGCCTTGAGCTCTTCCTCGGTCTTGCCGATCGCGGCGACTTCGGGGGCGGTGTAGACGATGCCCGGAATGGCGTCGTAGTTCACATGGCCCGCCTTGCCGGCGATGATCTCGGCGACCGCGACGCCCTCATCCTCGGCCTTGTGCGCCAGCATCGGCCCGCGCACCACGTCGCCGATGGCATAGATGCCCGCGACATTGGTCTTGAAGTGGTCGTCGATGACGACGCGCCCCCGGTCGGTCGCGACGCCCGCCTGGTCGAGGCCGAGGCCGTCGGTGTTCGGACGGCGGCCGATCGCAACCAGCACGATGTCGGCGTTGAGCGTCCTGGCCTCGCCCCCGGCGGCAGGCTCGACGGTGACGGTCGCGCCGCCCGTCTTGGCCACGTCGACCTTGGTGACCTTGGAGCCCAGCTGGAAGGTGAAGCCCTGCTTCTCCAGGATGCGCTGGAACTGCTTGGCGACCTCGCCATCCATGCCGGGCAGGATGCGGTCAAGGAACTCTACGACGGTGACCTTGGCGCCGAGACGGCTCCAGACCGAGCCGATCTCGAGGCCGATCACGCCGGCGCCGACCACGACGAGTTCCTTCGGAACCGCGCCGATCTCGAGCGCGCCGGTCGAGGTGACCACCGTCTTCTCGTCGATCTCGACGCCCGGCAGCGGCGCCGATTCCGAACCCGTCGCGATGACGATGTTCTTGGTCTCGAGCTCCTGAGCCTTGCCGTCCTCGGCGGTGACGACGACCTTGCCGGCGGCCGGGATCGAGGCCGTGCCGTGGAAGGCGTCGATCTTGTTCTTCTTGAGCAGGAAACCGACGCCGTTGACGTTGGCGTCGATGGTCTCCTGCTTGTGCGCCATCATCGCCTTGAGGTCGAGCTTGGGCGTGCCGACGACGACGCCGAGCTTCTCGAAGGTGTGGCCGGCTTCCTCGAACATCTCGGAGGCGTGCAGCAGCGCCTTGGACGGAATGCAGCCGACGTTCAGGCAGGTGCCGCCATGCGTCTTGCGTTTCTCGACAACGGCGACCTTGAGGCCGAGCTGGGCGGCGCGAATGGCGCAGACATAGCCCCCGGGGCCGGTTCCGATGACGACGAGATCGTAGGCCATGACGTCCTTCCGCTGATCGGCTGAAGACCGCGGGCGAAGGCCGCGGCAGATGGCGGCCGGCATACATCGGTTCTGCGCCTAGCGCTACGGCATTCCTGTGTTGACCGCAGCCGCGGTGCTTGCCGCGGCTCAGGGAGCGGCGCTTACTGCGCCGAACACAACAAAAGGACGAAACGCCATTCGCTGAAATCTCTGCAGATCAGCCCGCTGGAGGGGCACGCCGTCATGTGGAATCAGGTCTATGATCCATTCGGCAACAGCGTCCTGTCGACGCTCGCGGCCGCGCTACCCGTCGTCGTTCTGCTCGGTCTCATCGCATCCAATGCCGTCAAGGCGCATATCGCCGCCGTCATCGCGCTCATCGTCGCCAATCTCGTGGCGATCTTCATCTTCACCATGCCGGCCGGCATGTCGCTGCGCGCCACCCTGCTCGGCGCCGTCACCGGCTTCTTCCCGATCGGCTGGATCGTTCTCAACGTCATCTTCCTCTACCGGCTGACGGTCGAGAAAGGCGCCTTCAAGATCCTGCAGACCACGATCGGCGGCGTCACCGATGACCGGCGCATCCAGCTGCTGCTGATCGCCTTCGCCTTCGGCGCCTTCTTCGAGGGCGCATCCGGCTTCGGCACGCCGGTCGCGGTCACCGGCGCGATCCTGATCGGCCTCGGCTTCTCGCCGCTGGCGGCCTCGGGCCTTTCGCTCATCGCCAACACGGCACCCGTCGCCTATGGCGCGCTCGGCACGCCGATCCAGGGCCTGAGCCAGGTCACCGGCATCGATCCCTTCCTGCTCGGCGCCATGGTCGGGCGCCAGCTCCCGTTCTTCTCGGTGCTGGTGCCGTTCTGGCTGATCTGCGTCTTCGCCGGCTGGCGCGGCATGCTGCAGATCTGGCCGGCAGTCCTCGTCACCGGCATCTCCTTCGCCGTGCCGCAATTCCTGATCTCGAACTACGTAAATCCCTGGATCGTCGATATCGGCGCTTCGCTGATCTCCATGGCCTGTCTGATCGGCTTCCTCCAGGTCTGGAAGCCGAGGGAGGTCTGGACCTCGCCGAAGCTGCGCGGCCACGACATCTCCGACGACGGGAGCCTTGTCCCGCCCGCTGCCACGACCAGGCCAAGCTCGTCGCAGGTCTGGATGGCGCTGACGCCCTGGATCATCGTCTGCGTCATCCTGCTGATCTGGGGCACGGGCTGGTTCAAGAATGCGGTCAACCCCTGGGCGACGTGGAACTATGCCGTTCCCGACCTGCACAACATGATCAACAAGGTCGCGCCCGTCGCGGCCAGGCCGACACCTGAAGGAGCCGTCTTCTCCTTCACCTGGCTCTCCTATACCGGCTCGGGCATGCTGATTGCCGCCATCATCTCGGGCTTCGCCCTCGGCTTCGGTCCGCTGAAGATGGCGCAGGTTTATGGCAGGACGCTGAAACTCTGCGCCTATTCGCTGATCACCATCGCCGCGATGCTGGCGATCGGCACCCTGACGCGGCTTTCGGGCATCGACGCCACGCTTGGCCTCGCCTTCGCCGGAACGGGGGTGCTGTATCCTTTCTTCGGCACGCTGCTCGGTTGGCTCGGCGTCGCGCTGACGGGCTCCGACACCGCCTCGAACGTGCTCTTCGGCAATCTCCAGAGGGTCACCTCGGAGCAGCTCGGCCTCTCGCCGATCCTGATGGGCGCGGCGAACTCCTCCGGTGGCGTGATGGGCAAGATGATCGACGCCCAATCGATCGTCGTCGCGTCCACGGCAACCGGCTGGTTCGGCCATGAGGGCGTGATCCTGCGCTTCGTCTTCTGGCACTCGATCGTGCTGGCGAGCCTGGTCGGCGGCTTCGTGATGCTGCAGGCCTATGTCCATCCCTTCTCGGCGATGGTCGTGAAATAGGCCGAGCCCGGAGGGCGGCGGCCGTGCCGCCGCACCTCTCCTCTCCGCTCAACTCATCAGGCGATAGAGCATCATCACAAGACCGGCGAACGAGGCGGCCCAGACCAGGGTGCGAAGCACCGGGACACCGGCTGCGTAGAGTGCGACATACACGACCCGCGCGGCGAGATAGATCCAGGCACCCGTCGCGGCGCTGCCTCCCGCCTTGCCCGTGATCGTAAGCGCAAGCGCCAGCGCGACGAAGGCCGGATAGGTTTCGAGCAGATTGTCGAGTGCCCGCTTGAGACGCCGCGAGACGATATTCGGTTCGCGCGGCTCGTCGCGCGGGCTGGCCAGATAGCCCGGTCCGAGATCGGCCGAGGTGCCGGCCTGCAGGACGATCTGGATCAGCAGGAGCAGCACGCTCCAGCCGAGAACGGTGATTTCAGTCGTCATGGGCAATGCGGTCATGGCTCACTCCAGCTGCGGCATCGGACCGAAAAGCGGCTTCCACCTTGTCCGAGAATCCGCTGCCAGACAAAGAGATAGATCGTCACTCCGCGTTCGACGGGGCGCTTGACGATCCAGCGAGGAGGAGGATGACAGCTTGTTCGGCCCAGGCCAATCCGGGCGGCGACGCGGCGGCTCAGTATCGGCTACAACGGCGCGTTGAAGGCCCAGACATGGCCGAAGGGATCGCGCAGGCGGCCATAGCGGGCGCCCCAGAACACGTCGCTCGCCGGCATGAACACGTCGGCGCCAGCGGCCTCGGCTTTCGCGAGGGCAGCGTCGACATCGGCCGGCGTGGGCAGGTTGATGTTGATGGCGACGCCCGTGCCCTTCAGGCTCGACGGCGCCATGATGTGGCCGCCGAACTCCGGAAACTCGTCGTGCAGCAGGATCTCGCTGCCGAAGAGGGCGAGATTGGCGTGCATCACGCGCTCGCCATCCTCAGCCGCCTGCATGAAGGTGCAGGTTGCGCCGAACGCCTTCTCGTAGAAGGCGATCGCCGCCTTGCCGCCCTTCACGCAAAGGTGCGGCTGCAGCGGCGGGACATTCGGTTGAAAAGCCATGGCCTGTCTCCTCCTGTCCCGCAGCCGCGGGTCTGGTGTCTCAGAGATCGAGCACGAGGCGCGCCGGATCCTCCAGGCCTTCCTTGATGCGGACGAGGAAGGTCACGGCTTCCTTGCCGTCGATGATGCGGTGGTCGTAGCTGACGGCCAGATACATCATCGGGCGGATCTCGATCTTGCCGCCGACCACGACCGGACGCTCCTGGATCTTGTGCATGCCCAGGATCGCCGACTGAGGCGCGTTCAGGATCGGGGTCGACATCAGCGAGCCATAGACGCCGCCGTTCGAGATCGTGAAGGTGCCGCCCTGCATCTCCTCGATCTTGAGCTGGCCGTCACGGGCCTTCTTGCCGAACTCGCCGATCTTCTTCTCGACGCCGGCAATCGAAAGCGCGTCCGCATCGCGCACCACCGGAACCACCAGGCCCTTCTCGGTGCCGACCGCGACGCCGATATGGTAGTAGTTCTTGTAGATGATGTCGGTGCCGTCGATCTCGGCATTGACCGCCGGGATCTCCTTCAGCGCCTGGACGCAGGCCTTCACGAAGAAGCCCATGAAGCCGAGCTTCACGCCGTGCTTCTTCTCGAACACGTCCTTGTACTGGTTGCGCAGCGCCATGACGTTGGTCATGTCGACCTCGTTGAAGGTCGTCAGCATCGCTGCGTTGGACTGGGCTTCCTTGAGGCGGCGCGCGATGGTCTGGCGCAGCTTCGTCATCTTGACGCGCTCTTCGCGGGAGGCGTCGTCCGGCGCCGACGGAGCGCGGACCTGCACCGGAGCCGCCGCCGCAGGCGCAGCGCTGACGCCGGTTGCGATTGCGGCGAGCATGTCGCCCTTGGTCACGCGGCCGTCCTTGCCCGAAGCCGGGACCGACGAGGCGTTGATGCCGCTCTCGGCGGCGAGGCGCGCCACGGCCGGGCCGGAATCCGCGGCCTTGGTCGCAGCCGCCTTCGGGGCCTCGGCGGCCGGAGCAGCAGCGGCGGGCTTGGCCTCCGCCTTTGGAGCGGGCGCCGCAGCGGCGGCAGCACCGCCATCGGCAATCGAGCCGAGCAGCGCGTTGACGCCGACCGTCTCGCCTTCCTTGGCGACGATCTCGCCGAGCACGCCGGCGGCCGGGGCGTTGACCTCGAGCGTCACCTTGTCGGTTTCCAGCTCGACGAGAGGCTCGTCGGCCTTCACCGCCTCGCCCGGCTTCTTGAACCACTTGCCGATCGTGGCCTCGGAAACGGATTCGCCGAGGGTAGGTACGCGGATTTCGGTCGCCATGTCAGGCCTCTGTTGTCTCGTTCTCTGGCGGTCGGTTTGGCATCGGCTGAAGCCCGGGAGCGGCCTTCAGGCGCCGATGCGGCATCGAACCCGGCAACACCGAAGCGGTGTCGCCGGGAGGTTGATCAGGCCGCGAAGGCCTCGTCGAGGAAGGCGTTGAGCTGCGCGGTGTGCTTCGACATCAGGCCGGTCGCGGTCGCGGCCGAGGCCGGGCGGCCGACATAGCGCGGCCGCTTCGACTTGGAGCCGGCATGGCCCAGCACCCATTCGAGATAGGGCTCGACGAAGGTCCAGGAGCCCATGTTCTTCGGCTCCTCCTGGCACCAGACCACATCCGCGGCCTTGAAGCGCGCCAGCTCCTGCGCCAGCGTCTTCAGCGGGAACGGATAGAGCTGCTCGACGCGCATCAGATAGACGTCGTCGACACCCCGCTTCTCGCGCTCCTCCAGCAGATCGTAATAGACCTTGCCGGTGCAGAGCACGACGCGGCGGATCTTCGCGTCCTTGACCAGCTTGGTGGTCGACTTGCCGCGCTCGGCATCGTCGTGCAGCACGCGGTGAAAGGTCGAGCCTTCGGCCAGTTCGCTCAGGTCGGAGACGCAGCGCTTGTGGCGCAGCAGCGACTTCGGCGTCATCAGGATCAGCGGCTTGCGGAAGTCGCGCTTCAGCTGCCGGCGCAGGATGTGGAAGTAGCTCGCCGGCGTCGAGCAGTTCGCCACCTGCATGTTGTCCTCGGCGCACATCTGCAGGAAGCGCTCGAGCCGGGCGGAGGAGTGCTCCGGCCCCTGCCCCTCATAGCCATGCGGCAGCAGGCAGACGAGGCCGGACATGCGCAGCCACTTGCGCTCACCCGAGGAGATGAACTGGTCGAACACGACCTGCGCACCGTTGGCGAAGTCGCCGAACTGCGCCTCCCACATCGTCAGAGCGTTCGGCTCCGACAGGGTGTAGCCGTATTCGAAGCCGAGCACCGCCTCTTCCGAAAGCATCGAGTTGATGACCTCGTAGCGGGCCTGCCCCTCGCGGATATTGTTCAGCGAGGTGTGGCGCGCCTCGGTCTCCTGGTCGATCAGGACGGAGTGGCGCTGCGAGAAGGTGCCGCGCTCGCAATCCTGGCCGGAAAGACGGACGGGGTTGCCGTCGAGCAGCAGCGAGCCGAAGGCCAGCGCCTCGGCGGTCGCCCAGTCGATGCCCTCGCCCGCCTCGACCGCCTTCTTGCGGTTGTCGAGGAAGCGCTGGATCGTGCGGTGCACGTTGAAGCCGGCCGGAACCGCCGTGATCTTCTCGGTGATCTCCTTCAGCGTCGCTGCCGGCACGCCAGTGGCACCGCGGCGCGGATCGTCCTCATCGGCGCGGATCGCCTTCATGCCGGCCCAGCGGCCGTCGAGCCAGTCCGCCTTGTTCGGCTTGAAGGCTTGCCCTGCGTCGAACTCGACCTCGAGCTTGGCCTTCCAGGCCGCGCGCATCTCGTCGAGCTCGCCGGCGGCGATCACGCCTTCGGCCTCGAGCTTGGCGCCATAGAGCTCCAGCGTCGTCTTGTGGCCGCGGATCTTGCGGTACATCAGCGGCTGGGTGAAGCCCGGCTCGTCGCCTTCGTTGTGGCCGAAGCGGCGATAGCAGAACATGTCGATCACGACCGGCTTGTGGAACTTCTGCCGGAACTCGATCGCAACCTTGGCGGCGAACACGACCGCCTCCGGATCGTCGCCGTTCACATGGAACACCGGCGCCTCGACCATCTTCGCCACGTCGGACGGATAGGGCGAGGAGCGCGAATAGCGCGGATAGGTGGTGAAACCGATCTGGTTGTTGATGATGAAGTGCAGCGAGCCGCCGGTGCGGTGGCCCTTCAGGCCGGAGAGGCCGAGGCACTCCGCCACGACGCCCTGGCCGGCGAAGGCCGCGTCGCCGTGGATCAGGAGCGGCAGCACCTTGGAGCGCTCGACGATGTCGCCGAACTGGTCCTGCTTGGCGCGCACCTTGCCGAGCACGACGGGGTCGACGATCTCGAGATGCGACGGGTTGGCGGTCAGCGAGACATGGACGTTGTTGCCGTCGAATTCGCGATCGCTGGAAGCACCGAGATGGTACTTCACGTCGCCCGAGCCCTCGACGTCGTCAGGCGCGAAGGAGCCGCCCTTGAACTCGTGGAACAGCGCGCGATGCGGCTTGCCCAGCACCTGGGTGAGCACGTTGAGGCGGCCGCGATGGGCCATGCCGAAGACGATGTCGCGCACGCCGAGCGCGCCGCCGCGCTTGATGATCTGCTCCAGCGCCGGAACCAGCGCCTCGCCGCCATCCAGGCCGAAGCGCTTGGTACCGGTGAACTTCAGATCGAGGAACTTCTCGAAGCCTTCGGTCTCGACGAGCTTGTTGACGATCGCGCGCTTGCCCTCGCGGGTGAAGGCGATCTCCTTGTCCGGCCCCTCGATGCGCTCCTGCAGCCAGGCCTTCTGCTCGGGGTCGGAGATATGCATGAACTCGATGCCGACCGTGCCGCAATAGGTCCGCTGCAGGATCGCGACCATCTCGCGGACGGTGGCGAACTCCATGCCGAGCACGTTGTCGATGAAGATCTTGCGGTCGAGATCGGCCTCGCCGAAGCCGAAGGCCGCGGGTGACAGCTCTTCGGGATCGTTGCGGCTCTCGATGCCGAGCGGGTCGAGCTTGGCATGGAGATGGCCGCGCATCCGGTAGGCGCGGATCAGCATGATCGCGCGCACGGAATCGCGGGTCGCCTGCTGGACATCGGCCGGCGAGAGCGCCGTTCCGGCAGCCTTGGCCTTGGCGCCGAGCTTGTCCGAGACGACCTTCTCGACCACGGCCCAGTTGCCGTCGAGCGCCGAGATCAGCTCGCCATTGGCGACCACCGGCCAGTTCGGCTTCTTCCAGGAGGCGCCCTTGGCGTTCTCCAGCACCGACTGCTTGTCGTCCTGCAGCGCCCCGAAGAAGCTCTGCCACTGCTCGTCGACCGACTTCGGATCGGCCTCGTAGCGGGCGTAGAGATCCTCGATGTAAGCCGCGTTGCCGCCGTAGAGGAACCCGGTCTGCGCGAGAGCCTCGTTGATATCCTGGCGAGCCATGATGCTCCTGCCTTCCTTCACCGCTTGCGACATGCCCGGACCCTTGCCCGGACATCCTGTTCAACCTGTCATGCCCGGAGCCTGCCCCCGGGCATCTGCAATCTGTCGTCATGCCCGAGGCTGGCCCGGGCATTTCCTGGGATTTGGTGGCACGCGATGGCCGGCTCCAGGCCGGCCATCATGCGCGCAGGGCGCCTCAGCCCTTCAACACCTCGACCAAGGTCTTTCCAAGGCGCGCCGGCGAGGGCGAGACCCGGATGCCGGCCGCTTCCATGGCCGCGATCTTGTCTTCGGCGCCGCCCTTGCCGCCCGAGATGATCGCGCCGGCATGGCCCATGCGACGGCCCGGAGGAGCCGTGCGGCCGGCGATGAAGCCGACCATCGGCTTCTTGCGGCCGCGCTTGGCCTCGTCCTTGATGAACTGCGCCGCGTCCTCCTCGGCCGAGCCGCCAATCTCGCCGATCATGACGATCGACTCGGTCTTGTCGTCGGCCAGGAACATCTCGAGCATGTCGATGAACTCGGTGCCCTTGACCGGGTCGCCGCCGATGCCGACCGCAGTGGTCTGGCCGAGGCCCTCGCGGGTGGTCTGGAACACCGCCTCATAGGTCAGCGTGCCCGAACGCGAGACGATGCCGACCGAGCCGGGCTTGAAGATGTTGGCCGGCATGATGCCGATCTTCGACTCGCCCGCCGTGACGACGCCCGGGCAGTTCGGCCCGATCAGCCGCGACTTCGAGCCCGAGAGCGAGCGCTTGACCCTGACCATGTCCAGCACCGGGATGCCCTCGGTGATGCAGATGATCAGCGGGATCTCGGCGTCGATCGCCTCGCAGATCGCGTCCGCGGCGCCCGGAGGCGGAACGTAGACGACGGAAGCGGTGGCGCCGGTCTTCTCCTTGGCTTCGGCAACCGTGTCGAAGACGGGCAGGCCGAGATGAACCGAGCCGCCCTTCCCCGGCGAGGTGCCGCCGACCATGATCGTGCCGTAGGCGATCGCCTGCTCGGAGTGGAAGGTCCCGTTCTTGCCGGTGAAGCCCTGGGTGATGACCTTGGTGTTCTTGTCGATCAGGATGGAC
The DNA here is from genome assembly GCF_056396025.1 of Allobosea sp. 05T438. NCBI lineage: Bacteria > Pseudomonadati > Pseudomonadota > Alphaproteobacteria > Hyphomicrobiales > Alloboseaceae > Allobosea > Allobosea sp. 05T438. The sequence continues at coordinate 156,857 of NZ_JBFTKQ010000011.1, forward strand.
ATGTCTGCTCCTCAGGCCTTCTTGACCGCTGCGACGATCTTCTGCGCGGCGTCGTCGAGGTCGTCGGCGGGGATGACGTTGAGGCCGGACTCGCGGATGATCGTCTTGCCTTCCTCGACATTCGTGCCTTCGAGGCGGACGACCAGCGGAACCTTGAGACCGACGGCCTTCACCGCCGCGATCACGCCGCGGGCGATGACGTCGCACTTCATGATGCCGCCGAAGATGTTGACGAGGATGCCCTGCACCTTCGGGTCGGCGGTGATGATCTTGAACGCCGCCGTCACCTTCTCTTCCGAGGCGCCGCCGCCGACGTCGAGGAAGTTCGCCGGGCTTTCGCCGTAGAGCTGGATGATGTCGAGCGTCGCCATGGCCAGGCCGGCGCCGTTGACCATGCAGCCGATCGTGCCGTCGAGCGCGATGTAGGCGAGGTCGTACTTCGAGGCCTCGATCTCCTTGGCGTCCTCCTCGGTCTCGTCGCGCAGCGCGACGACGTCCGGGTGGCGGTAGAGCGAGTTGGAATCGAAGTTCACCTTCGCGTCGAGGCACTTGATCTGACCTTGCGTGGTCACGATCAGCGGGTTGATCTCGAGCATCGCCATGTCCTTGGCGACGAAGGCGTTGTAGATCTGGGTCAGAACCGTGCCGGCCTGCTTGGCGAGGTCGCCGGTCAGCCCCAGCGCCTTGGCGACGGTGCGGCCGTGGTGCGGCATGATGCCGGTGGCGGGATCGACCGAGAAGGTCAGGATCTTCTCAGGCGTGTCGTGGGCGACGGCCTCGATGTCCATGCCGCCCTCGGTCGAGACGACGAAGGCGATGCGCGAGGTCTCGCGGTCGACCAGCGCCGAGAGGTAGAACTCCTTCTCGATGTCCGAGCCGTCCTCGATATAGAGGCGGTTGACCTGCTTGCCGGCCGGGCCGGTCTGCACGGTCACGAGCGTGTTGCCGAGCATCTCCTTGGCGAAGGTCTCGACCTCCTCGACCGACTTGGCGAGGCGCACGCCGCCCTTGGCCTCGGCGGGCAGTTCCTTGAACTTGCCCTTGCCGCGGCCGCCGGCGTGGATCTGCGACTTCACGACGTAAAGCGGACCCGGCAGCTTCCTGGCGGCCTCGACCGCCTCCGCCACCGTGAGCGCCGGGAAGCCGGCCGAGACGGGCGCGCCGAATTCCTTGAGAATGGCTTTGCCCTGGTATTCGTGGATGTTCATCCGGTAGCTCCTGACTGGGCTTTGGAAAAAGAAGGGCCGGAACCGGGCACCGTACCCCATCTGCAAGACGGCGAAACCCCGGCGCGAGCGGCCCTCGCGGCCGATTGCACGGGCAAGGATTTCGATGATAGGACGGAACAATCAGACTGAAGATCTGATTGGAGGATCAACCTATGCCGATGTCGTATTCCTGCATCAACATCGATTCCGTTCGCTCGGCGCGGACCGAGCGAGAACCCTACAACTACTTGGTGGCCGGCAACGTCATCTTGCCGGGGGCTGTCGACAGCTTGCGCAGCGATTTCCCCGACATCCGCGAGTCGGGCTACCATCCCGAGGAAGACCTCAAGCGGCACGGCGCCTTCGCGAAACTCCTCGAGGAGATGAAGGGCCGCGAGATGTCCGAGATCGTCTCCGAGAAGCTCGACATCGACCTCGTCGACAAGCCGAAGATGATCACGATCCGCAAGATCTCCGCCGCGAAGGATGGACGCATCCATACCGACAGCGAGTCGAAGATCGCGACCCTGCTCGTGTACCTCAACGACGCCTGGCAGGACTCGCCCGCCGGACGCCTGCGGGTGCTCTACAACGGCACCGACTTCGAGAACATGAAGGAGGAGATCAGCCCGGTCACCGGCTCGCTCTTCGCGTTCCGTCGCGCGGACAACTCCTGGCACGGGCACACATCCTTCGTCGGCGAACGGCGCGTCGTCCAGATGACCTGGCTCAGAAGCCAGGCCGACGTCGAGCGCAAGAAGAGCCGCGGCTCCTTCACCCACCTGGTCAAGAAGGTGCTGCATCTCGGGTGACGGCCGCAGCCGTCCCCCGATAGCCTGCTTCTTATGTGCCTGCGCCCGGCGCATCGCTCGCCTTAGCCGGCCAGCGACGCGTCGACGCCCTTGCAGGCGTCGACCAGGCCCTGCACCGAGGCCACCGACTTCGCCAGCATCTCCTTCTCGGCGCCATTGAGGCGGATCTTCACGACCCGCTCGACACCCTTGGCGCCGATGACCACCGGCACGCCGACGAACATGTCCTTCACGCCGTACTGACCCTTGAGATAGGCGGCGGCCGGCAGGACGCGCTTCTGGTCCTTGAGGTAGCTCTCCGCCATCGCGATGGCGGAAGCCGCCGGCGCATAGAAGGCCGAGCCGGTCTTGAGCAGGTTGACGATCTCGCCGCCGCCCTTGCGGGTGCGCTCGACGATGGCGTCCAGCTTCTCCTGCGTCGTCCACTTCATCTTCACGAGGTCCGGCAGCGGGATGCCGGCGACGCCGGAGTAGCGGACCAGCGGCACCATGTCGTCGCCGTGGCCGCCGAGCACGAAGGCCGAGACGTCCTTGACCGAAACCTGGAATTCCTCGGCGAGGAAGTGGCGGAAGCGGGCGGAGTCGAGCACGCCGGCCATGCCGCAGATCATGTTCGGCTTGATGCCCGAGAACTTCTGGAGCGCCCAGACCATGGCGTCGAGCGGGTTGGTGATGCAGATCACGAAAGCCTTCGGCGCATACTGCTTGATGCCCTCGCCGACCGACTTCATCACCTTGAGGTTGATGCCGATCAGGTCGTCGCGGCTCATGCCGGGCTTGCGCGGCACGCCGGCGGTGACGATCACGACGTCGGCGCCCTTGATGTCCTCATAGGAGTTCGTGCCCTTGTAGCCGGCATCGAAGCCGTCGACCGGAGCGGACTCGGCGATGTCGAGGCCCTTGCCCTGCGGGATGCCCTCGGCGATGTCGAACAGGACGACGTCCCCCAGTTCCTTGAGGCCGGCGAGGTGGGCGAGCGTGCCGCCGATCTGACCGGAGCCGATGAGGGCGATCTTCTTACGGGCCATTGCCTAGTCCTTTTGTTTCTGGCGCTACCATCGACACCGGCAGCTGCCGGCTTCGACATCCACAATGCCTTGGCTCAGCGACAGGCCGGTGGCCCGGCCGAAGCGTGCGTTCCTTTGGCCCAAACCGGGCTTTTGCTGCAACCCTTGCCCGAAAAGCGGCTTTTCTCGGGCATTGAGCGCAGATCGGACGATGGCGCTGCGCCAAGCTCGATTTTTCAACGACTTATCGACGAAGGCTTCGCGCGCTCGGTTCCGTTTGGGACGAAGGAGGAAAGTTACAACTTACTTATATTGTAATTCGTAACCAGATTATTCACACGATACCGCTGCCGAGCACCCGCAGGATCACCCGGATCAGGGTCGACAGCCGCGTATCCACCGAGGCCTGCGGCACGTCGGCTTCCAGCGCCAGCGAGGCGGGGTGGATGAAGCGGTTCGTCGCGTCGATCACGAACGCGACCGCGCGCTCGCGGTCGCGCGGCTCGAAGACGCCCGTTGCGACCCCCTCGTCGACGACGCGCTCGAACAGGGCCCTCACCCGCGTGCGGTTGCGCCGGCTGATGGCATGGCGCTTGGCGACGGCAAGCGACAGCGCCGCGAAGAGATGCGGGTCTTCCTGCAACAGGTCGCGGTTGGCCTTGGCCAGCGCCAGGATCAGCCGTTCGAGTTTATCGTCGGCCGGGTCCGGACCATCGGCGATATCGGCGAGCTTTCGCTCCGTCGCCTTCAGCCAGACGTCGACCACCGCGTCGATCAACGCCACGCGGGAGGGAAAGTAGCGGTAGACATTGGCATGCGTCATGCCCGCCTCTTCCGCCACGGCGACGACGGTGAAGCGCTTCAGCCCGAACTTGCGCAGATGCTCGCAGGCGACCGAAAGGATGCGGGTCTCGCTCGGCTCGCGCTGCGGCATGGGTCAGCGGCTCCCCGGTTTTGGATTCGCAAGGAAACACGCCGTCATCCCGGGCTTGATCCGGGATCCATGCCGGAGCGCTGCTGAGCAAGGTTCAGGCATGGCCCCCCGGTCGGCACTGCGCCGCAGCTCGCCCGGGACGATCCCCTCCCTATCGCCGACGACGAAACTCACGTCTCGACCAGCCCGGTGGTGTCGCCGCTCGCCGTCGAATCCGGCCTACCATGCGGCAGGGCCAGATAATCCTCCGAGCGCATCTCGATCAGCCGCGAGACCGTGCGGTCGAACTCGAAAGCCTCGCGCCCCTGCTTGGCGTGATAGAGTTCATGCGGCTCGGCCGCCGCCGAGGCCACGAGCTTCACATGGTGCTCGTAGAGCGTGTCGATCAGTATGATGAAGCGCTTGGCCTCGTTGCGCCGGTCGAGATTGAGGATCGGAATGTCGTCGAGCACCAGCGTGTGGAAGCGCTGCGCCAGCGCGATGTAATCCGAGGCGCCGTAGGCCTGGCTGCAGAGATCGCCGAAGCCGGCCCGGGCAACGCCGCCCGCCGCCTGCGGCAGGACGAGTTCGTGGCCTTGCACGGGGAGGACTGCCCGGTGCCCTCGCGCCACGCCCGAGAGCGCCTTGAAGGCCGCATCGAGAGCGGCCCTGGCCTTCGCATCGGCGGGGACATGGTAGACCGGCGCGCCGCCGAGCTTCTCCAGCCGGAAATCGGTGCGGGCGTCGAGCTTGAGGACCTCGACCTTGGTCTGCAGCAGCTGGATGAACGGCAGGAACAGCGCCCGGTTGAGCCCGCCCTCATAGAGCCGGGACGGCTCGACATTCGACGTCGCCACAACGACGACCCCGGCGGCGAACAGCGCCGTGAACAGCCGCCCGAGGATCATCGCGTCCGCGATGTCGGTCACGGTGAACTCGTCGAAGCAGAGCAGGTAGGCTTCGTCCGCGAGATCGGCCGCAACCGGCGCGATCGGATCGGAATCCTTGACCTCGCCGCTCTTGATCTTCTGGCGATAGGCGTTGATGCGGCGGTGGACGTCGGCGAGGAACTCGTGGAAATGCACGCGGCGCTTGCGCTTCACCGGCGCGGCCTCGAAGAACATGTCCATCAGCATGGTCTTGCCGCGGCCGACCGAGCCCCAGATGTAGAGCCCCTTCGGCGCCTGCGCCGTGTCCGGCTTCTTGCCGAAGAGCCAGCCCAGCGCGCTGCCCTTGCGCGCCAGGCGGCGGGCGGCAAGCGTCGCGGTCAGAGCCTCGAGCTTCTTCAGCGCCGTCACCTGCGCCGGATCGCGCTCGATGGCGCCCGCCTCGACCAGGGCGGCATAGCGGTCGGTGATCGAGGCTGTCATGGCGGCGGGCGGTGGCGATCCGAGGAAGTCCAGACCGGGTTAAGGCAGCCCCGCGACCATCGCAACCCCATGCGGCTCCGCCCCGCTGCCCCGTCTCCGGGATACCCGCCCAAAAATTACCCCGGCGCGGGCATGGCCCGGCCGGGGTGACGATCAATCGCGCCGAGCGGGTAAGTCCGCTCACTCGCCCTTGTTCAGGGTGATCGGCTTGATCGCGTTGTTGGCGAGGCCGTACTTCTGGATCAGCGCGTCATAGGTGCCGTTCGCCTGCAGCCGGTCGAGCGCGCCCTTGACGGCGTCGCGCAGCTGCGTGCCTTCCGCCGTCTTGGCGAAGGGGATGCCGGCGAGCGAATGGGTGAAGGGCTTGCCGAGCGGGATGTAGGTGTTCGGCTCCAGCTTCTGGAAGTGGCTCATCGTCTCGCTGCCCTGGACGCCGCCCTGCAGGCGCTGCGTCTTGAGCTGGGTGCGGGCGTCGACCGAGCCTTCGGTGCCGACCACGTTGATCGCCGGCTTGCCCTTGGCGACGCAATTCGCCTCGCTCCATTCGCCGATCTGGCGCGGCCAGTTGGTCGCGCGGCTGGCGCCGACGCTCTTGCCGCAGAGGTCTTCCGGGGTCTTGATCGTGTCGGCGAAGGCCGTGACCGTGTAGAACTGCGCGCCGGAATCCATGTAGTCGACGAAATCGGCGCTCTCGCGCCGCGCCGGCAGGTCGCTCATGCCGGCCATCACCGCATCGACGCGGCCGGTCTGCAGCGAGGGCAGCATCTGGGCGAAGGCGGTCTCCTGCCACTCGACCTTGACGCCGAGCTCCTTGGCGATGGCCTCGCCCAGCTCGATGTCGAAGCCGGCGAGCTGGTTGGTCGCGACGTCCTTGTAGGCGATCGGTGGATAGTTCGGCTGGGTCGCGATCACGATCTTGCCGGCGGTCTTGACGCGGTCCGGCAGGGCCTGGGCCTGCGCGGCAAGCGCTGTGCCGGCGAGCAAGGCCGCGGCGATGGTCAAACGAAGCATGGTTCTCTCCCGGTTGTGAACTGTTTGCGCCATCGTCACTTCAGGACGGCGGCGATGAAGTCGCGCGTGCGCGCCTGTTTCGGCGCAACGAGAACGGTCTGCGGCGGACCCTGCTCGACGATCTCGCCCTTGTCCATGAAGACGACGTCGTTGGCCACCTCGCGGGCGAAGCCGAGCTCATGCGTGACCACGATCATGGTCATGCCGGAGGCCGCCAGATCGCGCATCACGTTGAGCACCTCGCCGACGAGTTCGGGGTCAAGCGCCGAGGTCGGCTCGTCGAACAGCATCAGCTTCGGCTTCATCGCCAGGGCGCGGGCAATGGCGATGCGCTGCTGCTGCCCGCCTGAGAGCTCGCTCGGATAGGCGTCGCGCTTGTCGGCAAGGCCGACGCGCTCCAGCAGTGCCGTCGCTTCGGCGACGATCTCCTTGCGCGGACGCTTCAGGACGGTGAGCGGCCCCTCGATGATGTTCTGCAGCGCCGTCATGTGGTTGAACAGGTTGAAGCGCTGGAAGACCATGCCGGTGACGAGGCGCTGGCGCGCGATCTCCGGATCGGTCAGCTCATGCAGCTCATTGCCCACGCGGCGATAGCCGATCAGCTCGCCATCGACGCGGATCGCGCCCTGGTCGATCTTCTCGAGCTGGTTGATGCAGCGCAGCAACGTCGACTTGCCCGAGCCCGACGGCCCGATGATGCACTGGACCATGCCGGGCTCGATCGAGAGCGAGACATCGTTCAGCGCCTTCAGGTCGCCGAAGAACTTGCTGACGTTCGCGATTGCAACGATCGCACTATCGGCCACGGCCGTGTTCGCCACCGCGTTCATGCGGGCTCCTCCTGAACTGCGGTGCGCTTGGCGCGCCGCCCGACCCGCCCCTTGGAGAAGTGGCGTTCGAGGAAATACTGGCCGATCTGCAGCAGCGTCACCACGAGCAGATACCAGCCGGCAGCGACGATCAGAAGCTCGATGACGCGGGCGTTGGCGTAGTAGATCGTCTGCGCGTTGCGCAGGATCTCGGCGTACTGGATCACGCTCGCCACCGAGGTCAGCTTGACCATGCTGATCACCTCGTTGCCGACCGGCGGGATGATGACACGCATCGCCTGCGGCAGCACGATCCGGCGCAGCGTCGTCAGCCGCGTCATGCCGATCGCCTTGGCGGCCTCGGTCTGGCCCTGGTCGACGGAGAGGATGCCGCCGCGCACCACCTCGGCGGTGTAGGCGCCCTGGTTCATGCCGAGCCCGAGCAGCGTCGCCATGAACGGCCCGATGATGTCGATCGTGCGCCAGGAGAACAGGCCGGGGATGCCGATGGTCGGGAAGACCAGCGCCAGGTTGAACCAGATCAGGAGCTGCAGCAGCAGCGGCGTGCCGCGGAAGAACCAGATGTAGAACAGCGCCACGCTGCGCAGCACCGGGTTCGGCGACATGTACATGATGGCGAAGATCACGCCGAGCACGACGCCGAGCGTCATCGCGCAGACCGTCATGATCAGCGTGTTGCCGAGGCCCGCGATGATCGCCGGCGCCGTGAAGAACTGCCGGACCACCGGCCAGGCGATGTCGCCCTCGACAAAGGCCATCACCAGCCAGACGAGGATGGCGACGATCGCGGCGGCCGCGACCCAGCGCCCATAGAAGCGCCGCGGCACGATTCTCAGATGCGAGACCTGGGCGAGATCCCGGCTGCTGATCGGCGAAGTGGCGACGCTCATTGGCCCGTCTCCCGGCTCCAGGTTTCGAGGGCGGCGAGCTTGCCGCGGAAGCGGTCGATCTGTTCGCGCACGCGGTCGGGCGCGGTGCCGCCATGGCCGCTGCGCGCAGCGACCGCGGCATCGAGCGTCAGATGGTCGAGGACCCCGGCATCGAGCCGCGGATCGACCGCCCTGAGATCGACGGCGTCGAGCGATTCAAGCTCCCGGCCCAGTTCCTCGCAATAGCGCACCAGCGCCCCCGTGATCTCATGCGCCTCGGCGAAAGGCACGCCGTTGCGGGCGAGATGATCTGCCACCTCGGTCGCCAGCGCAAAGCCGGAACCGGCCTGGGCGCGCATCGTCTCGGCGTCGGCGCTCATGCTGGCGATCAGCCCGGCGAAGGCCGGCAGCACCTCTTCCAGCACGTCGACTGCGTCGAAGGCGGCGCGCTTGTCCTCGGCGAGGTCGCGGTTATAGGAAAGCGGCAGCCCCTTCAATGCGCCGAGCATGGCGACGAGGTCGCCGGTCAGCCGCGCCGCCCGGCCGCGCGAGATTTCCGCGATGTCCGGGTTCTTCTTCTGCGGCATGATCGAGGAGCCGGTGGCGAAGGCATCGTCCAGCGTCACCCAGGCGAATTGCCTGGAAGCCCACAGCGTCACCTCCTCGGCGAGCCGCGACAGGTTGGTCGTCAGCATCGCCGCGACGAACAGGAATTCCGCGACATGGTCGCGCGCGCCGACCGCGTCGACCGAGTTCTCGAACGGCTCGTCATAGCCGAGTGCCTTGGCGCTGAGCTCGGGATTGAGCGTGATCGCCGAGCCTGCAAGCGCCGCCGCCCCGAGCGGGGACTGGCCGGAGCGCTTTTCCCAGTCGGTCAGGCGCGAGGCGTCGCGCATCAGCACCTGGCCATGCGCCATCAGCCAATGGCCGAAGGTGACCGGCTGGGCGCTCTGGAGATGGGTGAAGCCGGGGCTGACCGAGGCCGCATGCAGCTCGGCCTGATCGGCGATCGCGGTCAGGAGTTCTGCCAGCATCGCCGCGAGCGAACGCGACTTCGCGCGCAGATAGAGCTTGAGATTGTTCGCGGCCTGGTCGTTGCGCGAGCGCCCTGCCCGGAGCTTGGCGCCCGTCGAGCCGATCCGCTCGGTCAKGATGCGCTCGATGAAGGTATGGACATCCTCGTCCTGCGGGCCGGGCGTGATCCGCCCCTCGACCGTGTCCCGCGCGATCGCGTCGAGCGCGGTCAGGATGGTCTGGAGCTCCTGCGCCGTCAGCAGCCCGGCGCGTCCGAGTTCGGCCGCATGCGCCTTGCCGCCCGCAACATCCTGCGGCACCAGCCTCGCGTGCTCGCCGGCCGCGCTCGACAGCTTCATCAGCCGCGGATCGGGCGGCTTGCGGAAGCGTCCACCCCACAGGCGCGTCGTCTGGTTCATGAGCTTGTCCTCCCGTTAGGGAAGAATGGCCTCTTGACCGAAAGCCCGGCAAACGAAACGATCTCCGCAGCGATAGTCCAAAAAGGAATACCCCATGGCCGCCGGCCGGCCTCCTCCGTCATCGACCGCTTTGCGAGCTTTCACCACGGTTGCAAGGCTGGGCTCGACCGCCCGCGCCGCCCTGGTCGTCAACCTGACGCAGAGTGCCGTCTCCAAGCAGATCCTGTCGCTGGAACACCATCTCGGGGCCGTGCTGTTCGACCGCAGCCCGCTCGGCCTCAAGCTCACCGAGGCCGGCGCGATCTATCTGCCCTATGCCGAAGCCGCGCTGGAGCAGATGGAGCGGGGCGCCCGGCGCCTCGCCGAGCGCAGCGCCATTGCCCGGCCGATCCGCCTGCACATGGTCGCCATCGTCGGCGAGCGCTGGCTGATGTCGCGCTTTCCGGCCTTCGCTGCGGCGCATCCCGGCGTCGACGTCCAGTTCACCAACTATGTCAGCGAGAGCGAGACCGAGGAGCCTGATCTCGACATTGCCCATGGCGTCCCGCCCTGGCCCGGCAAGGAGGCGCATTACCTCTTCGGCCGCGACGTTGCCCTCGTCGCCGCGCCGAGCCTGATCGAGCGCATGGGCGGCTTTCGTCGTGCCGCCGATATCCAGAAGATGACGCTGCTGCAGCACTACCAGATGCCGACCTTCTGGGCCGAGTWCACCGAGGCCCACGACCTGCGCGGCGCGGTGCCCGAGCACACCGTGCGTTACGGCTACTATTCCGTGATCACCAGCGCCGCCGTCGCTGGGCTGGGCGTCGCTCTGATGCCGCGCTGCTATGTCGCCGACGAGCTGGCTTCCGGCGCGCTTATCAACCCGCTCGGCCTCGGCTTCACCAGTGCGACGGGCTGTTGGCTCACCCTCCCCGTTGGCCGGCCGCAACGGCCCGGCCTCGATGAATTCGTCGGCTGGCTGCGCGCCGAAGCGGCCCGGTTCGACGCCGCCACCCGTGCGCCCGCAGCGGCCTGATCATCGGGCGAAACTTCCGCTCCTGCCCCGCGTTGTCTGGAGCAAGGAGGAGCCATGTTCACCATTCTGCCTGCCCCGGACCATGTCGGCGCCTACCGCCTGTCGCAGACGCTGACCAGTGACGATCTCGATGGGATCATGGCCGATATCGAGGCGAAGCTCGCGCGACACGAGAAGGTCGGCATCCTCGCCGACCTCACCGATTTCACCGATATGACCCTGGCTGCCGCCTGGAAGGATGCGCGCTACAGCCTCGGCAAGCTCTGGGAGCTGCAGCGCTTCCCGCGCGAGGCGGTGATCACCGACAGGGGCTGGCTTGCCGCCTTCGTCGACCTGCTCAACCCAGCGATCCCCTTCGTGACCGTCCGCACCTTCAAGCCGGAGGAGTACGAGACCGCACTGACCTGGGCCGGTGACATCGAGGGCGGGCCAAACGCCTGACCGACAGGAGGACGCCATGACTGCTCACAAACGCAGATGGTCGGCCGATATCACCACCCGGAGCAACGCGCTCGATCTTGAGAAGGCGGTGTTCAAGCAGGGCGATCCGCGACGGATCGCACGTTCGCTGAAGCGGTCGGCTGAACACAGCCGGCTCCGCAAGTCGAGCCCCTATCGCTCGGCGATGTCGATGCTGACTTTCTACATCAACCGCGCCGGCCGGAACCTGCCGGCCGAGCGGCGCAGGACGCTGGAAGCGGCCAAGCACAGCTTGCGCCGCCTCTTCTACCGAGAGGGCTGAGGCTCCCGCCGGACCCTTTCAGGGATCGTCCTGAAGGGGGCTTCTCGCGGGGCGGCCACCCTTGCGGGCCGGATCATGCGATAGCTGCCGCCGCGCCAACACGGCGCGAAATGCGAGCGCGCTGCCGGGTTTCGTCGCCGGCAGCCAGCTTGCGGATGTCCGCCGGCTTCTCCGCATTCTCATGGGATGGGACAGGCCGCCGTTTCGGATGGTTTGCGGCGCCTTGGTCGAGGCCGACATGGGGCAGCCTCCTCAACGATCCTGCTGCACGTGTTGATGCGGGTGTTGCCCTGCTGGTCGGGCTGGCCCGGCCGGCGCTCGCCACCTGGCGCTGCGCATATCGTGCCCGGCATGATCCGGCTCGCCCGGGCCGTTGTCGCTTCGATTGGCCGGCGGGAATGGCGGCATCTTGCTCATGGCGACCTCCTCTGGCTCGCGCTGACTTTCAGGGTCAACGCGAGCGAGCAGGCGAGACTCACCGTAAGCTGCGATGAGGAGGAGAGCTGGAGCGCCGCTCAGCTGCGCGCAAAAGTCTCGTCGAAGGCGTAGCCGGCGCCGCGCACGGTACGCAGCGGGTCCTTGGTATTGGCGGGCGTGATCGCCTTGCGCAGCCGGCCGACATGGACGTCGACGGTGCGCTCGTCGATATAGACGTCGCGGCCCCAGACGGCGTCGAGCAGCTGGGCGCGCGAATAGACGCGGCCGGGCGCCTGCATCAGGAACTCCAGCAGCCTGAACTCGGTCGGGCCGAGATGCAGCTCGCTGCCGGCGCGGCGGACGCGCCGTGTGGTGCGGTCGAGTTCGAGGTCGCCGGCGGCAAGCAGTCCAGCGACATGGCCCGGCTTGGCGCGGCGCAGCAGCGCCTGGATGCGCGCGATCAGCTCCGGCAACGAAAAGGGCTTCACCACATAGTCGTCGGCGCCGGTCGCGAGCCCGCGCACGCGCTCGGTTTCCTCGCCCCGCGCGGTCAGCATGATGATCGGCACGCGCTCGGTGTCGCGCCGCGACCGCAGCCGGCGGCAGAGCTCGATCCCGGAGAGGCCCGGCAGCATCCAGTCGAGCAGCACGAGATCGGGGGTGTGGTCGCGCAGATGAAGCTCCGCATCGTCCCCGCGCGCCACGCTGTCCACCTCGAAGCCCTCGGCTTCGAGATTGTAGCGCAGCAGCAGGGTCAGCGGCTCCTCGTCCTCGACGATCAGGATGCGTGCGGCCATGATTCCTTGCCTCGCCTCAGCTGCCCGTGACCGCCTCGACTTCGATATTGGTCGTGTCGAGCTTCGGCCGATTCACGTCGAGCGAGTCGCCGGTGATGAGGTAATGGATCGTCTCGGCGATGTTGGTGGTGTGGTCGCCGATGCGCTCGATGTTCTTCGCGCAGAACAGGAGATGCGTGCAGAAGGTGATGTTGCGCGGATCCTCCATCATGTAGGTCAGGAGTTCGCGGAACAGCGAGGTGTAGAGCGCATCGATCTCGTCGTCGCGGCGCCAGACCTCGAGCGCCTTCTGCTCATTGCCTGCGGCGTAGGCGTCGAGCACGTCCTTGAGTTGCGCCTGCACGAGGCGGCTGATGTGCTCGAGCCCGACCACGGCGCGGTGCGGCGGCTGGAACTGGCCGGCGATGGCGACGGCGCGCTTGGCGATGTTCTTGGCGAGATCGCCGACGCGTTCGATGTCGGCCGCGATGCGGATCGCCGAGATCAGTTCGCGCAGGTCGTTCGCGAGCGGCTGGCGCCGGGCAATGGTCAGCACCGCCTTCTCTTCGACGTCCCGCTGCAGGTTGTCGAGGCGCTGGTCGGCGGTGATGATCTTCTGGGCGAGGCCGGTGTCGCGGCGCACCAGCGCCACGGTGGAGTCGCCCAGCATGCGCTCGGCCATGCCGCCCATTTCGGCAAGACTGCGGCGGATGCCTTCGAGATCGGTATCGTAGGAGCGGACGATGTGGTCGGTCATGGCGTTATCCTCAAAGCATTTTCAAGCGAAATCGGACCGGTTCGCGCGAAGAAAATGCGACAAACAAAGAACTCTGCCGCGGCTCAGCCGAACCGGCCGGTGACGTAGTCCTGCGTCTGCTTCTTGGCCGGGTTCATGAAGATGGTGTTGGTCGGCGCGAACTCGATGACCTCGCCCAGATACATGAAGGCGGTGTACTGCGAGATGCGTGCAGCCTGCTGCATGTTGTGCGTCACGATGGCGATGGTGAAGTCGCTCTTCAGCTGCTCCAGCAGGTCCTCGATCTTGCCGGTCGAGATCGGGTCGAGCGCGGAGGTCGGCTCGTCGAACAGGATCACTTCCGGCTTCTGCGCGATGGTGCGGGCGATGCACAGGCGCTGCTGCTGGCCGCCGGAGAGGCCCATGCCGGAGCTCTTCAGCTTGTCCTTGACCTCGTCCCACAGCGCGGCACGGCGCAGCGCGCCCTCGACACGGTCGTCGAGCTCGGACTTCGGCGGCTTCTCGTAGAGGCGGATGCCGAAGGCGACGTTGTCGTAGATCGACATCGGGAAGGGCGTCGGCTTCTGGAAGACCATGCCGACGCGCGAGCGCAGCTCGTTCACGTCGACGTCGTTGGAGATGATGTTGCGGCCATCGAGCAGGATCTCGCCGGTGGCCTTCTGCTCGGGATAAAGCGAGTAGATGCGGTTGAAGATGCGCAGCAGGGTCGACTTGCCGCAGCCGGACGGGCCGATCAGCGCGGTGACGTGCCGGTCGCGGAAATCGAGATTGATGTTCTTCAGCGCCCTGTGCTCGCCGTAGTAGAAATCGAGGTTCTTCACCGCGATCCGGACGGGCGCTTCGGCATCGAGCGTCTGCGGGGAGAGTTCAAGGGTCGAAAGCATCGACATGGTCCTCAAGGTCGGGCGCGACCGGGTTGGATTCAAGTCTTATTTGCCGCCAGCGACGACGCGGCGGGCAATGAGCGAAAGCAGCAGGATCGAGACCGTGATGATCAGCGATCCCGCCCAGGCGAGCTGCTGCCAGTTCTCGTACGGAGCAGAGGCAAACTGATAGATCGTGACGGGCAGGTTCGAGACGCCGCCAGCGAGCGAGGGCGAGAACCAGAAATTGTTGTTCAGAGCCGTGAAGAGCAGCGGTGCCGTCTCGCCAGCGATGCGGGCGAGCGCCAGCAGGATGCCCGTCATCATGCCGGCCTTCGCCGCACGCCAGGTCACGGAGGTGATGACGACCGAAGGCGGCGCGCCCAGCGCGGCCCCCGCCTCGCGCAGCGGGCCGGGGACGAGGTTCAGCATGTCCTCGGTGGTGCGCACGATGACCGGGATCGCGATGATGCCGAGCGCGACGCCGCCGGCCCAGCCGGAATAGCCGCGGAAGGGCTCGACCAGGATGACGTAGACGAACAGGCCGATCAGGATCGACGGCGCCGAGAGCAGGATGTCGTTGATGAAGCGGATCAGGTGCGCGAGCTTGGAACCCCTGCCGTATTCGGCGAGCCAGGTGCCCGCCAGAACCCCGATCGGGGTCGCGATGGCAATGCCGAGGAAGGTCAGCACGAAGGATCCGACGATGGCGTTGGCGAGGCCACCGCCTTCCGTGCCCGGGCCGGGAGTGACCGCGGTGAAGGTGGCGAGCGAGAGGCCGCCGATGCCCTTCACCAGCAACATGCCGAGGATCCAGAACAGCACGAAGATGGCGCAGAAAGTGAAGCCGGTCGCGATGATCTTCATCAGCCGGTCGGCGGTGCGGCGGGACTGGCGCACGCGCCCCCAGGGGGTGTGCGGCAGCTCGCGGGGCGTGGTCGTCATGGTCATGGACGAAAGACCTCAGTAGCGCTTGACGCGGGCGACCAGCAGCCGCGCGATGACGAGGACGACGAAGGTGACGAAGAACAGGATGCAGCCCAGCGCGATCAGCGCGTTGAGCTGCAGGCCCATCGCCTCGTTGAATTCGTTGGCGATGCGCGAGGCGATGGTCGAGCCGGGATCGAGGATCGAGGCCGACAGGCGGTTGGCGTTGCCGACGACGAAGGTGACGGCCATCGTTTCGCCGAGCGCGCGGCCGAGGCCGAGCATGATCGCGCCGATGATCGAGACGCCGGCCTGCGGCACCAGCACGTGGCGCACGACCTCCCATGTCGTCGCCCCGATGCCGTAGGCGCTTTCGCGGAGCACGGAGGGGATCTGCTCCAGCATGTCGCGGGTGATCGAGGCGATGAACGGCACGATCATGAAGGCCAGGATCAGGCCGGCGGTGAAGATGCCGAGGCCCGAGGGCGAGCGTGAATAGAGGATGGTGCCGACGACCGGCATGCCCTCGACGATGTTCGAGAGCGGGATCTGCACATAGGCCGCGAAGAGCGGCACGAAGACGAACAGGCCCCACATGCCGTAGATGATCGAGGGCACGGCGGCGAGCAGCTCGATCGCCGTGGCGACCGGCTTCTTGAACCAGCCCGGCGCCAGCTGGGTCAGGTAGACCGCAATGCCGAGCGAAAGCGGCACGCCGATCGCCAGCGCGATCAACGCCGTCGAGAGCGTGCCGACGATGGCCGGCCAGGCGCCGTACTGCTCGTTCTGCGTATCCCAGACGCTGGAGGTGATGAAACCGAGGCCGAACTCGCGGAAGGCCGGCCAGCCGCCGATGATCATCGAGATCATGATGCCGGCGAGCAGCACCAGCACGAGCAGCGCCGCCGCGAAGCTGGCATTGCGGAAGAAGAGGTCGAAGCCCGCCTTCGGCGTCCTGCGGGCGGCCGGCCTCGCGCCGGGGATGCTCGTCATGTCGGTTGCTGCGGTCATCCGCGGAGGCTCCGGTGTCGTGGCAGAGGTTGCCTGCAGCCGGTCACCCGACTCCGATCAACCTCAGCCCTCATCCTGAGGAGCGCTCCGCAGGAGCGTCCCGAAGGAGGCTCCAGTGCGCTCTGGATCATCCTTCGCGACGCCGCATACCGCGGCTCCTCAGGATGAGGGCTGCATGTATCGGTGAGGCGGGACTGGCCCGCCTCACCTTGTCGCTGGCAGCGATCAGAAGATCGGCTTGCCGGCGGTGTCGGTCACGCCCTTCCAGGCGTTGCGGACCTGATCCTTCACGGTCGACGGCAGGGCGACGTAATCGAGCTCGCTCGCCAGCTTGTCGCCGCTCTTGTAGGCCCAGTCGAAGAACTTCAGCGCGGCCTGCACCTCTTCCGGCTTCTCCGGCTTGGCATGGACCAGGATGAAGGTCGCCGAGGTGATCGGCCAGGCATCCGCGCCCTTCTGGTTGTTGAGCGAGATGCCGAAGCCCGGCTGCTCCTGCCAGTTGGCGTTGGCGGCGGCGGCCTGGAAGGCCTTCTCCTCAGGAGCCGGGAAGTTGCCGTCGGCGTTCTTCACCAGGGCGTGGGCGAGCTTGTTCTGCTTGGCATAGGCGTACTCGACATAGCCGATCGAGTTGGCGACCTGCTTGACCGAGGCGGAGACGCCTTCGTTGCCCTTGCCGCCGATGCCGACCGGCCACTGGACCGACTGGTTGGCGCCGATCTTGGACTTCCAGTCGGCCGAGACCTTGGAGAGGTAGTCGGTGAACACGAAGGTCGTGCCCGAGCCGTCAGAGCGGTAGACCGGGTTGATGTTGGCGTCCGGCAGGGCGAGCCCGGCGTTGAGCGCCACGATCTTCGGGTCGTTCCACTTCTTGATGTCACCCAGATAGATCTGCGCGATGATGTCGCCCGAGAGCTTGAGCTTGCCCGGCTCGACGCCGGCGATGTTCACGGCCGGAACGACGCCGCCCATCACGGTCGGGAACTGGATCAGGCCGTCCTTGCTGAGGTCCTCGCCCTTGAGCGGAGCGTCGGTCGCGCCGAAGGCGACGGTCTTCGCCTTGATCTGGCGGATGCCGCCGCCCGAGCCGATCGACTGGTAGTTCAGGCCCGTGCCGGTGTCCTTCTTGTAGGCCTCGGCCCATTTCGAATAGATCGGGAAGGGGAAGGTCGCGCCGGCGCCGGTGATGTCGGCAGCCTGGGCGGAACCGGCGATCCCGACGGCCACGGCCGCGAGAACGAGAATCTTGCGCATTGAGATGTCCTCTCTGGGTCGCTGTTGACAGCTCCCCTGTCAGAACACCCCCTATATGACAGCCGGATGACACGTCGTCATGAAAACTGTCACAAAGCCGTTGAAGCGGCGGCTCAGCGGCCTGCGCGCTGGGCCTCGAAACGCGGCAGGATCGCCTTGAAGGTCGCCCCCTCCCCCGGCTTGCTTTCGATCGTCAGCCTGCCGCGATGGCGCAGCACGATGTGCTTGACGATAGCCAGCCCCAGGCCCGTGCCGCCCGCCTCGCGGCTGGCGGCGGTGTCGACACGGTAGAAGCGCTCGGTCAGGCGCGGCAGATGCTCCGGCGCAATCCCCGGGCCATCGTCGCGAACGTGGAAGCTGGCCTCATCCTCGCCGGCCTCGACGGTGATCTTCACCTCGCCGCCCTGCTTGCCGTATTTGATGGCGTTCTCGACGAGGTTCTCCATCAGCCGCAGCAATTCGTCGCGGTCGCCGGGGACCAGCAGCGGCTCGCGCGGCGTGGTGAGCGCCAGTGTGACCTCGCGCTCGCGCGCCATCAATGTGAGCGAGTCGACGATTTCGCGCGCGATGCCGGCGAGATCGACCGGCGTGTCGGGCGCGACGTGAGCGCGCTGCTCGATACGCGAGAGCGAGAGAAGATCGTCGACGAGACGCGCCATGCGCAGCCCCTGTTCGCGCATGATGCCAAGGAATCGCTCCCTCGCGCGCTCGTCGTTGCGCGCCGGCCCCTGCAGCGTCTCGACGAAGCCGAGCAGCGAGGCCAGCGGCGTGCGCAGCTCATGGCTGGCATTGGCGACGAAATCGACGCGCATCCGCTCGATCACCCGCTGCTCGCTGAGGTCCTGGAAGGTGAGCAGCGTCGGCCGCCGCCGTCCGCCGCCCAGCGCCGCGATGTGGATGCGGAAGGCGCGCTCGAACGGCACCCGTTCGACGAGCTCGACGGTGTCGCGCCCGCCCTCATGCGCGACCTGCTCGATCGCATCGTTGAGGTCCGGGTCGCGCAGCACCAGCGCCAGGAATTTGCCGATCTCGAGCCCCGGAACGAGCGCGCGCATAGCAGGGCTGAGCGCCTGGGCGATGCCCTGTTCGTCGAGCAGCACGACGGGGACGCCGAGCGCCTCGATCATGGTCTGCATCGTCGCGGAAGAGGAAGTGGCAATGTCGGCCATGGAGCGCTCGGAACGAGCCGGCACCAGCCGGCCTGCCCTTCCTGGGCGGAAGAAGGAGAGGCGTCAATTCCCTTCCGCACGTCAGCCGGCTAGGCTTTGCCCGAAGAGGAGGCAGCGATGGCAAAGAAATTCTCGGGTTCGAACGCCAACGCGCCGATCGCGCTGTCCGCGGGCGAGAGCGCCAAACCGGCGAAGGCCCGTCCCGTGTCCCCCAAGCTCAAGGGCTTCGACATCGAGGCCGACACGCTGCCGGAAGCCATCATCGATGCCGCCTATCACAGCGGCGACTATCCCTATGGCAAGCGGATGAAGCGCAAGCGCTACAATCGCGAGCTCGAGCTGCTCCAGATCGAGTTGCAGAAGCTGACGCGCTGGGCCTCCAAGCATGGCGAGCGCATCGTCATCGTCTTCGAAGGCCGCGACGGCGCCGGCAAGGGCGGCACGATCGGCCGCTTCACCCAGCATCTCAATCCGCGCCAGGCTCGCACTGTCGCGTTGCCGAAGCCCTCCGACACCGAGAAGGGCCAATGGTATTTCCAGCGCTATGCCAGCGAGATGCCGACGGCCGGCGAACTCGTCTTCTTCGACCGCTCCTGGTACAACCGGGCAGGTGTCGAGCACGTCATGGGCTTCTGCAAGCCCGAGGAAACCGAGAGCTTTCTGCACGAGGCCCCCGTCTTCGAGGGCATGCTGGCGCGCGACGGCATCCGCCTGATCAAGCTGTTCCTGACCATTGGCCGCGAGATGCAGATGACCCGTCTGCACGCGCGCTGGCACGATCCGCTCAAGCGCTGGAAGCTCTCGCCGATCGACTTCGAGGCCATCCCGCGCTTCGACGACTATTCCCGCGCCTTCGACGAGATGCTCGGCCGGACCTCGACCGAAGCCGCGCCCTGGCATGTCGTGCGCAGCAACGACAAGCTGCGCGCAAGGCTCAACGCCATCCGCCATGTGCTGAAGGCGATCCCCTACGCGGACAAGGACGAGGCCGCGATCGGCAAGCTGGACGAGGAGATCGTCATCCCCGTCGGCCGCTATCTCCACCATGGCGGCGAGCCGGAGAGCCGGTAAAGCCTGGCGTGATCCGCGGAACGCGGAAGTCATCCCGGACAGAGCGAAGCGGAGATCCGGGATCCATGCCTGAACCCTGATCGGCAGCGCTCCGGCATGGATCCCGGGTCAAGCCCGGGATGACGACGCGGTTCCGCTCAAAGTCATCAGGCTCCCGGCTGTTGCGCCCTCACGGCCCCATCACCTGGTTCGGCAGCCAGGTCGTCAGCGGCGGCCAGAGCGTGATCGCGGCAAGCACGACCAGCAGCGGTATGAGCCAGGGCAGGATCGCCTTCGACATCGTCTCGAACGAGACATTGGCGATGCGCGTCACCACGAAGAGCACCACGCCGATCGGCGGATGGATCGTCCCAAGGATCAGGTTCAGGATCATGATGATGCCGAACTGCACCGGATCGATGCCGAAGCTGTTCGCAGCCGGCACCAGGATCGGGATCAGGATCAGCATCGCGGCCAGCGCCTCCATGAAGCAGCCGACGACGAGCAGGATGAGATTGCAGACGAGCAGGAAGACGAGCGGGTTCTGGATCGTCTCGACGATCAGCGGCGTCAGCGTCTGCGGCACGCGCGAGATCGACATGCACCAGCCGAGCGCACCCGCCGCCATCACCAGCACGGCGACGAGCCCCATGGTCTCGACCGTGTCGATCAGGATCGGCCAGAGCTGCTTCACCTCCAGCGTGCGGTAGACGAAGAAGCCGAGGAAGAGGGCGTAGAGGCAGGCGACGGCCGCGGCCTCCGTCGGCGTGAAGATGCCGGAGAACATGCCGCCCAGGATCAGCGGCGGGGTCATCAGCGCGAAGAAGCCACTGAAGAAGGTCCGGCCGATCTCGCGAAAGCCCTTGAACTTCTCCTTCCGGAAGCCTTGGCGCTTGGCGATCATTGCGACCATGACCATCAGCGACAGCCCCATCAGCACGCCGGGAATGACACCGCCGATGAAGAGCCGTCCGATCGAGACGTCCGCCGTCACGCCGTAGATCACCATCGGCAGCGAAGGCGGGATGATCGGCCCGATCGTCGCCGCGGCAGCGGTGATCGCCGCCGCCGTCTCCGGCCGATAGCCGGCCTTGCGCATCGCCCGGATCTCGATGGCGCCGGAGCCCGCGGCATCGGCCACCGCCGAGCCGACCATGCCGGCGAAGATCATGCTGGTCATGATCGAGGCATGGGCATAGCCGCCGCGCAGCCAGCCGATCACCGCCGTCGCGAATTCGACGATGCGGTCGGTGATGCGCGCCGCCGCGAGGATGTTGCCCATCAGGATGAAGAGCGGCGCCGCGACGATCGGGAAGGAGTTCATCGCCTGCGCCATCTTCTGCGGCACGATCGAGGCCGAGAAGTCGCCGATCAGCACGAAGGCGAAGGCGGCCAGCCCCATCGAGGCGAAGAGCGGGAAGCCGGCCAGGATCGAGAGCAGCCAGACGGCCGAGATCTTGAAGATCAGCGCGCTCATTCCGCCGGCTCCTGCAGCGTCACCGCGACCGGCGGATGGGGCGAGTTCCGCCAATTGCGCAGGTTGCCGACGAATTCGCTGAGCCCCTGCAGCGCCGTCACGATCCCGGCCAGCACCATCGGCGCGTAGAGCAGCCCCATCGAGAGCGGCACGGTCGTCGCTTCGAGATCGTGGTTGGCCTCGACGAGATGCACGCTGTACCAGACGGTCAGCCCGCCGAAGACGATCATCGCGAGCTGCATGATCGCCTCGGCCGAGCGCCAGCTGCGCGCGGGCAGCATGTCGTGGAAGAAGCGGATGCGAATATGGGCGCGCCGCCGGCTCGCCAGAATCCACCCTGTCACCGCGACCCACAGCATCAGGAAGCGCGAGACCTCGTCGGTCCAGATCAGCGGCTCGCCGAGCGCGCGCGTGACGATGCCGAGCGTGACGACGACGAGCAGCGCCACGATGAGGATCGCCGCGATCACCTCCATCAGGCGGTCGAAAAGCCTGGACCAGCGCGTCATGCGGATGCCTTTGCGACAGTGGAGATCAAACGCGCGTCATCCCGGGCGCAGCGAAGCGGAGACCCGGGATCCATGCCTGAGCATTTCCGGTGGAAGTTCCGGCATGGATCCCGGATCTGCGCGGCTAAAGCCGCTTGTCCGGGATGACTCGCGTGGTTCCGGGTAACGCCTTCACAGCGCCTGGATGCGGTCCCAGAGCCCCTTGCCCCATTTGCTCTCGAACTTCGCCGGCACGCTCGCCAGCACCGGCTTGCGGAAGGCCTCGTTGTCGGGCTTCGTCACCGTCATGCCCCCCTTGGCCATGCTGTCGGCCAGGCTCTTCTCCTGCTCCAGGATCTCGTTGTCCTGCCAGGTCGCGGCCTTGTCGACGGCGGCCACGACGATATCGCGGTCGGCCTGCGGGATCTTCTGCCAGGCCGCCTCGTTCACGATCACGAGCCGCGGGGTGATGATATGCGCGGTCAGCACGAGGTATTTCTGGACCTCCGCCAGCTTGGCCGAGGCGATGGTCGGCAGGGGGTTCTCCTGCCCGTCGACCGCCCCTTGCGAGAGCGCGAGATAGAGCTCCGAGAAGTTGAGCGGCGTCGGCCGTGCACCCCAGGCTTCCGCCATGGCGCGGAAGGTGTCGACCTCCGGCACGCGCAGCTTGAAGCCCTTCATGTCCTCGACCGAGTTGATCGGCTTCTTGCCGCTGGTGAGATGGCGCACGCCGTAATAGTTGACGCCGATCATCCGCATGCCGCGCTTCTCGACCAGCGCCTTGTTGAGCTCGTCGATCAGCGGCGACTTCAGCGCGCGCGTCATGTGCGCCGCATCTTTCCAGATATAGGGCGCCTCGATGATCGAGAGCTGCGGCACGAACTGGCCGAGCTGCGCGGCGCCCTCGGTCACCATCGTCAGGGCGCCGCTCGCGACGGATTCGACCATGTCGCGCGAGGAGCCGAGCTGCCCGTTGGGAAAGGACTGGATCTCGACGCGCCCGCCGGTCTTTTCCTTGATCTCGGCGCCGGCCTTCACCGCGCTCTGCGGCGAGGGGTGGGTCGCCGGCTGGCCGTCGGCCCAGCGCAACACCAATTGCTGCGCCCGCAGGATGCCGGGCGCGAAGACCGTTGCGCCTGCAGCGGCCGAACCCTGCAGGAAGCTGCGCTTCGTCAGTTTCACCATTGTCGTTCCCTCCCTGTTTCGGGCCGCATCGGCCACCACAACCCTCATCCTGAGGAGCAGCCGAGGGCTGCGTCTCGAAGGATGCTCCAGATGGTTCCGGAGCCTCCTGGATCATCCTTCGAGACGCCGCTTCGCGGCTCCTCAGGATAAGGGCTGTGGATGTCGGTGACGGCTCCTCCCTGATCGCGGCCGGTTCTCCGGCTCGTCGTGCTGCTGTCGTCAGTATTGCATCGCCCGCGTGCGGGCGTTGCCGATATGAGCCGCCATCGCCTCGGCCGCGCGATTGGGATCGCGCGTCTCGATCGCCGCGATGATGGCGAGATGATCCTGCATCACCGGCACGATGATGCTGTTGTGGATGCGCGTCTCGTATTGCCGGATCAGCCGGATCTTGAGCCAGGTGACGCGGAAGGCCTGGCTGACGATCTCGTTGTCGAGGTGATCGATGATCGCCTCATGCATCAGCCGGTCGACCTCCTCCGCGTCCTCGATCAGCCGCTCGTCGCCGCCGGCCTCCGCCCGGGCCACGATCGCCTCGTGCCGCGCGCGCTGCTCGGCGATCTCGGCGTCAGTGGCGTTCCGGGCGTAGAGCGCCGCCGCCTCCTTCTCGAGGAAAAGCCGGAACTGGAAGGCGTTGCGGATCAGGTTGAGGTCGACATGGGCGACCTGCATGCCGCGCTGCGGCACGGTCTTGATCAGTCCCTCCGCCTCCAGCCGCGGGATCAGCTCGCGGATCGCGCCGAGCGGAAAGCCGGTCATCGCCACGAGCTCGCGCTGGGTCACGAACTGGCCGGGCTTGATCTCGCGCGCCAGCAATCGCTCGGTGAAGGAGGCATAGGCGCGCTCCCTCAGCTTCAGCGGTTCGCCCTCGCGCGGTTCCTGCTCCGGTTGGCTCACGGTCCCTCCTTCCGGCGTCCTTCTCAGGCGGCCTTGGCCTGGGTGATCGAATCGAAGGCTGCAAAGAGCCGCTTGCGGGTCGCCTCGTCCAGCGCTTCCAGCGGCGGGCGCATCGCGCCATAGCCGGGATCGCCATGGATATGGCCGACCAGCGCCTTCACCGCCGCCAGCACCGGATGCGAGCAGATCTCGTCGACCAGCGCATTCACCACCGGGCTGTCCTTGCCCTCGTAGACCATCGGCCGCAGCAGCTCCGGCACCAGATTGGCGACGCCGCAGATCGTACCCTGAGCGCCGTTGCGCACCGCCTTGGCGAGCTGGCGTTCGTCGCCGACGAGAATGGCGAGTTCGCCATGCGCCTTGAGCAGCGCCTCGGTGTTGGCATAGCTGCCGGACGAATCCTTGACGCCGATGACGAGTCCGGGGAACGCAGTCTTCAGCCGCTGCACCAGCCCGACGCTGATATCCACCGCGGTCACCGACGGGATGTGATAGAGCACGACGTTGCGCGCGGAGGGGCCGAGCTTCTCGAAGAACTGCGAGAACCAGGCATAAAGCCCGTCGTCGCTGACGCCCTTGAAGTAGAAGGGCGGCGCGACGAGCAAGCCCTTCGCCCCGGCATCGAGCGCCAGCTGCGCCTGCTCCACCGCCTCATGCAGCGAGGCCGCCGCGATGCCGGCATAAATCTGCTTGGCAGGATCGATCCCCGCCCCGATCAGCGCTCCCATCATCGCCGTCCGCGCCGGCAGCCCGAGCGCCGCACCCTCGCCCGTCGTGCCGAACAGCGTGACGGAGTCGCAGCCACGAGCCAGGACATGGCGGGCATGATGGACGAGGCGCGGCAGGTCGACGGCGCCGCCCTCCCGCATCGGGGTCGTGATTGCGCAGGAGAGGCCGAAGCGGTTCTTGTCGGTGGCCATGTGAGGGACTTTCAGATCTGAATGGTGACTGACATGTTAGTATGAAGACAGAACCGCCCACAAGCGATCCTCGAAGCTAACCGTCCTTGAGGCCCCCGGCCGAGAGTCCGGCGACGATCTGGCGCTGCGCGATCACGGTGACCATCAGCACCGGCAGCGTGACCAGCAGCGCCGCTGCCGCCAGCGGCCCCCAGGAGATCTGCTCGAAGGTCAGCGAGTTGTAGACGGCCGATGGCAGCGTCCGGCTCCCCTTGCCGCCGAGCACCACCGAGAAGATGAAGTTGTTCCAGGAGAAGATGAAGGCGAGGATGCCGCCGACCACGATGCCGGGCTTGGCCAGCGGCAGCGCGACATGGCGGAAGGCCTGCCAGCTCGTGGCGCCGTCGATGCGCGAGGCATCCTCCAGCTCCATCGGCACGTTCTCGAAATACCCGATCATGATCCAGACGATGATCGGGATGGTGATTACGAGATGGGTAATGACCAGCGCCGTGATCGAGCCCACCAATCCCGTGATCTGGAACAGCAGGAAGAGCGGGATCAGGTAGGACAGGGCCGGCGTCATCCGCGCGACCAGGATCAGCACCGCGAATTTATGCGCCTTGCCGCGCGCGATGCCGTAGCCGGCCGGCACGCCGACGAGGAGCCCGAGCACAACCGCCCCACCCGTGACCAGAATCGAGTTCCAGAGGTAAAGCCCGAAATTGTTCTGGGCGAAGACGTCGACATAGTTCTTCAGCGTCGGCGGATTGGGGATGAAGATCGGCGGGAAGGCGGTGTTGTCGAGCTCGTTCTTGAGCGACAGCGAGATCATCCAGAGGAAGACCAGCACAGCCGGCGAGACCAGCACGAACACCGAGGCCCAGAAGCCGAGTTTTTTGGCGAAGCGGTTCATGGGCGATTCCTCCCCCCGCCGACGACACCCTCGCCGTCATCCCGGGCGCGGCGAAGCGAAGACCCGGGATCCATGCCTGAGCCTCGAAGGACCAGCGTTCCGGCATGGATCCCGGGTCTCCCTGCGGTCGCCCGGGACGACCGCGCGTTCTGGATCGGGAGCAGGCCCATCACGCGTTCCACTTCGACTTCTGCCGCGCATAGAGCAGCAGCAGCGAGAGCATGATGATGATGACGAAGAAGATCACCACGACGGCCGAGGCGTAGCCGATCTTGTAGAACTGGAAAGCCTGCAGATAGAGGAAGATGTTCAGCGTCTCCGACGCCGTGCCCGGCCCGCCCTGCGTGATCACGAAGATCGTGTCGAAGGCCTTCAGCGCATCGATGGTGCGGATCACGATCGCCACCATGATGAAGGGCCAGACCAGCGGCAGCGTGATGTGCCGGAACATGTGCCAGTCATTGGCGCCGTCGATCAGCGCGGATTCATAGGGCTCGCGCGGTAGCCCAGCCAATCCGCCAAGCACGATCAGCATGACAAGCGGCGTCCAGTGCCAGACCTCGACCATGACCAGCGTCGGGATCACCGTCGACGGCTCGTAGACCCAGCCCGACGGCCCGATGCCGACGAGCGAGAGCAGGTAGTTCAGCACGCCGAGCTGCGGATGGAACATCATCGTCCAGACCAGCGCGACCGCGACCGGCGTCGCCATCATCGGCATGACGAAGATCGTGCGCAGCAGGCCCCGCATCGGGAACTCGCGGTGGAAGACCAGCGCCGCCGCCGTGCCGAACACGATCGGCAGGACCACGGCCAGCACGGTGAAATACAGCGTATGCCCCATCGACTCGATGAAGCGCTGGTCCTTCATCAGCTCGGCGAAATTGCCGAGGCCGACGAACTCCACGCCGCCGCCGATCTTCCAGTCCTGGCCGGACATGTAGAGCGTGAACAGCCAGGGGAAGACGATCACGGCAGCGATCACCAGCACCGCCGGCAGCGAGAACAGCCAATAGCGCGGCGTGAAATCCGCAGAGGCCGCAGCGGCGCCCGGAGGCGTCGCGCTGGCGAGGTCGGCTGGCAGGGACGTGCTGGTCATGCGTTCTGCTTCGTTGGGAACCCATCGTCATGCTCGCCCTTGTGGCGAGCATCCACGTCTTGAACACGGTACGCGATCCAGGAAGACGTGGATGGTCGGGACAAGCCCGACCATGACGCCTCCCGCGTCGCGCGTTCCCTCACCCCTGCTCGCTCTTGGCGAGCACCGGAGCGAAAGTCTCGGTCGCCTTCTTGAGTTCGGCCGCGACATCCGCCCCGCCGATCGCATTGGTCAGCGCCACGCCGAAGACGTCGCGGAACTCGGTCACCGGGACGATCTGCGGCAAGCCGGCCCGCGCGATCTTGGCCGAAGCGAGCAGGCACTCGAAATACTGCTTGCCGAACTTCGACTGCTGGATCGTCTCGGTGTCGAGATAGGCCGAGGAACGGCCGGGCGCGCCGGCGCCGGCCTTGAGCATCGCGATCTGGTTCTTCTTGTTGGTCATGAACTGGAGGTAGAGCCAGGCTGCCTCCTTCTTCGAGGAGCCGCGCGAGATGCCCATGCCGTCGGCGAACATGCCGGCGTGATGCGCCTTCGGTCCAGGCGGCGTCACGCCATAGCCGACCTTGCCGACGATGCGCGACTTCGACGGGTCCTCCAGCGGCGTGGCAAAGCCGATGCCGTCGAGCCACATCGCGGCACGGCCCTGCATGAAGGTGGTCTGGCACTCGTTCCAGTTGAAGCCGACCTGCCCGGCCGGGCCGGTCTCCTTGTTGAGCTTGCGATAGAGATCGGCCGCCCAGATCGCTTCCGGCGTATCGGTGAGCAGCTTGCCCTCCGGCGAGGTCGTCTCCATGCCCTGCCCGAGCATCAGCGAGGTCCAGACCGGGACGTTGGCGTTCTTCAGGCCGCGCGAGACGAAGCCGGCGATGCCCTTGGCGGGATCGTGCAGCTTCTGGGCGACGGTGAACATCTCCTCCATCGTCTTCGGATAGGCCACGCCCTTCGCGTCGAAGAGCTCCCTGTTGTAGTAGACCATCCAGTAATCGACGAAGAACGGGATCGTATCGAGCGCCCCGTCGGCCTGCCGCGCATAGGCGACCGGGCCGGCCCCGAAATCGGCGAAGTCGAAATCCGGAGCGGTCAGCGCGGCGTTCTTGATGTAGGGATCGAGGTTCTCGAACCACTTGCCCTTGGCCGCCATGCGCTTCTGGACATGGAGCGAGATGCCGCTGACGTCGAAGCTCGGCTTGCCCGAGGCGAACTCGATCACCGCCTTCTGGCGCTGCTGCTGCTCCGGCACCTGCTCGGACGAGACCTTGATGCCGGTGAGCTCGGTGAACTCCTTCTCCGCCTGCTGCATCAGGTCGGAGCGCGGGTTCTTGACCAGCAGCACGTCGATCGACTGGCCGGAGAACTTCTTCCAGTCGAACGCTCCCTGCGCCTGCGCCTTCCGCAGCACCAGCGGCGAGGCGAGTGCGGCGGCCGCGCCACCCAGCAGAACACGACGGGTCGGCTTGAGAATGCTGTCGGTCATCGGCGTCCTCCCCAGGACTTGAATGCGGCCCGTTTCGGGCCTTTGATGTCGCGCGGAGCATGAGGCGGATATCGCCTCGATCTTCCGCGATCGGGCAGGACGCTAATCTTCTTTCAGACCGGTTGCAAGCTAACATGTTGGCGTGCACATAGTGTCGTCATACCGCCCCGTGCATCCGCTTGAATCCGCGAGAGCCGCCCCGTGACGAGCCCGCCCCGCATCGATTCCCATCAGCATTTCTGGCGGCTCTCCCGTGGGGATTACGGCTGGCTGACGCCTGCGCTGGGCGCCATCTACCGCGATTTCGAGCCCGCCGACCTTGCTCCGCATCTTGCCGAACACGACATCGCCTCCACCATCCTGGTCCAGGCCGCACCGACCGAAGCCGAGACGCGCTTCCTGCTMGACCTCGCCGCCGCCACCCCCTTCGTCGCCGGGGTGGTCGGCTGGGCGGATTTCGAGGCGCCGGATGCCCCCGCCCGCATCGCCGCGCTGGCGGCGGACCCGCTGCTGGTGGGCCTGCGCCCGATGGTGCAGGACATTTCCGATCCGCACTGGCTCGCCCGGCCCGAGCTCGCCCCCGCCTTCGCGGCGCTGAAGCCGCACGGCCTCGTCTTCGACGCGCTGGTCAAGCCGCCGCAGCTCCCGGCCCTCCTCACCCTGCTGGAGCGCGAGACGGAACTGCCCGTCGTCATCGACCACGGCGCCAAGCCGGATCTCGCCGGCGCCGACCTCTCCGAATGGCGCGGCGGCATCGCCGCGCTGGCGGCCCGGCCGAACACCGCCTGCAAGCTCTCCGGCCTCGTCACCGAAGCCGGGCCGGGCTGGACCGACGCGGCGCTGGCACCGGCCGTCGCGCATCTCCTCGCCTGCTTCGGCCCGGAGCGCCTGCTCTGGGGCAGCGACTGGCCGGTCGCGACCCTCGCCGCCTCCTATGGACAATGGCACGCCGCCGCCGAGCGGCTCACCGCCACGCTCTCCGAACCGGAGCGCGCCGCGATCTTCGGCGGCAACGCCGCCCGCATCTATCTGACGAACAGGGGCCGCCGCCCATGCTGAAGAACCTCGACCCCGTCCTCTCCGCCGACCTGCTCTGGGTGCTCGCCGCGATGGGCCATGGCGACGACCTCGCTCTGGTCGACGCCAACCACCCGGCCGAAACCATCGCCAGCGCCACCACGAGCGGCAGGCTGATCCGCCTGCCCGGCCTGACGATGCCGCGCGCCGCGCGCGCCGTCCTCTTCGTGCTGCCGATCGACGATTTCGAGCCGGAGCCGCTCCGGCGCATGGAGGTGGTGGGGGATGCGGCGGCGCTTCCCGAGGTGCAGCGCGCCGTGCAGGCCGAGATCGACGCGGCGCTCGGCCGCTCCGAACCGCTGGCGGGCATCGAGCGCTTCGCCTTCTACGAGGCGGCGCGGCGCGCCTTCGCGGTGGTGCAGGTCGGCGATCCCCGCCCCTATGGCTGCTTCCTGCTGCGCAAGGGCGTCATCGCCGGCGAGCCGGGCTGAGCGCCCGCCCCGGCCGCGACAGAAACGCGCCGTCGCGCTCGGCATCCCGCGCCTGCCGCACCTGCGCGGCATGCGCGGCCTCGTCGCAAGGCGGCCGCGGCCGCGCGGCGCGCTTCGCCTTGACGGCCGCCGGCGGCGTGGATGCGGGCGGAGGCGCCGGCTGCGGGGTTTTCGTTCTCGCCTGCTCGTCCGCGTCGAGACGCCGCCGCGCCTCGCGGTCGGCCTCCTCGGGGCCGAGCCCGGCGCTGCGCGCCGTCATCGCGAGACGGAGATATTGCTTGTCGGTCTCGGGCATCGCGGCGAAGAAGTCGCGGATCGGGGTTGTGGCAGGTGCCGCCGCGGCGACAGGGCTTGTGCTGGCAGAAGGACCAGACCTTGAGCGCATCGACGATCATGCGGTGCTGGCGGGCGCGCTGCCGCTTGTAGTCGGCTTCCCACTGCGCCTGCTCGGGCGTCTGCGAGGATTCCCACGTCATGATCCTGCTCCCCGTTCCTGATCGCCCCGTCTCTCGCGTCATGCCAGGGCTTGGCCGAGCATCTTCGAACAGGAGGCTCCGGAGCCTTGTCCGGCCCGCATTGACGCGCATGCCTTCGCCCGCCCGCGTTTTCACGCGGGCGTTCGCAAGGAGGGGCAGCGGAGCGCCGCGAGGCGCGGGGTATCGGGCCGCTTCCATTGAGCCAGGATGCGGCGCGGAAGGATTGAGCCACCTTCCGCAC